>NZ_AUEZ01000123.1 GCF_000426245.1 Bradyrhizobium sp. Ai1a-2 | reverse complement strand
AAGCTCGAAAAATGGTTCGAGAACACCACGACGGAGGGACTTCCCTTCTTGCTCGAGGCCGCCGGTCGTTGTCCTCCGGAAGACGTCGGCGGTGCGCCGGGTTATGCCGAATACCTCGAAGCCATCAGAGACCCCGCCCATCCGGACCACGAACATATGCGCCTCTGGGGTCCGGAGCGGTTCGATCCCAACGTCGTCGACCGGAAGGCGCTCGAAGCCGCCGTCAACGCGTTGTCCGACACATGGAAACCGCGGCGACGCGCCACGCGAACAAAATAGGCGTCAAGCGCCATTCAAGAGGGCCGCAGAGCTCCGCTTACGCTAATGGTGACCCATATTGCGACCGAGATGAACTCAATATCGTACCCAGTGGTTTCGTCGACGCGCGCGATGCTCTGAAGATTTCTCCCGCGAACTCGCTGCAATCCACTCATTCGTGACAAATTATTTCCCGGTCATCATTCGTAACATGGTAGATCACGCCTCTCGACAGATGAGTGGCTTGCAGGTCCAAATAACCTCGCCTCCGGCTAAGGCTGAAACAAAGATAGCATTCCGCAACAAACTAGCGGCGCTTTCGTTCCGTTCGCGCAGTCGTACGCTCCCGTATAGCCAGTAGCTCAGCGTAATCCAAAGCTTTCAAAAGCGATGCAGGCATGCCCCGGCGCTCAAACTCAGCTTTAGCCTGATCAAACATGACGTCCGGAACATAAAAGGCTCGGACGGATTTCCAGAGCGGTCCCTTTCGCGTGCCTGCAATCTTGCGGATTACGTGAGAGTGAGGACTCATTGAGCCATTTCGCAACGTAACTTCCTTCGCGAAAGCCGGATTGATTTTTTCTAAGTATTGCACATCGTCTTCGGTCAGCGGGTCATCTACGTCCATATGACCTTCCATCAACCCCGAAACGATTCTCCATTCACGTTGGAGGTAGTAGTGCGTATCATGATCCAGGCTGAGCAATTCGGGACGTGTCGAGTCAACATGATAAAACATGTTCGTCATGAATTGAATCGAGTGCAACAAGTTGGAAAAACTTACTTTTGAACCAAGAAGATGATCAACAATCAAATCAATCGCGGAAAAGCGCATTTTCCCGCTTCGACGTTGGGTTTGGACCTCAATTTCCAGATCTTTCCGGTCGCGATTTTGTTCAAATATCGTTTGGAGACCGACGAGCTCTTCTAAGAGAATTGCCACATCTCGAAGTTGATGCACTAGTTGGTTACCAATAATGCTGACTTCGCGAAGATTGTGCTGCGCATCAACTAACGGTTGGGGGACATATATAACTGGAAATGCACCAATCTCTCTCAAATCTTCAACTTCGAACTCCAGCGAATATGCGCCGAATGCAGCAGAGTGATGTAAGATTTCGCTCGCGATCAGGAATGTAAAGCAGCATCTCAGCTGGTCGACGGTAGAGCCAGAATGGAAATCAATGTTCGTTTGCGTGACGAACGGAAAGCGAATCTTTTCGTGCGTAAGTATTAGGCCCCGATCTAGTATTGAGACTAGGACTTCCCAGCCAACATCGAGTTCATTCTTGCTTGACGACGCAAACCGCGGGAACGAGTGATAGAGCGCGTTCATTGCAAACGTGTTCTGCGTATACTTTTCGGCATCTGCGCAATTGGGATGTTCACGAGTTCTGCCTTGTTTGATTCAACTTCATTTAGGAAAGACTCCCAATTTGCCGGGCAACTTTCTTTGATATACCGAAAGAAGGCCGCAAACTTTGAGATCCTGTAGATACTATCGTATATTGTTGGGTTGGTTCTTCGCACGAGCTCCGTATTTTTTACCTCATCAAAGATCTGACCGGAGCCGTCAGCTTTCTTACGAAGAAGCAACCAATACGGCACGCCAGAAATCTTCAAGTCCGATCCGTCCAAACCGAACTTGAAATCGACATCCCTGTCGACAAACATCATTTGGCTGAAGCCCCTGGAAAAAGAAAGAATTGGCTTAACTTGTGACCAAGCGGCCTGCGTGTCCGCTGAAGGTTCTAACTGCGGATAACCGGGTATCCTATTTTCGAAGAGAATGTGGGCGCGGGGAAATTCTTCCATTTCCGCTACATTGTCCAAGAGGAACAGATTCACTCCGACCAAATTGTCTTGAAATGCACGATGGTATTTGGACCTACCAACGTCCGTGTAGAGTGCCGCTTCTCCGTCATTTATGAACTGGACCAGCGGGAGCATTTCCCAGTCGAAAATGTAAGCTCGCCCCTGCTTGGCTCCAAATTTTGCCCTTAGACGTGTGCCGTCTGAACCTTTGGCATCAATTTTTAAATCTGGGCATTTCGCGATGTCATTAGATGCTGGCGTCGCTGTCGCGGTAAACATCACGCCCCCCACAACAGCCATTGTCCGAGGATCGGTAAACGCATCCCTCTTCGATACGTCCGGAGGAGCAAAGAATGAGAACGTCGCGACTTTTTGGAATGGATCGGCGGCGGTAATTCCGAGCCTGGCAAGCGCTCCTTCTCGATAACGTACAGCTAGCTCAGCACTCCAAGCCGACCAACACACCAACCACGCAAAAAAGAGGCCGCTAAAAAAGCGATACGGTGACTTGATCATGATATCCGCCCAATTTTTTTCAGGCCGCTCGGTGCAGCCCATCAATCAATTGCGCGAGGTTACAACTTCAAATGGCAGTTGAAAATAGGAAGGTTGAAGATCATAGTCTGAGTTCTAGCGCGCAAGTATTTAAGCACCTGTCGTTTAGCCGCTGGGTGGGCCATGTTTGGGCAAGCAGACCTTATTTCTTTCGCAGTAGTTGTAGCCGTTTTACTTGGTCTTTTCCTCGCGCCCCTCTGGTTGAACCGAGATGAGCTTCCGGCAGGCCCAAGTCAAAACAAGTGCATTAAACACAAAACGGATCGCAACAATGACCCGCGGTTAATTGCCCGACCGGATGATACGATCAAGATCATTCGACTTACTAACTCCGGTGAATTTGTGGACCGCTGTGAGCTTACGAATGTCTTGTACGAGCTAAACTGGGACCGGCCCAGGCCGGAGGGGTCATTCGGCGTAGCCACCAAACCATGTGCAAAGAAGCTGCCGAAGCTAGCGATCCTGTACATTCATGGGTGGAAGCACGATGCTGTTCCAGATGATCGGGATCTTCAGAACTTTACTCGATTGGTGCTTGATCTTCGGACAATCCACGCAGGACAAAAGTATGTCGTTGGAATTTACGTAGGCTGGAACGCAAGTGCCAGATTGCCCGGATTTCTCGAGAATATCTCTTTCTGGGTAAAGAAGAAGAATGCTGATCGCATTGCCCAAAGTGCAGTCGTAACAAAGATCGTCAGCGCGATTGGATCAGTCACTAAGAGTGAGCCAGACAGCCTGGACCAATTTGTCGCTATTGGCCACAGTTTTGGTGCTCGTATGCTTTTCTCCGCTACCGCTCAGTCCTTGGTTTACGAGACGGAACGTGCTCATCCCGGTTTTCCCGGAGGAGAGTACAAGTTGGTCGAAGGAGCAGCCGACGCGGTAATCCTTCTGAATCCAGCATTTGAAGCTTCTCGGTATACCGCGATCGATGACATCACACGCAAGGACGAGCATTTTCAAGTCGTTCAACCTCCGTTGATGATCACCGTGGCAACTGACAACGATTGGGCAACTAAGCTTGCGTTTCCGGTGGGGCAATGGCTCGGATCTTCCAGGTCGCAGCGAGAACTAACGACGCTTGGTAATTATCCGCCTTACTCCACCCACACCTTGCTTCCTTACGTCGGTGAGAAAGCTGAGTCAGAAACATCGGTGTTGACGCAGGATTTCTACGCAGCAGGTTTACATCTCACCAGACGACAGCGCGACGAGGAACGACGCGTGGTGCACGCCGTACAATCCGTTCCTGGTTGCTCAAACGACAAATGCGGTAATCGACGGTCACAATGGAATTTGGGGACCAAGATTTAGAGCTTGGCTTGCGGAACTGATCCGCTCCCTTGAGGCTCGAAACGAACAGGTAGCCGTTGAAGAAGAAAGGAATCCGACCGACCGTCCGCCCTATCGCAGCCAAAGGCCAGGCTCAAAGTTGCATGACTTCGAGCGTTAGACAAAGTTCTTTGAAGAACGTCGCAAACGCAGAAGTCTATTCAGAGAAAAAGCGGCAAGCCTCGACACGGCCAGGACGTCGCGACGCCTTGACGCCCGCCACGGATGCGGCGCCAAAACGGTGTCCAGTTCGCCGGCAGCTAACCTGTTCATCACCGAAAAGAACGTACTCACTGCGCGATCCGGCGCCGAACAGCAGGATCTCCAGGAGCAACAGTTGCGAGACTTCCTCCCCGGACGCGAGATTCGCATGCTCGGGCTCGATACCATCCCGCGCGGAGGCGGCGGCATTCGCAGCCTGACCCAGCCGGTGCCCGCCTGATGCGCGGTTTGCGCGGTGCTGCATTAGCGCTTGGGATTCGCGGTAGCACCGGCCAGTCGCAAAGAAGGCACTTGAGGATGACACTCGATCTTTCTCGACTAGTCTAGCTCCCCGGTCTCGCGGGCGGCCGATCGCCTGACACCATCATGGTCTGAACAAGATCAAGACGATTGCGCGCGCGGTCACAGCTTTATCGAATCCCTCGTACAGATCGCCAATGGCCAGACCGAACCCGCCGCGAACCGGATCGAGACCGCGCTTGCCGGCGCGCTCTCGCTGTCGATCAACCTCGCTGCCGGCTCCGCAGGCATTGGGAAGGTCACCGATGCCATTGTATCGAGAAATTACTTGCGTCGTTCGAAAAGCCGCTGAATTCCTGGTGATCCGGATCCTGAAACTCGCTGCCCCGTTTATTGCGAAGCGCAAAGCGCTGGTCGCCAAGGGCAATCCCGAGTTCTCCAGCCGATCGGGCCGATAGGCTCTACGGCGGTTCCGTGAGCCACGCTTGATCCTTAGGGCGAAGCTGACCTACGGCCGCCGGTGCAGGGTCGCGGCGCTGGAAACTCATTTCCACCCGCCCCCACGTCCCCTTTGTCGTGTCGTCGTTCGGCTCGCGGCGCTTGTTGGTCCAGTACTGACCACGCAGCACCCAGCCCTCAGGATCAACACTTTCGTCGTTCAGATCGAGGAAGAGCGCGCCGCTGTGGTCCTCACCATGATCGACGGTGGGGATCACGGTAAGGGCGCGCTCCACCCCGAAGGAGCTGTAGTAGGCGACGTAGATGCGCACGGAGTCGGTATCCGTGCGTTTGAGAGTCGCGGCGAGCGTCCGGCCGGTGCTCTGATTGCGGATCAACGTCATTCGAAGCCCACGAAACGAATGATCTACCGCCACCACAGTTGTGAACCGAGGCCATTCGGCGGGGCGCTGGATGGCGTACCACGTACCCGAGAAGTCCGGAAAGTTGATGACGCCGAGCTTCCGGAAGATCGGCTGTCGCCAGCCCCATGTGGTGAACAGCCAGAAGACCGCACCAGTGATCGCTAGGGCGCCCGCTGCGGCTTCGCTAAGCGGCCCGACGGCGGCATAAAGGGCATGCACAAATTTCCAAGAAACCTCGAGCGGAAGCGGGTCGATCTTCGTCTGTGCCCACCAGAGCTTCGCTAGAAACGCGACGACGAAGCAGATTCCCAGTCCGTGGATAAGACGCCGCCAGTTCGCGAGCCCGTTCACTGCGAGATCGCCTGGACGATAGCCTCGAAGCGCGACTTCGATGCTCTATCCTTGGGCAGGCCCGGGAACCCTGTCTCGTCGTCGCGCCAGCCACGCCTGCCGATGACCGCGCTCACCGCACCTGCAATGTCGTCCATCTCGGTCGCGCAGGACAGCTTCTGCTCCAGCATGGCAACGAGACCGTAGGCGTCGCCCGCCTCTGCTGCCGCTTCCGGATAAGCCTCGAGCGGCCGTTCGAAATATTTTCTCATATCCTCGTTCACATGACGTCGCTGCCCGAAATGGTCCCGAAACCTTTGCCGCAGCCTTTCTAGGCTGCCGTCGGAAAACAGCACCGGCCGCTCGCGGGCTGTGGCGAAAGCGATCTCAGCAAGCGTCCCGCGGCTGCCACCGAATGCGACGACTACGTCGGGCGTCCGGCCGTTGATGACGTTTCGTATATAGTGAGGCTGGCCGGTATGCAGAAACAACCGTCGGCCGCCCTCGGCGTAGTCCCAGTGGATCGCCGAAGCGGGCAAGATACCGATCAGGCGGCACGTGGCGGGTGCCACCTCTGCAGCACCGAGCATCGACCCGTCCTTGACTTCTCCCTTGCGCTCAACCGTTGCTCTCGGCAGCACCTGGCCGCCAGTCAGCAAGATCCATTCTCGCTGCGCGATTACCCTCCCCAGCGCGACGCTGGGCTCGATCTGCCCATCGCCCCCGATTACGCCGACGATTGCTCGACGCCCAGGCATCCACATCGTCCCGCTGCCGCGCCAACAGTCTAAAGCGGCTTCTCGCCAATTGGAAGTTGAGGGAGCAGCAGTTTGGACGCAAGCTGGTAACACACCCGGCTACTCGCATCTCAATCCCACTAACGTGCCACCGGAAACAATCTGTTTGATCCGCCGCTAGGCTCTACTGAGTGTCAATTGGCTGCTAAATTTTGGACGCCGAATAACAGCCGGCTCGCCAAGTCGTGGATGAAAGGTCGTCGGCGGGTGTCCGTGAAGGGCCAAAAAGCTGACTTCGACTAATCGCCGCTTTTGGATGCTGCCGAACCGCTACCTCCACGAAGTGCTGAAAATTAATGGCTTTTCCGGCCGCATGGCGGAGAGAGTGTCAGTCAACTCTCATTGAAAGATAAAGCATTTTTGATCTTCTTGGGCCAAAACCCACCACTTAAGCTACGGGCGAAGATTAGCGTTTTCGCCTCCTATCTTTCATGGAATCCGTCGTGGCTCATCCAAGCATTGGCCCAGCCTTCAATTTCCGTCGGCGGCGGGCGGCAGGGTTGTTGGCCTATTCCCTCCGAAGGCGAAGGCCACACGTTCGAATCGTGTCGGGTGCGCCAGTTTGGAAGAAGTGGCCTTCCGACGCGCCGCGCCGTACATACCTGAATCTGACCTACCAAGTGGCCGCCAGCACGGGGCGCCTATCAAGTCATCCGTCGTAGCCACGTCGAACGATGCGTTCCACCGACCAGCTGAGTGTCTCGTCCAGCCAGTCGTGGATCCTGGCATAGGTCAGGCGCTTCGCACCAACCTGACAATGGGCGCCGGCGCCCTCACTTCTGGTGAAACGCATCAGCACTAGATAGCGTAGCGCCCTCAGTTCCATGGTGGGACACGCTTGGCCGCGCGCACGGACCTAGTGTTCGGCCGCGCCTCGGCGACGTAGCCATTCGGCAAACGTCACTGCCGGTCGGCCAAGAACATCGGCCGCAGTCGATGTGACGTACCACCGTCCTTCTCGCACGCTCGCATAATACTCGGGTACAAACTCAACCAGGAACGGCGGAAGCCCCATTGAGGTCATCTCGTCGCGCGCGACCGCGGGTGCGATGTCGACGAACCGCGTTCATTTACCCGTCGAGCGACTTGGCGCATGTATTGCAAGCGCTGCGTCACAGGCCTCGCAGAACCTGCTGTGATCCGGCATTTCTGTACGGCAGCTCGGACACTCCATAAGTACACCCTTCCATCATGGAAGAGGTCGGGGCGGCAACGGGCCCGTCGGGCGGTCATGCTGGCTCTAAGCCAGTACAAGTGTATCGGGCGCAGTCCTGGTAAACGTTCTGACATTCGAAGGCTGGCAAACTGCTTCAGCGACGGTAGTCGGCGGTAATCGTGCACGACAGGTATTTAGGCATTGCTGCTTAGCCGTCTGAGCGCCTGCCAAGGTATGAGAGGCGTGATCGGCGTCACGCGCAGCCGCCGACGGACCCGACATTGTCGTGATGGCAAGCGCAGCCAGTAGCTCGACCCGAATACTCCTCGTCGTGCGCATGGTTCCCTTTGTCGATAACCGGCGCGAACGCGCAATCTGAGCCCGTACCAGAACCGTGCGCTATGCACATTCGGCATCTTGGCACCCGCTCTCGTGCCTTGAGAAAAAGGTCGACGACTGCGCGCCAGTTCAGGTGCGCAGCAACAGAATTCTGCGCACGATTTTCGCGGAGGTGGCCTGGACTACTCTTCAGATCTTCCAGCATCGATAATCTCGATGATCTACTTGCAAATCTCCTGGTGCTCGCTGAGAAGAATCTGAAGGGCTGTGCTCAGCTCCAACAGGCAATGGTTGTTTTCGGCTGCTGCCCAGTTATCGGTAAGCACCTCTGCCTCTTCGACCAGGTCGTTACGATCCGCTTTCGAGGCAGGCGATCCCGAATAAAGTTCGCGGCTCAAGCATGAGACAATCTCGTCGAATTTGGCGTCTCGCTCGAGGCGGAGCTTTTCCAGCCTGGTTTTGGGAGTCTCGTCGCTCGTTGTGCTGCCGGCATTGGATCAACAGGCTCGGGGTCTGCCCGACACGGGCCAGCTTGAAAGGGCAGACCCGATAACGTAGGGAGCGGAGGATGTCCTTTTTCTCCAACCTGGCACATCAAATTTCCGCAAACGCCACAGATGCTCCGCGGCACTCCTCTTTTGTCTCGGTCGTGCAACTCGTCGAAAAGATACGCGGCTATCACATTGCGCGGATCGACAAGGGCCCGTTCGCCACGGAAGCCGTACAGACTGAACTAGCCGGCGTGCTCCTAAGCGCTGCACAGTATGGGCGATCTCTCATCCACGCCGTATGCTGGATAATGCTTTCATGGAGCGTTTCGGCTTACCACCGGCGCTCTACATGAAAATTCAGCGATTGAACGTCGCGCGACACGATTTGCTTAGAGAGCATGAACCGTCAATGAGCATTGCTGATGTCGCAAACAAATGGGGGTTCTGGCACCTGGGTCAATTTGCCCGGGACTACCGAAACTGGTTTTGCGAACTTCCTTCGACGACCTACAAAAGGCACCATACAGCTGCGCCGTAGCGAATAGCTCGGACTGTCACAATTCCTGGCGCCCGACGGCATGCGCCAAAGCGTTGAATTAGCGAAAATTTTCGAAGCGCGGGCGCGCGCTCCAAGCGTTGCGGGATTTTGATGTTGCCCCGAATGGACGCGCGATAGCCTTTCCGCCACTGATGAGACACGCCTGCAAGACTCGTCGGATTTTGCCGCATCACTCAACGGAGGTTCTGCACGACAAACCATTCCTGAAAAATGGAGGAAGCGGTCATGAAGACGAAACGAAAGTTTTGGCTCGATTTGCCGGCCGGGCACTGGTCGGGCTGCTTGCCGCTGCCACAGTGGCGAGCGTGCCAGCGGCCGCGCAGCACAGGACGACGCACGGTCTCAAGCTTCGGCAAGCGCTCGTCTTCAGTGGACCCAACCGAGCCGCACGTGAACCCGCATGGAGCGCGTTGAGCACCGGAATGACGGCTTCAACGACGCGTGGGATGGTGGAGCAACGTACAGTAAGCACAGGAGGACCGTAATGCCCAACCGTCAGCCTTTGCTGCGCAAGACCCATATCACGACTGAGCGCCCGCCGTTCGAGCGGATCGCACTGGTGCTGCAAGGCGGCGGTGCCCTTGGGGCCTATCAGGGCGGCGTTTACCAGGCCCTGGCGGAGGCCAATCTGCATCCCGACTGGGTCGCCGGCATTTCGATCGGAGCGATTAATTCAGCGCTTATTGCCGGCAATCCGCCGGAAAAGCGTGTCGAGAGGTTGCAGGAGTTCTGGGAAACCGTCAGCAGCCCTCCTCTGGGAATACCTTATTTTCGTGAGGCAAAGCTCGAAGACGAGTACGCCCACAAAATCGTCAACCAGTTGCGCTCATTCTTCATCCTGCTCTTCGGCGCGCCCGGTTTCTTCAAACTCCGTCAGCCGCCGCCCTACCTTTATCCGTCCATGAACCCAGCAGATATGAGCTACTACGATACTGCTCCACTCAAAGCCACGCTCGAACGCCTGGTGGATTTCGACCTGATAAATGCCGGAGCAACTCGCTTCAGTGTCGGCACTGTGAACGTCCGCAACGGCAACTTCGTCTATTTCGATAACGCCACCGACCAGATCGGTCCGCATCATGTGATGGCCAGCGGCTCGTTGCCTTCCGGCTTTCCAGCTACGGAAATCGAGGGAGAATTCTACTGGGATGGCGGCCTCGTCTCCAACACCCCGTTGCAATGGCTGCTCGACAGCAGCCCCAGGCAGGACACCCTCGTTTTTCAGCTCGATCTGTGGAGCGCGCGCGGCGAACTACCGCGCGACTTGATGGAGGTTGAGGTGCGTCAGAAGGATATCCGCTACTCCAGCCGCACGCGGAGCGCGACCGATCAATTCAAGAAATTGCAAATGGCTCGCCAGACAGCCGCGAAACTGCTCAAGAAGCTACCCAAGGACCTGCTGCAGTCGACGGAGGGCGAAAGGCTGGCGGATCTCGCTGACGAGAAAGTCTACAATATTATACAGCTCATCTACCACGCCAAGAATTATGAAGGTTGCTCCAAGGATTACGAGTTTTCCCGCCGCACGATGACGGAACACTGGAAGGCCGGCTACAACGATGCGGTTCGCACGCTTCGCCATCCGGAGGTGTTGCAACGCCCAGACGAAGTGAATGGCGTCTTTACCTTCGATCTCGCCAAACAAGATCGCGGAGTGGCTGGATGATTGGATCCAACACATTTCGCCAGAAGCAAGAGTACCGAAAACGGAACGAAGGGAACATCGGCTCGGATGCGCGTGCCCGGAGGTCTTCTGCGCGGAAGGAGGTTCCACATGAACAAGGCGATGAAGATTGGTCTCGCAATCATAGCCGTCGTCGGTGTTGTGGTCGCAGGCGCGATCTACATGAACTGGAACAGGTTCGTTCCAATCGCTGCCATGGGGATCAATTATGTGCGCTATCTTAACGCGCCCAAAGGCGAGCTGACGGTCGAGACTGCGCAAGGTTTCGATGGCACGCCGGCGACGAGCACCTCACGATCACCGACCAAGGATGCCGGCGACTGGCCGAGCTACAACAAGACGCTCACTTCCGACCGCTTCTCGGCTCTGAACGAAATCAACCGGGAGAACGCTGGTCGGCTTGAGATGCTCTGCACCTACGATACAGGCATTTATACCGGCTTCAACACAGGGCTCCTTGCCGTAAACGGCGCACTGCTGTTCTCGACACAATTCGACACTTTCTCGATCGACCCGGCCACTTGCCGCGAGAATTGGCGCAAGCGTGAGAGCTACACGCCAGCGACGCCGCAGGCCGTCAACCGCGGCGTCGCCTATCTCGACGGCCGGATCTTCCGTGGGACACAGGATGGTCGCGTGCTCGCGTACGACTTCAAGACCGGTGATCGCCTATGGGAGACCGCAATCGCTGATCCGAAGAAGAGTGAGAGCGCGCCCGCGGCCCCGATTGCTTGGAACGGATTGGTCTTCATCGGCAATGCCGGCGGCGATTTCAAGGGCGTGAAGGGGCGCATGTATGCGCTCGACGCTCAGACTGGGCGGATCGTTTGGGAGTTCTATCTCGTGCCAAAGCAGCCGGGCGATCCTACCCGAGGCCCAGAGGGCGCTTCGCCACTCAACACGTCAAGTTGGGACATGGCGCGCGGCCAGCCGATCTCGGGGGGCGCTACGTGGACCTCCTATTCGCTCGATCCCGATACGGGGCTGCTCTATGTCCCGGGTGGCAATCCATCGCCGGACTTTGAGGCCCCGGTGCGGGGCGGGGGGAATCTCTACACCGACTCAGTCGTTGTCCTCGATGCGCGCACCGGCGCCTACAAGGAGCATTTCAAGATCGTTCCCAAGGATTGGCACGATTGGGACGTATCCGGTGCGCCCGCAATTGTGACGACCGCCGCCGGCAAGCGGATCATGCTTGTTGCACCCAAGGACGGCTATCTCTACGGCTTCGACCTCAACACGAAGGAGATGCTCTATCAGCTTCCGGTCACGACGATCGAGAACGCCGACGTACCTTTCTCGCCACAAAAGAGCGTGCATTTCTGCCCTGGCTCAATCGGCGGTGCCGAATGGAACGGGCCGGCCTACAACCCGCAGAACAATCTCGTCATGATCGGTGAGGTTCAATGGTGCACAACCGTAAGGGTCGATCCCGTCAAGGTCGCCGAACAAACGCCGAATTACACGCCTTGGGGGGGCGAGGATTCAATCAATCCGTTTAACATGTGGGGCAAGGCGGATCCCGCGTTCGATTGGGCGGGATGGCTCTACGCCGTCGACGCGGACAGCGGAAAATGGCGTTGGCGCGCGAAGACCAATTATCCCGTTCAGAGCGGCGTTGTGCCTACAGCCGGCGGCGTCGTCTTCTTCGGCGACATGGGCGGCAATTTCTATGCGCTGGACGCAGATACGGGCCGCAAGCTCTGGGGCAATAAGATCGGTGGCGCGGTCGGCGGCGGAGTTATCACCTTTCAGACGCCGCAGGGCCAGCGCGTCGCCGCCGCGACCGGGCTGACGGAGGTGCTTTGGCCAACCGAGATCACAACCGCCAAGGTGTCAATACTTGGATTAAAGTAAGACGGTTGCTAACCGCCTCACGGCCCGATGACGGACGGTAGTAGGAGCGGGTGCCCCAATCCCTTAGTTCTCTCGATCGCCTTCCGGTTTGAGAGCTTGAATCACGCACGCGCCTGGCCAAACACAACGCTGGCCGGAACTCGTTCCACATCATCGGCCAAGATCGGCGTAGAGCCCCGGTGCTGCGCCAGAATTGGTCGCGTGCCCAGGTGGAAGCGCGGCTTGCCAACCTGCCGCCGTGCTTCATCGGCATCGAGGCCTGCACTGGGACGCATCATCTCAGTCGCAAACTTCAGGCGCTCGGTCACGATGCCCGGCTGATGCCGGCGAGATACGTGCGGCCGTATCGCAAAGGTGAGAAGAATGTAAGCGCGAATTTCTCCGCACCTTTTGCTTTTGAGTGCTCTGATGCATGAGGTGTCCACCAAAATAGGTGGACACCTTGTGATGAGCGACGAT
>NZ_AUEZ01000122.1 GCF_000426245.1 Bradyrhizobium sp. Ai1a-2 | reverse complement strand
CCCGTGCTTTTTGTTGCACGGGACCCACGGGTGCAACCAGCACCCGGCTTTCCCTGCGCCCTCTGATTTCGAGGAGGGTGAAACGAACGCAAACCTCAGACGCAACGCGTCGCGAGAATGCGGACTGATGTCCGTCGTTTGAATCAGACGTAGGATGGGTAGAGCGAAGCGAAACCCATCATTGGCGCCGCTTGCTCCATCGCGATGGGTTTCGCTCCGCTCTACCCATCCTACAGGCCCGCTGTTTGACATTTGAATCAGACGTCTGCGGCGACGCCGTAGGGTGGGCAAAGCGACCTGTCCGCCGTAGCTCAACGAGCGAAGGCGGAAGCAATCCATTTCTCCGCTTGCCGAAGCATGGATTGCTTCGTGCTAGCTCAGGCTGCGCGCGGACGGATCGAGAATCGCAATGCCCGCATAGCCGGCGATGAGTGCGTAGCCGGTCTGGTTCGGATGCAGTGGATCGTTCATTGCGGCCGAATTCCAGGTCCCGCCAAAGAGTCCCCAGATGTCGATAAAGGGCACATTGGCGGCGTAGGCCAGCGATTTCATATTCGCGACATAGGCTGCCTGGGTCGGGTAGGACGCATAGACGCCTGCCTCGGATGGAGCGCCGCTCATCAGGATCACGTCGCAGTTCGCCGATTTCAGCGCATTGATCACCGTCGTCATGTTCGAGGTGACCGTCGAAAGCGGAACGTGATCGTCCCAATCGTTGATGATGCCGGCCTCGAATAGCACCAGGTTCGGCGCTATCGCCGCGACGGCCGGCAATGTATTCCACGGGTGGCCATCGACCACGAAGTCCGCGCTGCCCCAGCGGCAACCGCCAAGGTTATAGACGGACACTTCCTTGATCGCCGAGTTGAAGCATCTCAGCCCGGTCAAATAGACGTCATTAGAATCGGTCGTCTTCCGCAGATTGATGGTGTGGTGGCCGGGCGTACAGGTCGCCGTCGCCTTCATGAAGGCATTGGCTCCCGTGCAATCGACCGTGGTCAGCGGCGGCCCTCCATCGACATCGATCGTGAACCGACCGCTTTCGGGCGAGCGGGCGTACCAAACCTCAATCGTGTCTATCGGATTGGTCGGGGTGAAGGATTGTGCAAGCGGGCTTGGACGACCTTGAAAAGATCCTCCGCAGAGCGTTCCGGAGGCCGTTGTATTGATGATCGCCCAACCGGCGCGATGAAGCCGCGCATCGAAGGCATGGAGGTCACCGGCGGCGGCGCTGACGTTGTTGTCACCCCAAACGCTTGACCAGCTTCCGTTCGGGATCAGCCTTGCCAATTGCGTTGGCCACGACTTGCTCTTGGCGTTGGAGGCGAGTTCATTGCTGGCGGCGCCTTGGCCGGCCACCGTTGAATCGCCGAGGCACCCAACGATCGCATTGGCTTCTCCGCGCTGCTGCGCCGCCGATGCTCTCTGCCAATTGGCCAGGTTCGAACCGGTAAAATTGTAAAAGCCGGTGGGCAGCGGATTGCCGCTGAGCAGTGCCGCGCCATTGGCCGGAGTCAGCAGGCCACTCTGCTTCGAAAGTTGCATACAGGCGGCCAGCGCCGCCGCGCCCGCAATGAACTCGCGTCGCCGCATCAAAAACCTCCCCGCGCAATCGCCGGGGCCCTCGTCAAGAACGCGCGTAGCTTGCCCATTGCCATTCCTGCGTTTGTAGGCAAATGAAAGACACTGCTATACTTCTTCCGTAAATCTACGGACGGGGTCTGCCGTAGGTGGTACGGCCAGTTTGGGGATTTAGCCTTGGCTTGACCGAGCTAAGCTAAAGCATCTGAAACAATGTCTTCAATCGCTTTCTTCAGCGACCGGGATGGTTCCTCGCGCTGCTCTGCGATCGCCGGTTCGGACGCAGCCCGGAGCGTTGCGTGATGCAGCTCGATGCTCCTGCCGGATCAAGTCTCAACAGTGTGAGCCGATTGGCCAGTGGCGCTCCCATAAGAGCGCCGCTTAGGGTTGCAGCGCCGCTGTGGCTGTTCTTGCTCTCCATCAGCATCATCGTCGCGGTTTGGTGCTGGCTGGCGATGCCGGTCCCACTGGGGCACGCGCCTGGCGATCTCGCGAAAAAGCTGGATTGCGTGTCCTACGCGCCATTCCGCGGCCACCAGACGCCGTGGAATTCGTCCGTCGTCATCAGCCCGGACCAGATCGCCGAAGATATCGCCGACCTTGCCAAGATCACCAACTGCGTCCGCATCTACTCGGTGGAGAACGGCCTGGACAAGGTGCCGGAGCTCGCGTCGAAAGTCGGGCTGAAGGTGATCCTCGGTGTCTGGATCGGACGTGATCGTCTGAAAAATGCCAGCCTCATCGAAGCTGCGGTGTCGCTCACCAACCAGTTTACCGACGTGGTCACCGCCGTCATCGTCGGCAACGAGGTGTTGCTCCGGGGTGAATTGCCCGAGGCGGGCCTTCGCGAAGCCATCCGCTCCGCCAAAGGGCGCGTCAGCGTCCCCGTGAGCTACGCCGACACCTGGGATTTCTGGCTGCGCTACCCGGAGCTCGGCCATGAGGTCGATTTCGTGACAATCCACGTCCTGCCCTATTGGGAGGACGTTCCGCCCCGCGCCGAGGACGCGCCCCGGCATGTGCTCGATGCACGCAGCAAGGTCGCGCTGGCCTTCCCGGGAAAGGAGATCTTCATCGGCGAGGCCGGCTGGCCGAGCAGAGGACGCATGCGCGACGGTGCGCTGCCATCGCGCATCAATCAGGCGCGCTTCACTTTCGACCTCCTCGACAAGGCTGGTCGGGAGAACATTCGTATCAATTTGTTCGAAGCGTATGACGAGCCATGGAAGCGCCAGTGGGAGGGGACGGTCGGCGCTCACTGGGGCTGGCTCGATGGAGAAAGTCGCGAGCTGAAATATCCCCCCGGAGCTGCTGTCAGCAACTATCCGTTCTGGAAGATGCAGCTCGGCGCCGGACTGGCTTTCAGCATTGCCATGTTCGTCACGGCGTTGTTGGCGCGCCTGCGCTCGGCCGCGCCAACGGCATTGCCACGGTGGCTTGCGGTGGCGGCATGCGCCACTGTCGGCGGAATCCTGCTCGGCGTCGGCGTCGAGAACGCGCTCTACGAGAGCTACGGCTTTGCCGGATTGATGCGGCATGGATCGCTGCTGCTCGCAGCAACGGTTCTGCCGCTTCTGTGCATGAACGCCTTGATGTCGGGCCGTCCACTGCCGGCGTTCGCGGAATTGATCGGACCGCGCGAGATGCGAACACGATCCACAACGGCACTGTTTCTCGGCGCTGTGCTCCTCGTCACGGCCATGGCCGCGACAGAAAGCGCACTGGGCCTCATGTTCGACCCGCGTTCGAGAGATTTCCCATTTGCCAGCTTGACCATGGCGGCGCTCCCCATCTGGGCGGTGACGCTGCTGAACCGTCGAAAGCCGGATCTGTGCGCAACGTCCGAGTCGGTATTCGCGGGCCTGTTCGCAGCCGCTGCGGTCTACATCCTGCTGAATGAAGGCATTCAAAACTGGCAGTCCTTGTGGACCGCGGCGGCGCTCTTCCTGCTTGGCGCCGCGCTGTGGCGGTCGCGTCCGGTAGCTGTCTTGAGCGGACTGGTCATGTCCGCGCTGACGAAGGTCTGATCCAGGAGTAGATCGATGTCGTTGGATGGACTTTCACGGCGTCATTTCGCAACGCTCGCCGGAGGAGCGGCGCTCGGATTGTCGGCCGCGCCGGCCTATCCGGCCGATGCCGGCAAGCCGCAGGAGATCAAAGCTGCCGGCGGCAATTCGCTCGCCGGCTTTCCGGCCGATTTCCGCTGGGGTACGGCCACCTCGGCCTATCAGATCGAAGGAGCCGTCGACGAAGACGGACGTGGGCCGGCGATCTGGGATCGCTTCGCCCACACGCCAGGGACGATCATCGATCACAGCAACGCGGATGTCGCGTGCGATCATTATCGCCTGTACCGCGACGACATCCAGTTGATGAAGGCGCTGGGGACCACGGCGTATCGTTTCTCGATCGCGTGGCCGCGTGTTTTCCCGGACGGATCAGGTGCGCCAAATCCGAACGGTCTGGACTTCTACGATCGGCTGATCGACGAGCTGCTGGCAAACGGCATCGAGCCGTTTGCCACGCTCTATCATTGGGACCTGCCCCAGGCACTGCAGGACCGCTTCGGCGGCTGGATGTCTCCCGACACCGCGAGGGCCTTTGCGGATTACGCGGCTTACGTCGCCGAGCGTCTGACCGATCGCGTCAGCCACATCTTCACCATCAACGAATGTTCGAGGCTCGTTCATCTCGGCCACGGCCTCGGGATTGACGCCCCCGGTTTGAAACTGCCGCAAGCCGAATTGAACCAGGTCCGTCACAACGTCGCGTTGGGGCATGGCCTGTCGGTGCAGGCGATCCGTGCGCGTGGCCGGCCAGGAACAAAGGTCGGGCCTGCGGAGAACCTGGTCGTCTGCATACCGGCGATCGACACTCCCGCGAACGTGCGCGCCGCAGAAATTGCGACACGCGAACTCAACGGCGGCTATCTGACCGTGATGTTCGAGGGACAGTACGTCGACGGCTTTCTGGCCCAGGCCGGAAAGGATGCGCCAAAATACACGACTGAAGATCTCCGCATCATCTCGTCGCCGATCGATTTTCTGGGGCTGAACATCTACAAGCCCGACCATTACGTGCTGGCGGCCGATAATGAGCGCGGCTTCACCTTGGCGCCGTTTCCGGCATCGTTCCCGCATATGGATGCGGATTGGCTCCGGTTCGGCCCCGAGGCGATGTATTGGGCGCCCCGTCACGCGGCGAAGCTGTGGGGCGTGCGGTCGATCTATATCACCGAGAACGGGACGTCGTCGGCAGACGAACCCGCTGCGGACGGCAATGTCTACGACCTGGATCGGGTGATGTATCTGCGCAATTATCTGCAGCAGCTGCAGCGCGCGACGTCACAGGGAGTGCCCGTGGCCGGTTATTTCCTGTGGAGCCTGATCGATAATTTCGAATGGGCGGACGGCTATCAGAAAAGATTCGGGATCTATCGGGTCGACTTCAAGACGCAACGGCGCACGCCGAAACTGAGTGCGTCATTCTACCGTGAGGTTATCAAGCAGAATGCTGTGGTCTGACGCCGATTCGACATGCCCATCGTTGGGTCAATTCAGCTTACCTAAACGTCAGCGGCCCAGATGATGCCGACCCATTTGCGAAAGGCTGGCGCGCAGAGCGAGGCGGTAAATCAGGTTCAAGAGATATGCCAACATGACCGAACTCCGCTGTTGATCACGGATGGGCATGCTGAGCGCTGATTCTTTCAGCAGATTTTCGCGGCGTGACGAAAATGGTTTCGTTGCGGCCATAGTGGATTTCGTGGGGGACGATGCACGAAACCGAACGACGCGTGCGCGAGAAATTCCACCGCTAATTTGGTGAGGGCTACTGTCCTTCTCCGCGGCGCCCGCCCGTTCAGAACATCTCGAAATATTCGCGATGCTCCCAGTCGGACACTTCGGCCTGGAAGCGTTCGATCTCGGCGTTCTTGATATGCACGTAGTAATCGACGAACTCCGCGCCCAATGCCTGGCGGAAGAACGGATCGTCGCTCAGCGCGAACACCGCCTCGCGCAGGCTCTTTGGCAATAGCGCCGCCTTGGTCTCATAGGGCGTGTCCGCCGACGGCCCCGGATCGAGCTTGCGGTCGATGCCGTCGAGGCCCGACAGGATCTGCGAGGCCATGTAGAGATAGGGATTGGCGGCGGGCTCCCCGATCCGGTTCTCCAGCCGTGTCGCCGGATCGCCCGCGCCGCCCAGCACGCGGATCATCACGCCGCGATTGTCGCGGCCCCAGATCGCGCGGTCGGGCGCCAGCGAATAGGAGCGGTAGCGCTTGTAGCCGTTGATGGTCGGCGTCGTGAATACGGTGGAGGCGCGGGCGTGCTCCAACAGGCCGGCGAGATAGCAGGACCCGAACGGGCTCAAGGCCCGGTCGGTCTCCTTCACCATGAATGCATTCTCGCCGCTTGTGCGCGACACCAGCGACTGATGCAAATGCCAGCCCGATGCAAACACGTTCGGCAGCTTCGGCCGGCACATGAAGGTCGCGTGATAGCCATGGCGCCGCGCGATCTGCTTCACCGCCGCTCGGAACAGCACCATGGTGTCGGCAGGCTCGATACCCGCGGTCGGCTGGAACGTGAACTCGCACTGGCTCGGGCCGAACTCGACCTCCACCGAGCGCAGCGGCAGGCCGAGTGCGAGCACGTCGCGGCGGATGATCTCCAGCGCCGGCTCCATCTGGTCGTAACGCTGCTCGGTCAGATATTGATAGCCGTGCGAGAGCAGGCTGACCGAAGGCGGCCGGCCCGGCTGTCCCGCATCCTCTGGCGCCATATGCGCGTCGTCGAGCTTGAAGAGGTGGAATTCGACCTCGAGGCCGGCAACGAAATCATAGCCGCGCGCGCCAAGCTTTTCGAGGACCCTGCGATAGAGGTTGCGCGTCGCGAACGGCACCGGCCGGCCGTCCATGAAATAGATGTCGCAGAGCAGCCAGCCTGTCGTGGGCGCCCATGGGAGGATCCGGAACGTGGTGGGGTCGGGCACCATCAACACATCGGCGGCGCCTTCCATCTCCTTCATGCCGAAGCCGCCGCCGGCGGTGAAGACCGGAAACACCGTCTTGTGCGAGGTGTCCTTCGCCAGCATGGTCGTGGTGATCGAGCAGCCGCTTTCCAGTGAGTGCGCCGCTTCGCTTGCGATCAGCGTCTTGCCGCGCAGGATGCCGTGCTGGTCCGGAAACGACAGCCTGATGACCTCGAGGTTCTTCTCTTCGACGATGCGGCGGACCCGCGCCGCCGCCTCCTTCTGCTCATCCGACCACAGGCCGTGACGCTGGACAAAGCTCAACGCGCCGTTCCTTTGCATTGCAATGACGGAACAGTTGCCATCACTCGGCCGCCGAGAGATGTCGCACCTTGCCGGCGATCTCGCTCGGCACCGGTGCGGCCCACGGCGCGCCGCGGCGCCGCTTGACGTCGACTTCCATCCAGTAGAGCTCCCAGCCCTGGGTCGGCCCGATGCCGTCCATGGTCGCGGGGCCCTGGATGCTGCGCGATGTCGCCTCATCGAGGAACAGCATCGGCTTCTCTCCGCCGGACACCTTTTCGATCTCCTGCCGCAGCAGCCGGCGATACTGCACAATCGCCTTGTCGCTCTGGCCGAGATGCTCCCTGGTGCGGTCCTGGATCGGGCCCATCGATTCCACCGCCCACTGGTCGTGGACGTTGATGTCGTTGCCCATGCCGGTATAGGTCGCGGTCATCTGCTCATGCGGATCGAACCCGTAATCGTTCGACCTGTTCTTGCGCGACTTGTAGTCCGGCAGTTCATAGAGCTCGAGCCGCTGGTCGCGCATTTTCTTCTTGTCGACCGGCGCCGTGTAGCTGGTGAAGATCGCGTACCAGTAGCAGTTCTCGTCATCGACAGGCACATGCCACTGCGTGATCGTCATCTCCGTGCTCATCGGGATGACGAAGCCGTGCGGGAAAAGCTGGTTGGTCACGCGGACATGCGTGCGCTCTTCGTTCAGTTCGCGTAGCGCGATCAGCCGCAGGCCGTATTCGGTGTGCTCGACATTGATGATCGGGCGGTCGTATTCGCGCAGGATCCTGGTCATCGGCATGTCGGATCCCGCGGAAGCGCCGCGGAACTGCTTGCCGTACGCGGTGGAGGTGTCCTCGTCCTCGAAGAAGCGGTGCAGGTAGGACGCATGCGAGGGATCGATGCCGACTTCGAGCGCCTGCAGCCAGTTGCAGTTCATGTGGCCCTTGAATGCGAAGGTGTGGCTGCCGGGCGCGACGAAGCAGTCGATCTCCGGAAACGCCGGCGGGGTGCCTTCGCCGAGCCATGCCCAGAGGATGCCGCTCTTCTCGACCACGGGATAGGAGCGCTGCTTGATGCCCTTGCAGAGCTGCGAGTTCTTCGGCTCGGCCGGCGTCTCCAGGCATTGGCCTGTGACGTCGAACAGCCAGCCGTGGAAGGCGCAGCGCAGGCCGCCATGCTCGAGCCGACCGAAGGCGAGATCGGCGCCGCGATGTGCGCAGTGGCGGTCGATCAGGCCGTAGCGGCCATTCTCGTCGCGAAACAGCACGAGGTTTTCGCCGAGCAGCCTGACCGGCCGGACCGGCCGCCCCTCAAGCTCGTCCACCAGCGCCGCCGGCTGCCAGTACATCCGCATCAATTTCCCGCACGGATCCTTCGGCCCGGTGCGGGTGATCAGGTCGTTCTGCTCCTGACTCATCATGGCGGCGGTCCTCCCCGGGCGCTTGGATTTGTTCGCTTATTGAACGAATGGGCGAATTATGACATGGCTTAATCGAGCGGCAAGCACAATTTTTGATCGATGCCGCCAGGACGGGCCATGCCGAAGCTGAAGCGTGAGGAGCGCGCCACCGATTTCGTCGAGAGTCTCGACCGCGGCCTGCGGCTGCTGCAGATCTTCGGCACCATCACCGGCCCCGCGACCTTGAGCGATCTCGCGCGCGCCGCCGACCTGCCGCGCGCGACCGCAAGGCGCATCCTGTTCACGCTGGAGCATGGCGGGTTCGTCGCGACTGACGGCAAGCTGTTCACGCTCACGGCGCATGTGCTGACGCTTGCAGGATCATACCTGCGCTCGAACCAGGTGATCGCGGTGCTGCAGCCGGTGCTCGATCGCATCGCGAGCGCGGCGCAGGAGATCAGCTCGCTAGCCTTGCTCGATGGCGACGATGTCGTCTTCGTCGCACGCGGCAGCCCGGCGCGGATGTTCTCCAGTGGTCTTGATATCGGCTACCGCTTGCCGGCCTTCTGCACCTCGGTCGGCCGCGCCATGCTCGGCCGCTTCGGCGATCAAGAACTGGCGACGAGATTAAAGGCGATGCGCCGCGAGGCGCTGACGCCGCAGACCGTGACCGATCCGAAGCGGCTGCTCGCCGCGATCATCGCCGATCGGCAAAAGGGCTACTCGCTGGTCGACCGCGAAGCCGAGCCGCATTTCCGCTCGATCTCGGTGCCGGTGCGCCGCTACGACGACACCATCGTCGCCGCTATCAACATGGGGGCCCATGTCGATCGCGTGCCGACGGAAGAGTTGATCGAGCGATTCCTGCCGCTGCTGCGTGAAGGCGCGGAGGATGTGAAGGGCAGGCTGCTCTGAGACGACGACTGCCGTCCCGCTACATCGCCACGCTGCGCAGGCCGAAATTGCGCGCCTGGTTCTGCAGCACCGGCGTCACCGCTTCGATCAGCCGTGCGGCGGCAGCATCGACAGAGAGTCCCGCGGTATCGACCACGGCCGACGCACGCGAATAAAGCGGCTCGCGGCTGAGCAGGATGTTGCGGAGCTCCGTCATCGCCGAGCGATCGTCGGCCATCGGCCGCAGGTCGCCTTGCCTGCGCACCCGCGCCATGTGCTCTTCCGGCTCGGCCTTCAGCCAGATCGTGTAGAACGACGACAGGATCAGGTCGAAGGTCAGGGGCTCGGAGACGATGCCGCCGCCGGTTGCGAGCACCATCAGTTCGTTGCGCGCGAGCAGTTGCTTCAGCGCGGCCTGCTCCATGCGCCGGAAACCTTCCTGGCCGTAGAGTGCGATGATCTCGGCGACGGAGAGGCCGTTCTCGCGCTCGACCTCCTTGTTGAGTTCGACGAAGCTCCAGCCGACCCGCTTCGCCAGCATCCTGCCGAGCGTGGATTTGCCGGCGCCGCGCAACCCGATCAGGGCGATGCCTGAGAACGTGGCGCGCCGCGGCGCGGATGCGCTGCCGCCGGAGAGGATGTCCTTGGCATGCGCGATCTGCTCCGGCGCCGCCTTGCGCAGGAGGTCTCGTATCACGGCCCAGTCCGGCGCCGGCTCGGCGGAGGGGATCAGGTCTTCCAGAGGCGCGCCCATCGCGTGCGACACCCGGCGCAGCAGCACGATCGAGACATTGCCCTTGCCGCTCTCGAGCTGCGCGATATAGCGCTCCGAAATTCCCGAAACCTTGGCGAGCACTTTCCGCGACATGCCGCGCAGCGCGCGCATTGTGCGCACGCGCTGGCCTAGCTGTTCGAGGAAATCGGTTTCAGGATCGGGTTTTTCGGTCATATCCCCCCACGCACGGAGAAGTCCGGAAGGATAGTGCCGACCAGGATTGACAGCAAGGCGCTCTGGTGGCTTTCTATGAATTATAATTCTTAAATCTGGGGAGAGACGTGGTGGCGTGCTTTGACGTAGGGAGCAGGGCATGAGCGGCACCTCCTACAATGCGGTGACCTGGCTGTTGGACCGCAATGTCGATGAGGGCCGCGGCGACAAGCTCGTGTTCGACGATACCGTCTCGCAGCTCTCGTATGGCGATCTGCAGCGGCAGACGCGTCGCCTTGCCAACCTGCTGCGCCGCCTCGGTGTCCGCCGCGAGGAGCGCGTGGCGATGATTATGCTCGACACGGTCGATTTCCCGATCGTGTTTCTGGGCGCGATCCGAGCCGGCGTGGTGCCGGTGCCGCTGAACACGCTGCTCACCGCGGATCAATATGCCTATGTGCTTGCTGACTGCCGCGCGCGGGTGCTGTTCATCTCCGAAGCGCTGCTGCCGATTGTAAAGGACATCGTCGGTCGGATGCCTGACCTCGAGCATGTCGTGGTCTCCGGCAAGGACGCGCATGGCCACAAGAAGTTCTCGGACGAGCTCGCGGGGGAGGGCGATGTCTTCACGACTGTCGCGACCCATCCCGATGAGCCCGCGTTCTGGCTCTATTCCTCGGGCTCGACCGGCATGCCCAAAGGCGTGCGGCACCTGCATTCCAATCTCGCTGCGACGGCAGAAACCTACGCCAGGCAGGTGCTCGGCATCCAGGAGAACGACGTCGGGCTATCAGCGGCAAAGCTGTTCTTTGCTTACGGCCTCGGCAATGCGATGACCTTCCCGATGTCGGTCGGCGCCACCACGATCCTCAATTCCGAGCGGCCGACGCCCGCGGTGATGTTTGCGCTGATGAACAAATATCACCCTACCATCTTCTACGGCGTGCCGACGCTGTTCGCGTCGATGCTGAACGATGAGACGTCAAAGGCGACGCCCGCCGGGAAACGGCTGCGCATCTGCACTTCCGCCGGCGAGGCGCTGCCGGAGTCCGTCGGCAACGCCTGGAAGGCACGTTTCGGCGTCGACATCCTCGATGGTGTCGGATCGACCGAACTCTTGCACATCTTCCTGTCGAATGCGCCGGGTGACATCAAATACGGCTCGTCCGGCCGTCCTGTCCCTGGCTACAAGGTGCGCCTCGTCAACGAGTCCGGCGTCGATGTGCCCGATGGTGAAGTCGGTGAGCTGCTGGTCGATGCGCCCTCCGCCGGCGAGGGCTACTGGAACCAGCGCAGCAAGAGCCGGCAGACCTTCGAGGGCCACTGGACCCGCACCGGCGACAAATACATCCGGGATGCCGAGGGCCGTTACACCTTCTGCGGCCGCAGCGACGACATGTTCAAGGTCTCCGGCATCTGGGTCTCGCCCTTCGAGGTCGAGAGCGCGTTGATCACGCATCCAGCGGTGCTGGAGGCCGCCGTCGTGCCGGAAGCCGATCCGGAAGGATTGCTCAAGCCGAAGGCCTTCGTGGTGCTGCGCGCGGATGCGAAGACCGATGGTCTGCACGAGGCGCTGAAGGAGTACGTCAAGCAGAAGATCGGCCCGTGGAAATATCCGCGCTGGATCGACGTGGTCGAGAGCCTGCCCAAGACCGCGACGGGCAAGATCCAGCGCTTCAAGTTGCGGCACTGAGAACCCAGCTAGCCGTCATGGCCGGGCCTGACCCGGCCATCCACGTCTTGACACTTGGAGCGAAAGACGTGGATGCCCGGGACAAGCCCGGGCATGACGAAGAGAAGAGGTAGTGGCATGACTCTCGCACCATCAGGCTTCCTCCACATCAACGGCTCCGATCTCGAATATCGCATGATCGGTCCGGCGCCTGACAGGGCGCCGACCATCGTCATGCTGCATGAAGGATTGGGTTCGGTCGGGCTGTGGGGCGACTTTCCGGAAAAGCTGCAGGCTGCGACCGGCGCGGGCGTGTTTGCCTATTCGCGCGCCGGCTATGGCGCCTCGAGCCCGGTGAAGCTGCCGCGACCGCTCGACTATATGCATATCGAGGCGCAGCAGGTGCTGCCGGAGCTGCTGGATGCCATCGGCTTCCGTCGCGGGCTCCTGGTCGGGCATTCGGATGGCGCGTCGATCGCGGCGATCTATGCCGGCTCGCATCAGGACCATCGCCTGCAAGGGATTGCGTTGATCGCGCCGCATTTCATCGTCGAGGACGTCTCGGTGAAGTCGATCGCGGAGATCAAGGCGGCCTACGAGACCACGAACCTGAAGGAGAAGCTGGCGCGCTGGCAGAAGGACGTCGACAACGCCTTCTACGGCTGGAACGGCGCCTGGCTCGATCCGAAATTCCGCGACTGGGATATTTCCGAATACCTCGCCTATATCCGCGTGCCGATCGCGATCCTGCAGGGCGAGGCGGACCAGTACGGCACGTTGCGCCAGGTCGAGATCGCCAAGGAAGAGTGCTACTGCCCGGTCGATGTCACGGTCATTCCGGGCGCGGGGCATTCCCCACACCGCGAGGCGCCGGAGGCAACGCTCACGGCAATCGCGGATTTCGCCAAGGCGGCGTTGCGGGCTGACCAGCCGCAAGCGGCTTAGTTAGTGAGCGCGACAGCATCCGCTATGCGCACTGCACCCCCTCTCCCGCTCGCGGGCAGGGGAATCGCATATGGATTTGCGGCGGCTATTGCATTGGAATGCAAGAAGGATTCTGAAGACGGCTCCCGGATCATGGAGGGGGTCGGATGCAGAAGTTCAGGAAGGCGTTTGGGCGATTGCCGGACCCGCGCGCAACCAATGCGAAGCACGAGCTGTTGGAGGTGTTGTTCATCGCGTTGGCGGCGGTGCTGTGCGGAGCGAGCAGTTGCGCGGAGATGGAAGAGTTTGGCCGGTCGAAGGAAGAGCTGTTGCGGCTCCTGCTGCGCCTGGAGCACGGCATCCCGAGCCACGACACGTTCAGCCGGGTGTTCC
>NZ_AUEZ01000121.1 GCF_000426245.1 Bradyrhizobium sp. Ai1a-2 | reverse complement strand
AGCGCATCCTCGCCGACAAGGGCTACCGAGGTCACAATGCGCCACCCGATTACAAGTTCAGGGTGTTCATCTCAGGCCAGAAGCGGCGCGTGACGCCCAGGATCAAACGCGAGCTGCGCCGGCGCTCGGCCGTCGAGCCGGTCATCGGCCATCTCAAATCCGAGCATCGCATGGGGCGCAACTACTTCTGGTACCGCAAGGGCGACGCCGCCAACGCCGTCCTCGCCGCCGCCGGATACAACTTCCGCCGTCTCATCCGCTGGCTGGAGCTTTTGTTGCACCAAATCCTGGTCAGGCTCATCCTCCGATTTCAGCTCGTCCCAAGCTGAAATCAGACTTCTTCACGGGCGACTAAATGACTTGCGAAATCGCCTTGCCAGACTGCCGCCGGAAGAACTGGATGCGCTGATACGAAGCGTCAAGCAGGGCATGAACTGAAGCGCTTCAGTTCTCGTCCTGCTCCAGCTTGGCACTGTGCGTCATGTAGAAATCGCCTTGCACGATAAGACCCGGATCTACACGAAATGGTGCGGCGCGTATGCGCCTGGCCAGAACACGTCCGGAGGCGGTCGTGACTGTGAGATCGACTGTATACAGTCCCCGCTGAATAGCGAGGATTGGACAATCGAAAACGACATGTCCCCGCCCTCCAGCGAGGGTGGCGGAGGACGACACCAGCTCGGTGCAGATATAGCCGCTCGGCCAGATGAAGCTGACGGTGAACACGACATCTTCGATCGATACTTCGGCCTCATAGCTGACGCGAACGGTCAGAGGGGCTCCTGTCCTTGGGCGAGCGCCATCACGACCGACGAAGCTGACGCCGTGCAGGACGATGGCGCCGTTCTCGAAATTCAGATTTGAACTCGGGAGGCACTTGGCCGCACTGACTTGATATTTTTCGATCATGTCGCGCGGGCTGCCTTCGCCTGCCATTTCACCTGACGTGAGCAGAAGGACCCTGTCGCAGAGCCGCTCTACTGCCGCGAGATCGTGCGAAACGAGCAGGATTGTGCGCCCCGAGCGCCGGATCTCTTCGATTCGATCCATGCAACGGGCCTGGAAAGCCAGATCGCCAACGGCCAACACTTCGTCGAGCAGCAGGATATCGGCGTCAAGCTGCGAGGCAACCGCGAAGCCCAGCCTGACGAACATTCCTGATGAATAGGTCTTGACCGGGGCATCGATAAAGTCGGCGAGTCCTGAGAATTCCACGATGCTGTCGAAGCGCTTTTGTACCTCGGCGACTGAAACTCCAAAGATCGCCGCGTTCAAGAAGACATTGTCGCGGCCACTGAGTTCAGGGTGAAAGCCCGCTCCAACTTCCACGAGCGACATGAGCCGGCCAGCGATGGTGATGTCCCCGCGGTCGGGCGAAGTGATGCGGGCGAGCAGTTTGATCAAAGTCGTCTTGCCAGAACCGTTCGCTCCGACGACACCCAGCGCTTCGCCGCGCTGAACATCGAAGCTGACGTCTTTCAGGGCCCAAATGCGCTTTGTCCGCCTGAACCTGAACAGGTTGCGTCCGCCGTCGCGGTGAACGCGATAGGACTTTGATACGTTGCGGACGGCGATATCGACAGCGGCCATGGCTAAATTTCGTCGACCATGTCCGGTTCGGCAGTCTTGAATATGAAATATGCGATGCCGAACAGAATCAGTCCAACGACGGCAGTGTAAACGAGCTGTTCAGCGCTGATGACTTGCTTGCCGATCAGCGCGCCTCGGAATGCCTCGACCAGCAACGCCAGAGGATTGAGTTCATAGACCGCCCGCCACTGCGCGGGAACGGCATTCAAGGGATACAGCACGGGTGTCGTGAACAGGACTCCCTGCAGTAGCAGAGGCAATCCGATCGCGATGTCACGAAATCCGATCTGCGCGATTGAGAGCGCCAATGAAAAGGCAGCCGCATAGATGATCAGGATCAGGCAGATGGGCAGCAGCTCGACCACAGTCGGTGGAATGCTATGTCCGCTGCAGGCGAGAGCCACCATCGTCAGCGCGGTCGCGATGGCAAGGTCGGCAAGGGCGGCAAGGACGTAGGAAAGCGGCACGATCTCGCGGGGGAAATACACCCTGGCGATAAGTGACCTGCTGCTCAGCACACCCGCAGCCGCTGTATTCAGCGAGGTTGCGAAGAATGTCCATGGCGAGAGGCTGGCGAGAATGAAGAGCGGATAGGGGACATCCGAGGTCGAATGGCCACCGATGGCGGAACCGACCACAGTCAGAAATGCCAGGAATGCGAGGGGCTGCAGCACCGCCCAGGCCCAGCCGAGCCAACTGTTCTGATAACGCACCCGCAGGCGGTTGACCGTCATGTATCCAAGCAGCTCACGATAGGCCACAAGCTCACGGAGCCCGCCGGGTATACGACTTAAGGCCGGCACTGTGCTCCGGATGACGGTGACGGTACGTTCAGACAATGCGCTGGTTCCTCGAGACTGTCGAAACAGGGGGCACGATCTCGTCCAAAGCGGCGCGGACGATGGCAGCGCTCTGCGGATATTCCATCCAATCGTGATGGCCACCGGGCACGTCATAGATCACGACCCGGCCGCTGACCCGACGGTCCCAGCCCGAGGCGACATCGGCCATGCCAAGGGTTCGGGCGGCCCTGAAGACGTGAACATCACCATCGAACAGACGCCCGGGATGGTACGCGCGCACACCAGGCCAGATTCCCCCCCAAATGCACAGGTGCCATTCATATGCGGGCGGATCCGAAGTCAGCATTCGGCGGATAAAAACTTCCAGCCGTCGTTTGACAATTCGGACGGGGCGCAAGAAGGCCGGCTTCGACTCGAAGAAGCCACGAACGGGCGTGTCAAGCTGCCCAAGCAGGGCAATCGTTTCACCTGCCTGCTGCAACTGGAGCGCTATTTCGAGAGCCACGATGCCGCCCTCGCAACCGCCTGCCAGCAGATAGGGGCCTTCTGGTTGAATGGCCTTCATCCTGGATCGGAATTCGGTGGCGATGGCTTCGACGCTGTCGATCATGGGCTGGTCAGCAAGCAGCCGCTGCTCCTGAAGATTGTAAACGTCCAGCTTGTACACCGTTGGCCCCGGCCCGAGTGCCTTTGCCAGCTGGATGCTATTGCGCTGCGCGCTGCAGATGAACAGCAGCCGCCCGTCACTCCCTTCGACAATCTTGGTGACTGCATGGTCCGATCCGCCGTCAGAACTGCTTTCCGAAAGGCCGCTCACCAGTCCGGCCACCGTGGGATCCTCAAAGAACAGCGCCACCGGCAGCTTTCGGTCCAGGCGGCGCGACAGCGCGGACATCAGCCGCACGGCCATCAGCGAATCGCCGCCGGCGTCGAAGAAGTCCTCGCGCATGTGGTTTGGCGGCGTGCCAAGGAGCTGCTGCCATAGCTCGGCAACGAGTTTCTCCAGGGCTTCACGACGCTCTGGGGATTCCGAGGCGTTGCGAACGAGACGGAGGGCTGGCTTGGCGCCAACTGCGACAGGGTTGGGGTCGCGAGACAAACTGGCATCGTCTGCGATCCGCGTCGGATAGGCCTCGAGCGTCGTGATGTCTCCATGGGCAATCTGGAGGAGCACGGTTCGCAGTGCGTCCGATAGGCGGGAGACGGTACGGAGCGGCACCTTGTCCGGCCGGCTGTCAAAACCGATCCAAAACAGGCCGTCCGGCGTCTCGGAAGCGGTCACAAAGAGGTCGGCCGTTGGAGCGGGCGATGGCAGCCACGTTGGCCGGCACGGCACGCGTCCAAAGCGCTGGAACGGTATGGGCACTGCTACCGAAGAAAACATCACCTGGCTGAGCGGGGCCGCATCGGCAGAGCGCGACGGGTTGGTGGCACGCACCAGCGCATCCCAGGGCACGTTTTCATATTCGAGAGTATCCACAAGCTGGCGCCCGACATCGACCACGAGTTCGGCCACGGTCTGCGCGACACGAGTGCTGGCCTTCAGGGCGACAACGTTGGCAAACGGACCAATGACGCCCTCCGCTCCATCGCTGCCGCGGCCGGCCATGGGCACGGCGATGACGAAGTCCGGCCCGTCCGCGTAGGGGGCAAGCACCGTTTGGAGCGCGGCAAGCAGCACCGTGAACAGAGTGACGCCCGTCTGTTGCGCGACCTCCTTGAGGCGACCTAGTGTTGCAGCGTCGACAGGCAGGAGGGCATTTGCGCCAACCTGTCCTGAACGAACGGCTCGGTCGGCGCCAAAGTCCAACCGCGCTAGTGTCGGGCCGAGTTTCTCCGCATAACGCTGCAGGCGAACGCGAAATGTATGAGTGGCCAGCCAACGTGTTTCGGCAATTGCGAAGTCGGCGTATTGCCAGGGTAGCGGTGCAAGTGCAGGAAGGTTGCGAGCACAAAACGATGTGTAGGCCTCGGCCATCTCACGCACGAACAGGCCGAGCGAGAGGTTGTCGGCAATGATATGGTGCAAGACGAACACCAGAACATGCACGCGCGGCGCGCGCCTGACGACAACCAGACGAACCAGCGGACCCTCGCTGAGGTCAAACGGGGCGGCAACCTGCTCGTGAAGGATCGTCTTCAGGTCAGGAGTGGGGCCGGACGGAGCATCGACGAGCATGACCGCAGGGCGAGGGCCGCCGATAACTTGGCGCAGCGTCCCGCCATCATCCACGAATAGCGTCCTCAGAGCCTCGTGCCGCTCGACAAGAAAATCCAGGCTGAGCTGGAGTGCCGCAATGTCAACCTCTCCGAAAACTTCGAGGGCGAACGGCAGGTGATGTTGTGGAATGCCCGGAGCGACAAGCTCCATGAACCACGTCCGGCGCTGTGATGCGGATGCAGGTTCGGTGTCGAACAGCGCTCCCGTTGTAGTCTCGGACGCCAATGAAACTGCCATACCCAGATGTTTCTCGGATAAACGAATGAGGCCCCCTTCCTTGCAACGCTTCAGTGGGTCTCATAGAAATTTGACATTCTTGAGCCGACAAAGACGTCTTCGGCCGGACGCGAGCATCGATAATGTGAGTTAGAGCATGAAACCTGAACTGTTCGTCGACTGGTCACCCGATTCTCGCGATCACGCAGCCCTGTTGCGGTCCTTAATTCGCGACAACACAGTCCGCGGTGGACCGAGCGGCCATCGAAATATCGCCATCATCGTAAGAGATTCCGACAGTGGCGAGGCGTCCAGCGGCGTTTGGGGAAGCATCCTCTACGGATGGCTATTCATCGAACTGCTCTACGTCGCCGAATCCGGTCGTCGCCAGGGTCTCGGTTCCCGCCTTCTTACGGCTGTCGAAAACGCGGCGCGGGAGCAGGGATGTATCGGTGTCTGGCTGACTTCTTACGCATTCCAGGCCCCCGGATTTTACAAAAAGAACGGATATGAGGAGTTTGGCGAGCTCGTCGGGAGTTCTGCGTCCGAGGATGCCGCAGATAACCGGCTTCACTTGTTCCGAAAGCAGTTCCGACGCTGACAACTCCGGTTGGCCAATTGGTCCGCGACGCGCGGAACCACGCAGCTCCGGTTTTACGGCTGCCTTGCAGGACGTCCGCGGCAGGGCCCGGCTGTCGTCAGGTTCCGATCAACTATCGATGATCCGGGCCTGGCCCGCCATGAGGTCATGACCACGTTGGAGCGGCCCGCAGTGTCCATCCATCCGCGAGATCGAGGACGATATCTTCCTGCCACTGGTGTCTCCGCAGCGTTACCTCAATCCGAGCAGCGAACGGCGGTAGCCGCTCGCGCGGGCTTCGCTCCTGCACACAAAGCTTCCGGTCTGACCCCGCCCGTAGCGCTTCTGACCTTTCAGATAATAGCGCGCGCGCCGGAAATCGAGCCAAACCACGGAATCATCGGGGCAATGCCGCTGGGCCTGGGCTTGATAGCGGAACGGCGTGAGCGGCACGGCTTTCGCGTCGTGTGCGGCGCACACGAAAAGCGAGACGGCCAGTAGAAGGCCGGAAAACCTTTGCAAGCCTATTCCTCCGGGACAAAGCGCGACCGATCGAGCTTAGGGAAATGACAAGTACGCTGCGCTTGATCCAGGTCAACAGGCCCATTTCGGGCGTTCCTAACATTCCAATCCGTATATTTTCAACATGCCGCCTAAAGACGGCCCGAAACGGCTGTGCTATGTTTCGATTGGCGGCGATTGAACGAGCAGCAAGATGCTCACGATTCCACATCTCACCGCGCAGGCGCTCGGCACCTTCCTGGCCTCCGAGACAACCGGACGGTTTGGCTCGTCTTACGGCTACCTCAACGAGCTCCTGCCCTATGCGGCGCGACTGGCCCTCGAATGCATCGGCAATAGCGACGCGCTCTATCACAACATCGAACACTCGATGCTGGTTACCCTGACCGGTCATGACATCCTGATGGGGCGTGCCCTGTCGCGACCGACGACGGCCGAGGATTATTCAAACTTCATCCTGGCCTGCCTATTCCACGACATCGGCTATGTCCGCGGCGTCCTTCAAGGAGACGGGGACGACGTCTATATCGCAGATGTCACCGGCTCGACCATCCAGCTTCCGCGCGGCGCGTCCGACGCGTCTCTCGCGCCCTATCACGTGGACCGATCCAAGCTGTTCGCGCTGGAGCGTTTCGATACTACTGAGCACGTTGACGCGAACCGGATGGCGCGCGCGATCGAATACACACGATTCCCCTACGCGCCTTCATCGTCGGACGATGATCTGAACAATGAGGAAGGCCTGCTGCTGCGTGCAGCAGACCTGATCGGCCAGCTCGGCGACCCCAACTATCTGAGGAAGGCCAATGCTCTGTTCTACGAGTTCGAAGAGACCGGGATGAACAAGCAGCTCGGCTACGACACGCCCGCCGACGTCGTCTACAAATATCCGCAGTTCTACTGGAACACCGTCGCGCCGCAGATATCGACCGCCATCCGATATTTGAACGTCACCTCAAGCGGCCGCCAATGGATCGCAAACCTTTACGGCAATGTGTTCAGGGCTGAGCGAGAGATGAGGCTGTCCGGTCCGCAGCTGTGACGCCCGACAATTACCAGGGCGCGCGCGGCATATGGCAGATGTAACCGAATTTTCCGGCGCCTGAAATCCCCACGTAACCCTGACTTTCCAAGTTCCACCACGCGGCGTCGCTCGCGGTTGCCGCGAACTGAATTCGTCAGCTAGTGGAAGGAGGAAGTCATGACAAACAAACTCGCACTGATTGCGTCGGGCATCATGCTCATCGCAATTTCAGGCGCGGCAGTTGCCGGCAGCCAGAATACGCGCACGCAGTGGTCCGCGGCATCTTACGCTGCACAAGCGTACTACCCTTACCCCTTCGAGCCAGCACCGCCATGGCCCGCGATCGCGCCCAACGTGCGCCGGTATCACGGCGGACCGAAGTCCGATTATTGAGGTCGCCGATCTAGAGCGTTTTCGAGCGAAGTGGACACCGGTTCGCGTGAAGAAAACGCGTCAAAACAACAATCTAGAGCTTCGGTTCTGATTCAATCAGAACCGAAAATGCTCTAGCCAGCTCGGCAAGGCTGATCTTATCATCGAGCGACTAACGGCGTGGTGCACGCTCGCGCTACGCCGCTAACCGGTTGAGCAGCGCCAGCATGACCGGGGCATCCGGCATCGGCAGCACCGCGTCGATGCGCTCGATCAGGCGCGATTGCAAGAGTGCATTGCGCGCCTTGCCGATGGTGCCGAGCGGGCCGCGGAAACCGTGGTCCTCCCACGCCATCTCCTGCAGGCTTTCGTTCATCAGCGCATCGATGAGGTCGTCGGCCTGGCGCTCAATGCTGATCAGCGGATGCGCGGAGAACACCGTCGGCTGCGGATAGAGGATCACCGGCTTGGCCGGCGCATTGGCCTCCAGCCGCTTCCAGCGCTCGGCATCCTGCAGCACCCACTCCACCAATTGATTCTCATAGCCGACGATCAGCGGCTGCGCGCCGGCGCCGCCGGCAACATAATCGTCGAACAGCTTTCCCGAGGACGGCGGCTTGAAGCCCATGCGGCGGAACACGGTCGCGACGTCGCCGTCGATTCGGTTCAGCGTTTCCGGCATCACCACGTCGCCTGAGAGCAGGCTCGCGGCGAGGCCGGCGAACATGAATCCCGAATTGGACTTGTTCGGATCGGTACAGACGATGCGGGCGCGGCCGAACAGATCGGCGACGCCGATCGCCGCCCAGGTCTCGCCGGCGATGATCGCCTTCAGCAGCTTTGAAAGGTCCGCCTTGTAGCGCGGGCCGCCCATCGGCTCGGCGAAACCGCCCTTCACCAGGCCGTCGGCAATGCGGTCCCATGAATAGAGCACGATCGGCGAATTGAAGATTACCTGGTCGCGCGAAATCTTCACGCCCGAGCTCCGTGCCACCTCGACCAGCACGGAGGAAGACGGCCACAGGAATTGCGGCTTCTGGTCGAGCAATGCGGGCTCGCGCACCATCTCCACCGATCCGGCACGGCGCCCGTCGAGAATCAGCCCGAAGCGGCGTTCGAGCACGCCGCGCACACGCGCATTGGCGAGAAAGCCCTCCTTCTCGCCGCCGGCGAATCCGAACAGTTTCTTGGCTTCACCGAAGCGGCCGGCGATTTCAGGATGTTCGCGAAGATAGAGATAGCCGCCGGTCGCCGCGGCGCTTGCGGCGACCAGACCGATCCCGAACCCGCGACGCGACATGGCCATCAGGCTGTTCCCTTCTTCTCCCCGGGCGGGACGTCGGTCCCCGCCGGTCCGATATCCTCGTCGAGCGAGCTTTTCAAAAGCTTCATTTCGATGTCCAGCCTGTCGAGATCGGCGTCCTGCAGATTGGCCGCGTAGCGCGTGAACGCGCCATCGAGCCGATCGATCAATTCACCGGTGGCAGCAAGCCGCGCGGTGTCGGGCACGGTGCTACGCTCCAGCGAAACGTAAGCGTCGGCGATCTCGGCCGCGCGCGGCAAGTAATAGGTGAGGAAGCGCCTGACGCGGTCGATGCGCAGCGGGTCGCGCTCGATCGCGGCGAAGATATCGCGGGCGACCTTCACCAGATGGCGGACGCGCTCGGCCACCGGCCTCGTCCGGATCGCTGCCGCCGCAGCTTCCATGCGCTCGGTCAGCGGCTCTGCTTCCGTCAGGAGCTCGCGCGCGAATTCGATGCGGCCGCGCGCTGCGCCGCTGGCGTCGAGCTCGGCAAAACGCCTGCGCGGCGCCATCAACGCGACGATGCCTCCGCCGGCGAGCGCGCTGACGAGGAGCGCGATCCAGAATGGCATGCCGACGCCGATCGCGAGCCCAGGCAGCAGGATGGCCGCCGCCGCGCCACCGGCAATCCAGCCAAGCCCGGACGGCGCGGCCGCCATCAATTGTACCCCCGCACGGCGCGGAACGCGTCTGTCAGGCTCTTAGTGCCGTCGAACACCCTGCCGCCGGTCAGCTTCGCGAGATTGTCGAGCTGGCTGCGATCGACCTGGTCGCCGAACGTGACCCCGAACACCGGCACACGCCGGCCATCCGTGCGCCATGCGGCCTCGAACGTCGACATATAGCCCTGGCTCTTGCCATCGGTCATGATGACGATGGCCGGCAAATGCTCGGCGCCGTCGAGCAGCGGCTTCATGGCGACGAGCGCCCGCTCGCTACAGGTGTAGAAATCGGTGCCGCCGCCAGCGTGCAATTCCAAGGCCTGGGCGAGAAGCGTGGCCTGCTCGGCCTCGCCGCCAGTGGCGCGCGCGGTCCACAGCACATGATCGTTGAACGGCAGCAACAGGATCTCGTCCGCCTTCGTCCATTGCACCAACAGCTCCCGCGTGCGGGCAGGCGTCAAAAGGAAACGCATCGCGTCGAGCAATTGGGCTTCGCCGGCCCCCTGCATACTGCCGGAGACGTCGAGGCACAGCGCGGTGAGCGAGGGACGGCGCAGCGCCTCCTGGTAGATCGACAGCGCCTTCTGAATTACCGCGGGCTCCGGTGGGCGGATGACGTTAAGCGCGCGCGCCGGATCCAGATTGGTCTTGGGGTCGGCGGGAAGCGGCGCAGCGCGGCCGACCTCCACCCGCCGTCCGGTCTTGGCGATCCGCGCCTGAACCTCGCCCTTGAGCAGGAAGGCCTGCAGGTCGCCGAAGAAAGCTTCGACGTCCTTTCCACGGCCGCGGTCGACGAAGCCGAGCGGAGAATCGGCGACCGCCACGCCATCTTCCGGATAGATCGCATAGAGCGGCTCGTGGCCGTCGGCGATCAATTTGTCATTGGTCTCCTTGATGACAGCTTCGTAGTTCCAGATCGCCTGGTAGTGCGCACCGTTCCGCTCGCCGTCGCGATAGAGATCGGCGAGCCAGCCGCTTGAACCCGCGCTGCGCTCGACGCCTTTCAGAAGGCCGCGCGCCGTTGCCAGCACTTCGGGCTTGTCGAGATCGCCGGCTTCGATCAGATCGGGCTTGCCGATCCCGGCCGCAAGCATCGCGAGGTAGGCAGCCGCGCCGGAGTTCGACTGCGTCGCCGAGGTCATCAGGAATTTCAATCGGCCGGCCTCGACGGCGGCGAGAATGTCCTTGGCCGTCACCTTGGCGCCGATCCAGTTCAATTCCTGCGCCTTGGAGCGGCGCACGCCGAGGATGACCGGCATCTGCACAATCGACTTGACCGACTTCACCCTCCGCTTGGTGTCGAACATGTCGATCCAGATCGAGGCCGCCGGCCACACCGCGTCGGCCGGCGGATCGTCGCCCTTGAGCGCCAGCGCGATGTCAAGCGAGCCCTGGTAGCGCATGGTGCAGACGGCATTGCGCGACTTGCAGAATTCCTGCACCAGCGGCTCGAGCACGTCATTCTCCGAGCCCGACAGGATGGTGAATTGCGGTCCCGGTCCGCCACTACAGCCGGAGAGCAGCACAGCGATCAGCGGCGCCGCGGCAAGCAGCGCAAGCCAGCGGCGCGGGAAAAACGCGAGGCTCATGCAGAGGCCTTGGTCACCGCGGATTTCAACTCGTCGGTCAGCTGCGACATGCGATGCTCGATCTCGGCGCGCTTGGTCCGACCCTGTTCCTGCACCGCGAGCACGCCCGAGATGGTGTCGATCAGGTCGCGATTGGTCTTTTCCAGCGTCGCGATGTCGACGATGCCCCGCTGCGATTGCTTCTCGATCTCGATCGCCTGGGTCTTCATCATCTCGGAGGCCTGGCGCATCATCTCGTTGGTGGCATCCGTGATGGTCTTCTGCAGTTCGAGCGCAGATTTCTGCCGGTTCAGCCCGAGCAGCAGGATCATCTTCTGCTTCCACACGGGAATGGTGAGTTCGGTCGTGGCCTGCAGGTTCTCGATCAGCGTCTCGTCGCCCGATTGCACGATGCGGATCTGCGGCAGCTGCTGGATGCCGATCTGGCGTGCCTGCTGCAGATAGAAGATGCGCTTCTCGAGCCGGTCGAGCGCCTGGAGTGCGTCCTGATAGGTCTGCGCCGCGAGCAGGGCGTCGCTGTTTTGGCCTTGCGCGGTCGCGGTCCGCTCCATCTCCACCAGCTTGCCGCGGCGAAAGTCCTCGGCGAAAGCCTTGCCGGCGGCGATATGCGCGTCGAGCTGGCCGAGCGCGGTCCTGGTCTGGTCATAGAGATCGTCGAGCAGCGCGATGTCGCGGCGCAGGACCTCCTTGTTGCGATCGAGCTCGACGCAGACGCGATCGATCTGCGACGCGACGTCGCTGAACTGCTCGGCAAAGCGCCGCAGCCGCGCCTCCGCCGACGAGAACAGGCGCGTCAAGAAGCCGCTGTCCTTGAGATCGGCGGGATCAAGCCCGCGCGCTTTTCCCAGGATGTCCGACAGCAGCTTGCCCGTCGTTCCGAGCTCGCGATTCTGCGTCTGGGACAGGATGCGGTCGGCGAATTCAACCACCGACCGCTGGGCACGCTCGCCGAATGTAACGATGCGCGAACGATCTGAAATATCGATTTCGGACTTGATACGTGCAATCGCAGATGCATCTGCCGGCAATGCCGGGACACTCGCCATTTCGCTCACCGCCTCACTCCCTCTCGGCCGCAGCCATGATAGCATGCCGGGCTGGTTCCGCAGCTAAGCGCAGGCGGCAAGACAGATTGATGACAGCCTCGAGGGTTGATGACAGGCCTGTTGATGAAGTCCTTCCCTGGACGGCAAACGATACCGGAGCGCCGCGAAGCCCGATCCGGCACCGCCCCCGCGCACGAAGAAATTTCCTTTGATTTCAAAGGTATATGAGCAGGTCATTCACACCGCCAATCCGCCGATGCATCACATTGTAGCGTGCCGCCGCGACCCCGCCTCCCCTCATGCTAACCTCGACCCGCCGACGAATCGTTTGCAGCACGAAAGGTCCGCATACATCCAATGCAGAACCAAAACGCCAAAGCACTGAAATCCGTTTGTATCTTCTGCGGCTCCAGCCCGGGCCGTGATCCGATCTATCTGGAGACGGCGGTCGCCACCGGACAGACGCTGGCAAAGGCCGGCGTCACCATTGTCTATGGCGGCGGGAAGGTCGGGCTGATGGGTGCGGTGGCGGACGCGGCGCTCGCAGCGGGCGGGCGTGTCGTCGGCGTCATTCCGCGCGCGCTGGTCGAGCGCGAGATCGGGCACCCGGGCTTGAGCCAGCTCCACGTCGTCGAAACCATGCATGAGCGCAAGACGATGATGGCGGAGCTATCCGACGGTTTCATCGCGCTGCCGGGCGGCGCCGGGACGCTCGAAGAACTTTGCGAGGAATGGACCTGGGCCCAGCTCGGGATCCACCAAAAGCCGTGTGGCCTACTGAACGTGAAGGATTACTTCGCGCCGCTGATCGCGATGGTGGAGAGGATGGTCACCGAAGGCTTCACGATCACAGCCTACGCCGAGATGCTCATCATCGAAACCAAGGTGGAGGCGATGCTCAACCGTTTTGCGACCTACCAGCCGCCGCCACGAAAATGGCTGCGCACCGAGGTGGCCGCCAAGCCATAGAGCGTGATCTCAGGTTGATTGGCTGCGGATTGGTTCCACCTCCCCCGCTTGCGGGGGAGGTCGGCGCGTAGCGCCGGGTGAGGGCTCTCTCCACACGAAGAGTGTGAATCGCGGAGAGACCCCCACCCCAGCCCTCCCCCGCAAGCGCAGGGCTATCGCATATGGCTGAGGAGCTGCATGAGGAAAGCATCGTCCCAGCCGGCACGTTTGATCTTGAGACGGATGGATTTGCGATCGGGGTGGGTTCGCAGGAGATTGAGGGCGAGCCGACGCAGAATGGCCAAGTTCTCCGGCGCATGATCCTTTCGCGCGCGATTGCCGTCTTCGGCGAAGTGGACGTCGAGCACCCAATGGAGCTGGTTCTCGATGGCCCAGTGGCTGCGCGTAACGTGGAGCAGCCGTTTGGGGGAAATGTACTTGGACAAGAGATAATGTCGCACGACCGGCGCATCGGCAGGCCGGCCGCGCAGGCGCCTGCGCGAGGTA
>NZ_AUEZ01000120.1 GCF_000426245.1 Bradyrhizobium sp. Ai1a-2 | reverse complement strand
CCTCATACACCGCACCGAACCGCTGTTCCAGGACCGACCAGTCGATCGTCCGCGAAAGCTTCACCAGTGCATGATCCATGTCGAGGATCGCGTCCAGCCGGGAGCGCAGAAGATCGGCCTGTCCGCTGTCGCGTCGTTCCTTTGGCTTCATCGTCCCCTCCGGTCAGACCGAGGGAATCACGACGCGCGATTCGGCGGTATCCTCAAATGCAGATTTGCAAGCTTTTGCGGCGTCAAACCCCGAAAGCTTGCAATCTCAAACCCCCTCACGACCGAAAAATCGACTCCACATCAATGGCTTGGGCGATTCTTCACGGACGACGAATTACAGCCATTCAACCGACGTGCTCGGCCGTGTCGTCGAGGTGGCCTCGGGGCAGACGCTGTACCAGTTCGAAAAACAGAGATTGTTCGATCCGCTCGGCATGTCCGACACTGCGTACTATGTCGCGGACAAAGCGAAGTGGCCGCTGATCGCGAGGGGATTTCCGGTCGATCGCTCTCGAGTCGCTGGAATCACCGATCCTACATTGCCACGGCGCTGGGAGTCGGGTGGAGCAGGCCTGGCCTCGACCACGGGGAACTACGCCCGCTTCCTGCAAATGCTGCTGAATGGAGGTGAACTGGACGGCAAGCGGTATCTCAAGCGTGAGACAGTTGCACTGATGACGTCGGATCAGATTGGGCCGGAAACCGGGATCATTCATGATCCCTTCTATTTTCCGGGGCCCACCAGCGGCTTCGGTCTCGGCTTTGCCGTGCGCACCTCGCCACCTCCGTATACGAACTGGCCACTCGGTGAATACCGTTGGGACGGCGCCGGCGGCAGTTTCTATTTCGTCGACCCCGTGGACGACATGCTTGGAGTCTTCATGGTGATGTCGCCCACACAGGGGGGACGGATCCAACTGAACTTGAAGTCGATGATCTACGAGGCGATGGGGAGGGGCCTGCGCAAGTAGCCAACCGCGAACGCACTTCACGTCGCCCTAACGCAAGAACGCGCCCGGCAGAACCGGGCGCGCTTTTGCTTGAGCAGGCGAGAGCCTTACTCGGTCGAGTACTTGAACTCCGGCATCGCCTTCAGCTCTTCCTTGGTCGCGCTGTAGACGGCGTGATCGGGGTACCAGGGGTTCGGCTTGGAGCTCGAAGTCGAGCTTGTCGCAGCGCCCGTGGTCGTCGACGAGCCGGTGCTGCCCGACGGCTTGGCGCCGGTGTTCGACGCGCCGGTATAGGCGACCGGCTCGTTGGCGAACTTGACCTTCTCGAATGGCACCGCGACCAGATGTTCGCCGACGCCGAGGAAACCGCCGACGCCGATCACGATCGCTTTGATGTTGCCGCTCTTGTCCATCAACATGTCGTTGATCGAGCCGATGCTCTCATTGCTGTCGTTGTAGACACTCAGGCCGGCCATTTTCGACGCGCGCCAGTTGCCCTTGAACGACGTCGGGGCGGTGGTTGACGTGGTCTCCGCGGTGCTCGGACGATCTCCGGTCGCCGTGTTCGGCGTTTGCGCGAACGCGACGCTTGCAAGCAGGGCCGAGGCCGCAAGGCCAGTGATGGTATACTTCGCTAACATGATCGGGTCCTCCAGTTCTCGAAATCGATGCTGAGAAAACCCGTCACGTCAGCAAGCGTTCCGTATCAAGTCTCACGGAACTTGCGACGCCAAAGTCAAGGTTGAATCGAAAGCTTGAAGTTAAGCGACGACGTCGCTTCAGAAACCGCCCCAGTAAGGCGGAATGCCGTAGTAGCGGTTCAGCTCGTTTTCCTGCGACCGATCGCCCCAATCGAAATCCTTGTCGGCGCGAAACGACGGCGCGCGTTTCAGCTCTTCATCTGATATGTCGAGCTCATAGGCTTCGAAGCGCGTGTTGTAGCGCAGCCGCGCCCAGGGCACGGGAATGAGGTTGGTTCCGAGGCCGAAGAATCCGCCGAAGCTGAGCACGGCGTAAGACACCTGGCCGGAGACCTTGTCGATCATCAGCCGTTCGATGTGGCCGATCATCTCGCCGTTCGGTCGCCGCACCGCAGTGCCTTCGACACGATCGCTGGCAATGAGCCGATGCGGATTGGTGCTGGCGTCGGCTGCCATCTGGCCCTCCCCACAAGAGATCGAGGGATTCAACGCCACATTCGACGACTGGTTCCTCCGCAACCAATGGAACAGCCACCCTTCCCTTTTTCGGTAGCCCGGGTGGAGCGAAGCGCAACCCGGGAAGCCTGCGTCAACGTCGACGAGCGGCCCCGGGTTACGCTGACGCTCCACCCGGGCTACACGCTATTCGTGGGGAAGGAGCCGCGCCTCAGCTCTGGTAGTCGATCAGCAGCGCCGAGAACGAACTGCCGTTAGCCGATGCGCTCGCGCTGCCGGCCGAGTTGTAGGAACTCGATGCCGACGTCGACAGCGAGTCCTGCAGCGACTGCAGGAACTGCTGCAAAATGTCGCTGACCGAATTGGTGGCGGTGCTGGAATCATCGGCCGAGCTTACGGCATCCGACGGCGGCGGCCCACCGGCATCGCCGTGATGGCCATGCGCGCCGCCCGGACCCTGCGCGAAGGCGGCCTTGAACACGCCTTGCAGCTCGGTCGCCTGATCGCTGGTCAGCTTGCCGCTCGAGACCTCCTGGCTGATGAGATCATCGAGCTTGGACTTCATCTCGTCCGGCGACGGCCGCGTGCCGCTGGGCTGATCGCTGGCGCGGCCTGCCTGCATCGAGGCGTCGATATCCGTCAGCGCTGACGACAGCGCGTCCTGGTCCGACGAGCTGACGGCGCCGGAATTGATTTCGGACTGCAGTTCGTCCTGCAGTCGCTGCAGAGGCGACTGGTAGGTGCTGCCGGAGGCAGCCGAGATCGCGGTCATGGAATGCTCCAAATGATTCTGATAGGTACGCGTGAAACTGGCCGCGACGGTAGGGTTACCGGTCTTAACAGTGCCTTTTGCCCTGTTGCCCCCTGTTACCGCGCAGCCGTCAGAAACATTTGGAAACAAGAATCTTCGGCGCTTCCCCCGAATCATCGACAAAAAGGTCAGCATGGCCCAACCGCAGCCGAACATCCTTGTCGTCGAGGACGACCGCGAGACGCGCAGCCTGATCGCGAAATATCTGCGCAACAACGCCTGCAACGTCACCACCGCCGGCGACGGCCGTGAGATGGTCCGCGCGATGGCCGACCACCGCGTCGATCTTCTGATCCTCGACGTCATGCTGCCGGGCGAGGATGGCCTCAGCCTGTGCCGCAAGGTGCGCGCGACCTCGCAGACGCCGATCATCATGCTGACCGCGCGCGGCGAGGACGTCGACCGCATCCTCGGCCTCGAGATGGGCGCCGACGACTATCTGCCGAAGCCGTTCAATCCGCGCGAGCTTTTGGCGCGGATCAATGCGGTGCTGCGGCGCCAGGCTGCTGCGCGCAACGCCAGCGCCATCGAAGGCGCGACCGCCTTGACGTTCCAGGGCTGGCGCATCGATTTCCGCCTGCGTGAACTGCGTAACCCCGAAGGCGCCAAGGTCGCCATGACCAGCGCCGAGTTCGACCTGCTCCGGACCTTCTGCGAGCGGCCCGGCCGCGTGCTGTCGCGCGACAGCCTGCTCGACCTCACCGGCGCGCGCAACGCCGGCTCGTTCGAGCGCTCGATCGACGTGCTGGTCAGCCGCATCCGCCGCAAGATCGAGCCCGATCCGCAGGAGGCCACCATGATCAAGACGGTGCGCGCCGGCGGCTACATGTTCACGCCACGAGTCGAAGCAGCCACAGTGGAAGCAGTGACCGCGGCGGCGGGCAATTGACGATGAAGCTCGCCGGCTTCCTCAATCTCAAGGGCATCAGCGGGCAGATCGCGGCGCTGGTGGTCGCCTCTATCATCGCCATCCACGTCATCATCGCCGCGATCTTCCTGCTCTACCGGCCGGACCAGTCGGAGCCGCCAGGCGACCGCGGACATGCCCAGCTTGCCAGCGCGATCCAGTTGCTCGGCGCCGCCGCGCCGTCCGAACGAGCGCGGCTCTCCATCGATATCAACAACGCCTTTCCGCAACTCGGCGTCGAGATCCTTCCGCCTGGCACCGCGCCGGCTGCCGGCGAACTGAATGAGCGCGAACTGCACTTCCTCTACCGCCGGCTCGGCAGCGCCTATCGGCTGTTTCCGCTGGCGGGCGACGGCACGCGGATCGGCGTCACGCTGCCCGACGGTGCTGTGATCTCGGCGCGGCTGCTCGCGGATCGGCACCGGCCGCCGTTCTTCGGCGGTCCCTGGATGATGACGCTGTTGTTCGTGGTCATCAGCGTGACGCTGCTCGGGCTGTGGGCGGCACGCGCGTTGACCGCGCCGCTGTCGTCCTTTGCGCGCGCCGCCGAGAGCTTCAGCCTCGACGGCGCGGCCGCGCCGCTGCCCGAACGCGGGCCGGAAGAAATCCGTTCAGTTGCGAAAGCGCTGAACCGCATGCGCGAGCGCATCACCAGCCTGATCGACGACCGCACCAAGATGCTGGCCGCGATCAGCCACGACCTGCGCACGCCGATCACACGGATGCGGCTGCGCTCGGAATTCATCGAGGACGAGACCCATCGCAGCCGCATGCTCGCCGATCTCGACCAGATGCGCGCGATGCTGGAAGCGGTGCTGTCGTTCCTGCGCAACGACCGCAGGCTGGAATCGATGACGCTGACCGATATCGCCAGCACGCTGCAGCTGGTCACCGACCAGTTTTCCGACATGGGCCACAAGGTCAATTACGATGGCCCCGCACACGCGATGGCAACCGTGCGGCCGGACGACCTGCACCGCAGCGTCACCAATCTGGTCGAGAACGCGGTCCGCTTCGGCGCCGAAGCGACGATCCGGCTCCGCACCCTCCCCGATCGCATCACCATCGAAGTCGAGGATGACGGCCCCGGCATTTCGGATGCGCGCAAGCGCGATGTACTGGAGCCGTTCGTGCGCGGCGACGGCGCGCGCAACATGGACGAGTCCGAAGGCTTTGGCCTCGGGCTGTCGATCACCAACGCGATCGTGCTCGCGCATGGTGGGACGTTATCCCTGCACGACAAGCAGCCGCACGGGCTCGTGGCGCGGATCGCGTTGCCGGTACGCGCGGAAGACCGGCGCTCGGCGGCCTGACTTCAGGCTGCGAGCGGCGCCGGTTCGCTGTGCGGCTCCGGATAGATCGCAATGGCCTCGAAGCGGTAGTCGCAGGCGCGGCAATGCCAGAGATAAGAAGTCCGGCCAACATCCTGCTCGACCCAGTCCGGCCTCATGATCGGCTTGCCGCATTGTGCGCAAGGATTTCCACGCGGCAGATCAGCGGAATCAAAGATGGCCATGACGCGTCTCCCTTTATCGACGTTTCTTGGTCGGTTTTCTTGATTGTCGTTTCTTGATTGTGTTGTCGGCAGGCGCACTGAAACTCTCGGCCTGCCATGCAAAATTCTACGATGGCTTTGAGTCATTTGCGCGACAATCCGCTTGCCGCCACGCAGCAAATCATCGTGTAAGACTTTACTAAAGCCGATCGTATAACGCCGCTTTTTCGCCACATATCTGCCCGGCCACCGCAACAATTCGATTGCGTAAGTGGAACAGACCATTCCGTCGCCGAGATCGCGTCCGATGAAATTCCCTTTCGCCCTCACCTTGCTTGCGGCTGTTGCCGCGATGCTTCTGGGCTCGCCTGCGCAGGCGCAGCAGCGTTCGCAATATGAGGCGATGGTCGCCGCCCATGCCCAGGCCAACCTGGTGCCGGATACGCTGGTGCACCGCGTGATCGTGCGCGAGAGCAAGTATCAGCCGAACCTGGTCGGACGCGGCGGCGCGATCGGGCTGATGCAGATCAAGCTCGCGACCGCGCGCGGCCTCGGCTACAGGGGCGATGCGGCGGGTCTGCGCGACCCCGAAACCAACCTCACCTACGGCATCAAATATCTCGCGGGCGCCTTCCGCGCCGCCGGTGGCAACCACGACCGCGCCGTACGCTACTACGCCGGCGGGTATTATTACGCCGCCAAGCAGCAGCGGCTGCAGCATCTAAAAGAAGCCAAGGCGCAAGCCCGTCCGACGCTCGCCGCCGCATCGCAAAATGAGCAGGCAGGGCCCGTGGCGCAGGAGAGCGCGGTCGACACCAGCGCACAGCAGATGCCCGGCAATTGAGGGGCACGGCCGCAAGGCGGCGTTGACAGGCCAGCGCATCCGCTTACATTAGACACGTTCCGAGGGGTGCTCCGAGGAGGAGCTGAGATACCGCACGCTTGGGGTTGGCCAGTCTGGCCGATATCCGGGACCGCGGTGACCCTTTGAACCTGATCCGGGTCATACCGGCGAAGGGACAGGGATGTACCAGAACAAGAGTCCGCGGGGGGATTCCCCCGTATCGATCATCGGCGCAGGCATAGCCGGCGCTTGGCAAGCCCTACTGTTTGCGCAGGCCGGACACGCCGTCACTCTGCATGAGCGCAGTGACGCGGCGATGACGGAATCCACAAGCCATTGGGCCGGCGGCATGCTGGCGCCCTATTGCGAGGCCGAGGTCGCCGAGCCCATCATCAGCCGGCTCGGCCAGCGCTCGCTCGACATCTGGCGGCGCGAATTGCCGGATACGCCGTTCAACGGCTCGCTGGTGGTGGCGCATGCGCGCGAGCGCAGCGATTTCGAGCGCTTTGCCCGGATGACGGAAGGCCACCAGCGGCTCGACGCGTCAGGCGTTGCGCAGCTCGAACCCTCGCTCGACGGCCGTTTCCGCGACGCGCTGTTCTTTCCGGCCGAAGGCCACGTCGAGCCGCGTCGCGTGCTGCCGAAGCTGCATGAGCGCATCCTCGCCGCCGGCGGCATCATCAAGTTCAACAGCGACGTGAGCGCCGAGGATCTCGAAGGCATCGTGATCGATTGCCGCGGCCTGTCGGCGCGTGACGGGCAGCCGGAGCTGCGCGGCGTCAAGGGCGAGATGATCCTGATCGAGACCGCGGAGGTGGAGCTGTCGCGCCCGGTTCGGCTGATCCATCCGCGCTGGCCGCTTTACGTGATCCCGCGCGAGGACCATCTGTTCATGCTGGGCGCGACCTCGATCGAGGCCGAGGACACCGGCGTCAGCGTCCGCTCGGCGCTGGAGCTTCTCGGCGCGGCCTACGCGGTGCACCCGGCCTTTGCCGAAGCGCGCATCGTCGAATTCGGCTCCGGCCTGCGCCCGGCCTTTCCGGACAACCTGCCGCGGATCACGATCGACAGGAACAAGATGTCAGTGAACGGCCTTTACCGCCACGGCTTCCTGCTGGCGCCAGCGCTGGCGGAGCTGACACTCGCGTATGTCAAGCGCGGCCAGATCGACAACGAGGTGATGCGATGCGCGTGATCGTCAACGGCGAGCCGCGGGAGATTACCGCTGCCAGCGTCGACGCGCTGCTCGCCGAACTCGACTACGAAGGCTCCCATTTCGCGATCGCGCTGAATTACGACGTGCTGCCGAAGAGCCGCTGGGCCGAGACAGCGCTGAAAGCCGGCGACGAGATCGAGATCATCACGCCGCGGCAGGGAGGGTGATCGGTATGCGTACCAACTCTCTCCACGCGTCGTCCCCGCGAAGGCGGGGACCCATAACCACAGGACTTCGTTGTACGCGCTCCACACACCCAGCCGTCATCGCCCGGCTTGACCGGGCGATCCAGTACGCCCCGGCGTTACGGTTCAAGCACAGGCGGCGCGGGTTACTGGATCCCCGCCTTCGCGGGGATGACAAGCGGAGGACACTGACACAATGCTGAACTTCTACGGCAAGACCTTCTCCTCTCGCCTGCTGATCGGCACGGCGCTCTATCCCTCGCCCGCGATCATGCAGGCAGCGATCCGCGCCTCCGGCGCCAACATCGTCACCGTGTCGCTGCGCCGCGAGGCCGCCGGCGGCAAGACGGGGGACGCATTCTGGTCGCTGATCCGCGAGCTTGATGTGACGGTGCTGCCGAACACCGCCGGCTGCCGCACCGTGCGCGAGGCGGTGACCACGGCCAAGCTCGCGCGCGAATTGTTCGGAACGAGCTGGATCAAGCTCGAGGTCATCGCAGACAACGACACGCTGCAGCCCGATGTCGTCGGACTGGTCGAGGCCGCCTCGATCCTGATCAAGGACGGCTTCGAGGTGTTCCCCTATTGCACCGAAGATCTTTCTGTCGCGATGCGGCTGGTCGATGCCGGCTGCAAGGTGGTGATGCCGTGGGCCGCGCCGATCGGCAGCGCCAGGGGGATCACCAACCGTGATGCGCTAAAACTGCTGCGCGACCGGCTGCCCGACATCACGCTGGTGGTCGACGCCGGCATCGGCGCGCCGTCCCATGCGGCCCACGCCTTCGAGCTCGGCTACGACGCGGTGCTGCTCAACACGGCGGTCGCGAAGGCCGCCGACCCCGTTGCGATGGCCAATGCATTCCGCCTCGGCATCGAGGCCGGCCGCTCCGCGTTTGAGGCCGGGCTGATGGACGCCCGCGATTTCGCCTCCCCCTCCACTCCTGTCATCGGGACTCCGTTCTGGCATGCCGTATCCTGATCGCTACGCGTATCCTGATCCTTTCTATCCCGTCGTCGACAGCGTCGCCTGGGTCGAGCGGCTGACGAGACTCGGCGTCGGCACGATCCAGCTCCGCGCCAAGGATCTGAACGACGCCGAAGCGCTGCAGATCGTCACCGATGCGCTCGCGGTGACCAAGGGCACACCGACAAAACTGGTCGTCAACGACTATTGGCGCGCGGCGATCGTCGCCGGCGCCGAGCATCTGCATCTCGGCCAGGAGGATCTCGCCGATGCCGACCTTGCCGAGATCCGCAACGCCAAGCTGACGCTCGGCATCTCCACCCATGACGACGAGGAGCTTGCCACCGCGCTGAAGGCCGAGCCTGATTATGTCGCGCTCGGCCCGATCTTCCCGACCACGCTGAAATCGATGCGCTTCGCCCCGCAGGGGATTCCAAAAATCACCGAATGGAAGCAGCGCATCGGCAACATCCCGCTGGTTGCGATCGGCGGCATCAAGTTCGAGCAGGCGGCGGAGATCTTCGCCGCCGGCGCCGACTCGATCGCCGTCGTCTCCGACATCACCCAGAACGCCGACCCCGATGCGCGGGTCAGACAATGGCTTGGCGCTTCAGCCAAAGCCGCCTGAAGTAAGAAGTTTAAGGAGGAACTCCATGAACATCCGTTCCAACCCTGATACCACCATTCCCGCCGTCACCACGGGGCCGCTGCCCTCCTCGCGCAAGATTTTCTCTACCCCCGAGGGGGCGCCCGATGTGCGCGTGCCCTTGCGCGAGATCATCCTGAGCGAAGGCGCCGGCGAGCCCAATCTTCCGGTCTATGACACCTCCGGCCCTTACACCGATCCGTCCATCACCATCGACGTCAATGTCGGCCTGCCGCGCAATCGTCTGGCCTGGGTCAAGGAACGCGGTGGCGTCGAGGAATATGACGGGCGCACGATCAAGCCAGAAGACAACGGCAACCTGTCCGCCGACAAGGCGGCGCGCGCCTTCACCGCGCATCACCAGCCGCTGCGCGGCCTCGACGGCCACAAGATCACCCAGCTCGAATTCGCCCGCGCCGGCATCATCACCAAGGAGATGATCTACGTCGCCGAGCGCGAGAATCTCGGCCGCAAGCAGCAGCTCGAGCGCGCGGAGGCCGCGCTTGCCGACGGCGAGAGCTTCGGCGCCTCGGTGCCGGCCTTCATCACGCCGGAGTACGTACGCTCTGAGATCGCGCGCGGCCGCGCCATTATCCCCTCCAATATCAACCACGCCGAGCTCGAGCCGATGATCATCGGCCGCAACTTCCTGACCAAGATCAACGCCAATATCGGCAACTCCGCCGTGACGTCGTCGGTCGAGGAGGAAGTCGAGAAGATGGTGTGGGCGATCCGCTGGGGCGCCGACACCGTGATGGACCTCTCGACGGGGCGCAACATCCATACCACCCGCGAATGGATCCTGCGCAACTCGCCGGTGCCGATCGGCACCGTGCCGATCTACCAGGCGCTGGAGAAGTGCAACGGCGATCCGGTCCAGCTGACCTGGGAATTGTACAAGGACACGCTGATCGAGCAGTGCGAACAGGGCGTCGACTATTTCACAATCCACGCCGGCGTGCGCCTGCCCTACATCCACCTCACCGCTAACCGCGTCACCGGCATCGTCTCGCGCGGCGGCTCGATCATGGCGAAGTGGTGCCTGGCGCACCACAAGGAGAGCTTCCTCTACACCCATTTCGACGAGATCTGCGACCTCATGCGCAAGTATGACGTCTCGTTCTCGCTGGGCGACGGCCTGCGTCCCGGCTCGATCGCCGATGCCAACGACCGCGCGCAGTTCGCCGAACTGGAGACGCTCGGAGAGCTCACAAAAATCGCGTGGGACAAGGGCTGCCAGGTCATGATCGAGGGCCCCGGCCACGTGCCGATGCACAAGATCAAGATCAACATGGACAAGCAGCTCAAGGAATGCGGCGAAGCCCCGTTCTATACGCTTGGCCCGCTGACCACGGACATCGCGCCGGGCTACGACCACATCACGTCAGGCATCGGCGCCGCCATGATCGGCTGGTTCGGCTGCGCCATGCTCTGCTACGTCACGCCGAAGGAGCATCTCGGCCTGCCCGATCGCAACGACGTCAAGGTTGGCGTCATCACCTACAAGATCGCGGCCCACGCCGCCGACCTCGCCAAGGGTCACCCCGCCGCGCAACTCCGCGACGACGCGCTCTCCCGCGCAAGGTTCGACTTCCGCTGGACCGACCAGTTCAACCTCGGCCTCGACCCCGAGACCGCGAAGAACTTCCACGACGAGACCCTGCCGAAGGAAGCCCATAAGGTCGCCCACTTCTGCTCGATGTGCGGCCCGAAATTCTGCTCGATGAAGATCACCCAGGACGTGCGGGACTATGCGGCGACGCTGAACGATCCGGCGAGCGTCGGTATGTCGGTACAGGGCACCATCGAGGACGGCATGGCCGCGATGAGCCAGAAGTTCAGGGAGATGGGCGGCGACGTCTATCTCGATGCGGAGAAGGTGAAGGAGAGTAATCGGGTGCTGTGAGGACTACGCGCCTCAAGCCCAGGGCTTGGTTTGAACATCCATGACGGAGAAAGCGGCCGGGCACTTGCCCGGCCGTTTTGTTGCGGCCGTGGCGCCTAAGAAGCGTCTGAACCTGAAGGGCCCCCTTAACGACAAACTTTTGGATGCCGTTGCCAGCCATTTTGGTAGCTAGTCGGATTCTCCAGCCATCCTAAAACGTGCGTAAGTCTCAATTGGCGAACGTGGGGATAACGATATGAGATCGAATAGCGCCTTCCGCGCCAAGGCGAGAGCTGCATTTCTCGATCGGATGGCGAATCAAGCCGGGAGCGACGGCTCGCACCTTGCGAACAGAGCAACAGGAACGCAATCTCGCATTGAGTGCGGGGAGTCCAGCAAGCCATCCGCCGTTGATGATCTGCCGGACCACATCCGCAAGTTCTGCGAGCGATTTTTCTCCGACAACCGGAGCCTCCTCTAAAGCGTTTTTGAGCGAAGTGGACGCCGGTTCGTGTGAAGAAAACACGTCAAAACAAGGATCTAGAGCGTCGGCTCTGATTCAATCAGAACCGAAATGCTCTAGTTCTTCCCACCACCGCAGAGAGGACACCATCAACGCCCTTGAGCTGTGGCTGTGTCGTCGGCGAGTCAACCTTCGCAGTTCTATCCTGAGGAATCGGGCGGGCGTTCGTCCCGCATATTGAGAGGCCGATCATCGGATGCGCGTTCGCGCGATCCGTTGGCACACGCCAGCCGCTGATCTATCCTGCATCCCACCTGTCCAACGGCCACGCGAGGATGCCTATGTCCATAAAACACTTCCCTCCCCCGCCCGGCGTCAAGGCGCCGCCGCTCTCGTTCGGCGCCTGCGTCGGCGATCTCCTCTTCATCTCCGGCATCCCCGGCTTCGACGCCAATGGCGGGCTGCCTGACACCTTCGAGGCACAGTTCGCCAACGTCGTCGCCAACTTCAAGCGCGTGCTGGATGAGGCAGGCGCGACGGTGCGCAATCTCGTCAAGGTCAACGTGCTGCTGACGCGCGCCTCCGATGTCGCCACGATGAACAGGCTCTATGCCGAGGCGTTCGGGCCGGCGCCCTATCCGGCGCGCACCACCTGCGTGGTGGTGGCGTTGCCTGATCCGAAGATGCTGATCGAGATCGAGGGCGTCGCACACCTTCGCGCTGCATGAGCGGAGCGCCCGCGCCTCGCGAGCGACTGCCCGACCAGCTTGCCGCCGATCTGCGCCTGGTCTTCGTCGGCACCGCCGCGAGCCAGCGGTCAGCGGACCTCGGCCATTACTACGCGCATCCCGGCAATCGCTTCTGGCGGACGCTGCATCAGGTCGGCATCACGCCGCGCCGCTTTGAGCCGCATGAATTTCCGGCGCTGCTCGACCTCGGCATCGGCTTCACCGACATGTGCAAGACGGGCGCGGGCATGGACCACCATGCGCTCGCCTTCCCCATCGATGTGCCTGCGTTCCGCGACAAGATGCTGACCTACCGGCCGCAGACCATCGCGTTCACCAGCAAGAAGGCGGCATCCCTGTTCTACGGACGACCGACGTCGGCGATCGCGCTCGGCCGGCAGGCCCGGCTGCCGGATTTTCCGGATATATTCGTATTGGCTTCGCCATCGGGCGCGGCTTCCGGAAGCTGGTCGTTGCAGCCGTGGCAGGAATTGGCGGATTGGCTCTCTGGCGAGCGAGCGGATGACCCACACACCGTTGCTCGAAGCCACTGGTGAAAATGCAGCCCGCCATGTCGTTGCGGCATTTCTGCCAGCACCAAAAGCGCCACAAACGATCGCAAGAAAAATCGGCGCCGCCTCTCCTCATCGCGGAGGCAGGCCAACAAATGTCCGACAGGAGATCCGTCATGCGTCGCGCTATCGCCCTCTGTCTCGCCACCTGCCTCACCGTCGCCGCCATCGCCGTCGCCAAGCCCGCAGAGGCCGGCTATTATGTGATCCGCTGGGAAAACACCGGCATCTGCCAGATATGGAATGAGGACCTGCAGCGAAAGCCGCTGGAATGGCCTTCGACCTACAAGGTGATCAGCAAGCCGGTGGCGACCTTCACTGCCGCGATGACCGAGCAGCAACAGATGCGAACGGAGCGCCGCTGCACGCTGTAAGCCGTGGAGTTGTAGGGTGGGTTAGCGCAGCGTAACCCACCATCTTTCTTCCCGCTGTTATCGGTTGGCTACGCTGCGCTAACCCACCCTACCATCATTGCGAGCGAAGCGAAGCAATCCACGTCTGCGCTGTAAGCCTCCGGTGAGGGCCGCCGCCCCGGTTCGTGTTCGAACGTGGGATGGATTGCTCGTTGATTTGCAAGCAAGTGAGCAAACGTGACGACGGTTACGGTTCTGTCTGGAGCGGCGCGGCGGTGGACTGTTGCCGAGAAGCTTCGGATCATCGAGGAGAGGAAAAATTTCGGTCGGCCTGTCGGCTTGGGTCTGCCTCGAACGTCCTCGGGGTGGTTCCGTCGGACGAAGGAGACGAGCAATGAATGCAACAGCAGAACCGATGCCCAAGGTTGTCGCGGAGCGTGAGTGGCGCCAAGCGCTCGACACGATGCTTGCCAAGGAGAAAGCCCTGACCCGCACCAGGGATGCACTTGCCGCGGAGCGTCGCCGACTGCCGATGACGAAGATCGAGAAGTCCTACGTCTTCGACGGCGCGGATGGGCAGGTGGGCCTACTGGATCTATTCGATGGCCGGCCGCAGCTTCTCCTCTACCACTTCATGTTTGCGCCGGGCGTGCACGGCTGGCCGTCTGCGGGCTGTCCCGGATGCTCGATGTTCGTGGACAACATCGGTCAGTTCGCCGTACCGCACCTGAGCGCGCGCGGCGTATCTCTTGCACTGGTCTCGCTCGCGCCCTTCGCCAGCATCGAGGCCTATCGCAAGCGCATGTCCTGGCCGCACCGCTGGGTCTCGTCAGCGAACAACAGCTTCAATGTCGATCTGGGGATCACGACGCCGAGCGGCGAAGCCCATGGGCTCAGTGTCCTCTTGCGGCGGGGAGACCAGGTGTTCCGCACCTACTTCACCTCCCGACGGGGATGCGAGGCGCTCGGGAACGTCTGGGGCTTCCTGGACGCGACGCCCTACGGGCGCCAGGAGACGTGGGAGGATTCGCCGCCGGATTGGCCTCAGTCACGCCCCTACAAATGGTGGCGTCGGCACGACGAATATGGGTCGTAAAAAACCCTTGGACTAACCCGGCGAAAAGCGATCACTCCGCGGCCCGGCCGGAGGGTTACTCTGCGCTTGCGGCGCTATTGATTGCTTCGCTCCGCTCGCAATGACGATGTGGTTGCTTTCGGTGCGACAAATCAACTCGACGGGCAAATCACCAAAAGTCTGTCCAGCCCTCGCACAAAAAACATTCCGCTTCCGTCGTCGGGCAAATCAGTGATTTAACTCCGCGCGTCTCACCCGGATGAGGGGCGGCTCGCGATCGTCACGAACGTTG
>NZ_AUEZ01000119.1 GCF_000426245.1 Bradyrhizobium sp. Ai1a-2 | reverse complement strand
GACCCACTCGGCAGGTGCGCTGTATCAGACCTTCCCGCCTGCCGAAGCACGGCGCATCCTGCAGCGCATCGAGTTCCACTACACCCCCAAGCACGCAAGCTGGCTCAACATGGTCGAGATCGAGATTGGCGTATTGCGGGGACAGTGCCTCGACCGCAGGATCGACGACCCCAAGCAACTGCGCCGCGAAATCTCCGCCTGGGAGCGGCATAGAAATGCTGCCCGCTCCCGCATCAAATGGATGTTCACAATCGAAAAAGCTCGCGCCAAAATGGGACGCGCCTACCCAAACCCTTCCAAAGAGTCATAATCACCGTGCAGAGCAACTAGTAGTCACAGTGATTATGACTCTTTGGAAGTGGCGGGATAGGCGCCTGCCATTTTGGTGCGAGCCTTGTCTGTTGTGAACATCCATTTGATACGGGAGCGGGCGGCATTTCGTTGTCGTTCCCAAGCGGCGATTTCGCGGCGCAGTCGCTTGGGGTCGTCGATCCTGCGATCCAGGCACTGGCCTCGCAGGATGCCGATTTCGATCTCGACCTATGTTGAGCCAACTTGCGTGCTTTGGGGTGTGGTGGAACTCGAGCCGTCGCAAAATCCGCCTGGCTTCGGCGGGCGGGAACGCCAGATAGAGGGCGCCGGCGGAGTGGGTCGATAAATTGTCCTGGACGACCCGGATGATCTCGGCGTCGGGATAATGGATGTCGACGAGGTCGCGCATGCATTGGGCATAGTCTTTCGCCGTTCGCCGCTCGGTGAGCTTGACCTTGCGCCAGGGGCGATGCACGTCGAGGAGAACGAACAGATTGACCGTCCCATTGCGACGGTATTCGTGGTCGTAACGTTCGGGCCGGCCCGGCCTTGGCGGAATTGGCTGACGGACCTCGCCGATGAGCTGCACGGGGCTTTCGTCGAAGCACACCACTGGCCGTCTGGAGTCCGGCGCCTCGGCATAGAGGTCGAGCACCTGCGTACAATGCGCAAATGGTAACCTCCGGCCTGCGTATGCGAGTTGCAAGCCGTTCAAGCCATTGCTGACGCGCGCAGCAGCGTGCCGAGCCGGCAGCGACCTTCATCGATCGCGCCCGACCAGTCCCCGAGCCGTTCCTGGACGACGACTTCGATTGAGGGGTACCAGAGTGGCTTTCCGTCGGCCTGCGCCCAGTACCAAGGATAACCACGCGGCACGAAGACAACGCCTGGAATCCCGAGCGTCCCGGCAATATGCACGGCGAAGCTGTCGGGCCCAACCACCGCGTTGAGATTGGCAATCGCTGCGATCAATTCAGCTGGGCTGTCGACATGCACGCCAGCGTCGACTGGGCGGCTCCATCGCTTCATGTCGTGTCGTTGCCCGTCGGTCACTAAACTGACCGGCGTCACGGAATCAGGGAGCGCGGCCGCGATCTGCTCCATCGATAAGCCGAGAACGCCACCGTCCCACACGATGCCGACCAACGGCCTCGCGAAGGCGGCTAGGGCATCCCGCCATTTGGCAAGGAGCTCCGATTCAGCTCGCAAGTACGGGATGCCATCGGCAATGTTTCCGGCTTCTGTCACCAGCATTGGCAGTAACGATTGCAGCGGGGTGGCTGACAGCCCAGACCTCGGCTCCTCGGGGATAATCTGCGCAGCCAGGCTGGTAAGAAGAGTCTGGTAATGTGGCTCCGCGACTACTCGCACAACTTGATGGCTCGCCAGCCGGCGCAAGAGACGAACGAGTGCCACGAATTCGAGCGCGCCAGTCGTCGGCGGCACGAAAACCCGTGTCACAAGGCCCAAGGTGACCGGCTCGGGCGTCGGGAAGCGACCGAGCGTCAGTTCAAGGATCGTCTTCAGAGACTTGGCCGCTTCGTCCTCGGGTCGCGTGTGCGCAACGTGGCCGGCAAGCGTGAGGGCTTCATCAAAACGGCCGACAAACTGCAGGACGCGCGCCAGAGCAAGCGCGGCGGAAGGATCCGATTTGTGCGTACGCACGAATTGCGTGAGGTCCGCAATGCTCCGATCCACCTCGCCATTGGCAATCGTGACGCGGGCCAGAATTTCGCGCGCGCCAAGATGGGCCGGCGCATAGGCGAGCAACTTCTTGCAGATGGCCTCCGCCTGCAACCAGAGTCCCGTCGCTGCACGACAATAAGCAACATGCATAAGTCCCGCTGTATCGAGTGGTGCGCGAAGATGCGCGCGTTCCGCAAGCTTGAGCGCCTCATCAAAGTGGTGCCGTTCGAGCAAGAGTACCGATAAATTGCGCAGCGTATCGGGATTGTCGGGAGCAAGCTCAAGGGCACGGAGCAGGGCGGCCTCGGCCGATGAGTGGTCACCTAGCGCGAAATCAATGGCTCCGAGTTGAAGGAAGGCGCGCGCATTGCGTGGTTCATGTTGAACAACTACCTCCGTGATCGCTCGGGCTTCTGCAACGTCACCGCGGCTCAATAGGGCATGAGCGAGCGCCAGCTTGATGTCTTCGTTACGCGGGGCGAGTGCCGCCGCGCGTTCGAGGCAGATCACCGCCTCGTCAAAGCGGCCGAGCAATTCGTGGGCGATTCCGAGGTTAGTGGCAAGGCCTGCGTGCTCGGGATAGGCGGTCGCCGCTTCCGCGAGCATCTCAAACGCAACATCGGTCCGCCGCCGTGCGAGCGCGAGTGTGGCCTTTGCATTGAGCGTATCGGGATCGTTCGTCGCGACACTGACCTCGTCCAGCAGTGCCTCCGCCTCCTCAAAACGGCTGGCGGCAATGAACTCCTCCGCTATTCTAAGGCGGTCTTGTCGGCTCGGGGCCGAGATGCCAGTCGTCAACATGCGCGCTATGCGACCGTCACGCGTTTACCGTCGAGGCGGAGATCCTCGGTCACAGCGATGACCTTGCTGTGGGCGGTCTCGGAGGCAATCCCAGTGACCCTAATCGCCTGAGTTTCGGTTTGCAGCGAATCGATATGGTCGATGACGGAGATGCGTTGGATCGCCTTCACTGTAAGCGAATCAGCGCTAGCCTCCTGGATACAGGCGTAGCTGCGGAAACGCTCCGCGATTAAACTGTAGAGTTTGCCGATCCACGTGGTCTTGTCCGCGATCACGGCGAACAATTTTGCCTGTACATCGATAGTGTCGGCGCGCAAGGACATTCGTTTTCGCGCGGCGACAGCGATTGTCTCGCCCTCGATCGATATATTGCCACATCCGGGTAAAGCCACTATGCCCCGACTGGCAGTCGTGCGCTGAAGCACGGTCAGAACGTAGGTTCGGCCCGTATCGCAAAAGAGCAGCACGAGGTCCTGCGGCATCGGTCGAACCAGGCAGCCGATAGCTACCGTCGCCCTGTGACGAGCGCCAGCGACTTCAACTTCCACCTGAGCGCCGTCCTCATCGACTGCCACGACACTGGCGGTGTGATGCCCAGGATCAAGCAGGCGCTTGGTTGTCGTCATGAGGCCAGCGTTTGTGATACGGAAAGTCATTGTCATTGTCGCACTCCAGCCGGCTAAAGGAACAGCACCGAAGACCATGTTTTGGCCTTAAACTTGCCGGTCTCGGTCTCGAGGTCGCGTACTTTGCTTACAACCCGACGCTGATCGGTGCTTAATTCCCCGCTCTCCACTTGTGCGTCTGCCACTTGCACGCTCGTCTCGCACCACGTTCCATCAAGCCTGACTCTTTTCACATCGGCATCGTCCACCACCTTGAGATAGATTTTCTTGACATACCTGACGTCGGAGTCAGCGACCTGTACGTTGTAGCCACCGATAGTCCTGGTCAAATTGCCTGTCACGTTGTTGAACTCGTTGCCGACCGTTAGGGTATTTGCAAAAAGAAACCTGATCATGCTGCTGCCGCAAGAGCTGATTGATAGGTCGTAGTCGAGCTTGACGGAGAGTGCCACGCCGAGGAACGCAGCTACATTGAGGCCCAGAGCCGCGGTAACGCTTGCGCCCATCAGGCAGGTCACTTTGGCGCCCATGTAAAATTCCATAGTGGTGCCGTGCGTGGCCCTTTTCGAGTTTCCGAGCGTGATCTCCGACAGGTTGCCCGTCGCGGTCTGCTTGTAATCCGAGCCGGTGATGTTGATGTTGCCGGGCGTGCCGCTGATGCCGGCGCTGATCGATACGCCGTTCTTCGCCGAAAGCTCATAGCTGCCTTTCGAGACCGTATATTTGGCATCGCCGTTCCCGATCTCGGTGGTGTGGCCGCCGCCAATCTTCATCAGTGTGGCGCCTTCTACGGTCGCGTGATAGTCCTTATTGGTGAAGACAAGTATGCCAGCGTGGTCGCTTTCGTGCCGGACCGAGTTTTCGCTGCTTGCGGTCAGGCCCGTGACAATGTCTTTCTCACCAACCGAATAGGAGCCGAGGCGCAGATAGCTCGAACTAGTCACGGGAGCGTCGGGCTTTTCCGGAACAAACAATCGCGTGTAGGCGGTCGGCATGCTAGACTCCCCAATCGTTTCGGTGGTCGGGCGCCTTAGCGCAGCGACATTACTCGGGTTTGAGACGGCGATATCGACATTCCGAACGCGTTTGGGCTCGCCCCGTTCTGCTTGGTGGCCATACCCATCTTGGCCGCCGGCGGGCCGCCGATGAACAAGTTGGACGATCCGGTCATAGCGCGGCCCGGACCCATGACCATGCCGGATATGACGCCGAGGGCCACACCCGCGTTGTCGCCCGTTGATATCGTGCGCTCCGTCGTTAGGTTGTGCGCTGGCATACACATGATCAGGCAACGAAATTGCGTGGGATTGGCCATGGTGCTCATATTGATGTTGGGGTAGGGAAAGGGCATGACCGCGGGACCGATCGGGGTGTTGCACACGTCGGGAAACGCGAAATCTTGGGCCGGCATCGGGCCGCTGGCATTGACAAATGGCATTGTTCAACCCGCTCCATTGAACGGAATGACGCGGCTTGCATCGTAGAGTTCGGCGACAGCGCGTTCAGGCACCGTTTGGAGGGCACTACCGTGCTGGCCTATGAACAGGCTGCCCGTGGTCGATGCGCAATGAAAGTCGGTGCGCAGAAACTTGGAGCCCGAAAAGTCGCCACCATCGAGCTTGGCATGATGCATGAGCGCATAGGACATGTCGGCGCCGCGAAACAAGGCGGACTTGGCCGACGCACACGTGAATACGGCCATCTCCAATTTTGTGCTCGATAGATCGCAGCCGTCCAGGCGCGCCTCCGTGAACAGGCATTGCTTCAGGTCCGCGCCGCGAAGGCTAGCCGCTCGCAGATCGGCCTTGGCAAACAGTGTCTTCGGGGCGGCAGCGTGCGAGAGGTCGGCACCTATGAAACTAGCGCCTGTCAAAACGGAGCCGGAGAGGTCGACTCCAGACAAGTTGGCGCGATTCAGCTTGGCGCCGCTCAAGTTCGCTCGGGCGAGCATCAGGCCCCTGAGGTCCCGCTCCGACAGATCGCATTCTGAGAACAGGATGGTGTCGCACCGCATTCCCGCCAAATGCACACTACGCAAATCGGCCTGGGTGATGGCGGCGTTCGTGAGTGTGGCGTCGTCGAGCACGAGATTGGCGAGGTCGCAGTCCATGATGGCGCTTTGGGACAGTGTGGCGCCGCGCAGGACGGAGTAGGCCAGGACGCAGCGCATCGCCGTCGTTTGGGTGAGCCGCGTCTCGCTGAAGTCGCTACGGCCGAGATCCGATGCGATGAACGTCGACTGGGCGAACGTCGCCCGCCGCCAGTCAGATTCACCCGCGCTGCAGCTGACGAACGAGGAGTTGTCAAGGAAAGCGTCGGCGAACGAAGTTCCGCTGAAGTCGCAGTCCTGAAACATCATGCCACTGAGGGAGGCGCCGCCGAAATCGCTGTTGCGGAAGGAGGAGCTCAGTACCACGCCGTCCTTCAAGGTCATTCCAGACAGTGTCTCGCCATCGAGGTTGGCATCCCGCACCGGGACGCGGTGGGCGATCGACTGCAATAGCAGATCAATTGACATGGCGCGGAACCATCAGGACGGTGCGGTCGATATTGGCGTTGCTCAAATCGGCGGCGACCAACGTCGACTCCATTAGGTCGGCACCGTAGAGATTTGCATGACGCAGACTGGCGCCGGTCATGTCGGTCTGATTGAGATGCGCCTCGAGCAAGTTGGCAGCATAGAAGTCTGCGCCGCTCAGATCGTTGCCGGTGAAGACCGCACCTTTCAGTGAGGTCATACGGAAGATCGCGCGCGACAGAGCCGACTTGCCGAAATAAACCCCGTTTAGCCGAGCCATGCTGAAGTCGGTGCCGCTGACGTCGGCGCCCTGAAACGAGAGCGCGTCGGCGCTGCTGCTGTCGAAACGGGCACCGCGCAGATCGACGTCACCAATGAAGCTGACTTGGTTGAGTTGCGACGTGCTGAGATCGAGTTGCGGCGCCGCCACCTTGAGGAAGCAGGTTTGCTCCAGGTGTGCGCCGGCAAAGGCGGCACTAGACAGCGATAAATCCAAGAATTGTGCTCGCTGGAGGACGGCGCCCTGCCAGACGCTGTTATCCAGGGCGGCCTTAATGAAGCTACATTGATGCAGCTGCGCAACGCGGAACGTTGCTCCGATCATCGGCACCTGCAACATTTGCAGATCGGCGAGACGTGCTTGGTCGAAGGACGCGCCCACCATGCGCGCGCCGAGAAGATTTGTGCGCACAAGTCGTGCGCCTGTGAAACGCGTCCCGCGGCAGTCGGTTTCACCAAGATTGGCGTCAGTGAGGTCGGTTGCGCTTAGATCGGCGTTGATGAGGGCCGCGCCGGCAAGCGTGGCCTTCATCAGTTTTGCGGCGGTGAGGCTGGTCCCATTCAGCTTCGTGCGTTCGAGAAAGGCGCCGGAGAGGTCCGCATTCGCGAACTGCCGTCCGGAGAGGTCGGCGCCGGCCAAATCGCGGCCGGCAAGCGTGCCGCCGCGGCGGAATTCGTCCTCCACCACGTCGCCCAGCGCCCGACCCACAGCTGGAGCCAGCATCGTTTCAGGCTTGAGCGGCTTGGGTGAAGCCAGCCTCACTGCGGACATGGTGGCCGCCAGCTGACTTTCCGCCTTATCGATCTCGGTTCGCAGGACGGCTAATGCCTTTTTGCTTTCCTTGGCGGCTGCGCCCAGCGCCGCTTCGGGCGTGTCGGCGATCGGCGGCTGATTGCTCCCGACCAAGGCCTCGAACGGCGCGCGACCATCGATGGCCAACGCGGGCAGGGTCTTTTTGAGCGCCGCTTCAGCGTCGGTGAGGGCAGTGCGCACACGCTGCACGGCTTCAACGGGCGTGTTGGGGCTCTCGATCCGCGCCACTATCTCGTCAATCGTCAGTCGGTGTGGCGTGTCCGGTTTGACGCCCTGGGCTTCCTCCGGCAGCATAAACGAGGGAACGTCGGCCGGTGAAAACGCATCGTCCGACAAGGCGGTCCGTATCGGCTCAAGCGGTCGTCCAGCCGACAACGCAAAGAAGCGGGCATGCGCCAGTTCAAATTGTTTATGCTCGTCGACCGGCAGCATTGCCGCGTTAACGATTTCGCCACGCCAGTTCTTCGCCTGCGCGAGCTTGGCTTCGAGCTCGTGCATGCGAGCCGGATCAGCCTCCGGCGGGAAGGCGGGCAAGGACGGGACTTGCTCAAAGATTGCGTCCATCGACTGCACGGCGTCCATGTTGCCGATCGCGGCAAGCAACACGTCGATATCGCCCGACACGGCGTTGCCGCTGGCAATCTTTTCATAGGCGGCACGCATGGGCTCGTATTGAGCGGCGAGCTTGTCAATGTCGGACTCGGCCTTGGCCTGGACCGTCTCCAGGGCATCGAGAATCTCGGCTAGGTCGATTTCGCCGCTCTCGATTTGCTCCGGCAATGGTTCCGGAACGCTCGACGGTTCGATCGGCGGCATCTCGATTCTAGGACGCAGCGCAGGCGGAAGTTCGATGCGCGCGAGTTCCTGGTCGAGCACCCAGCGCCTGGAGTCCTGCTGCCGCGCTGCGCGCTGTTCGGCCAATTCGCGTCGCCGCGCTGCGCGGCGCTCGCATTCGGCGGCCGAGAGCTCGGGCGTGAGTTGATGTTCCGAAAAGGCGTAGCGTGCAGCAGTGCTCGGGTCGAGGCGCAGACGCCTGACGTTCAGATAATGATCTAACGGCCGCGCGGGCTCGCTCTGCCGTTCATAAGCGACCATAATGTCGGCAACGGCGGTGCCGTCCATTTCCTGCACAGCAATCGCGGCCCGGTAGATCATGACACCGCGGCGGGCGCCGGCGACCAGCCAAAGCGTATCGATGCGCGTCGGAAGTTCAGTGACGCCACGCGCCGCGTCGCTCCAGCCGACGAGGCAGCGCACGCGAAAGGCGGGCAGGCGGCCTTCGATCAACGGGTGATCCGCGGAGAAGTTTCGCAGCGCGTAGGGTTCTCCGCCGGAAAGAAAGCCGGCCATGCGCTGGTCGGGCGGCGCGAACAGAAAGAGGCGCGGATCGGCGTCAGTCGCCAAGCCGGGGGCGACCGATTTCAGCCACGCGGTGTCGTAAGTGCCCGCATATTGCAGGCGCTGCCTATCATCGAGTGCCATTGGTCCGAAGGCCGCGGGCGGTGCTGTTGTTTCGATGAATTGAATCGCGTAATTGGGATTTTCCACATTAGGCAGCGCCACGAGTTCGCCGGCCATACTACGGCGAAGAGCCAAGTAGCCGGTGCCGGTCGGGTTCGCGGCATGGCCGGGCCCCCCGAAGGCCCGCTGCCGCGTTAGCGGCATCTGCTGGAAAGGTTTGGCAGCTGTTGGTCTCCAGCCGGAGGTGGTCATCTGCCAGTAACGGTCACCAGTCACCAGAAGGTGCTTCTGCATCGGTCCGAGCGACCATCCCAACATCATGCGCTGGGTCGGCCGTCCGTCGGGCGTCGCGGCATGTCCACCGATGAGCACTTCCGCTTGCGGTTTGGGCATGCCGAAATCGAGTGGGCTGCCGGGGGGAAGTTCCTTCGCAGCCATCACCCAAAGTTCCTGCTCTTCTTCCAGACGGTCGGCGCTCGGGTTGGCGAGGTCGAACATCGCGAAAGCGGAAATAATGAGGCTTGCTCCGCGAGGACGGCGCTCGCATTTACTCAGCAGCCCCAGCGTTCGGGGCTTTATAAGAATAGGCATGAGATCGCGCCGCTAAATGTCCCACTTCGCATTACTATTTCTCCAGGATGACAGAGTTGCGAATTGATATGTGGCCACCGGCGCGGTCAATTGACGCGTGCGGCAGCAATCCGCCCGTGCAGAGGCGCCGTTCCGCCACACACCAAGTTCGAATTGGCAAAAGAGTCCGGCGGCCAGAGATGCGTATAGGTCCGACGCGAACGTCAAGATTCTGGTTGTCGAAGATGTCACGCCGATCCAGAGAAATAGAGCTATATTTACGAAACTGCTCGTTCGCATCCGCTCGGCGGCAAACGAAAGACTGATCGCGAATTTGTTCTAAATGGACACGCAGACGGCACACAAGAGTTAACCTGCCGGGCTTGCACGAGCAGCGCGGGCCTTCGATCGTATCCCAGTCGATCGAGACATGGCGAAGTCGGCAGCGTTCGAAGATAGGACCACGCCTGGTCAAGATTGAGAAGCTCCTAGCATCTGAGCCTGACGGACTTTGTCATCGAGTACAGCAATTTCCGTTCCAGTGGCCGCCGCGATAATCGCACGAAACGACAGCGTCTCGCGCGGAAACGACCAACTGGTCCGTGTCCGGTTTCTAACAGCCGCACCACGTCCGTCGTGTTCAAAACAGCGCCCCGGTCTGCCGCGCGCGAATTGTTTCAAAGCGTAATCAGCAGCTTGAGTGCCGCGGATGCTGTCGGCACAGCCGTTGCTACTGAGATGCAGCCAAGAGTTCTGTCCGCAGAACACGATCAACAACGTTTTCGTATGCTCTCTTCGCGCGTTCACGGCGGGCTCCGTGACCACCGCAACGACCCCACGCTCGCCGTATCCCACGACAGGCTGACACAAAATGCGTATACAACGGACGATGAGAACTTGATCATGCCGCGTTGACCAAAGTTTCGCGCCGAGGCTGTGAACAAGCGAGCACGCACGCCAGGCAAGGCGGTTCGGCAGCACTGCAGGCTCGACTTCGGATGACAATCTATGTACGCGTGCGCCGGTCTTTCCCGGGAACATCATCATCCGTCAACGACGGCTCTTTGCTGCACAATCCAGCATGGTTCGTATGCTGGCTAAGTGGACCACTTCCCAACACGCAGCGCGAATACGCCACAAAAGCGAGACCGTCTCAGTTGGCGGCCTTCAAACTGAGATTACAGCAGCCGCGTTCGATCCAGATACAATGGGCAGTGTAGCCGAACAGTATGCCCGATTCATAAAGTGGATGCTGCATCAAGGGCATCGATACGGGAGCCACGAGATGCGAACTGGAAGTAACCACCTCGGCGGCTAATGGGCACTGAGCCGGCGGATTGGCAATGGACCGGCTGAGGTCCCGAGTGCGATGATCGGGTTACACGAAGCGCACCACCCACTTGCTGAGCTTCGTTCCCGGGTTCGGCGAATTATTGGCGGAGTGACCGAGGCCTCGAGTGTGATGATCTTGTTCCAAGAAGCGGGTCATTCACGTGCTCCGCTCCATTCCCGGAGTACGCCAACGACACCAGCGCAGAACCCTGCTCTGCCGCAAGGCGAGGAGAATCAGCATAGTGGGGAACGAGCGACGGAAGGTAGCACGGGAGACGGGCCACGCCTTTCCGCGCGCCTGGTGAAGTACGGCTTGCGCTTCGCGGGCGCAGGCTACGCCTACAACGAGGTCGCCAACGACTTCTTCCTTTCCACCACCTCGCTGCATGACGGAAAAAGGGCTTCACCAGCAACGAACGGCTCAGAACGGCCCAGGCGAAGGCGAGGGAGTATTACATGCGGTACCACGCCGCTGACCCCGAAGTTCAGCGTCCGAACGGACGACCTCTCAACCCAATCCGTACCTGCGGCAACAATCAGTTCGTGACCATGATCGACTATCGGGCGGCGACCCGCGCACACCTCGCGCGCCTCGTGGACTCAACGCATTCGCGCCAGTCGCTCGTTCTAAACCTAACCTGCATGAAGGGGCATCTCGTGAATGCGGAGTGCGTGGCCAAGTACGGACCACCGCAGGCGCCGAAGGATCCAGACCTGACGAGGAGCCCGCTGTACGATCAGAAGAACAAGTGCGCGCTGACTGGCGTGCTCAATGAGGAGACCGGCGCATACGGCTACACGTCGAGGTCGATAACTCACCCGTTTGTCAACAAGGGCATGCAGCACTTCCGAGATGCCCTCCAGGGCGAGAAGGGCCTAACGTTCAAGCGATGTACCGAGATGCTTGAGGCGCTGCTCGACAAGGAGTGCGGGCTTGGCGAGGAGGCCCAGTTCGCTGCCGGCCAGGCCATCCTGAACTTCAGGCAGGTCTATACTGCGGACGCACATTGGGGGCGTCCCGAGAACGTCGTGATGCAGACCCTGGCCGAGCATGGTTTGCTGTCATTGGCGGAAACCAAGAGGCTTGATGCGGCTCTGATACACGAGGATCCGAACAAGAACCCGCTGAAGCGCAACAAGAGCTTGGTTGGACCGCGGCTGCAAAAAATCGACACCCAAATTCAGGAAATCCGATCCCCGCGGTAGTCGCGGACCTGAATCACCGGGAGATCAAGGACATGAAATATTGACTCGTCCCCTCGCCCATTCATGCAAGCTGCTACGGCGCTTACCTACGCCCGGACACGCAGCAGACATTATACGTTGGTGCCGGCGCCCGCGTTCTTCAACCAACAGCGCGGAGTTGCACCTTGCCAGCCACTGCGGACGAAGGTCCACGCCGCGCAGCTCGAGTTGGCCTGGCAAGCACCCTGGCAGTTCTCAGGAACGCTGTTCGCCGGGAGAGAGAAGCTGCCGATATCGGAGCCAAACCGGTCCTTCCCATACTCGATGGACTGGGCGAGGGCCGGAGCGCTTAAGGAGAGCTAGCGCCAAAGCGACGAGGGGGCTTTCATCTCATTAATTCTCCTACATGGTGTGCACTGATCTGATTTTTGTTCGTTCAGAAACTCGCCTGCCAGCGGCTGCGGCGAGAGATGCGGAGAAGGAGCCTCGGTTTGAGCATGGCCGCAAATAGGTGCTGCTGGAGCTCACACTGGCAATCGAGCACGGCTGGGGCCGGTGATGCACGATAGCGGGACATTCTGCCCTCCTATTTCTCGCCTGCTATGCATCCGTCATATGCGCTTTGCGGGATTTACGTCGACCTGAGGCGGCGAGTTGTCGTGCTTTCGTTGGTCAAGAGAACGGGACGGCTCCGGCGCCGCACTTTCGGAGGGTCTTGCGGACCGGAGCCGCCCGCTGGCTGCCGAGGGATACCACGGCCCCCGATCGGGAGAGCCCTTGGCGGCAGCAACTTTGATGCCCACACGAATAGCTTGATTGGCATCTTGCTGAGTGATCTGAGCCATTCGAGAGTCGCCTTTCAGAGGAGCAATTCCGTTTCTCTCACTCCTGACGATCGAAGTCTGTTCGCCGCAATGTTTAGGCGGATGCTCCTAAGTGAGCGAATCCAATTGCCGGGAAAGTAGAGGGCGGCCCAACGCAGGGTAGCATGCGACGCTGGGACCGCCGCTACATCACCGGTTGCTTCGTGATGCTCCTTCCATGAAGCACACAGCATGCCGAACTGAAATTGCGGCGCTTCTGCAATCGCTTGATACAAGTATCGTCGAGACGCTCGAATCGTGCGTCGCGTCACGTGCACGAATTGTCTCAAGGTGGACAATCGGCGCTGGGACATCCGACAAGGTCGGTTGTGAGTCGGTGGCCTGCACAAGCCCGGCAATCTTTGGCTCTGGGCATCGCGGCGCAGCGCGGTACCGCTGGTTGATTTGGATCAAAGCGGCATGTGCCGTTCTTGAGGAAATCTTCAACAGCGGAAATGAGACGTCAAGCGTGAGGAGTAGTTCTATGAGTGAAGCGGAGGCTCCTCCTGAAAGCCTGGTCTTCGAGTTGATCTGAGGCCGGCAAACTGTGACCTTGCCCGGCCGGTTTAATCCGGTTTGAAGTTCGTTCTGGCCCAAGACAAGGACCAGAGCATGAGGCGCAGCCGCTTTTCGGCACACCCGCCGTTCGCTCATCCCGTGGGCATCCATGAGAGCCGCATGACTATCAGATACAAGACGATCCGGACGGACGATGGCGGCCTTCGCCAGCGTATGAAGGCGATTGCTCATGAGCGCCGTCGCTTCGGTTACCGGCGGGTGCATGTCCTGCTCAAGCGGGAGGGCTATCGGGTTAACCACAAGAAGCTATTCCGGCTTTACCGGGAAGAGAAGCTCGCAGTGCGTCGCCGTGGCGGTCGCAAGCGCGCGATCGGGACCAGGGCGCCGATGATGGCGCCGATGGCTCCGAACGACCGCTGGTCGCTCGACTTCGTGTCGGATCAGCTGACCTGCGGCCGCCGCTTCCGCATCCTCACCGTGCTCGACGATTGCACCCGCGAGTGCCTGGCGCTGGTGGCCGATACCTCGCTCTCCGGCACCCGCGTAGTGCGGGAACTGGACCGGCTGATTATCGAGCGCGGCAAGCCGAAAATGCTGGTCAGCGACAATGGCAGTGAGCTCACCAGCAACGCCATCCTGATGTGGCCGGATCAGGGCCGCGTCGCGTGGCACTACATCGCGCCAGGAAAGCCGATGCAGAACGGCTTCATCGAAAGCTTCATGTATAGACGGCCCCGCGGATGCAAGGGATTTTTAGCAGCACTTTGGATAACGGTCGGGTGCGTTCATGTATACGGCCTGTTGGTGCGACCGATACGATGGCCGCTGGCCCTGATGGAGATCGCGGATCGAGGATCGAGGCCTCATCAACGGGTCGCGCTTGTTGCGCTTAAAGCTCTTCGGGCTTGCTCGATCCCCAGCTCCGCCGGTTTCCATCATGCTGTCATTTGCCCTCACACCTTAAGGTGGCCAGGATACGCGGCAGCTCAGGCCGCGAGCTTAGGCCGATAGAATTCCCCGGTCGTCATCATCGCCCAGACGATCCGGGCCAACTTGTTGGCAACAGCGATGGCAACGACCATGGGCCGACGCCGCTCCAGCAGAGCTTCGATCCAGCCGCCTCCGACCCGAGAGCGTGCCTTTGGGTACCGAACGATGTTGCGTGCTCCGATGACAAGCAGGTGCCTGAGATAGGAATCGCCCTGTTTCGTTATCCGGCCGAGCCGCTCCTTCGCGCCAGTGGAATTCTGCTTAGGCGTCAGGTCAAGCCAGGCTGCGAACTCTCGCCCGTAGCGAAACATGGTCGGATCCGGCACCGTCGCGGCGAGGGCCGTGGCCGTTATGGGACCAACGCCAGGAATCGAGGAAAGCAACTTCGCCATCGGATTTACTCTCTGGATGTGAGCCAGTTCACGCTCGATGGCATCGACCTGCCGGTCCAATTCCTTCAGTTGGTTCACAAGAACAGCCAGTGCCATATGAGCATTGGCAGGTATCGCCAGCCCCTCGTCAACCAACAGGTCCACCAGACCATCCACCCTTTGCCGGCCCTGCCCGACAATGATTCCGAACTCAGCAAAGTGAGCTCGAATGGCGCAAGCCGTCATGGTTCTTTGGCGAACCAGCAGGCCTCTTGCGCGATGAAGCATCAAGAAGCCTTGGTTCTCGACGCTCTTGATTGGAACGAACCGCATATTGGGACGGGTGACCGCTTCGCAGATCGCGGCCGCGTCAGCGGCGTCGTTCTTGGCTCCTCGCCGCAGGTAAGGTTTTACATAGGCCGGCGGGATCAATCTCACATCGTGTCCAAGCCGCCGAATCTCGCGTGCCCAGTGGTGAGCGGTGGCGCAGGCCTCGATGCCGACCAGGCAAGGCGCGAGCGAGGAGAAGAAGAACGATATGATCTCGCCTCGCCGGAGGCGTTGGCGATTGGTCACTTGGCCTTTGCTATCAACTCCATGGATGTGAAATACGTGCTTCGAAATATCCACCCCAATTGTCGCGACTTCCATACCGAGAGCCTCCTGTTAGCGGTTCCGTATATTGCCAGTATAACGCCGGCGCCGAGAGAGCGGGGCCGTCTTCCCCATCAATGG
>NZ_AUEZ01000118.1 GCF_000426245.1 Bradyrhizobium sp. Ai1a-2 | reverse complement strand
AGAGTATCAAAGCCGAGCTGAACACCAGGGCTCCCCAGACGCCACTGCGCTTCTGGCGGAATCTCGATTTCGCGCCAAATGAATTCTTCAACCCGGGCCGGGATGTCCAGATGGTTGGAAATGACGCCGGCTACGAGCGGTGCCGATCGGCTAGACAAGGCAAGCTGACCTGCATGAGGCAGCAGCCGGGCCCGCCATTCCTGTTTGTCGGCTGCATTTTCCCCTGGCATAAGTCCAAAGAGCACACCAACCAGCACCGAGATCGCATCAGTTGCTCCCTCCTTGAACCGCAAATGGTGGCGATAGTGACGCCAAATTCGCAGCAGCAGACTGATCAGACGGTGATTGAAAAAGTCAAAAAAGTCGTCTAGCGCGCCCGTGCCATCCACGTGAATGACACGTTCAGTGTAGAATGGTGGCAATGGCGACGACGGGCCGTGCAGCCCCAGGAAATTGACGTACACCTCCAGCCGTCGGCCAGCCGCCTTGACTTGCCTGACCTCCGCGATCTCCTCGGCGGGAAAACCAAGCATCGGGGCAGCGCGAAAACGCACCGCCTCCCGCGCGGGATCCTCTGTGGATCCGATTGGAGGAGCGTCACTAAAGCGCCGTTCGAGACGTGCTGCGAGCGAGAGGAACCCGCAAGCCGCGAGCTCCTTGAGGTCGTCGGGCGCGGTTAGAACTGTGTGATCGATCCGGTTCTCGCTGGCCATGTGTATTTGGCGTTGCTCTCCGTGCCACGGACCGAAAACCGGTGCAATATGTTGATGCCGGCGAAGGTCGCGAGGAAGGCGTCGAGCACCGCACCCAACAGGAACAATTCGCCCTCACCTCCGATCTTGCTGTCGACCACGGCCAACTCAATGTTACGCATCCGGATCGGCGCGCCGCGCACCACGTGATCCGTATCGGTGGTCACGAACCGGTCTAGGCCTTCGAGTAATAGCTCCAGGCGACGGCGCGCCTGAAGGTTGGACACCGCACGGAAATCGTAGCTGGAAATAACGGTCCGCAGCGTGCCGATATTGACTATGGAGCCGTAATTGCGCGCCAGATTGGCCGTCAGCCGCCGCAACAGGCCGTCGTTGATCGGCGGCGGCACCTCTGCAACGACCGCGGTAATGTTGGAGAAGGTGACGGAGCGAGGCGTGTCGGAGGAATGCTGGTCCACTGTACCAACGGGCAGCCGGTCGGCGATTGGTCCGTTGGAGCAGGTCAGTTGCAGAGAGGCGACCTCGATCGGCGGATGTTGGGTGATATCGAGCCGATCAACGAAACTCACATAGTGATCGATACCCCTGCCGACCACCGCGGAGCGGATACGCTGGCGAAAGTACGCGCGGTTGGGCGTGGCGCCGGGTAGATCGTGGCGCAGCAGGTCGAATGGCTCAAACTCGATGCGTTCGGGGCGCCCTTGCACATGGCCGGTCACGCGATCGACGGAACGAATGCTGAAGTTCGTCCCCCCGGAGGGAAGCACGCGATATTCCGTCTTCTTCCGCTCCAGGCGGATCGGCGAGGCCTCGTGGCCGAAGACATTAATGGCTGGCGTGCAGTTCAAGCGGATCTGGTCTTTGCTTACGCGCAATTGCGCCGGGAATGGACGGTGAAACTCAAGGCTTAGCTTGCACTCCGTCTCCGTGTGGGCCGCGACCGGCTCAAGACCGGACACTTCGACGTAGAGGAATTTCGACGGATAACTCAGATATTCCTGAATAATCCGGAATCCTGAGAAGGCGTTGCGGGGCCAGGGCAACACCACCTCATCATCGCTAAACCCGATTGGCGCGATCTGTGCTGCCGCGATCGCGGCGACCTGCCGATTTGCCACAGTGACGGTCGCTTCCGTGACGTGACGGCACATCCAGGTCAATAGATGGCGCCCCACTTGCGGCTCTCGCTCAGTCGAGAAAAAGAGGCGGAGTCGCCCATTCTTAAGACATGACAGATTTTGTCGGCCGGTGGCCTTGATAGCCAAGGTAAGGCGCGCCGAACTTGTCCGGTTCTCAAACTCGACGTCCGTGATCTCTAGCGGCAGCACGTCAGTTGGATAGCAGGTGACAAACGTGCAATTCGTTCCCTCAATTGGACGCGAGCGGACGCTCGTTCCGGCACGCACGTTCACACTCCCGTCGCTCGCTGATGGCCTCACGGCAAAAGCCAGCGTCGTGATGGATGGTAGGGGTTGAAGATATTGCGGCCATACCATCCGCAACAGGTCATGAACGAACTCGGGAAACTCGTCGTCGAGCTTCTGGCGCAGCCGCGCCACAAGGAAGGCGAAGCCTTCCAACAGCCGCTCCACGTCGGGATCAGTGGCGTCACGCCCGAGAAAGGGCGCGAGCTGCGGATTGGCCTGAGCGAAATCGCGGCCGAGCTCGCGCAAATACGACAGCTCGTCCTCGTAATAGGGATTAAGGGCCACCGTTTCGGCCCCTCACCTGGACGCGCTTGTCACCGCTCAAGATCGCATCGAACGAGACACGCTCGAGCTCGCCTTTATAGTTCAGCATCGCGCCGACGTGGAAAGTCAGCTGCAGCGGGTTGTCGGGATTAGCATAGAAGCGAATCGAAACATTCCCCAACCGCGGTTCGAACGCCTCGATCTCCTGCTTGAGCGAACGTGCGACCGCGCGCACCGCATCGGCGCCCTGACCGATCGCGTCATTGAGATCGGGCATGCCGAAGTCCGGCCGTGTCTCGCAGCAACCCTGTCGCGAGTTCAAGATTAGGCGCAGATTTTCCAGGATACTCGCCTGGAATCGGTCGAACGAAAAATGAGTCTGCGACGGAACAACGGTCACTGTTGCTTCTTCCAAGCGCTCCATAAGGCTGCGGTCGAACATCGACTGACTGCGCCCTATTGCTTGTCGAGCTTACCCTTTAGCGTCAAAGCAAAATCTGCGCCCATGTACTTCAAGTGTGGAACGACGGATATGCCGACGCGATACCAGCCCGGTTCACCTTCGACGTCTTCGACGATGATCCCCGCCTTACGCAAGGGACGCCGCGAGCGCACCTCTGCCGAAGGATTTTCCTGATCGGCGACGTACTGGCGGATCCTGTTGTTGAGCTCGCTCTGCAGCTCTTCCCTGCTCTTCCACGAGCCGATGTTCTCACGCTGTAACACCTTGATATAGTGCGCGAACCGGTTGATCATGAACATGTAAGGCAGCTGGGTGCCGAGCTTGTGGTTGAGCGCGGCCGTCTTTCCTTCGTGAGTAATGCCAAAATACTTCGGCTTCTGCACGGAATTAGCCGAGAAGAAAGCGGCGTTGTCGGAGCCCTTGCGCATGGTCAAGGCGATGAAGCCCTGCTCGGCGAGCTCGAACTCACGCCGGTCCGAGATAAGAACCTCCGTTGGCACTTTACTTTGCAACTGCCCCATCGACTCATAGGTGTGTAGATTGAGGTTCTCTACCGCCCCGCCGGATTGCGGGCCGATGATGTTTGGGCACCAGCGATACTTGGCGAAGCTTTCGGTCAGGCGGGTTGCGAAGGCGAAAGCGCCGTTACCCCACAGATAATTTTCGGTCTCGCCATCCGCCGCCTCCTCGTAATTGAAAGTCGTCACCGGAACCGTCTCCGGTCCATAGGGCAAGCGCAGCAGGAAATGTGGTAGTGTCAGGCCGAAATAGCGAGCGTCCTCGCTTTCGCGAAACGAGTTCCACTTAGCGTATTTTGGCCCCTCGAAGATCGATCGAAGGTCTTTGAGATTGGCGATCTCCTCACGCTTTTCGACACCGAACATTTCCGGCCCGGCGGAAGCGATGACTGGCGCATGCGCCATGGCGCCCACCGCACTTAGGTACCGCATGAGCTTGATGTCCTGGCTGCCACTGCCAAACTCGTAGGCCGATATCATGGCCGCGACAGGCTGGCCGCCGAATTGACCGAACTCGGCGGTGTAGACGTGCTTGTGCAGGCCGGACTTGCCGATCTCCGGGCTGTCCTCGAAATCCGTGAGCAGCTCATCTTTGCCGACGCTGAGAAGTTCCACCTTAATGTTCTGACGGAAATCGGTGCGGTCGACTAAGAATTTAAGCCCGCGCCACGCCGCCTCAAGCTGCTGGAACTCGTCGGTATGCAGCACGGCGTCGAGCTGAGCCGAGATCTTGCGATCGATCTCCGCGATCATCTGCTCGATGAGCGCATTGTTGAGCTTCCCATCGTCCCGTCCCGGTTTGATGAGCTCGGCAAGGAAAGCCGCGACACCCCGTCGAGCGAGATCGTACCCCTCGTCACGTGGGGTGATCCTGGTCTCGACGAGGACCTGATCCAACAGCGAGAGGTCAGTGGTCGAGGTCGTGACTTCGGCTGGTCGCTCCGCGCTTGCATCGGTCATAGCGCCCTTGCTCCTTGAAAGCTTGTTGATCCTCTCATTCGCGCTTGCCGGTGAGCTCACTCAGCAGCCGCGGGCGCGCGTCGTCATTTTCGAGCAAGCTCTGGATGGCTTTGCGGAAATTCGGCACATTGCCAAGCGGGCTCTTCAGAGCGATCAGGGCGGCACGTAGTTCAGTCAACGCACGCACTTCTGAGATTTGTTGTGCAACACGCTCTGGCTCGAAGTCTCTTAGGCTCTCAAATTTCAGGGACACCGACAGCTTGCCGGCCTCAGATGACTCGTCGAGCTTGTTCTCAGCGGCGATATCGAGCGTCAGTTCCTGATTTTTGACGACCTCGTCAAAATTGTCCTTGTTGATATTGACGAGCTCCCGCTCCTCGACGGGGTTGTCGTCGGCCCGTCCGGTGAACTCGCCCAAAACCATCAGCTTGAGCGGCAGCTCGACGTCCTCCTTGAGGTTGCCGGCTTGAAGCGAATATTGACGCGCTCCTTCGGAGCGACTGAGGGTTTCCTGTGCCATATGAGCTCCCAATAGCCCCTGCCTTCGAAATCAGCGACAACCGAGGCGGGTCGCGCGTGCGATGTCGATGCGTGCGACTCGGGTTCGGATGTGCTCCAGCGCGAGGCGACGGCGAGGTTCGTCGATCATCTGTTGCGTGTCGGAATGGGTCATTGCGCGAAAGCGTAGTTCGGCTGCCTCAAGCACAAGCGCCGGCTCCCAAGTTTCGAGGTTGCACGCGGCGATAACGCCTTCCATGTGCTCCAGCAGCGGGACGGCGGTCGTGACGAAGCCGGTCTCGATGCAGAAACGTGCTTGCGCAAGCTGGCCGACGAAACGCGCACGTTCGGTGGTCGCGCCGTCCAGCGCACGCGAAAGCGTCTCGAGCGCTGCCTGTGGGTAGCCGTTGTCGATGAACTTGTGCGCCCCAGCGACCGCCTCCTCGATAGGATCACGGCGCGTCGCGTCGTCCGCTACACCCACGGCGGCCCAAGTACGCGTTTGGTCGTCCGCGAACGGCCGACCGTCGTTGAATTGAAACTCCAGGATCCGCGGATAGCGTGTGACCAGCAGGGCTACCGCTGCGCGCACCATCGCGGCCGCCAGCTCAAATGACGGCCCCATCTTCTCAAGCGCCCTGGCGGCATGCCGGTGAGCATCGAGCCAGAACGGCCCCGTCCAGGTGGTCTCTTCGGCCAACTCCACGACGTCGGCGTGCTGACCGGCTGCGACCTTTGCTTCTAACGCGACGATGCTATCGGCGGGCGGAGATACCTCGGTGCGGCCGCCCGTATCAGCTGGCAGCGGGTCAAGGCGCATCCACGAACCAACGCGATTAAGCAGATAAGCCTTCGGGTTCGCCGGCGAAGTGACGCGCAGGGCGGCCCCGGCCTGCCGGAGCATATCCGGCAGGCGATCCGTGAAGTCGGTGCAGTCGCTATCGGCGCCGGCTGGTACTGCTTCACCCGAGCCCGCCGTTTGAGCCGGCTCAGCCAGCTGGGCTGACTCTACCGGTGTGGCCGCGGCCTGCTCGGCGGCACAGACCTCTTCAGCAGCACGATCAGCTGCCGCGGTGACCGCGCGCTTGGCTTCGTCGTAATGCGGCTTCAGCACCCTGAATAGCTCGCCTAAGGCAACCTGTTCGTTGACCAGCTTCTCGCCGAGCTGGAAGTCGAGATCATCAAGCGATTCATAGGCAGCGAGCACCGCCGCATAATCCGCTTCGGCCGGCACATTTTCGGCCATCGCCGGCCCTAGGCGCCCGGCGAGCCAATTGACCGCTCCGACCCGCGCACGTTCTCGCCTGATCGGCGGAAAGAGTCCTTCCCAATGCGCACCCACCATGCCGCGCAAGATTCCTAAACCAACGGCGAGGCCCTGATATCCTTCGGTGCGGAACAAACTATAGGTCGCCCAACAAGCAACCAGAATGTCTTTTGACTGTTTGGACAGGATATGAAGCGACAGAGTACTGACTTTCCGCCAATCAACCGAAGCGGGTCCGTCGGAATCCATGCGCCGCACCTCGGCTTCCAGCTGCTCAAATTCGGCCGCATCACGGACATCGGTGCCGGCAGGCACGGGGCCCGGCACAGGCGCGGCGCCCCGGAGTGCGCGCTCATCGGCATCGGCACGAACCGCGTTCACGGTGACAAAATCGTGCGCAGACAAGCATTGAGATAGATACCGGTGTTGGGGAAACCGGATTCGTACCCGGCGCATATGGTGAACTGAGAAGCGATAGTCCTGTAAGCCACCCCGGCGACTCCTTGAGCACGCGCTGCTGGATGACATCTGCCTTTCAAGCCTTATGCCAATTGCGATAGCTTGATTTGTAAGGGATTTTGTCGAGCGGACGTGCCGAAGGCCCGATTCGCTGTCGCAAATCCGACGGTCCGTATTGCAGACGTTGGCGGGTTTGGCCGGCTCAATCAGCTGCCCGGTGGTGCATTTGGCTGGGGCAAGCCGCGCTAACCGACTTGGACCTTGCCAACCTCGATCGAAGGATAAGGCTTCCGAAAACTCTTCGAAAATTGGGCGCTGGTCGTCTTTGCGGCGTTTGTTCCCTACGTGACTCCACCCGCTCCGGCTAATTCCGCCCGTGTTACGTAAGCTGATTTGGGGGGCGAACGAGGCAGTACACGATCGCTCGGTCGGAGGCGCGTTGCGTCGCTACGAGCAAGCGCTCCTCAGATCGGCACAGAAATGAACACCATGAGCCGAGATGGGTCTCGATGCTAGTTCCCACGACCGCGATGTCAGGGATTGGACCGAAGCACCAGCGTTGAGGGCTAAATGTGTGCCGCGGCCGCGATCATGCAATCTCTGTAGCTCCACGGGCTTGCACGCGCTGAATTTACAACAGACGTCACGAACGGTCTCGACGCCGAACCGAGACCGTCCGATTTGAACCACAGGTGCAGCTTATGAGGAGCTAGCCCAGATATCTCACGAAGTTTAAGCGCATCGGGGCAGCGAATCAGGGAAAGTTGTTTTGCGAGAACGACTTCCACTTGATTCTAGAGAGCACCCCGATGCGGACAGAGTGTATCGCGGATAGTTTTGGATTTGAAGCGGTCGAGGGCCGCGCGGTGGTGGCGGCGTTCGATGGTGGGACGATCACGTCGGACGCGGGCGGGCTGTTGCTCGGTGCGACGGATCGGGCAATCGGGGTGGTGGATCGGTTGGCATCGTGCTTTGTCGACCAGCGATCTCAGGCCCACGTCGAACATTCGGTGGCGACACTGGTGGGACAACGGATATTCGCCATCGCACTCGGCTACGAGGACCTCAACGACCATGAGACGCTGCGCCACGATCCGTTGATGGCGGTGCTTTCGGGAAAGCTCGATGCGCGGCGGGCAGACTGCGCCGCGGTGTCCGGCAAGTCGACGTTGAACCGGCTGGAATTGTCGAAACCGGAACCGTCGCGCTACCACAAGATCAGCTACGATGCGGAGGCAGTTGACCGGCTATTTGTCGATCTGTTCCTCGAGGCGCATCGCACTGCGCCCAGCCAGATCACGCTCGACCTCGATGCCACGGATGATCCGCTGCATGGTGAGCAGGAAGGGCGCTTCTTTCACGGTTACTACAAATCCTACTGTTACCTGCCGCTGCACATTTTTTGCGGGCGGCATCTGCTTTGCGCCAGGCTGCGCAAGGCTAATATCGATGCCAGTGCGGGCTCGGTCGACGAGGTGGCGCGGATCGTCGCGCAGATCCGCGAGTGCTGGCCCAAAGTGCGCATTCTGCTGCGGGCGGATTCCGGCTTCACGCGCGATGACCTGATGACATGGTGCGAACAAAACGACGTCGATTATCTGTTCGGCTTGGCCAAGAACGACCGGCTGATCACCGAGATCGCAGCCGAGCTTGCCGAGGCGGCCGCAGAGAACCGCCAGAGCGGCAAGCCAGCGCGGCGCTTCAAGGACTTCCAGTACAGAACGCACAAGAGCTGGAGCCGCCAGCGCCGGGTGGTCGGCAAGGCCGAATGGATGATCCCGTCCGCCGCCGAGAGCGAGACAAAGCCCCGACGCAAGACGAAAAACAAGAAATCCATCATGGCTGGCGACATCGATCTGGCGACACTGGAAGGACGCGCCAATCCACGCTTCGTCGTCACCTCGCTGCCGGCCGACCAGCACCAGGCCCGCGACCCGCCTCGCCGATGCCACATGCGGCACCATCCGCCTGAAGCTGTTCAAGATCGGCGCCCAGGTCCGCATCAGCGTCCGCAGGATCAAGTTCTCGATGGCATCAGCGTTTCCTTACACCGATGTCTTTCGAACGGCATGGGCCGCGCTCGACGGCGCGGCTCTCTGAACCCCCGGCCCACAGGAGAACCTCTGCCCCTCATGATCCTCCGAATGCCCATGGCCAACCCGCCACAGCGGGGGAAAAGTCGCGCCCAAATGACCACCGTGGGTTCTGCCGGCGCCGATCTCAACGCTCGCCCGGGCGCCGTCACACAGCGTGAGAAATCCGGGCTAGCCGCCACGTCCCTTTTTCACCCCTCACCACTCGTCGGAACTAAAGCGATCAGAATCGTATTGCACGATAATCCACTTGTTGATGGTTACCGGACTTCGCATCTCGCGTTCGGTCAGGGCGCGGGTAGCCTCCAATCAAGCTCGGCAGCTGCTATATCTGCAAACGTGCCTTGCAGGGTCGTCAGCGGAAGGCGGTACCATCGATTGTTGCTGCCGAGCACCCAAGGCCAGCCAGGACCGGGAGTGTTCAGGCGGCCGGCATCGTGACCAACCAACTCTGGTAGGCGAGCCAATGGTTGAGCCGACTCAAAAGCCACCAACGTCTCTTGTCGGATTTGCAACATGCTGTCGGGGCCATGACACGTCCGATTGAGCAAATAGCTTTTACAATCAAGCTTTTACAATTGGCATAAGGCTTGAAGGAGAGCTGTGATCAGCAGCGCCTGCTCAAGGAGTGGCAGTGGTGGTTTACAAGATTGTCGCTTCTCAGTTTATTCTATGCGGCGGGTATGAAGTTGACTGTCCCAATGCCGCAATCCGGCGCAATGCCTGTTCGCGTATGGCTCTGTTAGCGTGATCGTTGCTCGCGCCAACATCGACGCGCGCTCGCACCAGGGCGCCGCACCCGTGCCGGGCGCCGTGCCTGCCGGCGCTGACGTCCGTGATGCGGCCGACTTTGAGCAGCTCGAGGCCGAGGTGCGGCGTATGGATGCCGACGGGCCAGCCGCGGTTGATTGGCGGAAAGTCAGTAAGCTGTCGCTTCACATCCTGGCGAACCAGTCAAAAGACATTTTGATCGCCTGTTGGGCTGTCTATGGTCTCTTTCGGATCGAGGGATATCAGGGTCTCGCCGTGGGATTAGAAATCTTGCCCGGCATGGTGGACGCACATTGGGAGGGACTCTATCCCCCAATCAAGCGGGGACGTGCACGGGTTGGAGCGGTCGATTGGCTCGTCGGTCGCCTTGTGCCGAGGGTGGCCGAAAATGCGGCGGCTCAAGCCGATTATCCTGCGGTGCTTGCCGCCTATGAAGCGCTTGATGATCTGGATCGCCAGTTTAGCGAGAAAGTGGTCAACGAGCACGTTGCCTTAGGCGAGCTGTTCAGGGCGCTGAAGCCGCATTACGAGGAAGCCAATCGCGCGGCCGCCGAGGCTGCGGATCGTGTGGCTGACGGGGCCTGTGGTGTCGAAGAGACCTCGGCCGCGCCAGCGGAGGCCTTACCGCCGGCTGGCGCGGCTCAACACGCGGCGCCAGATCTGGCTTTACAGACCGGCGTCGATGACTGGGCCGACTTTGCGGAGCGTTTGCCGGATATGCTCCGGCAGGCAGCTGCCGCCATGCGCCTCGCCTCGCCGGCAAACCCGAGGGCCTATCTGCTCAATTGCGTCGGCTCGTGGATGCGTTTTGACGCGCTCCCGCCTGATACGGGTGGCCGCACCGAGGTATTTCCGCCTGCCGATAGCATCGTCGCGTCAGAAGCAAAAGTGGTGGCCGGTCAGCACGCCGATGTCGTGAATTTGGCCGAAGAGATCGCCTGGACGGGACCGTTCTGGCTCGACGCTCACCGGCATGCAGCCGAGGCGCTGGAGCAAATGGGGCCATCATTTGAGACGACGGCCATGGTGGCACGCGGAGCGGTGACCATGCTGGTTACACGCTATCCGCGGATATTGGAGTTTTATTTCAACAACGGGAGGCCATTTGCAGATGACGAAACGCGTGCCTGGGCCGCCGTGGTGATAGACGCGACGACGAGCTCTGATCTCGCGGAGGAAGCGGTCGCTGACGCATACAAGCTCATTGGCGGCGGGCAGCCGCAGGCGGCGCTGGACAGGCTGTCGCGTGCGCTGGATGACGCGACCGGCGAACGTGCGCGTTTCGTCTGCCAGCTTGCGCAAGCACGTTTCTGTGTCGAGACCGGATTCGTCACAACCGCCGTCCCGCTGCTCGAGCACATTGAAGGGGTTGTCGCTAAGCGCGACCTGGAAAGTTGGGAGCCCGCGCTTGCGCTTGAGGCTGCTGAACTGCGCTTCCGCGCAATGACCCATTCTGAGTCGCAACAGATGATCGACGAGCCTCGCCGTCGCCTAGCGCTGGAGCAACTCCGAATTCGAGCAGCACGGATCGACATCGCACGGGCGAGCCGCCTGGGTCGCGGCTGAGTTCGTCAAAGCCAAAGGGCTAACGGGAGCTGGTATGGCACAGGAAAGCTCGGTCGCTCCGAAGGAGCGCGTTAATATCCGCTTCAAGCCGGCAACCGGCAACCTCAAGGAGGATGTCGAGTTGCCGCTCAAGTTGATGGTTTTGGGCGACTTCACCGGACGGGGCGATGATTGTCCCATTGAGGACCGAGAACTCGTCGATATCAACAAGGACAACTTCAACGAGATCGTCAAAGGTAAGGAACTGAGCCTTGACATCTTGGCTGAGAACAAGCTCAACGAATCGCCTGAGGCCGGCAAGCTGTCAATAACGCTGAAGTTTGAAAGCCTGAAGGATTTCGAGCCAGAGCGTGTCGCGCAACAAATTTCAGAAGTTCGAGCGTTGACTGAATTACGCGCAGCGCTGATCGCTCTGAAGAGCCCGCTTGGCAATGTGCCGAACTTCCGTAAAGCCATCCAGAACTTGCTCGAAGACGACGGCGCTAGGCCGCGGCTACTTGGCGAGCTTACCGGCAAGCCGGAGTAAGTGGCATGAGCGAGGGTGCTATGGCCGATGCAAGCGCGCAGCAAACCGCCGAAGTCACCACTACGACCACTGACCTCTCGCTGCTTGATCAGGTTCTCGTCGAAACCAAAATCACACCACGCGACGAGGGATACGACCTCGCCCGTCGGGGTGTTGCGGCTTTCCTTGCCGAGCTCATCAAACCGGGGCGGGCCGATGGGAAGGTCAACAATGCGCTCATCGATCAGATGATCGCGGAGATCGATCGCAAGATCTCGGCTCAGCTCGACGCCGTGCTGCATACCGACGAGTTCCAAAAGCTTGAGGCGGCGTGGCGCGGACTCAAGTTTTTGGTCGACCGAACCGATTTCCGTCAGAACATTAAGGTGGAACTTCTCAGCGTCAGCAAAAATGAGCTGCTCACGGATTTCGAAGACAGCCCGGAGATCGTCAAGTCCGGTCTGTATAAGCTCGTCTACACAGCCGAGTTTGGCCAGTTTGGCGGCCAGCCCGTCGCAGCCATGATATCGGCCTATGAATTTGGCAGTTGGAGCCAAGACGTTAAGCTTATGCGGTACATGAGCGCGGTGGGCGCCATGTCGCATTCGCCAGTCATCGCCTCAGCCGGGCCTGAGATGTTCGGCGTCGAAAGACATGAGGAGATCGCCAATCTCAAGGACCTGCAATCGATTTTCGAGGGGCCGAAATATGCCAAGTGGAATTCGTTCCGCGAAAGCGAGGACGCTCGCTATTTCGGTTTAACGCTACCGCGTTTCCTGCTGCGCTTGCCCTATGGACCCGAAACGGTTTCAGTGAAGAGTTTCAACTATCAGGAAGCTTCGCATGGCAAGACCAACAACTATCTCTGGGGTAACGGCGCCTTTGCTTTCGCTACCCGCCTGACCGAAAGCTTCGCCAAGTACCGGTGGTGCCCAAACATCATCGGCCCACAGTCAGGTGGGGCGATAGAGGATCTCAATCTGCACACCTACGAGTCGATGGGGCAGTTGCAGAGTAAAGTACCTACGGAGGTCCTCATCTCGGACCGGCGCGAGTTCGAGCTCGCCGAACAGGGCTTCATCGCCTTGACCATGCGCAAGGGCTCGGACAACGCAGCTTTCTTCTCGGCGAATTCCGTGCAGAAGCCGAAGTATTTCGGCAACACCCAGGAAGGAAAGGCAGCCGAGCTCAACTACAAGCTTGGCACCCAACTGCCTTACATGTTCATCATCAATCGGTTTGCACACTATATCAAGGTGCTGCAGCGCGAAAACATCGGCTCGTGGAAGAGCAGGGAAGAGCTGCAGAGCGAGCTCAACAACTGGATCCGCCAGTATGTCGCAGATCAGGAAAATCCGTCGGCAGCGGTCCGCTCGCGCCGCCCCTTACGCAAGGCGGAGATCGCCGTCGAAGACGTCGAAGGTGAACCGGGCTGGTATCGCGTCGGCATATCCGTCGTCCCGCACCTGAAGTACATGGGCGCGGATTTTGCTTTGACGCTAAAGGGCAGACTCGACAAGCAATAAAGGGGGCGACAGTCGATGTTAGACCGCTGTCTTATTGAGCGCTTGGAGGAAGCGACAGGGACCATAGTCGCATCGCAGAATCGCTTTTCGATCGACCGCCTCCAAGCGAGTATTCTGGAAAATCTGCGTCGGATCTTGAACTCGCGCCAGGGCTGCTGCGAGACGCGACCCGACTACGGCTTGCCAGATCTAAACGACGCGATCGGCCAGGGAGTTGACGCGGTTCGCGCGGTCGCTCGCATGCTCAAGCAGGAGATCGAGGCGTTCGAACCTCGATTGAGGAATGTTTCGATCCGCTTTCATGCCGATCCCGACAAGCCGTTACAGCTGACGTTCCACGTAACCGCAATGGTGAACGACAACGACCAGGTCGAGCACGTCTCGTTCGATACGATCTTGAGCGACGACAGGCGCGTCCTCTTGAGAGGCTGAAGCAGTGGCCATCAACCCGTATTACGAAGATGAACTGTCCTGCTTGCGCGAGCTTGGCCGCGACTTCGCTCAGACTAGTCCCGAGCTCGCTCCCTTTCTCGGGCGTGATGCGACCGATCCGGATGTAGAGCGGCTCTTGGAAGGCTTCGCCTTCCTCGTGGCGTGGCTACGTCAGAAGCTCGACGACGAATTCCCAGAACTTGTCCATGACCTGTTACGAATGGTATGGCCACAATATCTCCAACCCCTGCCGCCCATCACGACGCTGGCGTTTGCCGTGAAGCCATCGGCGAGCGCCGTGAGCGTGAACGTTCCTGCTGGCACAAGCATCCGCTCGCGTCCGATTGAGGGAACCAGTTGCGCGTTTGTCACCTGCTATCCAATTGACGTGCTGACGCTGGAGATCAATGACGTTGAGCTCGAGAACCCGACGAGTTTAGCTCGCCTCACCCTGGCTATCAAGGCAACCGGTCGGCAAAACCTGTCTTGCCTTCGGAAAGGCCGGCTTCGGCTCTTCTTTTCGACGGAGCGAGAGCCGCAAGTTGGTCGCTGTCTATTGACCTGGCTGTGCCGTCACGTCACGGCAGCGACGATCACCGTAGGGGAACAACAGGTCGTTGCCGCCATTGGACCAACACAGATCGCGCCAGTCGGTTTTGGCGAGGACGAGGTGGTTTTGCCTTGGCCACCGAACGGGTTCTCAGGATTCCGGATCATTCAAGAATATCTGAGTTATCCCTCGAAATTCCTCTACGTCGAATTGTCCGGTCTTGAGCCGGCCAGGGTCCATACAGAAAGCGAGTGCAAGCTCAGTATCGAGTTTCAGCGTTCGTTCCCCACGCAATTGCGCGTTAGCAAGGATCAGATTCGCTTGAATTGCACGCCAGCCATCAATGTCTTCAGTCACGAGGCGTCGCCGATCCGCCTGGAGCGGAAGCAGACCGCATACCGTGTGCTTTCCTCCGGGGGACCGAACTTCAGCATCCGTTCTGTCGACCGCGTGACCGGCCACGTGCGAGGACATCCGGAACGCATCGAGTTCGAGCCATTCGGACTGTTGCGCCACGATCTGCCCGGCGACGGTCGCAACCCGGCGCGCGCATTCGCCCCGCGGTGGTCGGCCGGGGCATCGATCACTATGTGAGTTTCGTTGATCGGCTCGACATCACCCAACATCCTCCGATCGAGGTCGCTTCGCTTTCGATTGACCTGTTCCAATGGGCCCATCGCCGAGCTGCTGCCGGTTGGTGCGGTGGATCAGCCGTCCTCCGACACGCCTCGCTCCGTCACCTTCTCCAACATTACCGCGGTCGTTGCAGAGGTGCCGCCACCGATCAATGACGGCCTGTTGCGGCGGCTGACGGCCAATCTGGCGCGCAATTACGGCTCCATAGTCAATATCGGCACGCTGCGGACCGTCATTTCGTCGACCGTGAAGAAATCCCAAGCCATTGATTTGGAATCCAGAAGCGGCGTTTTGCGGCGATCGGATTTGCCGGGAAACGAGCGTGTAGAGCGGGATTCCTTGCGAACTTGATTTGTGATTCACTCGGCATTGACTGCTTTGGCGAGGGGATGAGATGCGACCGCGGGAACGGAGCGAGACGGGAGAGCAGGATCTGTTCCGCTCCCGGCTCGATCAGATCATCGACATGAAGCATCCGCTGGTTACGCTCGCTCGGACGGTAAATTGGGGCTTCCTGGAGGAGCGGTTCGGCGAGATTTACGACGATGATCCC
>NZ_AUEZ01000117.1 GCF_000426245.1 Bradyrhizobium sp. Ai1a-2 | reverse complement strand
GTAGTCTCGTTCATGGCGTATCGCTCTCCTTGAGGTTCTGGCAGGCTCGACACCCGCCTCGATACGCCGCCTCTCTCAACCCGTCATCACCCAGTTTCGGCCATAGCTCGGCGTAAACGTCAGCTTTTTCGAAGCTGCGATCGCAATCGTTGCGCCGGTCGACGGATTGCGGCCCTCACGAGCGGGGCTATCCTTGACCTTGAACTTGCCGAACCCGGGAAGGCTCGTCTCGGCTCCGCTTACGGCCGCATCAGCGATCGCCTTGAACACGCTATCGACGATGGTTTTCGCCTGAGCCTTTGTCAGGTCATTCTCGGCTGCAATCTTTTCGGCGATCTCATTGGCAGTTGTCATGGGGACGAGCTCCGTCTTGGTTCGATTTTGCTCGGCCTGACATCAAGGCAGCGGAACAGACAGGGCCGGCATCGCAGTCAGATGCCGTAATCCGCGAAAAATTGCCAGACTATGATAGTTTTTCGTCCGCTGCAGCGTAACCGCGCCTCCGCTTGGCACGCTCCAGCCGTCCGAACGCTTCGACCGCCTCCGCACTGCCGTCGAAGGTCTGCACCATGGTCTGGCCATTCGTGCCGATCCGGCCCCAATTGCGGATCAGCGACATTTCTCCGAACAAGGTCGGCTGCATGGACAGCGCATAAAACTGCCGCATATTGCGCGCGGCATCGATGCGGTGCAGATGAAGCGGTTCTGGTTGCGGTTTCGGCATGGACGGATTCTCGCTTCCTTCGCAAGCGCCGTCCAATGAGTTTTATGAATCGACTTGAGGTGGATCGATTCATTTTATTGATACGTCGATCGCACCAGGGGATGTCGCGAGCGTCCCATCGCCAAGCAAGCCGTCCTCAACGGGACTTCGCCAACGGGTAGCACGCGCGTCACACTGCTTAGCCTGCAATTGCACCGGTCTTTGTCGCGTCAGCAGGCGGTGAGAGATAGGCCCCTGATTCAAGCTTCCTGCGGCCAGTATTTGGCAATGTCGGCACTTTGTCGTCACGGCGGGCGGGCTTGAGACCGGCGACACGAATCTTTCTCGCAACAGGCAGAATTCCCATCGATGCAGATAGCCGTCGCATAAAGGAATTCGTATTCAGCGTGTCCAACTCTTAAAGCATGGATCGTTTGGGCGAGCCCCTCCGGGGACAGCTCTACTCGCGCCGCCGAGGCGACGCTCCCGGAGCCCACAAGTGGTCTCCGCGCATTCGCGGGACGATCCTCTCGCGACGGCGTCGCAGTGGTCCAGCAACGAGCACGATCCCAGTCTCGCGTCCCGGAATTTGCTCCTCCCGATGGCTACGGACGGACCTGACTCTTCTGGCAGGGGATTCGCCGGACGAATTTCGGGATCGTCCCCACGATCGGATTCGCAATCGCTGTTGGTTCAAACCAACATCCCCCACGACACGATGGACGAGGATATGACCCCAACGCCGCTAGACCCATTCCGGATTTTGAGATGAAGACCATTGTCATCAACAATCAAAAGGGCGGGGTCGGCAAGACGACTCTTGCTGTGCATTTGGCTTGGTTCATGGCGGAAGCGAATCTCCGCGTTCTCGTGATCGACGTTGATGCGCAGAGCAATGCGTCGGACACGCTGAGGCACTATGCCGGTTCAACGTTAGCCGCGGATCTGTTCAAGCCGGGGATCCGGGTCGCACCTCGGGAAGACGAAGGCCTAACGCTCGCGCCGGCCGATAGCTCGCTGACTGATCTCGATCGCAGCAATGCGGCCGCCATAACGACTCTGCAAGAGAACCTCGCTATCGCATCGGAGCATTTCGATGCCTGCGTCATCGATACGCCGCCATCACTTGGATTGCGCAGTGTCGGCTGTTTGGTTGCAGCGTCGCATGTGCTCGCCCAAATCTATCTGGAGGACTATTCGATCAAGGGCGTCAAAGGTCTGATGCAAACCGTGATCGGCGTGCAGAGGCGTTATGGCCGCCAGGATACGAAGTTCCTCGGGTTGCTGCCCTCGAACTTCAACACCAAGTCGCCCCGTCAAAGGACGCACCTTGAGCAGCTCTTGCGCGAGGCTGGCAAATATGTGTTCCCGGGCCAGATTGTTGCAAGGGACGGCTACGCTGAGGCCGTCGCGGAACGCCTGCCGGTCTGGAAATTGAAGCGGCGCTCCGCGCAGGAGGCCGGTCGGGAAATCCGCAATGTACTCGCCAAGGTCGTCGCGCAGATGGACGAGACAGCACATGGCGCTTGATCTCAGCTTTAAGGTGCTCATTGACGCCGCGGAAGAAGGTGTCGCCACAATCGGGCAACCGACTTGCATCTCCATCGACCGTATTGACGAAGATCTGGACCAACCCCGTCGCAGCTTCGACGAACAGAAGCTCGAGGAGCTTGCGGAATCGGTCCTTCAGCATGGAGTGCTGCAACCGATCGTGCTGCGGCAGGCGACCGAGAAAGGCCGGTACATCATCGTGATGGGCGCTCGGCGGTACCGAGCTGCTAGGCGCGCCGGCTTCCGTGAAATCCCGGCTTTCATTCATGCCGGTGGTTCTGCGGATCGTTATGCTCAGATGATCGAGAATATCCAGCGCGATGACCTCAATGCCCCGGAAATTGCGGCATTCATCGCGGACCGTTTGGAGCGGGGCGATAGCCAGGCCGACATCTCGCGCAAGCTAGGCAAGCCCAAGGATTGGGTGTCTCGCTACGCGTCGGTCCAGAGTATGCCGGAGTTCCTCCGGTCGAAGCGTGCCGGCTCGTCAATCCGTGCTGTGTATGAACTCTACCAGGCTTGGCGTGAGCAGCCCAACGCCATCGAGACTTTGTGTGCGGCACAGGAGAGCTTCACCGACGCACACGCCCGTCAACTGGCACGCAAAGTTCGCACGGAAGTCCGTGGTTCTCCTGCTGATGGCAAAGGGTCATCTGGAGCTCAACCACCACGAAGCTCGGCCGCACCGCAAGTGGTTTGCGACCCACAGAGAGAGACCGTGTAACGGGGACCGCGGAAAAATCCCCCAGCTCTTCGGTCGATCGGACCGAGCGAATGAGTCCGTCGCTGACGATCAGAGTGCGTCACCAAGATCGCACGGGCTGTCTTCTCGTCGATCGACTCGCGGCTCACGACATGCAGTGCTTTTGGTCGATGGCGCAGAAGAAGCGGAAGAGGTTGCAGCATCGACCATCACGATCGAAGAGATCCTTTTCGCATGAAGCTGGTGTTAGACAGCCTCCTCAGAAACACTGCTACAGTTGGTGCGCCGGCGGAGCGGATTTCCCATCCGAAGGATGGCGCGTTAGCGCAGCAGCCGGAGGCCGAACGCACCCCCCACAGCGCTGTAGAGAGGCCGGAGGCTGCTGGAAAGCCGCGGTCCACATATTCGGTGCCAACGTTGCCGATCTGCGCGCTTGGCGTCCCTGGAGTAGAAGCACTGGGGGTGACGGCTGCGTCATTCCCAGAGGAATTCTCCGCATCGATCGTCACCTGGGCTGCATCTCGCCTGCAGCAACTCCCGAGATTTGAATGCCGAGCCCGTTGGTTTGAACCAACATGGAGGGGATGGAAGGTTTCGCACTTTCTAGTGCAGGATAGGCTTCGCGCCAGCGATGTATTACATCGCGATTGGGATTCGAGTGCATGGCTCTGATCTCGCTTCGTGTCTCCGACGAAGTCGCGGCGGAGTTCTCGGCTCTCGCAGCTACCCAAGGCGGCAAATCCGCCTTGCTGCGGCGCCTCATTGCTGAGGCACTAGCTGCACCATCGCCGCGCATCTTGGCGGTGCCTGTCGGACGACCGGAGAAGGTGACGGTGCGATTTCGCGAGGGCGAGATGCGGCAACTTGCGGAGGTCTCGCATCAGCGTGGGATGACGCGAACTGGCTGGATCGTCGCCCTGGTGCGCTCGCGATTGGGATCGCCGGTGCAGCATTCCCCGAGCGAGCATGAGGCGCTTCGCGCGATCGTTCGCGAGCTCAATCGGATCGGCGGCAACATCAACCAGATCGCACGCGCCGCAAACGCCAGTGTGCTGCAGGCCAGGGCGGTTGAGCCCGATCTGTCCGCCATTCAAGAGGCCAAATTGGTCATTGAGAACGAGCTCGCGCAACTACGTAATGCGTTGCAGGGCAACGCGGATTATTGGGATGGACGAAGATGAGTCGGCGCTATTCGCCGCGGTCGAACGACTTGGCCTCCGATCTTCCGCCGATCTCGTACGTCTGGGAAACGCCCAATCGGCGCCCAAGGCGGGCCGAGTGGGATATCCCGGATCCGACCGCTCCAGGCCGCCTTACGCCGGCGATGCGTGCAAAGCTCGAGCGCATCGTGCGCCGAGCACCAGAGGTGATGGTCAAGATCACCGGTCGCACCAAGGGTGTGGCGCATCTCAAGTCGCACCTTGCCTACATCACGCGAAACGGTGAGCTCGATGCGGAAACGGAGCAGGGCGCGGCTCTGACGGGGCGTTCTGGATTGAAAGACCTGCAGCAACGCTGGGAGGATGATGTCGGTCTCGACGACAAGCGCCGCCGCGATGGTTCGCTTTCGATCAACATTATTCTGTCGATGCCGGCTGGTACCGATGCCGCCGCCGTCAAGGAGTCGGTCCGGGCGTTTGCCATCGAGACGTTCGGGGACAATCACGACTACGTCTTTGTCCAGCACCTCGATGATAAGCATCCCCACGTGCACTTGACGGTCCGATCCCTCGGCCATGACGGCAGGCGCCTTAACCCCCGCAAGGCGGATCTTCAGGTCTGGCGGGAGCGGTTTGCTGGCGAACTCCGGCTTCGCGGTATCGCGGCGGAGGCAACGCCGCGGCGAAGCCGCGGACGGGTTCGAAAGGCCGATCGGGGGGCCGTGCTCGCTATGCGCAGGCGAAAGATCACGCCCGATGTCGATCGGCTCGCGCGTAAGGAGGTCCTTTCGGAGGCGAGGGGCGGCCAGACTGCCAAACATCCTTGGGACGAACAGATTAGGTCACGTCAGGACGCGATTAGGCGGCGATATCTCGAGTATGCCGCCGAGCTAGATCGCTCTGGAGTGGCGGCAGATCACGAGTTGGCTCGCCAAGTTCGCCAATTCGTCGACGACATGCCTGCTCTCGAAACCCGACGATATGCACTGAAGAACGAGCTTTCGGAGCTGGCCGCTAGCCGCCGTCGAGACGCGAAGCAGGACGTTGATGCAGTGGGGCACGACAAAACACGAGGCGACGAGCCGACCCGATAGGCGAGTGGGGGAATGATAATGCTGGGGTAGGGGGTTCCGGTCCCTCCCCGACCAGATCCAGCGTAATCCCTTGATTCCCAGACTTGGTCGATCGACGCTTCGATGCGAGGGATGTCCATTGACGTTCCGGAAGGGTAGTCAACCAATTGCGCTTAAACTGCGGTTAGCGTCTTCCTACTATGCGGGGAGGACTTGGGCGGCGTTAGTTCGTCAGGCTCATAACCTGAAGGTCGCAAGTTCAAATCTTGCCCCCGCAACCACTCTGCAGCGCGCTGCGTTACGACCGCTTTCTCCTCGGTCCCATAGCGTTGTCGGGGCGCTTCCGGCGGAAATGAAGGAGCGGCCCAACCCCACCGCCGGCTCGGCACACACGTCGGTCGTTCAACGCCTCGAGTGGACCGTCCAAAAGCAGACCTTACAATGATGGTAATCAAGCGAGGGCGAGGCGATCGCCCAGCCGCTTTCGGACAGGCCCGCAGGCGCGACAGGCGGGATGGCCGTGGTCGCCTTAGCGGGTCGGCTCCTGCCTTTGCGAAACCGGCCGGCGACCTCCTCGAAAGCCGACAGTAGCGCGTCCTCGTCGATCTCGATTTCTCCCATTCCGGCCTTGAGCGCGATGCGCTCGATGCGCTCGGCTTCCCGTGTTTCAGCCTGCTTCAGCTGCTCCTGGAGCCGAGCGATTTCGTCCCTGATCTGCCGCGAGGGCTTTTTCATTCCGGAAGACCTTTCCTTTCAGTTTTGCGCGAAGCGCTCAGCAGGAAAGCCGGGGTGAGCGCGAAGCGCGACCCGGGTAATTAACGGGGTCGGCGAAGCCGACGCTTTGGAAGATCATCCCGCCGTTCCGAAGGAGCGGCTTCCAAGGGCGCAGTAATACGTCGCTTGAGGCGACGTCCTGCTTCCCGCCGTGCATGGGCAGGCCGATCCCGACGAACAGCATGTTCGTTCTTGTCAGGATCGCTCCAGCCGTGGCCATCACCCATTTCACGCCCCAGCTCATCGGACGCGGCGATGGCCGCAGCGCCGTCCTGGCCGCCGCCTACCGGCATTGCGCAAAGATGGAGTTCGAGGCCGAGGGCCGTACCGTCGACTATTCGGGCAAGCGCGGGATGATCCACGAGGAATTCCTCCTGCCGGCCAACGCGCCTGCCTGGCTCCGGACCATGATCGCCGATCGCACCATTGCGGGTGCCTCGGAAGCATTCTGGAACAGGGTCGAAGCCTTCGAGAAGCGGGCGGATGCGCAGTTCGCCAAGGAGTTCATCATCGCGCTGCCGGTCGAGCTCTCGAGCGAACAGAACATCGCGCTGATGCGCCAGTTCGTGATCGAGCAGGTGCTGTCGCGTGGGCAGGTCGCGGACTGGGTCTATCACGACGAGCCGGGCAATCCGCATGTCCACCTGATGACGACGCTGCGGCCTCTCACCGAGGGCGGATTCGGGCCAAAGCGGGTCGCGGTCGTCGGAGAAGACGGCCAGCCGCTGCGCATGAAATCCGGCAAGATCGCCTACCGGCTTTGGGCCGGCGAGAAACAGGAGTTCCTCGAGCAACGCAACGGTTGGCTCGACCTGCAGAACCAGCATCTCGCCCTGAATGGCCACGAGATTCGGGTCGATGGGCGGTCCTACGCCGAGCGCGGCATCGACGTCGTGCCGACCACTCATATCGGCGTCGCGGCCAAGGCCATCCAGCGCCGGGCGGAGCGCGAGGGGCGCGATCCCGAGCTCGACCGGCTGCGCGTCTTCGACGAGAACCGGAAAGAGACGTTGAGGCGGATCCAGCGTCGCCCGGAGATCGTGCTCGACATGATTTCCCGGGAGAAGAGCGTGTTCGATGAGCGCGATGTCGGCAAGCTCCTGCATCGCTATGTCGACGATGCCGGAATCTTCCAGCAGTTGATGGCGCGGGTGCTGCAAAGCCCCGATGCGCTCCGACTGGAAAGAGAGTCGGTCGATTTCGCAACGGGCGCGCGGGCGCCGGCGAAATACACGACGGGCGAGCTGATCCGCCTCGAAGCGGAGATGGCGCGGCGCGCCGTCCACCTTTCGGGCGGTACCGCTTTCGCGGTAAAGGCTCCGGTCATTGCGGCCGTGTCCGCGCGGCACGCCAACCTCTCGGCCGAGCAGCGCTCCGCCATCGAGCACTTGGCGTCCGGGATGAGGATCGCGGCGGTTGTCGGCCGTGCCGGCGCCGGCAAGACCACGATGATGCGGGCGGCGCGCGAGGTGTGGGAGGCCGCAGGTTACCGCGTGGTTGGCGGCGCCTTGGCGGGCAAGGCGGCCGAGGGATTGGAGAAGGAGGCGGGCATCGAATCCCGCACACTCGCCTCCTGGGAATTGCGATGGAAGAGCGGCCGCGACCGACTCGACGATAGAATGATTTTTGTCCTGGACGAGGCCGGCATGGTCGCCTCGCGGCAGATGGCGCTGTTCGTCGAAACAGCCTCAAAGGCGGGCGCGAAGCTCGTCCTGATCGGCGATCCCGAGCAGCTCCAGCCGATCGAAGCGGGGGCGGCGTTTCGCGCGATCGCCGAACGCATCGGCTATGCCGAACTCGAGACGATCTATCGCCAGCGCCAGCAATGGATGCGCGAGGCCTCGCTCGATCTTGCCCGTGGCCGGACGGGAGAGGCCCTGTCCGCCTATCGCGATCATGGATGCCTGTTAGGCGCGGACTTGAAGGCGCAGGCGATCGACAACCTCATCGCCGATTGGAACCGCGACTACGATCCATCCAAGTCGACCTTGATCCTGGCGCATTTGCGCCGCGACGTCCGCGCGCTGAACGAGATGGCGCGGGCCAAGCTCGTCGGGCGCGGTCTCGTCGGAGAGGGACATGCCTTCGGGACAGAGGATGGCGAGCGCCGGTTTGCGCCCGGTGACCAGATCGTCTTCCTGAAGAACGAGGGCTCACTCGGCGTCAAGAACGGCATGATCGGCAAGGTCGTGGCAGCCGAGCCTAAGCGCCTCGTCGCCGAGATCGGGGAGGGCGAGGACCGCCGCCGCGTCCAGGTCGATCAGCGCTTCTATCGCAATATCGATCACGGCTATGCGGCGACCGTGCATAAGGCGCAAGGCGCAACCGTCGACCGGGTCAAGGTGCTGGCAACGCTGTCTCTGGACAAGCACCTGACTTATGTCGCGCTGACCCGCCATCGCCAGGATGTGGCGCTCTACTACGGCCATCGGTCGTTCCAGAAGGCCGGTGGTCTGATCCCGATCCTGTCGCAGCGGCGGGCAAAGGAGACCACGCTCGATTATGAGCGCGGCGCTCTCTATCGCGATGCGCTGCGCTTTGCCGCGAATCGCGGATTGTATATCGTCAAGGTGGCGCGCACGCTCGTGAACGACCGCCTGCGCTGGACGGTTCGCCAGAAGCAGCGCCTCGTCGACGTCCGCCATCGGCTGCGTGCGCTCGCCGCAAAACTCGGCCTCGTCGATGCCCGCAAACCCATCATCAACACCGGACACAAGGAGGCGAAGCCCATGGTCGCAGGCGTCACGACATTTCCCAAACCCCTCATCGACACCGTCGAGGACAGGATCCTTGCCGACCCCGCCATCAAGAAGCAGTGGGAGGATGTCTCCAGCCGCTTCCGCCTCGTCTTTGTCGATCCCGAGCGCGCGTTCCGTGCGACGAATTTTGACGCCATGCTGAAAGACCCCGCGGCCGCGAGCTCGACGATCACCCGTCTTGGCACGAACCCGGAGTCCTTCGGGGCGCTGCGCGGCAAAACCGGCCTGCTGGCGGGCAAGGCCGACAAGCAGGAACGTCAGCGCGCGGAGGCCAATGTGTCGGCGCTCAAGCGCGACATCGAGCGCTACTTACGTCTGCGCGCCGAGGCCGAGCACAAGCACGAGGCTGAGGAACGCGCGATCCGGCTTCGTGTCGCAATCGACATCCCCGCTTTGTCGCGCGATGCACGTCGCGTGCTCGAGCGGGTACGGGATGCCATTGACCGCAATGACCTGCCGAGCGCGCTCGAATTTGCGCTCGAGGATAGGATGGTGAAAGCGGAGATTGATGGTTTCAACAAGGCTATCGCGGAGCGCTTTGGCGATCGCACATTCCTGTCGAGCGCCGCCAAGGAGCCCAACGGGCAGACCTTCGAGAAGGCGGCCGTCGGCATGGATCCGGCGCGGCGCGAACAGCTGAAAGAAGCCTGGCCAGCCATGCGCGTAGCACAGCAGCTTGCCGCCCAGGAGCGCACCGCGCAGGCCCTCAAACAGGCCGAGGCGCAGCATCTCGCCCAGAGCCAGGGACAGACCCTGAAATGATCATACGGCGTTTCCCTCTCGTGATCCTGGCGGCTGGCGCCGGCGTCATTGCCGCCGTGGCAGGCGCCGGCTGGTGCGCGGGACTGCGCATCAACCTGACGCCGAGCTACCCGCGGGGGCTCTGGCGGATCGAGCCGCTGGATCGGGCCGCCGCCGTCGGCGATCTCATCTTCATCTGTCCGCCCGACACCGTCGAGTTCGAACGCGCATTCGCGCGCGGTTACATCCGTCGCGGACTTTGCGCCGGGGGCTTAAGCCCGCTCATCAAGACTGTCGCCGCCGTCAGCGGCCAACCGGTCGATGTCGCCGAACAGGTCTCGATCGACGGCCGTCCGCTTCCCAATTCCGATGTCCGGCATGCCGATGCCGCCGGCCGTCCTCTCTTAGCCTTTGCCGGCGGCGTCATACCCGCCGGCGAGCTCTATCTCCACTCCGATTTTGCAGGTTCATATGATTCCCGCTATTTCGGCCCGATCCCGTCATCGGGCGTTCTCGGCCTCGCCCGGCCCGTGTTCACCTTCGGTCCCTAGCGTATGGCGCGCCGCAGCGACGGTCGTCGCTGCGGCCGCAGTCGGGGCTGCTGCCTGGTGCGGTCATGCGCTCGCCCTGCCGCTCGCCTGCGCCTTCCCGACGCTGTGGGCGTTCGCGCCGTCGCGGTCGATCTCGGCGGTGGTGAGCGCGGCCTATTTCCTGGCGGCATCGCGCACCCTGCCGCAAAGCGTCTTCAATTTCTACGGCACTGATCTCGGCGTCGGCATCGCCTTGTGCATCGGCGCGGCGGCCATCTTCGTCCTCGTCCACGCCGTGCTGTGGCAAAGCCGGCCGGGATGGGGGAGGGTGCTTTGCTTTGCGCTCGCGACCATCTTGATGAGCGTGCCTCCCTTTGGGATCGTCGGATGGGCACAGCCGATCACCGCGGCCGGGGTTCTGTTTCCCGGTTGGGGATGGTGGGGACTGGGCGCGACCGCGGCGATCCTGGTCGCGATGACGACCGGTGCATGGCTCGTCGCGGCGCTGGTCGCGGCCAGCTTCTGGGCCTGGTCGGCCGCGCACTGGATCGTGCCGTCGCAACCAGGCGGATGGGTTGGCCTCGATACCAAGCTTGGCAGCGCGCTCGGGCGGGCTCCGGATCTCGCTCAATCCCAGGCGCTGCTCCAGCGCGTGCGCGAAGCGGGCGCGGCCGGAGCGCGCGTTGTCGTGCTTCCCGAGAGTGCGGCCGGGCTGTGGACGCCGACCACGAGCGGCCTCTGGATGGAGGGCCTTCGCGGCTCCGACATCACGGTGATCGCCGGTGCGGCGATCGTCGATCGTGAAGGCTACGACAATGCCATGATGGAGGTCAGCGCCAGTCGCGCGCGCCGGCTCTATGGCGAGCGCATGCCGGTGCCGGTCTCGATGTGGCAACCCTGGCTCGCATGGACGGGGCAGGGCGGAGGCGCCAGGGCCAGCTTCTTTGCTAACCCACTCGTGGAGTCCGCTCGCCGCCGCGTCGCGCCACTGATCTGCTACGAGCAGCTGCTCGTCTGGCCCGTCCTGCAGTCGATGCTCCACTCGCCCGACGTGCTTGTCGCTGTTGGCAACGACTGGTGGACCGCCGGCACCAACGTCCTCGCGATTCAAAGAGTGAGCACCCAAGCCTGGGCTCGCCTGTTCGCCCTCCCGCTCGTGCTCTCGTTCAACACATGAAGGGGGGATCGCATGATCGATGCCGCCACCATTCATCAATGCGCCGATGCTACTCTGAAGCCTGCGATCGTCGAGAAATTCATCCGCGCGGTCGGGGCACCCGATCCGCTCGCTGTCACGGTCCGGACCGGAAACCGCGTCATCCTCGTGACGCCGCCCAAGACGGCGGATGAGGCCATGGAGCTCGTCCGCCGTTACGTTGGGCAGGCCATGGTTCGCGTCGGGGTGACCCAATATCCGGCCGGGCTCGGCGTCACCGACGTCGCCGAGCTCAAGCCCGATCTCGTCGACGCCTGCGCCAATATCAGGGTGGGTACGGCGCTGTTCGGCAAGGTTTATCGCATCGTCATGAAATGGTATGGCGCGGCGGTCGACGAGGCGTTCGGCGATGCGATCGAGGCCTGGAAGACCGGGTACTTTGACGGGAAATTTGTGTTCGACGAGCCCGATCCCGGCAGCCTGCCAGCCCGCAAGGGGCGGACACTGGCGACAAGCCCGTGGATGGGAATGACGCGACGAAGCCTGAGAGCCGTCCCGACGATGGGACCGGGCAAGACAACAAGCCGGGCGATCCAAACAAGGCGGGCATCAGGATCGATCTGACCGGCATTGGCGTCAGCAAGCCGAAATAGGTCTTTACACGACCTCGGCTGGAAAGCGGCCAGGGCACTGGCGGCAGCGCTACGCTGCCGGCCATGGGCTCCTTGATGCAAGCGGTCCGCGATCCGGCCGATTCTCGATTCTGCGGAGCCGCTCTCCCGCCGGTCAGTCTCTTTTTCGATATCCAACAGGGGTGTTGGACGTTACCAATCATCGGCGCACTTTTCATGTCACCAAGCTCTTGGCCGCTCGGACCACCACATCAACTCGGTTGAATTCGCCGCATTGTCCTCGGCTAGCGCCCAGCGCCTCTTCACTCTATAAGGAATCGCAGGGGCAGTACGCGCTGCCCTGGGGCTTAGAAACCCCTCGATTAGCGGTTGGTGCCGGCCGTGGCGGCACCGACCTAACGGCCGGGGGCCTGTGACGCATGTCCAGGCATCTCGGTGCTAAAGGTCACAGGGGCCGTCTAATCGCGGTTTTCTAACCCCCGGCTTGGGATCAAGGGGATTGTCGTCGGCGGGGGCGCACCGCGGACCAAATCTGTGTGAGAATTGTGGCATCGAACAATGATGATGGATCACCCGACCCCGGGCTCAACTGCGAGCTTGAGCATGCCTTCGGAGGAATGCGACAACCTGAGCTCGAGCGCCTGACCATCGACGCCATTCGCGAATACCGTGCGAGCGTCGCGCTCGCCGAGACGGCCCGATTGCAGCGGCTAGCCGCAGAGGCTGACACTGCCTCTTGTCCCGAACGTCGGGCAGAGCTCCAACGAGCCAATGAACATGCGGAGACCGAGCATCGGGCGCGTCAGCTTGTCCTCAACAGCCTGATCGATCGCCTCGGCTACGTTCCCAAAGTTCCCGCCGGCTAATCGTCATGGCAAGCGAGCTCCGGGCCGGGTGTCGTCGTTCATAGTAGATCGCGAAGAGCAGGGTCGTCCGACACGGTCGCAGTAGATTAGATCAACTTCTTCTCCATGGCGATACGGACGGCTTGCTGGAGATTGCTGGCACCGAGCTTGTCGCGCGCATTATCCAGATAGAATTGGACCGTTCGTGGCCTGATCCCAAGCAAGTCCGCGATCACATTCATTGACTTGCCGTGTGACGACCAGCTGAGCGAGGTTGCCTCCTGCGTCGACAGCGTCACAGTCCCCGTCTTGAAGGACGACGACCCAGACGCCAGGCTGAGCCGAACGTGAATATAGGCGAGCGCCAATGCCGCCTGCATCGGATCCCATGCCGGGACCTCGACCCGCTGCCGATCTGATGCGAGCGTGATCATCGCGGTTCGGCCATAGCTCGTCCTGATCGGAACGGAAACGCCGGAGCGGATGCCGAAGTCAATTGCCTCCGAATAGAATTGCTTGATGTCACGCGAACTCCTGCGCAGCTCGCGTTCCTCCGCTGACCAGGCGAACATCCGCATGCTGCGCTTGGCGGTCGTCACAACAGGGTCGATGGTTGTGTAATGCTTTGCAAAATAGAGGCTCAACCACTCCGCAGGATAATCGCTGAAAACAACCGCATCGTCGCCGTGAACATGGATGTAGGCATAACGATCGAAGCCGGATGAGACAGCAAACTTCTTGATCGCGTTGCGAATGGAGCGCTCGTCGCGTGCCAGATCGACCGCGTCGATCAACCCCTGTAACTGCCCATCCAACCTGAGTTCCTCCTCTTCAACTTCCAAGCAAAGCGATCGAGCCTTGCTCGTCGGAGGAGCATCGCGATTCTGTCATTAATTTGACACGATCAGCTTTTCGGAGCGACTCCACTGAATTCAAGCTCTTCCCGGCTGGTCTTCATCCGATTTTGTCGTGCGCCCGCGCCTCGGGTTCCCAATGAAGGTCCACGAAGCGATGCGCGATCTCGTCCGCGCCCGCGTGGCGGCATTGAGACCCTGCGGTTCCACCGCCAACAGGTGAGCCTTCATGCTCGAGAGTGGACGCACCTAACTCCCGCAACAAGGGCTGGACGATGCCTTATCTGCGCTGGTTTCAGGAGGGACCAGTTCGATGATCTGAGCTGGTCCCGGTTGTCTAAACAGAATCTCCGCGTCGATAAGTGGAGCGTCTGCCGGGGTTAGGCCGCTATGCGGATTGGCGGCTGGTTGAAGTAGGCTTGATCCGGTGTGCTGCCGTCAAGGCTCGAGTGTGGACGTCGGCCATTGTAAAAGTCGAGGTATCGGCCGATCGAGGTGCGGGCGTCAGACACAGTATCGTAGGCGCGCAGGTAGACCTCCTCATATTTGACGCTGCGCCACAGCCGCTCGACGAACACATTGTCCCGCCAAGCGCCCTTGCCGTCCATGCTGATCGCTATGCCGTTGCTGGCGAGCGCGCCGGTGAAGGCCGTGCCGGTGAACTGCGAGCCCTGGTCGGTGTTGAAGATCTCGGGCTTGCCGTGACGCGCCAAAGCGTCCTCCAGTGTCGCGACGCAGAATGCCGCCTCCATCGTGATCGACAGCCGCCACGACAAAACCCGGCGGGTCGCCCAGTCCAGTACGACCGCGAGGTACACGAAGCCACGCGCCATCGGGATGTAGGTGATATCCATTGCCCATACCTGGTTCGGGCGTGTGATCTCCATGCCGCGCAGCAGATATGGATAGATCTTGTGCCCGGGCTCAGGTTTGGTGGTGCGCGGGCGGCGGTACAGCGCCTCTATCCCCATCCGCCGCATCAGCGTCTTGACATGCCGGCGGCCGATCTTGCACCCCTCGGCAGCCAGCAGACCTCTCAACATACGCGAACCGGCGAAAGGGAACTCCAGATGCAGCCGGTCAAGCCGTCGCATCAGCGCGAGGTCGGCGGACGACACCGGTCGCGGCAGGTAGTAGACGCTGCCGCGGCTGATCTTCAAAACTTCCGCCTGCTTGCTGATCGACAGATCGTGCTCACGGTCGATCATCGCTTTGCGCTCAGCAATCCCGCCTTGGTGAGCGCGCCCTCTAAAAAACTATGCGCGGCGCTGCGCGCCCCCTGTGGGATAGAAACGGCCGGCGCTAGATTGCCGACGGGAAGGGAGCGGCCGATACGATTTTGGTGGCACGTGACCCCGTTAAAAAACCTGGTCCATGGGTTGTTGCGCACTTGAGAGTGGTGACGCCATCCGGCGATCCCGTTTAGGAATCTGACTAATAGCGCAGCCCAGCCCTTCCGCCGCCGTCAGCAGGAGGATTGGAGATGAACCCCAAAAGATCGAAGTCGAGGAACGACGGTAAGATGCCGATGGTGCACCCGAACGCGGCTGCCATCGACGTCGGAGCGACTATGCACATGGCTGCCGTGACGGCAGATCGCGCACCCGAGCCGGTCCGCAGCTTCGGTACCTTCACGGCCGATCTGCATCGGCTGGTCGACTGGTTTACTGAATGCGGCGTCGAGACCGTCGTCATGGAATCGACCAGCGTCTACTGGATTCCGATTTTCGAGCTTCTCGATGCCCGGGGATTTACTGTGTTTCTTGTCAACGCGCGCGATGCCAAGCACGTGCCGGGGCGCAAGACCGATGTCAGCGATGCGCAATGGCTGCAGCGGCTCCATTCATTCGGGTTGCTGCGGGCCAGCTTTCGGCCCAAA
>NZ_AUEZ01000116.1 GCF_000426245.1 Bradyrhizobium sp. Ai1a-2 | reverse complement strand
ACCGGCATCGCCGCCTTGGCGTCAGCAGCGTATCTCATCAAGGAGGGCGGGATATCGGGCGAAAACATCGTCCTGTTCGAGGAGATGGAACGGTTCGGAGGCAGCCTCGACGCACATGGCGACGCGAGCAAGGGTTACGTCATGCGCGGCGGACGCATGTTCGAAGAAAAGTTCAACTGCACCTTCGACCTGCTCTCCTTCATTCCCTCAATCAGCGATCCTGCCAAATCGGCAAAGGCCGAACTCATGGATTTCCATCAAGAGTTTTTCTGGAACGACAAAGCGCGTCTGGTTTGCGGCGGCGAGATCGTCGATGTGTCCGATCTGGGTTTCAACAAGAAAGATCGCCTCGACCTGCTAGCCCTTTGCATGGCACCTGAGTCGGCCCTCGGCGCTCGAACCATCCAGGATTGGTTTGCCCCTCATTTCTTCCGGAGCAATTTCTGGTTCATTTGGTGTACAACCTTCGCTTTCGCGCCTTGGCACAGCGCGGTCGAGTTCAAGCGCTACTGCTTGAGATTCCTGCACCTGTTCTCGACCATTGACACCATGGCGGGGATCTACCGAACCCAATTCAACCAGTTCGATGCCATAGTTCGTCCGATCGTTGCCTGGTTGACGAGGCAGGGCGTGCGGCTGGAGATGAGCGCGGAAGTGACCGACATCGATATCACCATCGAAGGCAGCCAGAAGACCGCGACGCGTCTGTACTACCGGCAGGGCGCCAAGGACTGTGTTTCGGCGTGGAATAAGGGTCTGACGCATATTAGATGACAGCGTCGCGGATCACGCAGTCCCGAGCAATCGTGCTTCGAGAAGGTCGATTTTCGCGCGGCCAGACATTTGTCGTTTGACGAGTTTGAGTTTCGTAATCTGTGCTTCAACCTGGCCGTTTGACCAAGGTTGGATAATCGCAGCGCGCACTGCAGCTCTGTCCTTGAGGACTCCCGTGGCGAAGGATGAGACGAGGCTTCTCTTTGCGTTTGCGATCCAGACGTCGAGCTTGGCCTCATCCTTCTTTCGGATCATGTCGTGGAACTGGTCGACGAGCGCGCGGGCCTCAATAAGGGATGGCACACCAGCCTCGATGGCGGCGATGACTACGGCATCGGCCTTGGTCATGCAATTTCGATTGATGGTCATGAGATGCGCAATAGTTCTGGCCGAGGGAATCCTTTGCAGCTGTTGTTTGCTGGCCATTTCCGACCGACGTCGGCGTGTTGCCCACTCGCCAACGGCGCGGAGGGATCCCCGGAACCCTTGCGCCTGCAAGCGGCGCCAGAGTTCAGCGCCATTGCGACAGCCGCCGCTCCACTGGCCCTCAAGGAACAGAGCGTCGAGCGAGCGTTGCCGCGTTCGGAACACGTCGGCTCGCCCGCCACGCAACGTCTGTCGAACGAGATTGCGACTATGCCCCAGGCGGCGGACAATCTGCTTGATCGACAAGCCGTCGCGGGCGAGCTTCGCGATTGCCGCATTTGTATCCTCCCGCCGCAGATAGTTCTCGTACCGCAGCTTTTCTGCCGAGGTGAGCAGGTCGGCGGTGATTGTCGGCATACCGGTCGCGCTGCGGATTGCGCGCATGGACTTGCGCACCGCGTCGAGGAAGGCCGCGCTGGCGTTCTCCATCAGGTGCCAACGATCGGCGACCTGAATGGCGTCCGGCAGCTCCTTGGCAACCGCCTCACCATAACCGCCACCGCGATCGCGTGACACGATCTTGATCCCAGGATGATCGGCGAGCCAGGCTCGAACTGTCGCGACCTCACGATCTGGCAACAATGTCACAATCCGTCGTCGCTCGAGATCGCAGACAATCGTTCCGTAGCGGCGATTGCGTCGAAAAGCCCAATCGTCAATGCCGACAACGGTCAGAGGATCAGTTCGAAATGCCGTCCGCCGTCGTACAACCCGAAGCAACGTATCGTTGCTGACCGGCAGCATCAGTCGTTTGGCGAAGCTCGCCGCTGGTCTGCCGCCCAGTACCAGCCCCAGATGGTGGACGATGCAATCCAGCCGTGCCGTCCGGCGCGACCGAGACGGGAGAACATCGTCCCCGAACCGTTCAGCGAAAATTCGCCGCCGACAATGAGGCACCTCGCAAACGAACCTCCGCGTGATCACGCGGAGGCGTATTTCCTTGCCTGCACAGGGCAAATCCGCAGCCTGTCTGTCGTATCGGCTATGGACTCGGCTTGATCTCGCCCCGCATAATGGGCACTCGGCCACGCCGCTTCCGGTGAGCGCCTTCGCGATCGTCTCGGCGCTGGAGTGGCAACTGTAATGGCGCAAGCACGCCAGCGCCTCAGGATCGCGCTCGCCGGCAAGGATCGCCCGTATGATACGCAGGCCGGTCGCGCCGGTGATGTCGGTGACGACGTGGTGCATCAAGTTCTGCATATGCTGGATGTGTGAGGCTGCGTGGCCGTAGCGAACGCGTGCATGACAGATCTCCTTGATCCGATGTCGAGGGCAGCCTGGTCGGAGCGACGCGATTTGTAATGGGAGGTCGATCTGTCAAACTCGAGCGACGCGCAGGTCCGGCGGATCGAGACCTGCCACTCGCCGCGGAACGCCTCCACAGCCGGGAATCGGTGCGAAAACCCCTAGCCAGAAATGGTCCAGTTTGCCGGCCTCAGATCAACCAGCGCACGATTGGGCTCTGTTGAGCCTAATCGGTACGCCAGTGATCCGGTCCAGGATCGCCCTGAGCATAAGCACAAACGGCTTGAAGCGCACGTAGCGTCAGGTTGCACTATCACAGGAATTTGCGAACGGCCTCAGAGCCGTTCATCGAGGAGTACAAATGCGTCAATTCTCAAATGGAGATCCGCGTAATCTGTTTGAAACGCGGGGTGAGGCAGCTGGGCGAGGTGGCCGGCTTCGTTGATGTTGCAGGTCGATCAAGCATCGCGATGAACCTGACGGATCGAAGCGGTTTGGCAGCACTGATACGTAGCCCTTTGTGGGGCCGCGACTTAGCGCGTTAGCCTTACTAGCGCGGTTGAGCTCGGTGAGCTGGATGGCCTGTTGATCGCGAGCTCACAGGCCGCCAGCGTCTGTAGGACCGACGAAACGGCTCGTTATTTTCACGATGCAAGTAGCGAGAATGAGTCATTGAGCGACGATCTCCATCTTGAAGAGAAAGCAATCGAGGCGGTACGTTTTTACCGAGAGGCTCTTGCCGCTGCCGAGAACTCTGAAACCGCGCAAGCGCTCGCACATCGAGTGCTCATGAACATGCTGCCCGAGCTCGAGCGCGCAGTTCTCGAGGATCGACCTCCATCAATGCGGAGCAAGCTATTTGATGCCGGTGCGAAAGCGGTCGCTCGATTGAATGAGGCGCGGCAGGTCTTGAATGAGGCGACCGCAAGGTTAGAGGGAGCTCGCCAGGCCCTGGCGGCTCTCGAGGTGCAGCTCGGATACATTCCAGATGTGCGCCAGGAAATCGAACTTAAATGACGGCTGAGCGAGCACTCTCGTGAACCGACGGAGAGGACCTGTATGGCTCGCGTCGCGAGCGGGCATATCCGGTGAGACCGATCAATGTGCAGCCTTGTTTTTAGATGTGTCCGTGGAATCGTGTAACCGAGACATTGCGGATCACGCTGAAGACGCTCGCCAACGTGTGGTTGCGATTCTCGTCCTTCGGGAATCGCATTGACATAAAAGCCTGCGCGGGCGAAGCGATCGGAGGAACGATTCGTGCCGGGCAAGAACACAGTGCCTCCGATCTGTTCCCAATAGGCGTTGAGCGCGAGTTGCTTGTCGAAGATCGGCGAGTTGGTCATCACCTGGTACTTGCGGTTGTGATGGATGACCTGCTTGCCTCTGATGTATTCGACGATGGCGCTGTCGCCGCTCGCATCCGATATGGAAAGTTGCAGGCTCGCAAGCCGCTTCTCGTCCGGCACGTTGTCGGTGACGATGATGGACGGCTCTCTCTCAAAGTCGGCCACCGCCTCCTGAACAGTCGCGAAGTTGTCGAGCACATATTGCGCCCAGGCCGTGAGCCCCCGCCTGCTCGGGTCGTACTTCGGATATTCCGACTCCGCGAGCCGCAGCACGTTGGCAACGAGGCCAGCCTCGTTCAGCCCGCCAGTGGTGGAGATGTCGTAGGCTGAGGGGATTACGCCTGCCGTATTTCGAGGTCCACCTCAGCGAGTTAGGCCCGACCTCGCCGCTGCGTGCCATCCCTCGTGGGAAGATCCACAAGTTGGTCTCCAGATCGCTCTTCCGGTCCATCGATCTGGCCATGATCACGCGCTTGTTCGCACCAAGATAGACGAGACGCGTGCATGCCGTTGCAATCGTCGGCGCGATAGCAAGAAGCGCGGCAAGGCCAGCCGACAGGATACGCTGGCGGACGAACTGTCTCTGCGGCATGGCATGTTACTCTCTCGACTGGGATGTGGGTGGTGAACGGCGATGGTGCCCCGAACCAAGCAATTGCCGCGCCGAACCAAAAATGGGAGGCTGCAAGCACTTATAGCAGGTGTGTAGGTGAAGTTGTCGGCCTTTGTCTGAAAGCTGCCGCGCGCCGATAATCAACCCGGCTCAGCGGGCTTCGTACCAATGGTAGGATCACGTTCACTTTGCCCGCTCTAAGTAAGTATCCCTGGCAAGCGCGGGTCAAGCCGCGGGAGGCAGCAGAACTTTGACACTTTAGGCAGTTGAAATGGACCCGCGGAGCGGGACCGCTTGAACCGGTTTGTTAGTTGGAAACTGCTGCGCATTAGGATACTCTGTGAAGCGACGACCTGTTCGCCGCCAAACCGTAAGGGTACCCGAAACCATGGACACGAGCTGTGGACCCGTAAGCTCTCGAGTGAACAAAATCTGCGGAGACGATCTGAAAGCGCCATTGGCACACGTTAGAGTCGATGATGCCTCGAGTATTCCGCTGGGCAATCTGGATGTAAGCGAAGCCAAGCGCTTTCAAGATGATACCATATGGGCGTGCTTGGAGCGCTTGCGAAGGGAAGATCCGGTTCACTACTGCCAAGATAGCCGCTATGGACCGTATTGGGCCGTCACGAAATACCACGATATTGTAGCAGTAGATACAAACCACAAGACATTCTCGTCGGAGCAAGGTGTCACGATCGTCGACGTGCCTGACGAGCACTGGACTCCGAGTTTCATCAAGATGGGGCCCCCCAAACATGCTGATCAGCGCAATACCGTAAGTCCGATCGTTGCACCGGAAAACCTGACGAGGCTCGAAAGCCTGATCCGCTCTCGGGCCCGGGCAATTTTGCAGGGCTTGCCGCGCAATGATCCCTTCAATTGGGTGGATATGGTTTCCATCGAGTTGACGACACAGATGCTCGCCACACTCTTTGACTTTCCTTTTGACGACCGGCGGCTTTTGACCTATTGGTCGGACGTAGCTGTCACACCTCCGAGAGCAGGGCATGCGATCGACAGCTGGGATAAGTGCCGCGCAATCTTGTCGGACTGCCGGGAGTATTTCGCCCGACTTTGGAACGAGCGCATTAATCTCGAGCCGCGCCTCGACCTGATTTCCTTGATGGCGCACTCGCCCGCCACGCGCCATATGAAGCCGGATGAGTTTCTCGGGAATCTGATTCTGCTGATCGTGGGAGGCAATGACACGACCCGCAACTCGATTACCGGCGGCGTTCTGTTCATGAATCAGAACCCCTGTGAGCTGCGAAAACTACACGACAATCCGGGGCTGATGTCGAGCGCCGTGTCCGAGATTATTCGATACCAGACGCCGATCGTACACATGCGCCGCAACGCTGCGGCAGATTGCGTGGTGGGTGGGAAACAAATTAGGAAAGGCGACAAGGTCGTCATGTGGTACATCTCTGGCAACCGGGACGAAGAGGTGATCGATAACGCCGACAGCTTCCTCATCGACCGTAAGAACGTACGGCAGCATCTCTCGTTTGGATTCGGCATCCATCGGTGCGTTGGCCGACATCTTGCGCAACTGCAGTTGAAAGTCCTCTGGGAAGAGATTTTGAATGCGCGTCTGGAGATCAAGGTTGTCGGCGAACCTGAGCGAATTGCTTCAAACTTCGTGCACGGCTATTCCGCACTCCCGGTGCAGATTGCAGCCTAGGTCTTGATCGCTCGCAGCTGACAACCGGCACGCGGCGTGGCTTGCTTCGTCTTGACGTTTACCGCTTCCGACTTAGTCGTTCGTTAAGAAGCCGGATTGAGCTTTGCGGGACAGGCGAGCGTTCGCCATAGGAACAGGCGCAAGAACTCCCTGAGCCAGGCGAGGATGTGGCGCAAGTTGTGGCCAACGGCTGAGAGGATGACGTTGGCGGCATCGCCGGCACGGCCTTTGAGGTAACAGCGGCCGAGATGACCTTCTGCTTTCATGTGTCCGATGATGGGCTCGATGGCGGAGCGGCGGCGCAGCTCGCGCTTGATGACGCCGAAGACGCCGCGTTTCTGGCCGGAGATGAAGACGCAACGTGGATTTTGAGCGTCACGGCCGCGGTACCCCTTGTCGACATAGGCCCGCTCGATCGGACAGCCAGTGAGTGTCTCGGTGCGGTCGATGACACCGCGCAAGGTATGACCGTCGTACGGGTTGTCGGGCATCGCGCTGGCGTGCAGCACGAACAGGCCGCCAGGGGCCTGGCGGTTGTTGGTGACGATCGAGGCCTTCACGCCGAACTCGTAAGGTGCAGTGGCCTTGCCCTTGCCGATGCACTCCACCTCCGGGGCATGAAAAGAATAAAGCTTCCAGCCACGCTGGCGCTGCTGTTGCGAGCGGATCTGGCTGGCTCGGCCAAGCGGGAGTACGAACGCCTCCTCCAGTGCTGGCTCGTCCTCGATCTTGCGGCGGATGTCGCGGATGATCCGGCCCAGCCGGCTGCGCAGGATACGCAACTGCCGCTGATGCCGCCCGAATTGTTTGGCATGAGCGTAGCGACCCGCCATCATCGCGGCTGCCTTGGCCACGCGAGAATAGGATTGCCGCAGCCTGACGCCGTGCTGTCTCGCCAGGCGGTTGAGACCCCTGATGGCCGCATGCAAGAGCTTGGCATCAGTCGGAAAGGTGATGGCCTTCGGTTGCACCGTGGTGTCGACCGTGACGCGCTTGAGGTCCTGGCCGCGTAACGCGCCGGCCGCGTGCGCCACCCGCAGGCTCTCGGCCAGCAGCAGCTCCAGCTTGTCGCCGAGCCGCTTGCGCCAATGGCTCAGGTCCGAGCGCTCGTGCGGGAAGGTGTGCTGGAAGAACTCTTCGCCGGTGAAGAACTGGAAATACGGATCGTGGACCCAGCGCTCGCACGCCCCCTCGTCGGACAGCCCGTAAATGTGCTTGAGCAGCAAAAGCCCGATCATGAAGCGGGTCTCGATCCCGGGCCGGCCGTTCTCGCTGTAGAGCGGAGCGATCTCGCCGTCGATCCAGTCCCAATCGACCTTGCCGGCGAGCAGAACCAGCTCGTGCTTCATGTTGATGATCTGGTCCAGCCGCGCCCGGAACAGGTCATTCGATCCCGTGGTCTTGTGCTTCTCCGGCCGCATCGTCTTCTCCGATGCACCACAGAATCATGGCCCGCAGCAAAAGGAAATCCAAAAACCAATCTGCAGGGTTTGGAAGCCTCAAGCCCCAAATCCCTGCAATCTCAAACGCCTCCAAAACCCGAAAACAGACTCCCGCTCAATCGCTTAGAGCCTTGTTCACGGCCGACGACTTAGAGGCACGCGGCGGGGTCAGATCGGCCACGGGCCTCCCTCAAGGCCGCAGTCTCTCCGGCGGAGCTCCTTCACCTCGCCAGACGTCGCCGCGCGCGCCGTGTCGCCCGCCAGGCGGCGCTTGCGGGCCTCGAGGACTCCTTGGACAAGCCATAATACATCGAGGCGGCGATGCCTTCTCGGCGACAGAGCTCGGAGATGTTCTCCTCGCCCCGCAGGCCTTCCAGCACGATGCGGATCTTCTCTTCTGCCGCGTGGTGCCGACGAGTCTGCCGCCGAATGTCCTTTAGCACTTGTTCTGCCGGCGCTTTGCCCGGTCCGCATTTCTGTTTCATCTTCGCTCCTGGTGGCTACGATGAACCAGAAATCCTCCCTCCGCAAAATCCCTCAATTTGTCTCGCAGGCGCTGACGGCGAACAGTCGTCGATGCGCGCGTCAACGAGCTCACGGATGAGCCGATACGGCGCAGAATACCAGTGTCTGTCGATCTCGATATGATAGTCGGGGCCGACCCGGCATCGCTTCCAGCGCGCGAAAGCATAGGCCTGGTCCGGCAGCTTTGTGAGCTTGGGCTTGTCGAGCTCGGCGAACAGTTCGGCGCGGCTGGCGCCAAAGTCGCGCATCTGTCTTGCATTGAGTTCGACGGCGAGTATTTTGATGGCTGCGTTCAGCTCCGCCAACGAAAAGAAGCGCTGGTTGCGTAGCCGCGCCAGGATCCATCGCTGGCGACTTGCACTGCAATTTCGACCTTTGCCTTCTTTTGGGCGCCGCCGCCGGGCTGCGAGAACGGCCGTGCCGTAATGGCTCGCCATCTCGGCATAGGTTCGGTTGAGGCCGGGATCGTGGCGGTCGGACTGGTGACCGCGGCCTCGAGATTGTCGCAGACCACGAATGTCGGCGCGTCGCCGAGGAAGGCGTTGACGTGGGCCCGCATCCAGTCGGCGAGCCCCTCGCTTGGGCAGGCCTCGGCGTAGGTATAGTTGGACGCACCCGTCGCGGCGACGAACAGCTTCATCGACTGCATTCCCCACTCGAGGGGTCGATGACGTCGATGTGTCGCCGGCGAAATCCACAAAAACCTTCTCGCCGCCCAGATGGGTCTGCCGCATCGACGGCCGGGTACGCCCCTTCCAGGCCTCGTAGCTCGTGCAGAACCATGTGTAGCCGAATCCATCGGATAGGTGGCGGCGATACTCGTCCCTCAGCAGCCGGCGGGTCACGTTGCGCCGGCGCCGCTCCTTGTCGACATAGCCCCAGTCCGGAACGGGTCGCTGGGGACTCTGCGACGCTAACTTCGGCGCAGGGAAAAGCAGCAGCTCCAGGTCCTCGTCGCTCATCCCGGCCGGCACCGGCCAGTTCAGCCCTGCAGCCTCAGCTCGAGGCGATATAGTTGTGCACGGCACCGTTGCTGATGCCCAGGGTGCGCGCGATGGCTCGCTACGGCAAGCCTTAATATGTTTTAAGCGGAGAACCTCTTTGATCCGGCGCATCGACAATCTCTGGGTGGGCATCGGCCTTCCTCGTCCATTGACGAGGCTGGTCCTAAGCCGGTTGAGTTGTCGGCCGAACCGGGCGGAGCCGCTGAAACGTTGCTCCCGATCCCGCGAAACATGCACAGTTACCGGACTCCACGGCAGATCGAAGAACAAGGCTGCACGTTGATCGGTCTCACCGGAGATGCCCGCTCGCAACGCGCACCATCCTCTTCGTCGGTTCACGACAGTGCTCGCTTAGCCGTCATCTAAATTCGATTTCCAGGCGCAACATGTGGAATGTATCCGAGTTGCACCTCAAGAGCCGCCAAAGCCTGGCGAGCTCCCTCTAACCGTGCGGTCGCCTCATCGAAGACCTGCCGCGCCTCATTCAATCGCACGACCGCTTTCGCACCGGCATCAAACAGCTTGCTCCGTATCGACGAAGGTCGATCCTCGAGAACGGCGCGCTCGAGCTCGGGCAGCATGTTCATGAGCGCTCGATGTGCGAGCGCTTGCACCGTTTCAGAGTTCTCGGCAGCGGCAAGAGCCTCTCGGTAAAGAAGTACCGCTTCGATGGCTTTCTCTTTAAGATAGAGACTATCGCTCAATCACTCATTCTCGCTGCTTGCATCGTGACATGAACCAGCCGTTTCTTCGGTCCTACAGACGCTGGCGGCCTGTGAGCCCGCGATCAGGCATCCAGCTCACCGAACTCAATCGCTCGCGCCGCCGCGCTAGTAAGGCTAAGTGGATCTCCATTTGAGAATCGGCATTTTTACTCCTCGATGATCGGCTCTGAGGCCGTTAGCAAACACCTATAATCGTACAACCTGACGCTACGTGCGCTTCAAGCCGTTTGTGCTCATGCTCAGGGCGATCCTGGACCGGATCACTGGCGGGCGATTAGGTTCAACAGCCCAATCGTACGTTGGTTGACCTGAGGCTGGCAAACTGGACCATTTCTGGCTGGGGGTTTTCGCACCTGCAGTGAGACCGAACTTTGGACCACTCGAAACTAGAGTTTTACGACTCTAAACACGTTGGCGGGCTGGCGGCGCCACGCGGTTTTGCAGCAAAATCGGCGGTCTGTTGCCGATCGCCCCATGCGGGCGTTCTTCGCGGTCGTGATAGGCGCGCGGATCGTAAAGCCACTCGCCATCCGCAATCAGCACGCCAAATACCGAGCACAGTTCGAGAAGCTGATGCCAGTCCCGGTTATTGCGGGCCAAGCGCGAAGCGTCGAGGCTCACCACAAGACCGGCGTTGCCAAGGCCGATCTCGGCAATGAGCTTCCGGAAACCATGACGATCCACACCGCCAGCACCGGATTTGCCCAGATCCTCGTCAATCACCTGGACGCGCTCGGGCGGCCAGCCCAGACCGATGGCGCGATCGACAAGGCGGTACTGCAGCTCGGTGCTCTCCTGATGCTGGCGCACCTGGTTCACGGATGACTGCCGCACGTAGACATAGGCCAACTTGGCTCGGTGTGCGGTCGTGAGCCGCTCGTCAGCGACGGTCGAGCCGGTCAGCACGACCCAGTCCCCTTCCGGGCGCGCCGGGGATCGCTTGCATTCGCCGCATCAGCGCGGCGATCGTTTGAGCAATCTGGGTTTGCGTCGCGGTCGACAGATTCGGCCAGAGGCGCGGAATGTCGGCCGTTGGACGGCCGGGTGGATTTGCCAACGTTGGCAGGGGTCGATACGCAACGCGACCTGGGAGCGGTCGGTGGGTCATCGCGAATCACCTTCTCGTCGAGAAGGCTCAGACTCGCGCTCAAATGTTGCATCAATGGGATCAGCGTCCGTACACTGATGCGCGGCAGATCGGCCGCGTTCGGGCGGAAAGCGATCGACGTCTCGGCAAGGTCCGTCGACGCGATCCGAACCGCCCGCTGCCGTCCGTCCGGCAGCGCGACAACGACGTAGGCGGGACCGCGTCCCGACCGCTCCTTCAGCACCTCAAGCCGGTGCCCAAAAAGAAAATGATGCGGGTCAGTGATCGTGACGTGAGACACGACCCGTTCAAGAATAGGGGTACTCTGTCGTGTTCGGTGATCCCACCCTCGGCGATGCGATATTGGACCGCATCATTCACAATGCCCACCGCATCGAGCTCAAAGGCGACAGTCTACGGCGTCAGGCTGGCGAAAAGAAAAAACCGTGAGCACCTCGCGCACGATTGGCTCTTCCTAAAGTACGCGGGGCTTTTTTCGCGATGTGGACACAGCGCGCGAAAGCTTCCTTGCAACAGAGAGATGGTGGGCCAGCTTCTGCCCGCTGCACGAGAACGAGATCTGCTGGATTCTAGAAAACCTGTTTATCGGCAACCGGCTTGCCAAAAACAAAGCTTATCTAGCATCAGATCGTCAGCACGTGGATCTCAAGCAGATCAGGGCACCGATCATCGTGTTTGCCAGCCGCGGCGACAACGTTTACGCCCACCCCAGCAGGCTCTGAATTGGATTACAGATGCTTACGAGAACGAGGAGGAAATCCGTGTCCGTGGCCAAAGCATTATCTATATGGTGCATAATGACGTCTGAAATGGACCCCGATGTACGCACCAGGGGCTAAGTTGGAAATGGGCCGCTCCGTTTGATAAACGGAGGGCATGATGACGAAGAAGACGAGACGGAAAATCGATGCGGCGCTGAAGGCGAAGATTGCGCTAGAAGCGGTGCGGGAGCAGGCGACGGTGACCGAGCTGGCGCAGCGCTACGAGGTGCATCCGAACCAGATCTATGCCTGGAAGAAGTAGCTTCTGGAGCAGGCAGAGCGGGCGTTCGACGCCGGGGCCGGGCTGGACGGGGAAGCCCAGCGTGAACGGGAGATCGAGAAGCTTCACGCCAAGATCGGGCAACTGAGGATCGAGCGGGAGTGTTTAGCCAAGAGGTCCGGAAGATGAGCGTTTCGGACGGCAGAGCGATGCTCGATCGCGGCGACAAAGAGCTGTCGATCCGCCGACAATGTGTGTTGGTCGGGGTGGCGCGGTCTGGCGTGTATCGTCCCCGCAAACCAGCCAACGACAACGACGCACCATTGCTGCGCCGGATCGACGAACTGTTCACGGCGTGGCCGTTTCTGGGCTCGCGCCGCCTGACGGCGATGCTGCGTGCCGAAGGTTGTCCGGTCAACCGCAAGCGCGTGCAGCGGCTGATGCGGCAGGTCGGGATCGCGGCGCTCGGGCCGAAGCCGAACACGAGCAAGCCCGCACCCGGCCACAAGATCTGTCCCTATCTGTTGCAGGGACTGGCCATCGAGCGGGTGAACCAGGTCTGGGCGGCGGACATCACCTACATTCCGATCGGCCGCGGCTTCCTCTATCTGGTGGCGATCATCGACTGGGCAAGCCGTGGGGCGTTGTCGTGGCGGCTGTCGAATACGATGGATGTTTCGTTTGCGTGGCTGCGCTGGAAGAGGCGCTGGCGCAGTACGGCCCTCCAGAAATCTTCAACACCGATCAGGGCTCGCAGTTCACCTCGGCCGCCTTCACGGGTGTGCTCGCTGCGGCTGGCATCGCCATTTCCATGCGGGCGCGGGCGCTGGATGGACAACGCCTTCATCGAGCGACTGTGGCGCCCGCTCAAGCACGAGGACATCTATCTTAAGGGCTACGCCGACAGCGGAGAGGCTCGTGCCGGCATCGCGGCGTGGATAGCGTTCTACAACCATCGCCGCCTTCATCAGGCGCTCGGCTATCTGGCTCCCGATCGCAAGACGATCGCCGACTTCCGCAAGGACAATGGCGCGGCGATGCGGAAGCTTTGCGCCCCATGGCGGCCATCGGAATTGCCGTGTTCGTTCGGTTGGCACCGCAACGGACCTGAGATAGCAGCCGTATCAGTTTGCTGGGCCGAGCGCCGATGCTGCGCCGGTTCTGGCGGCCTAGACGACTTCGCCGGGCTCGGTGCTGTCCTAAGTAGGAATCCGTCCTAATTGGGATTGAACCACGAACGGTAGTTTTCCGGAATTCCCTTAAACTGATGATAGCTTTAACATAACTATGGCGGCGGTTGCTTTGCACTATGGAACCTGTGGGAACGCAACGAGAAGAAAGCGGAGGAGAGCGTGAGTCTCAAACGACAGTACCGAGAGCTAAAGAAGTTGCAAGAAAAGGTTGTTCAATGGGAAGGAAGGATTTGTTCCCGGCGATCGATTGAAAGGCAGTCGGTGCGGCGAGATGTTTTTCTCTCAATTCCGGGACACATCACCTCCGAGCCCTGCCTGGTACGTGATCTCTCTGATAGGGGCGCTGGCATTCAGCTTAATGGACTCACGATTTTGCCGATCGAGTTTTCGCTTTCCTTCGAGGAGTTTCGCACCACGTACCCGTGTCGCCTCATCTGGCGACAAGGCGACTTCATCGGGGTGGCATTCCAAAACACGGGCACCGATTCCTGAAATGGACCCGCGCACCGGGAGCGCGGAGCTTTCGCATATCTGGCGCTTTCCGTTTTCGGCTTTGCTTGACCGCCGAAAACCTCAACGAAGCGGCCTTGAACGCCCCGGCGCTAGCAAATTTTCGGCGGCGACCAAAGATTTCGCAGGGCATCAAGCGGTCGAGATGTGGCCGATCGATCGATTGCGTCCGTATGAGCGCAATTCGCGACGGCCGCCGAGCAGATCGGACAAATCGGGGCGTCGATCCGCGAGTGGGGGTGGACCATGCCAATCCTGGCGGCGGATGGTGGGATGGTACTTGCTGGTCATGGTCGCCTAGCGGCTGGCAAGATGCTCGACATGGCCGAGGTGCCCGTAATTGCCGCGCGGCGGGTGGAACCAGAAGCGCGCCTGGATCTGCTGCATCTGTTTTGCCAATGCCATGGAAAAGGTGCCGGTGGATATCCTTCTAGGGCCCGGGGGTTCTGAACTTCAAAAGTCGCCAATTTCCGCGCGCAGCGGCTCTGCCGGCGGAATGCCAAAATCTTATCGCTATCGTCCATCGCTTTTCCTCGCCTCGTTGGGAAGGCTCTCGTATCGCGCGAGCAGGTTGGCCCGCCGTTTGATGGCGCAGCGCAGCTCGCTCGTGACGGACTCGAATGGCGTCTTCAAGCCACACCAGCAGCGCGAAGCGTTGGCGCGGATGGAGCCGGCGAAGGCACCCGTGCGGTGGCCCGAACACCACCGCACTGTACGTAAATCCCGCCTTCGCCAACGCGACCCAAGCGCTCTGCACGAGATGATCATGCCCGGCCGGCGTGGCCGTTTTTTGTTTTCTTATGTGGCATTTTCCTCTTTTTGACTGACCTGCAACCGAACTTTCATCCAGCGGCGGTTAGAGTCTCGGGGTTTTGTACGCCACGTGGCGCGGGTGGAGCAACGGACGATCGGCGGAGCTGGTCGGGGTTGCGTAGCCGGTCGTCCGTTGCGGTGAGGTGGGCGGCATAGGCCGCGGGGGTGAGGTATTTCAGCGACGAGTGAGGCCGCTGGATATTGTAGTCGGCGACCCAGGTGGCGAGCTTGGAGCGGGCGTCGTCGAGATCGAAGAAGAGGGTCTCGTTGAGCAGCTCATCGCGCATCCGACCATTGATGGGGAAGACGGCCCCGCTCTCTCGGCGCCGGCGTTATACTGGCAATATACGGAACCGCTAACAGGAGGCTCTCGGTATGGAAGTCGCGACAATTGGGGTGGATATTTCGAAGCACGTATTTCACATCCATGGAGTTGATAGCAAAGGCCAAGTGACCAATCGCCAACGCCTCCGGCGAGGCGAGATCATATCGTTCTTCTTCTCCTCGCTCGCGCCTTGCCTGGTCGGCATCGAGGCCTGCGCCACCGCTCACCACTGGGCACGCGAGATTCGGCGGCTTGGACACGATGTGAGATTGATCCCGCCGGCCTATGTAAAACCTTACCTGCGGCGAGGAGCCAAGAACGACGCCGCTGACGCGGCCGCGATCTGCGAAGCGGTCACCCGTCCCAATATGCGGTTCGTTCCAATCAAGAGCGTCGAGAACCAAGGCTTCTTGATGCTTCATCGCGCAAGAGGCCTGCTGGTTCGCCAAAGAACCATGACGGCTTGCGCCATTCGAGCTCACTTTGCTGAGTTCGGAATCATTGTCGGGCAGGGCCGGCAAAGGGTGGATGGTCTGGTGGACCTGTTGGTTGACGAGGGGCTGGCGATACCTGCCAATGCTCATATGGCACTGGCTGTTCTTGTGAACCAACTGAAGGAATTGGACCGGCAGGTCGATGCCATCGAGCGTGAACTGGCTCACATCCAGAGAGTAAATCCGATGGCGAAGTTGCTTTCCTCGATTCCTGGCGTTGGTCCCATAACGGCCACGGCCCTCGCCGCGACGGTGCCGGATCCGACCATGTTTCGCTACGGGCGAGAGTTCGCAGCCTGGCTTGACCTGACGCCTAAGCAGAATTCCACTGGCGCGAAGGAGCGGCTCGGCCGGATAACGAAACAGGGCGATTCCTATCTCAGGCACCTGCTTGTCATCGGAGCACGCAACATCGTTCGGTACCCAAAGGCACGCTCTCGGGTCGGAGGCGGCTGGATCGAAGCTCTGCTGGAGCGGCGTCGGCCCATGGTCGTTGCCATCGCTGTTGCCAACAAGTTGGCCCGGATCGTCTGGGCGATGATGACGACCGGGGAATTCTATCGGCCTAAGCTCGCGGCCTGAGCTGCCGCGTATCCTGGCCACCTTAAGGTGTGAGGGCAAATGACAGCATGATGGAAACCGGCGGAGCTGGGGATCGAGCAAGCCCGAAGAGCTTTAAGCGCAACAAGCGCGACCCGTTGATGAGGCCTCGATCCTCGATCCGCGATCTCCATCAGGGCCAGCGGCCATCGTATCGGTCGCACCAACAGGCCGTATACATGAACGCACCCGACCGTTATCCAAAGTGCTGCTAAAAATCCCTTGCATCCGCGGGGCCGTCTATACATGAAGCTTTCGATGAAGCCGTTCTGCATCGGCTTTCCTGGCGCGATGTAGT
>NZ_AUEZ01000115.1 GCF_000426245.1 Bradyrhizobium sp. Ai1a-2 | reverse complement strand
ATCGTCCCCTCCGGTCAGACCGAGGGAATCACGACGCGCGATTCGGCGGTATCCTCAAATGCAGATTTGCAAGCTTTTGCGGCGTCAAACCCCGAAAGCTTGCAATCTCAAACCCCCTCACGACCGAAAAATCGACTCCACATCAATGGCTTGGGCGATTCTTCACGGACGACCATTTAACGCCGTTCTTGAGCGCGCCTGGGGCCTGATCTCCGTCAATTCCTCGTCTTCGGCCGGGGGCGCGTCTTTTACGGCATTCGAGAAACCCGCCAGCGTTGGGTTGTCGAACAGCGCCCGGATTGGGATGTCGATGCCGAACCGGCGCCGCACACGCACGATGACTTGCATGGCAAGCAGCGAATTGCCACCGAGCTCAAAGAAATCGTCGGTTGCTTTAATTTCGTCCTCACGCAGTACGGTTCGCCAGATCTCTGCCACATCGGCATTCACCGGCATGGTGTTGAGCGCAGCCTCCTGGCGCGTGGGCGCATCAGCAAGCGATTTGAGGGCCATCTGATCGACCTTGCCGCTCGGCAAGAGCGGAAGCGCGTCAACCACGAACAGTTTGGCTGGGACTGCTGCCGACGGCAAACGCTCCTGAAGAGATGCACGCAATTCGCTCGGAACCGGAGCATTCTGTTCCGGGTGTCCAACAACGAATGCGACCAGTCGCTGTTGGTCAGCATCGCCCACGATCATCGCCGCGGCGTCCTTCACCGTGGCGTGGCTGCGGAGCGCCCCCAGTATCTCGTCGAGCTCCAGCCTGACACCCCGCAGCTTCACCTGGTTGTCGTTGCGGCCGAGATAGAGGATCGTGCCATCCGCCTGGCAAACTCCACGGTCACCAGTATTAAACAATATCGGTGAAGGTGCACCCGCAATCGGGTTGGCCTTGAAGCGCTCGCCGGTCAGATCGGGTTTGCCCCAATAGCCAAGTGCCAGGCAAGCGCCGCCTGCGTGGATCACGCCGGGCATGCCCACGGGAGCAGGCTGGCCCATGCGGTCGAGAACGTAGACCTGCGTATTGGCAATGGGTCTGCCAATCGGCACGGGCCCGTCAGCGTCTGCGTCCTGAACCTCGTGGACAAGCACGTCGGCTGCCACTTCGGAAGATCCGTAAAGGTTGATGAGCTTTCGGCCAGGGCAAGCCAGCTTGAAACGTCTCACCAGATCCGGCGTGAGAACTTCGCCACTCACCGACCACATCTTGAGAGCCGGCAGGCGCCTGCCCAGGTCGGGTGCGTGGTCGAGCAGCACGCGCAACAATGTCGGCACGAGCACAATTCTGGTGACGCAATGCTGTCCAAGCAGCGCGATAAATTTTTCCGGATCAAGGACGGTCTCATCCGGAATGATCACCGTCGGCACGCCCGCCAGCAGCGGTCCAAGCATTTCCCAGATGGCGTCAACGAAGCCGATCGACGTCTTACAGCAGGCCACCTCGCCGCGGGCGAATGGATAAGCCTCATGCATCCAGTCGATGCGGTTCATCAAGGCTTTGGTCGCGCCCATCACACCTTTCGGCACCCCGGTCGAGCCGGACGTGAAGAGGACATAGGCGAGATCGATGCCCGCTTTTGTATCGATCATCTCGACCGGCTTGGTCCAAAGCGGCGCATCCCGATCCATCACGACCGCCGAAAGCCCGGCGGGCAAGCGGTTGGACAAGGCGCGAAGGGTGAGCACGGTACGGCAGCCGGCCAGTCCGACGAGTTGCGCGAGGCGCTTATCCGGTTGCGCCGTATCGAGAGGAACCCACGGTATACCGGCGATCAGGCAGCCCAGTATCGCCGCAAAGGCATCGACCGAGCGGGGCAGGAAGATGCCGACCGGCTCGGCGGTGTAGCCACGCAGCGCCGTTGCGACCTGCCCTGCACGCCGAGCAAGCTCGCCAAAGCTGATCCGCTGATCAGAAATGAGCGCGACGTCGTCCGGCCGTTTGGCCGAAATCGCGGCAAAGGCCTCTGCAGGTGTATGTTGCAGGAATTCGCGTGCCGTAGAATTCCACCCGAACACCGCACGTTGCCACTCGTCCTTCGCAAGCAATTTGATGCTGCTGATAGCTCGCTCGGGCTCGTCGACGACCGTCTCCAGGATACGCCGGAACTGATCGGCCATTCGCGCGATCATCGACGGATCGAAGAGTTCGCTGTCGTATTCGAACGAGCAAGCGAGTCCGTCACCCTCGATGATCTCGAGCGAGAGATCCAGTTTGGCCACACCAGGGTCGATGTCCATGTCCTCAATCTGGAGGCCAGCCAACTTCGGCACTTGATGTCGAAAGTTCTGAAGCACGAACATGACCTGAAAGATCGGGGAATGGTCCCGTGTCCGCGGACCACCCATATCGGCCACGATCCGCTCGAACGGAACGTGCTGGTGCTCAAACGCGTCAAGCAAGACCGACCGATTGCGGGCCATCATTGCAGCAAAGGTAGGATCGCCTGACAGATCCCCGCGCAGCGCCAATGTGTTCACAAAGCAACCGATGAGTTGCGCGAGATCTTCGTCGCGACTTCCGGACACTGGCGTACCGACCACGACGTCGTCTGTATCGGCCCAGCGCTGCAGCAGAATTTGGAATGCCGATAGAAGGCCCATGAAGAGAGTAGCGCCGTGGCGGGAGCACAACGCTCGCAGCGCTTCGGTGAGACGTTCATCTATGTCGAACCCGAGACGCTTGCCGCGGTGGCCCCGTTGGGCGGAACGCGGGCGAACAGTCGGCAGTGCAAGGACAGGTGGCGCGCCAGCAAGCGCGTTCCGCCAGAACGCGACGTCATGCTCGAATGCTGCTCGCGCGTACAGCCGTTCCTGCCGTTCGGCGAAATCGCTGTATTGAAACGCGAGCTCCGGCAAAAGTGCCGGCTTGTCGCTTCGTTTCGCCTCGTAGAGACTGGCGAGTTCATCGAAGAAGGTCCCCATTGACGACCCGTCGATGATGACGTGATGGAATACGATGACGAGCAGGTGCTCTTGTTCCGACAGCCGCGCAAGCGCAACCCGCAAGTGCGGCGGTACGGCGAGATCAAAGGCAGTCTGACACATTCGCGCCGCAAGTGCGTCCACCTGCATACGACGCTCGGATTCCGATAGTGAGCTGAAGTCCTGCTCTTCGATGGCGAACGTGATCTTGTCATGCACATGCTGCAGAACCACGCCGTTTCGCTCGACAAGCCCCGTCCGCAGGATTTCGTGCCGCGCGATAAGGTCATCGAATGCACGCGCGAGGATGTGCCTGTGGACCGTTCCCTTGAGCCGTAGCACTCTCAACAGATTGTATACGGGCGTTCCCGGGTCGATTTCATTCGTCAACCAGAATGCGCGTTGCTGGGCAGAGGCTACCGAGTCGTGCAAAAAGCTAGCTCCATTCTTGGTGAGGAACCAACTGTCGTTCGCTGATTCCAGATATTGCTTGAATATAATGGGGGCTACGGCGGCGACCGTAGCGTACTGTGGAGTAGAGTGGCGCGCCAAAGAAAGCAAAAATGTGAACTCACTCGGCGCTTGATGGTCACCCTGTTGTCGTCAACTTGGTCGGTCCGGAATGTTGTCACGGTGCTGCCCTTTTCTTGCCCCAGGGCCTCCGCTCGTGTTGCGGCAGTACTTGAACTCCCGCCCGTCCTTGGCGCTCCAAATTCGGCCTGATGGTCGTGCCGACGTGCGCCGACGCTATCCGCCGGCCACGGGGCACGCCGCTGTGGAAGCTCGAGGCTTCGCAGAAATGCCGGTCATGTCGGAAGGGGCATGATGCGCCGCCCGTGCACATGATCAAGCTCACCGGGAAGGAGGACATCACGCCGTGCAAGTAGATGTCGCCGGAGGAAGATCAAACGCTCTACCGTTTTTCCGTTCCTGAATGCACGCTCTGATATGAAAGTGAAGTTTGGGCAGTGCTTACAAAAGCTCCTGCCACTCCGTCAGGTACCGAAGCTTACTGGCATCGCTGCTGGCTTCGATCCACCTACCGTCTTCGAAGAACGCAGTGGTGTAGTGCCGGCGCGATCCTTTCATCCCGAAGTCCCATCCGCGTACGTTGATCCATGTGCCGTCTGTTGGAGCGGTATCGATCGGTTTCCATTCGTCCATGTTTGCGTTCCCAGCTGATTGGCAACAAGCCTGGATTACAATCGACTTCCTGAATTGTGCTGTGATCCGGTTCACATCCCACCATCTGAGAGCAGTAACGTTTTGGGGTGTTCGTCTCTCATTCTCTTGAACAACTTCTTCGCTGGCAGCGGCGGCAAATTCCCGCCGGAGTCGCCGCGTCAAAGAAATCAACCCTGCGGGGCATGAATGATTGCGATGTTTATAAGATCTATCGCGAATTGCGCCTGGACGGATCCGAAGCAATTCAAGGCAGAGGCAGCGCTCGATCCGGCCGAGCTACGGGGTGCTGTGCCTGATTGGTCGCTTATTGGTGACGGCCTTGAGGGCGATTGTCCGGGCTGTGCAGCCTGTAGACTGATGGTGGAATTGCGCGAAAAGCACCTACTGTCCAAGCCGCACTAGCTCGCGCTGCCAAAGGGCAGCCAAACCGCTGCGCCTTAATACCCGATTGAGATGTGCCGTTTGGCAAGCTCTACGGCGAGCTTTTGTCGCAGCGCCGTGATGTCATCCATGCGGATTTCGCGAAGACCGCGTACCTCCTCGGCCGTGAAATCTCTCCTGCGTTCCGCCGCCTCTTGGCGTCCCCAGCTGTGCAACACATAGTTCAATAATTCTGCCGTCTCGGCATCGGGCAGCGCCGCACCGGCAATCCCCGGCACGTGAACGAGGTAGAGCCGCCCCTCCGGGCTGTCGGCGAAATGCCCGACAATGCCAGGGAAGGGTGGAATGCGGCCGACCTTGGATCCTGCGCCATCGACGCCGTGGCAGCCGGAGCAATGCAGCCGGTAGAGATAGTCGACATTTTCGCCGGCGCTCGCCACCCGGACGCCCACGAGCATCGAGGTTACCAACAGGAGTGTCGCGAGACGTTTCATGGCATCAGGCCGGAACGGATTCGCTTCAGTTCATCGCCGCCGGTTGACTGCGCGCGAGCCCGAGCAATGTCCGCAGGCTTTATCGATGTCTCCGTGCGATTGAGCCCATACAGGTAGCTGACGACGGCCGCAATCTCATCATCGCTCAGTCCCTGCTGCGGCGGCATCGCGCTCGCAATCACGTCGCCGCCTGTCAGCGGCAGCAAGCCGGACACGCCATGGATCACCACCATGGCGGGGTAGTCCTTCTGCCGGCTGGCGGCGTTGGCGATCACCGGTGAGACGAGCGGCGGCGCGAGTCCCGGCGCTCCGACGCCGCCCGCCTGATGGCAGGCCTGGCAGGTCTCGGCATAGACCTTGGCCCCGTCCGCAGCCAGCGCAGGAGCCGAACAAGCCAGAACAAGCGCGACGCCGGCAAGGAAATGGGCGGCCTTCATTTCTCCGCCATGCCGACAAGCACCGAGACCGTGCAGTGATACATGCTCTGGTTGTTGGCCATGCACCAGTTGATGTCGTTGTGAATGCCCATCCGATAGCCGGGGCGCTCACCGACATTGCCGTTGCACAGGCAGCGGCCGCAACTCGTCTTGCCACAGCAGTCATTGTAGGAGACCAGATAGTCCTTGCCGTCGTTCGGATTGTGACAGGTTCCGATCCAGGTCACCTTGGATGGCTCGGCGCCGGGCGGGCATGCCGAGACGCTGCCGCCGCAGCACGAACAGAGGAAGCCATCCAGCGCACAATAGCGCCAATAATCGCAATTGCCGTCGGCGACGTCTGCCTTTGGTGCATCGGCGGCGTGCGCACCGCCGGATCGGTCGAACGGGAGTACCGGGAGCACTGCTCCCCCCACCAGCAGTTTTCCGATCGTGCTGAGCGCGGAGCGCCGCCCGATCGCCTGGGCCGAGCGGCGGAACGCCGACTCGGCGGCGCGATCAAAGGCTGCCATCAGCCTGTTGATGATGACGTCCGACATCCGGTTTCTCCGAGACCAAGCGAAACTAGTGGGCCGCACGCGCCACATCGAGATACGACTGTACCGATGCGACGCCGAGATCGCGGGCGTTGAACAGGCTTTCGAGTTGCTCGCGATTGTTGATCAGCCCCTTCGCCCGCACCACGCCGGAGCCGTCGACCAACGCCGCATAGGGCAGGCGGCTGACGCGGAACGCCATGCCCAGCTCGCGCGACAGCACGAAGGGAAATTTCTCCAGCCGCCGCCGCGCGACGAAGGCCTGGTGTGCCGCGGTGTCGCCGTCGCCTGCGAGCACGACATCAAGCCAGGAGCTTTCGGCCGTTGTGACCGAGGCGAGGATCGGCAGCAGCTTCTTGCAGACCGGGCAGGTCGGCGAGACGAAGAACAGGAGTTGCGAGCGCATGCCGGTCGCGCCGACCGTAACCGCGCGACCATCCAGTGCGCTCAGATCAAAACGCGAGACCTTCTCGCCGACCGTGGGGCCGGAGTCGGTGATAAGGGCTCCCATCGGAGCGATCCGCTCGAACAGGATGCCGACCTGGCGCACCAGCGCCAACACCGCGATCGCCAACGCGATCACCAGCAGCCAAAGCAGCGCAAACGCAACAACAAGACCGTCCATGGTAACCTCATCACTGCGAACCAGAATCCAGCCGCCGAATCGTCGTGAATGTCCCGATGGTCTTTTCGGCAATCGCCAGCAGAAGGAAGACCAGGAAGATTGCGACCAGCCCCACCAGCGTGTCGGACCAGCTCATCGCTCGGTTCGACGCGGGCAGCAGGATGGAAGCGCTGATCGCAACCAGTACGCCGTTCCGCGCCACCAGCGCCCCGCTCACCATCTGCCCTTCGCCGCCGCAGCCGCACTCGATTTCGTGGCGGCCGGCGAGCAGGACCGCGGCCATCGCCAGCGCATAGACGGCGAATAGCGAGGCTGCGATGACGGCCCCGACGGCGCTGGTTGCGGGCAGTAGCAAGCAGAGGGTGGCGGAAAGCTCCGCGGCCAGCAGGGTCGGCGCCGCAACCGGCGCAAGCGCATCCGGCAGCAGCCGGTAGTCGCGCAGATTGGCGACGAAGATGCCATAGGCTGAAAGTTTCTCCACGACGGCGCGTGCCAGCACCATGATGACAAAGCCCGTCGCGACCAGCTGCAACAATGGATCAAGCTGCCAATTCATCTGGGCGCCTCGACCAATGCGGCCGTCTCACCGAGCTTGATCTCTCCTGCGCGCGATATCTGGCGTGAACCAGCGTCGATCATGAAGCGCTCTATCTTCGAATCGATCGCATTGACCCCGAACAGAAGCGCCGGATCGACGGCCGAAAGCGTCAGTGAGGTCAGATTGGCCGCAGGCGACCGCGCAACCAGTCGCTTGCCGCGGATGTCGTAGGCCCAGATCTCGGCACTCGGATTCTTGTGGGCGCCGTCCCTGTTGCCGGGGTGCATCAGGATGTAGGCCATTCCCGATTTGGGGTCGACCGCGAAGGGCTGATAGCCGCCCGGCGCCCAATCTGCAGCGTCAGCGGGAATAATGTCGAGCGTCTCCGTGACCGTTGCGCTTTCGCCGTCGAGCGAGGCGCGCAACAGCTTGCCCTTGAAGCTCAGGAAGACGTAACCATCCTGATCGCGCTCGGCATGGATGAAGAGCGGGTCGGCGCTGGCATCGAACAGCTTGGCGCTGGTCTTGCGCTCGGATGACTGCATATTCGACGAAACCGTGTAGGTGCCGATCGTGCCGTCACCGCATAGCGTGCTGAAGCGCAGTGGTTTGGTCGGTGCGGGATAGATGCCATAACAACCGGGGGTTGGCGTTTCGAGCTGGCGCTTGCCCGCGGCGTCGACGACGCTGACCGACGTCGCCGGCGTCGCGTTCTGGATGAAGAGTAGATTGCCGTCGCTGGAGCGCTGAAACAGGCTGCGATAGCTGAGCGCCTGCGCTCGGCCTGTCGGGATCGGGATTTCGTCGATCACTTTCAGGGTCTGGTCGTCGAACACCTGGATCACGTCGGTCCGCTTGCCGCGCGTCAATCGCTCGTAGAACGTCGTTGCGACATAGATCCGGCGCTTGTCCGGGGCTGCCAGCATCATGCCGGCGAAGCCCGCTTCCAACATTCCTTTCAGGCTGAGATCGGCCGCATCGAGCACGTAGATGCGTCCATCAACCATGTGCGAAAGCGCGGGATCCAGCACATAGACGCGATTCATTCCCGCCGGGATGGTAGTCGTGCCGGCGGATTCCGGCTTGAATTCGGCCGCTGCAGCAGGCGCGCCAAGCAGCAGAATGGCGCAAGCAGCTCGCGCCCGTTTGAAAGCGGACGTTCTCATCGCATCTCTCCGACGCCCACAGCAATGTAGGTCGCTACTTCCTCGAAGTTCCCGAGCGTCGGGTAGACGATCGCGGGGTGATCCAGGCCGATGGTGCCGGGCGGTGGTGCATGGCCCCTTTGCTCTCCCGGGTGTTCAGCCCGATATGGCGACGACAGCCGTCCGCCGAAATGAATGCCGCATCGAATCCATGCGTCGCTGCATCTCAAACCCGAGTGCGCTGAAATAGAAACCGGATGCACGGTCGACATCCCCAACCGTCAGATGCACATGCCTCTTCCGCGTGCCGACGATGATCGAAGCATTTTGTGCCCCTGTTGATCCGCCCGCAGCCCAATTCAATATTCATCAGCCGCATCCCGTTGCTGGCGCTGCTTCCAGTGTGCGGGGCCTGCGCTACCGCGCTATTTCAGTTTCGCAAGCGACGACTACGATTGTAGGTAAGCGGTCCAATGTATGGCGACGTCGCCAAAGCAACTTGGAAGCTCACGCAGTCGAATGAGAGGGGGTTACCGGTTTGCTGGGGAGGCGCGTATCGCGCTGCAAACAAAGAGAAACTGGCGCACCCGACACGATTCGAACGTGTGACCTTTGCCTTCGGAGGGCAACGCTCTATCCAGCTGAGCTACGGGTGCCTAGCGGTTCATTTAGCCGATTGATCCCCTATCGGCAACGGTCTTGAGGGGCTAAGGGGGCTCGGTCGGAGGGATGCGTAGCCCTCCTCAGGCGTCGGTCACACGTTCGAATCGTGTCGGGTGGGCCAGAAGTGACGTGCCGGTATTGTGGCGGGGCGATTCCATCCGCATATCTTGAAAATTGCGCTGACTTCTTTCCGAGGCACATGCGGCGATGTCGTTAAGTGAACAATAGTTTCTCGCAGCGGGCCCTGGGGCACGAAAGCTACGTTCGGTCAGGCGCTGGTCGGGCTTTTCAGGTGTGGGCCTCCAAAGCCGGTCTACGAAGTTCGAGAGCGGGCACCGATGTTGCAGAAAAAGCAGGATAGCTTCACAATTTATGTTGCAGTGCTTCCATGGATGCATTGCGAAGAGCTGGCGCACTGACCCTTATATTCTAGCGGACGACGCGACCCGGCATTAACATCGAGCCGTGCAGTCGAACTGGATGTCGCCAATGAAGGAAGCGAGCGCGACATTTGCGTGGGGGAACGGGTCTGAGGACTTCGCTCTGTTCAGAACGCTCAGTTCGGAACAGCGGCTGAGGGCTTTGAGCTCAATGGTTCGCCTAGACTTGGTGCGGGGAGAAATGCTCGTCACCCAAGGGGGCTCGTCGGACTCATTGTTTTTGGTGCTACACGGTGCGCTGGCTGTGTGCCGAGATGGCGAGCTCGAACATCTTGCCGAGCTCCGCGCCGGCGAATTGGTTGGCGAAATCGGCTTCTTCGCAAATGTCCCGCGCACTGCCAATGTAATTGCCATTCGCGACACCAGCGTGCTCGCGTTGACTCGAGCAGCCTACCAGGAGCTTGCCAAGGACGCTCCCGCCATTGTTGAGGCATTGCTTGCGGCGCTCGCGCGTCGCTTCGCCAAGGAGACTGCGCGCCTCGTGCCACTTCGCGCGTCGCCAAAGGCGAGAACGGTGGCGCTAATCCAAGGTGGACGCGAGCCGTTGCCTGGCGCCTTTGATCGTCGAATGCGCGATCGGCTTGCCGCCACCGATGCGGAGATCGTCGATGTCGCCCGCGTCAATTCAAGGTTTCCCGGGCGAGCTCCGGATGCGGCCGATGTCGCTGACTGGCTGAACAGACTTGAACACGCCGCGCCGCTGGTAGTTTACCTCGGAGATCACGATACCAATTCATGGACGCGCAAGGCTATCCGCCAGGCCGACATGGTTGTGTTCGGGTGCCGCGGCGACGCGCCGGTGGGAGCCTTGACGGATGTCGAAGCTTTCGCCTGCGAGGTTCATCCCGGGTCGGCGCGACGCCTCGTTCGCGTTCATGATCGACGGAGCAGTCACGTCAGTGGGACTGCGGCTTGGCTTGCTCGGCTGCCCTCCTTCATGCATCATCATGTTGCTCTGGAAGATCAAGTTGATTTCGACAGTCTGGTCCGTTTCCTGTCGGGTCGCGCGATTGGCTACGTCGCTGCCGGAGGCGGAAGCTTTGGATCGGCGCATGTGGGGATCTACAAGGCCTTCCGCGAGCTTGGTGTGAACTTCGATATCTTTATCGGCACCAGCGTCGGCGCTGCCATGGCGGCCGGATTTGCAAAGAATCTTGAATCAGAGGATCTTGAGCGCGGAACACACGATATCTTCGTCAGGAGTCGCAGCTTCCGACGGCCAACCTGGCCGCGTTACGCTTTGCTCGATCATAAGGCGTTCGATCGGGCACTCGCCAGTCAATACGGCCGCGACTGCCAGATCGAGGACTGTTGGCGACCCTTCGCGGCAGTCGCAACCAATCTTTCGACCCATAATCTGGAATTGATCCGCTCGGGATCGCTGTGGCGGGCCGTGCGTGCCTCAAGCGCAATTCCCGGACTATTGCCGCCGTTTTACACACCGGAAGGTGCGATGCTTGTCGATGGATGCCTGGTCGATAATGTGCCACTGACACCGATGCATCAACTAAAGAGTGGCCCCAATCTGGTTGTGCATTTCGGCGAGCCGGCGGCTGAGCTGTTTGAGGTCGCGTATGACGCGTTGCCCGGGCGGCTGGAGCTGGTCGCGGCAATGCTGATGCCGTTTCGAAAGAAGCTGCTTCCCGCCGCGCCGAGTGCCGTCAACGTGCTGTGGCGAAGCCTCGTGGCGCATCAGCGCTACGATACGTTGCCGGCGGGACCGCTCGATCTGGTAATGCGCCCACCCTGTCCGCTCGGGATTGACGTGACAGACTTCGACCGCCACACGGAGATTTTTCGCGCGTCTTACCTTTGGGCTCGACAAGCTATCGTTGAGCTGGAGGCAGAGGGCAACTCGGCAATAGCCGCCATCCTCGCTGCCGAAAGGCCAGGAACAATGCGAGGTGCCGACCTCGTCGAACTCACCAGTGATGCTCTATTGAGTTGAGCTACGGGTGCGTTCTGTCACCCCATTTAGCCGATTGGCCTAAGGTCCACAACCGCTTTGAGGAGTTGATTGGAGGGTCGCGTAGCCCTCCTCTGACAACGGACACACGTCCGAACGTGTCGGGTGCGCCAGGAGGCGGGCGCGCGAAAACTGTAGCAATGCCCAGATTGCATTTCGATCTCCCCTCTACCGTGAGGGCTCATCGCAGCGATTGTCAATTCAAATTCCATATCCAGCGACGCAGGTTGGGGAAAATAGCTCATAAGGGCGTGGATTACACCTATCGTCGAACAGAAGCCCCTTTGACAACTACTTCGCGAGGTCGCACAAAATCACCGTTTCGAATCAGAGCCCTGCATGGCCCGACATCATCGCAAGAAGCCATCTACGCCTCCCAGGATTAGCCAGCATACGGAAGCGGTATCCTCGGCGTCAGAGCACCTAGGTGGGCTCGTAACTGAGAAGAGCGAACGAATCTCCGAATACAAGCGCCGCAAGCCGCGCTTACTTCAAAAGAAGGTCGAGCCAGCTCACATTGGCACACTGGTCGAAGACGGTTGGATTGAACGACGCAGGATAGCGGGGGGCAAGGTTCTATTCGAAAAGTCCAAGACCCACGACGAAATCCTCGAAAATAGGTTCTGGGGTATCCTCTACCAGCTAGGCTTCGAGGAACTCAACAAGGGGAGGAACTTCAAGATCAATGTGGTTAGCGAAGGGCACGTCGTCAACAAGCAGGTCGACGTGTTTGCGAAAGTCGGGAATACCGTCGTCGTCGCTGAATGCAAGTCCTCCGCTCGCCGCGGTCAGAGGAATCTACAGAAAGACATCGGCGAACTAGGTTCACTCCAAAGATCGATCGCAAATTAGCTCCGCAAGCACTACGGCGCAGAATCAAAGCTTAAAATCATTTGGCTCATGGTTACGAGCAACGTGAATTGGTCGAATTCCGACAAAGCTCGCGCCGCCGAGCAGGGCATCCAAATAGTCCGCGAAAGAGAGCTTCGATATTTCGAAGAAATTGCCAAGAACGTTGGCCCAGCCGCGAGGTATCAATTTATAGGCGAGTTTCTAAGCAGCCAAGAGATTCCTGAACTTTCGAATTATAGCGTCCCTGCCATTCGCACAAAGCTAGGCGGACAGTGGGCATACTATTTTCTAGCCGCTCCGGACCGCATCCTTCCAATCGCCTTTGTAAACCATCGAGGTCTTCGAGATGTTGAAGGCGCCCCCTCTTACCAACGCGTCTTAAAGCGGTCACGCCTAAAGGAAATCGGAAGCTATCTCGATGGCGGCGGCTTCTTCCCCAACTGCATTCTGATTAACTTTCGTCAGAACGTCCGCTTTCAGCGTCAAACGTCCGTCGATGATCGGCAGATTTCGTTCGGCAATTTATTTCTGCCCGACAGATACAAGAGCGCCTGGATTATAGATGGGCAGCACCGCCTTTACGGCTTTACTGAGTCTGAGACGCCTCCGTCTAAGCAAAGCATCCCGATTCTAGCGTTCGAAAAATTGTCGACACTCGCCGAAGCGGAGCTGTTCACCACGATCAATAGTAAGCAGCAGAAGGTCGCTCGTGGGTTGTTGGACGAGCTTGCGGGTGAACTGAAGCTAGATTCCGAAGATTTTGACGAGCGCATGAGCGCCATCGCGTCTCGAGCTCTCGACATAATGGCAACCGAGACAGGAAATCCGTTCGAAGACAGGATCAAGACTGCAGACCTGGCAGATAGCGATACGATATGTCTCACAATCTCCGAGCTAAAGAAGGCAATCATCTCTTCGAAGATGCTGGGAGCGAGATCGCGGAATGACGTCATCGCTCCCGGTGAGTTCTCGCGCGCTGACACAGAGGAGACCCTTCACGCGATTTGCGAAGGCCTGACCGCTTACTTCTCTCTGATCCAAGAGGCTAATATCGAGCGATGGGAGCAAGGCCGGCCGGGCTGCCTGTGCTCCAATATTGCAGTTCAGGGCTACATCAGACTCTTGCCGGCACTGTGTAGTTACATGCAGCAGAAGACCCATCAGTCGTCCAATGAATTGGACCCGGTCGACCTCATAGATCAAATTAAGCCATATCTGCAGCCAGTTATCGATTTCGTTTCGACGGCAGACGATCCTGAGTTTCTAAAGCGCTTTAAAGTTCCTTTTGGCTCGGGAGGTCCGCCCCGCTACTACTATCAGCTTAGCTTACTTGTTCGTAGCAAGTTTCCAGATTTTGATCCGCCGGGCTTTGCTGAATTCGACAGCGAGAGTCGGATGGAGCTGAAGGAAGTTGGCGATAGCCTCGTTGCGTCACTGCTCGAGCGTGTCCACGATCACGTTGTCCTCGTATTGAAGCAGAACTACGGAGCGGAATTCTTTGACGTTGGAATTCCTGACACTAAGATCAAATTGGCGGCCATGCAGAAAAAATATGAGAATGGAGAAGACAAAAAGCCACCTGAAACCTTTCTAAACTTCATTGACCTTAAATCGATCGCTGAGCATAAGAAAAATTGGGATCTCTTCAAAGAGACTCTCAACATCCGCATGGAGGATGAGAAGGGAGGAAACCAAAAATACCTGGGTTGGATGGTGAAGTTGAATGAGATTCGCCGAGTGTTAGCCCACTCATATGGGCGATCGTATACCGAGGATCAGGTCCAGCTATTAGAGTTTTTGGACGAGCAACTCGCGGCCCGCAATGTCTGACCGCATGAGTGTAAAGCCTCTGTTGAAGTGGGCCGGAGGTAAGCGCTGGCTGGTGGCTAATCACAGTCGGCTGTTTCCCAAAGAGTTTGCGTGTTATCGCGAGCCGTTCTTAGGCAGTGGAGCAGTCTTCTTTCATCTAGCGCCTCAACGAGCGGTCCTTTCGGATGCGAATGTTCGCTTGATTCAATGCTATGCGTCGATAAAGAAGGACTGGAAGGCCGTTTGGCAAGCGCTTCGTAGGCTAGAACGTCAGCATTCTGATGAGTTCTATTATGAGGTGCGCGGACGAGAATTTTCGAATCGTTATCGTGAAGCAGCAAAGTTTATCTATTTGAATAGGACGTGCTTCAACGGCATCTACCGAGAGAATCTAAAGGGCGTGTTCAACGTTCCTCGCGGGACAAAGAACTCCGTTACCTTCGTTGACGATGATTTCCGTTCGATCGCTGCTCAACTCAAGAAGAGCAAGCTGTTCCATGGCGACTTTTCAACTAACATCCGGGAAGCGGAGCAAGGCGATTTTGTATTCGTTGATCCACCTTACACCGTTCGCCACAACAACAACGGATTCGTCAAATACAATCAGAGGATATTTAGTTGGAATGATCAAATTAGACTTCGCGATGATGTTCGACTGGCTGCCGAGAAGGGGGCGCGGATCCTCATAACAAATGCGAACCACGCCAGTATCCTGGACCTTTATAGAGGTATTGGAACAGCCAAGGTTCTTTCTCGCGCGAGCGTTATCTCAGGTAACGCCGGAGCAAGAGGGAACTACGCGGAGTTAGCAATTTGTGTCGGTTATGACGCGGACGACGAAGAGACAGAGCGCGACATGTTTGAATCAAAACATGTGCGACGCCGATTGCAGATTGCCTAGGCCGCTTCCCTGATTTACGGGAACGACTGCAGCTGCCACCAAATTTGTGCAAGGACAATCGGCTTGGCCGCACGGATAGGCTCCTTCGTGCTGCCGTTCTGATAGGCCGCGGCGACCTCAATGCTCGTTTCGTTGACTTGGGCTTGTCAATTCGATGGTGGAATACGAATCTCGCCGTTCGACGAGAAGACAAAGAAAATTTGGACGTCGGGACACGGTCTAGATTTCCTCCTGGTTGTTTTGAAATTGTATTCCAACTCTGAGCCGACCCATTGTCGGTCCCGAGAATTGCCAAGGACAGTGAAATTCTGCATGCGAACAATTTCACGAAGGGCCTATCCGAACGTTCAGGAGACAACCAAACCGAGAACGAGCACCAACGTTTATAACGTTATTCTCGAATTATCGCAGGATCTGCCCGGGCCACCATCCGCGCTGGATAACGGCCGTTTTTTTGCACGTTGGACGCAGGCGAGGACGGAAATGCAGCAAGAGAAGGAGTCGCTGGCGGCTCGTTGCCAGAATGACGACTCCACGAAGCGAGCCCAAGGGGCGGAGCGATGCGACCCTCCGACACCAGAGTTGATCGCTCGGAATGTCAATTTCACGCACGGTGGCACGCGGAAGGGCTGAGCTGGAATGTTTGCAGGGGGGCCGCAGTCGAGGGGGCTCACCATTCGCCGGATAAAGACAGCCCCAAGGACATCCAAAAACAGATGGCCGCACAGTGTGAAGGCAGCTGCTCCGATCAAGCTCAGCGATCCATTCGGGCCCGGTTGACGGTTTAGTCGCCCTGTGCGAGCCGGAACGGAGAATCAGGAACGTGCAATCGCTGCGAGGGTGCTCAGATCAACAATAAATTGGATTCTGCGGCCTGCGCGCGAAAATATGTATTCTAGCCTGTGCGACAACGGTTTCTTGTGGCCAGCAATGGGTAGCGGAGCTGATCAGTCGTCCGTGAAGAATCGCCCAAGCCATTGATGTGGAGTCGATTTTTCGGTCGTGAGGGGGTTTGAGATTGCAAGCTTTCGGGGTTTGACGCCGCAAAAGCTTGCAAATCTGCATTTGAGGATACCGCCGAATCGCGCGTCGTGATTCCCTCGGTCTGACCGGAGGGGACGATGAAGCCAAAGGAACGACGCGACAGCGGACAGGCCGATCTTCTGCGCTCCCGGCTGGACGCGATCCTCGACATGGATCATGCACTGGTGAAGCTTTCGCGGACGATCGACTGGTCGGTCCTGGAACAGCGGTTCGGTGCGGTGTATGAGGACAAGGCGGGCCGGCCGCCACTGCCGACACGGCTGAT
>NZ_AUEZ01000114.1 GCF_000426245.1 Bradyrhizobium sp. Ai1a-2 | reverse complement strand
CCTCATACACCGCACCGAACCGCTGTTCCAGGACCGACCAGTCGATCGTCCGCGAAAGCTTCACCAGTGCATGATCCATGTCGAGGATCGCGTCCAGCCGGGAGCGCAGAAGATCGGCCTGTCCGCTGTCGCGTCGTTCCTTTGGCTTCATCGTCCCCTCCGGTCAGACCGAGGGAATCACGACGCGCGATTCGGCGGTATCCTCAAATGCAGATTTGCAAGCTTTTGCGGCGTCAAACCCCGAAAGCTTGCAATCTCAAACCCCCTCACGACCGAAAAATCGACTCCACATCAATGGCTTGGGCGATTCTTCACGGACGACTACTTTGCGGGTGAAAAGTTCAGCCTGGTGGATGCGGTGTTTGCGCCGATCTTCCGCTATTTCGACGTGTTCGACGAGTTCACCGACCTTGCGGTGTTCAAGGACATGCCGAAGGTGCGGAAGTGGCGTGCGGAGCTGGCGAAGCGTTCGAGCGTGAAGGCCGCGGTCGGCGTCGATTATCCGCAATCGTTGCGCGCCTTCCTCAGGCAGCATGACGCGCACTTGTTGAAGCTTGCGGCGTAAACGGCGGCCTTCGTAGCCCGGATGGAGCGCAGCGCAATCCGGGGCTGCTCGCGACGCGGATGCAGTTGTCCCGGGTTACGCTTCGCTCCACCCGGGCTACGGGATCGCTGCCTTAGCGCACGTTGGCGAGGCGCATGTCGAGATAGCCGGTGACCGTTTCCATCAACGGCTCGAGCTTGCCGTCGAAGAAATGGTTGGCGCCGGGGATGACCTGCTGATCGATCACGATGCCCTTCTGCGTCTTCAATTTCTCGACCAGCGTGTTGACGTCCTTAGCCGGCACCACTGCGTCCTTGTCGCCATGCACGATCAGTCCAGACGAGGGGCAGGGCGCGAGGAACGAGAAGTCATAGAGATTGGCGGGCGGCGCGATCGAGATGAATCCCTCGACCTCGGGCCGGCGCATCAGAAGCTGCATGCCGATCCAGGCGCCGAACGAAAAGCCCGCGACCCAGCAGGCGCGCGCCTCGGGATTGATGCTCTGCGCCCAGTCGAGCGCGGACGCCGCATCCGACAATTCGCCGGTGCCGTGGTCGAACGAGCCCTGGCTGCGGCCTACTCCGCGGAAGTTGAAGCGCAGCACCGAGAAGCCGCGATGCGCGAAGGCATAGTAGCACTGGTAGACGATCTGGTGATTCATCGTGCCGTGAAACTGCGGGTGCGGATGCAGGATCATGGCGATCGGCGCGTTCTTCTGCTTGGCCGGGTGGTAGCGGCCTTCGAGACGGCCCGCCGGGCCGTTGAAAATGACTTCAGGCATCCGTGATCCCTTGAGTGATCCTACGCTTGACCCATGGTTGGCGCTGGGCAATCAACCGAGTTGTGCTGACTTCATCGGCCCCCGGCTGACAAAGTGGCTGGATTTACCGCGATCGGCGTCGTCAGGCGGCTTGCGCGAACGAACGACGCCTCGGTTGGTTTTTGAGGCCCGCGTTCTAGCATGAGGCGAGGGGCAAAAAGCAAGCATCTTGAACATCGCCAAGCGTGTTCAATGCGTTAGCTGGTGATTGCGGGCGGCGTTGCAATCACCAACTGGCATAACGCCGGCAGGATTCGAGCGAAGATCGCGGGCATGGACCAGGAAGAAGTGTTTAGGTATTATAATACTCCATGATGGACCGCGTCTATCTCGACTGGAATGCGACCACGCCGCTTCGCCCCGAAGCGAAAGCCGCGATGGCGGCGGCATGGGAGCTGTGCGGCAACCCGTCCTCGGTACATGCCGAGGGGCGGCAGGCGCGGCGGCTGGTCGAGGACGCAAGGAGCGCGATCGCCGCTGCGGTTGGCGGCAGGGCGCAGGACGTAGTCTTCGCCTCTGGCGGCACGGAAGCGAATGCAATGGCGCTGACGCCTGGGGTACGACGCGGTGGCGGCGCTCCCGCCCAGCGGCTCCTGGTGTCGGCGATCGAGCATGCTTCGGTACTATCAGGCGGGCGCTTTGCGCCTGAGGCGATCGAACCAATCGCGGTGACGCCGTCAGGCGTGCTTGATCTTGATGACCTCCGTAGCAAGCTTGCCGACGGCCCGCCGGCACTGGTGTCGGTCATGCTGGCCAACAACGAGACCGGCGCGCTGCAGCCGGTCAGAGAGGCGGCCGGCATTGTTCATGCCGCCGGCGGACTGCTTCACGTCGATGCCATCCAGGCCTTCGGGAAGATTCCGTTCGATCTCGAATCACTGCAGGCGGACATGGTGACGCTCTCGGCGCACAAGATCGGCGGCCCCAAGGGTGTCGGGGCCGTAGTTCTGGCGGGGGGAGTAGAGAGGCTCGAACCTCTGCTGCGCGGCGGTGGCCAGGAGCTCGGGCGCCGTGCCGGTACCGAGAACGTGGCCGGCATCTCGGCCTTTGGCGCGGCTACCAAGGCAGCAATGGCAAGCCTCGCGACCGACACTGTCCGGCTGAAGGCCTTGAGGGACCGGCTTGAGGCTGGCCTCAGGCAGGTTGATGGTATTATTGTATTCTCGGACGACGTTCCACGGCTGCCGAATACGACGCTGTTCACCGCGGCCGGGCTAAAGGCCGAGACGGCCGTGATCGGCTTCGACCTCGCCGGAATTGCGGTATCCTCGGGTTCCGCGTGTTCCTCGGGAAAGGTCCAGCCGTCGCACGTCCTGGCCGCGATGGGGTTCCCGCCGGACCTCGCCCAGGGAGCAGTGCGGCTTAGTCTTGGCTGGTCTACATCCCCAACAGACATAGATTTGGCCGTAAAGGCTTGGCTAAAGCTCGCCAATACCTTACTTAGAGGGGGACGAAACACAGCTTGAACGGTTCTAAGCGGGTTTTTCGTCCACTAAGCAACCGTACCACTCTTTAGAACTGATCCACCGCGGTCCTTGAAACCGCGAGCGGAGGATTGAATGCCTGCTGTACAGGAGACGGTCGACCGTGTCCGACGGATCGACGTCGATCAGTATCGATATGGGTTCGAGACGCTTATCGAGTCCGAAAAGGCCCCCAAGGGGCTCTCGGAAGATATCGTCCGCTTCATCTCAGAGAAAAAGAACGAGCCAGCCTGGATGCTGGAATGGCGCCTGGAGGCGTATCGCCGCTGGCTGACCATGACCGAGCCGACCTGGGCGCGCGTCCACTATCCCAAGATCGACTACCAGGACCTCTATTATTACGCGGCGCCTAAGCCGAAGAAGACGCTGTCGTCGATCGACGAGATCGATCCGGAGATTCTCAAGACCTACGAGAAGCTCGGCATTCCCCTGCGCGAAGTCGCGATTCTCGAGGGTGTCGAGCCGCCCCCGGGCGGGGAGCCGTCGGAGCAGCGCAAGATCGCGGTCGATGCCGTCTTCGATTCGGTGTCGGTTGCGACCACCTTCCAGAAGGAATTGAAGAAGGCCGGCGTGATCTTCATGCCGATCTCGGAAGCGATCCGCGAGCATCCTGAACTGGTGCGCAAGTATCTCGGCAGCGTGGTGCCGACGTCAGACAATTTCTTCGCGACCCTGAACTCGGCGGTGTTCTCCGACGGCTCGTTCGTCTACGTGCCGCCGGGCGTGCGCTGCCCGATGGAATTGTCGACCTATTTCCGCATCAACGAGCGCAACACCGGCCAGTTCGAGCGCACGCTGATCATCGCCGACAAGGGCTCGTATGTCTCTTACCTCGAAGGCTGCACCGCGCCGCAGCGCGACGAGAATCAGTTGCACGCTGCCGTGGTCGAATTGATCGCGCTCGATGACGCCGAGATCAAATACTCGACCGTGCAGAACTGGTACCCCGGCAACTCGGAAGGGCTGGGCGGCATCTTCAACTTCGTCACCAAGCGTGGAGACTGCCGCGGCGCCAATTCGAAGATCTCGTGGACCCAGGTCGAAACGGGATCGGCGATCACCTGGAAATATCCGAGCTGCATCCTGCGCGGCGACAATTCGCGCGGCGAGTTCTACTCGATCGCGATCTCGAACGGCTACCAGCAGGTCGACTCGGGCACCAAGATGATCCATCTCGGCAAGAACACCTCGAGCCGGATCATCTCGAAGGGCATCGCCGCCGGCAAATCGCAGAACACCTATCGCGGCCTCGTCACCGCGCACCGCAAAGCGACCGGCGCGCGCAACTACACCGCCTGCGATTCGCTCCTGATCGGCGACAAATGCGGCGCGCACACCGTGCCCTACGTCGAGGCGAAGAACTCGTCGGCGACGTTCGAGCACGAGGCGACCACCTCGAAGATCTCCGAGGACGTGCTGTTCTACTGCGTGCAGCGCGGGCTGAGCCAGGAGGAAGCGGTTGGCCTCGTCGTCAACGGCTTCGTCAAGGATGTGCTGCAGCAGCTGCCGATGGAGTTCGCGGTCGAGGCGCAGAAGCTGATCTCGATCTCGCTCGAAGGTTCGGTTGGATAATCCTCATCCCTCATGGGCCTGCCGTACCGGCGCCTTGGGATGACATCTAGGAAAACTGTAATGGCATTGCTTGAAGTGAAAGACCTGCAAGTCCGTGTCGAGGATCGCGAAATCCTCCACGGCCTGTCGCTGACTGTTAATCCCGGCGAGGTGCACGCGATCATGGGGCCGAACGGCTCCGGCAAATCGACGCTCTCCCACGTCATCGCCGGCAAGCCGGGCTATGAGGTCACGGGTGGACAGATCCTGTTCCGCGGCGAGGATCTCCTGGAGATGGAGCCCGACGAGCGCGCCGCCAAGGGCGTGTTCCTGGCGTTCCAGTACCCGGTCGAAATCCCTGGCGTCGCCACCATGAACTTCCTGCGCACCGCGCTGAACGCGCAGCGCAAGGCGCGCGGCGAGAGCGAATATTCGACGCCCGACTTCCTGAAGAAGGTCCGCGAGGTCTCCAAGTCGCTCAACATTCCGCAGGACATGCTGAAACGCGGCGTCAATGTCGGCTTCTCCGGTGGCGAGAAGAAGCGCAACGAGATCCTGCAGATGGCACTGTTCGAGCCGAGCCTCTGCATCCTCGATGAAATGGACTCAGGTCTCGACATCGACGCGCTCAGGATCGCGGCTGACGGTGTGAACGCGCTGCGTTCGCTCGAGCGTGCCATGGTCGTGATCACCCACTACCAGCGGCTGCTCAACTACATCGTGCCGGACTATGTGCACGTGATGGCCAAGGGCTCGGTGGTGAAGACTGGCGGCAAGGAACTGGCGCTGCAGCTGGAAGAATCCGGCTATGCGCAGTTCGAAGACGCCTAAGCCTGAACGGAATTCGTGATGAACGTCGTGTTGGCAAAAACCGATACCGGGCGCGCGGTGAGCACCAGCTTCGCATTTGCGCGCGAGCGGCTGCCTGGCTCGGGCAAAGTCGCCGAGCAGAGGCGGCAGGCCTTTGAGGCCTTTGAGCGCGCGGGCCTTCCGCATCGCCGGATCGAGGACTGGAAATATACGGACCTGCGCGCCCTGATGCGCGAGGTGCTGCCGCTGGCGGCATCACCCGATACGACAGCGCTGTCGCGCGCGGAAGCCGCGCTCAAGCTGCATGCTATCGAGGGCACGCGGCGGCTGGTGCTGGTCGACGGCGTGTTCGCGCCTAAGCTTTCCGATCTCGGCAAGGGCGAGAAGGGCTTTTCCGTCCGCACGCTGCGCGAGGTGCTGGAAACGGGCGACGGCGCGCTGCAGGGCGAATTGCTGGCGTCGGATAATTCCGATCCCATGATCGCGCTGAACACGGCGATGGCGACCGACGGCGTCGTGATCGAAATTGCCAACGGCACCGTGCTGGAACAACCGCTGCATGTCGTCCATGTGGCGAGTGTAGGTACGCCGGCCGCGATGTTCACCCGTTCGCTGTTCCGGCTGGGCCGCGATGCGAGCGCCACGCTGGTGGAAAGCTTTGTCGCCGCCGAAGGTACAGAGGCGTATCAGGCCTACGACTCCCTGATCGTTTCAGTCGGCGACAATGCGCGGCTCGATCATCTCCGTCTGGTCGAGGACGGGTTAGACGCTTTCAACATTGCTTCCGCCGCGGTGACGCTCGGCGCGCATGCGCAGCTCAACACCTTTGGCATGGTGTCGGGCGCGAGCGTCAGCCGCTATCAGCCGACCATCGTGTTCGCGGGCGAGGGCGCGCGGGTCGACACCAACGGCGTCAACCTGATCAAGGGCCGGCAGCATGCCGACACCACGATGTTCATGGATCACGCGGTGCCGCACTGCGCCAGCCGCGAAGTGTTCCGCGCCGTGATCGACGACCGCGCCCACTCGGTGTTCCAGGGCCGCATCGTCGTCCGTCCGGACGCGCAGAAGACCGACGCCAAGATGATGACGCGGGCGCTCCTGCTCTCGGACGAGGCTGAGGCCGACAACAAGCCGGAGCTCGAGATTTTTGCCGACGACGTCACCTGTGGCCATGGCGCGACCACCGGCGCGCTGGACGAGAGTCTGTTGTTCTATCTGCGTGCGCGCGGCCTTCCTGAAAGGGAAGCGCAGGCGCTCCTGATCCAGGCCTTTGTCGGCGAGGCCATCGAATCCATCGCGAATGACTCGCTGCGCGAGCACGTGATCGCGGCGGCACAGCGCTGGCTGGAGGCGAGGGCATGAGCACGCATCCGGCGGTGGCCAACGGTTCCTACGATGTCGCGCGGGTGCGCGAGGATTTTCCAGCGCTGGCGCTGCAGGTCTATGGCAAGCCGCTGGTCTATCTCGACAACGCGGCCTCCGCGCAGAAACCGAATGCCGTGCTTGACCGCATGGCCGAGGCCTACAAGACCGAATACGCCAATGTGCATCGCGGCCTGCATTACCTCGCCAATGCCGCGACCGAAGCTTACGAAGGCGCCCGCGCAAAAGTGGCGAAGTTCGTCAACGCGCGGCGCAGCGAAGAGATTATCTTCACCCGCAACGTCACCGAGGCGATCAACCTGGTCGCCTCCTCGTGGGGCGAGCCCAATATCGGGCAGGGCGACGAGATCGTGCTCTCGATCATGGAGCACCATTCCAACATCGTGCCCTGGCATTTCCTGCGCGAGCGGCACGGCGCCGTCATCAAATGGGCTCCGGTCGACGACGACGGCAATTTCCTGATCGAGGAATTCGAGAAGCTGCTCTCGCCGCGCACCAAGCTGGTCGCGATCACGCAGATGTCGAACGCGCTCGGCACGCTGGTTCCGATCAAGGAGGTCGTCAGGATCGCACATGACCGCGGCATTCCCGTGCTGGTCGACGGCGCGCAAGGCGCTGTGCATCTGCCGATCGACGTCCAGGACCTCGATTGCGATTTCTACGCCTTCACCGGCCACAAGGTCTACGGCCCGACCGGCATCGGCGCGCTCTATGCCAAGCATGAGCACCTGGTGGCGATGCGTCCGTATAACGGCGGCGGCGAGATGATCCGCGAGGTCGCGAAGGACTGGGTCACCTATGGCGACCCGCCGCACAAATTCGAGGCAGGAACGCCGCCGATCGTCCAGGCGATCGGGCTGGGCGCTGCGATCGACTACGTCAATTCGATCGGCAAGGAGCGCATCGCCGCTCACGAGCACGGCCTGCTGACCTACGCCCAGGAGCGCCTGCGCGAGATCAATTCGCTGCGGCTGATCGGCACCGCCCGGGAGAAGGGGCCGGTGATCTCCTTCGAGATGAAGGGCGCCCATCCCCATGACGTCGCGACCGTGATCGACCGCCAGGGCATTGCGGTCCGCGCCGGCACCCATTGCGTGATGCCGCTCTTAGAGCGGTTCAATGTCACAGCCACGTGCCGGGCCTCGTTCGGCATGTATAATACGAGGGAAGAGGTCGACCATCTGGCGCAAGCCTTGATCAAGGCCGGGGAATTGTTCGCATGACCGAGACAGCCGACGACGTCAAAGCCGCCCATGTGGAGACGAGCTCCGCTCTGCCGCCGGAAGAGACCGAGCGTCTCAGCCAGGAGATCGTGGCGGCGCTGAAGACGGTGTTCGACCCGGAAATACCGGCTGACATCTACGAACTCGGATTGATCTACAAGGTCGATCTCAAGGACGACCGCGGCGTCGACGTCGAGATGACGCTGACCACGCCAAACTGCCCGGCGGCCGGCGAATTGCCAACCATGGTGGAGAATGCGCTGGCCAGCGTTCCCGGCGTCGGCGTCGTCAATGTCAACCTGGTCTGGGAGCCGGCATGGACGCCGGATCGGATGAGCGACGAGGCCCGCCTCGTGCTCAACATGTGGTGAGGTTCGTTGCCGAAGCTATCCGGTGTCATCGAGACCGCACTCTATGTCGATGATCTCGACCGCGCCCGCGCGTTCTACACCGATGTGCTCGGTCTTGAGCCGTTGACCAGCGATTCGCGGTTTCTGGCCTTCGACGTAGCAGGCCGTAACGTGCTGTTGCTGTTTCGTCGTGGCGCCACGCTGGAGACGGTCCATCTGCCCGGCGGCAACATTCCGCCGCACGACGGCGACGGCCCGATCCACGCGGCCTTTGCCATCGCCGCGGACGAACTGCCGGCCTGGGAAAAGCGGCTTGGCGAGCACGATGTCGCGATCGAAGGCAGGACCGACTGGCCGCGCGGCGGCAAGAGCATCTACTTCCGCGATCCGGACAAGCACCTGCTGGAACTGGTCACACCGGGAGTATGGGCCATCTACTAGAGCATTGATCCGGAAAAGTGGAGGCCGGTTTTCCCTCGAGACAAACGCGAAGCGTTTGCGCGGAGGTTATGCTCAAACAGAGATCTAGGCGTTCGGAGAAGTTCTAGCCAATTGCGAACATGAGACCTTCACAGCCGGAATTTCGTTGTTATTTTTGAGATGACAGACTTTGCCGCTCTGCATCGTAGGGAGAGAGAGCCGCTGCAATGGACACTATCGCACCAGTTGCCAAGCCGAAGCCGCGGCCGCGCCCGCAGGTGATGAAACTGACGGATGCCGCGGCTGCGCGGATCACGGAACTGACCAAGCGCGCCGATTCCGAGATCGTCGGCCTTCGCGTCGGCATCAAGAATGGTGGCTGCGCCGGCCAGTCCTATACGGTCGAATACGCCCACGAGATCCGGCCGACCGACGAGGTGGTCGAGGACAAGGGCGTGAAGATTCTGGTCGATCCCAAGGCAGTCCTGTTCCTGCTCGGCACCGAGATGGACTACAAGGCCGACAAGATGCAGGCGCAGTTCATCTTCAACAACCCGAACCAGGTTTCCGCCTGCGGCTGCGGCGAGTCGGTGCAGCTTACGCCGGCGAAGGTGTAGGCCGCTCGCCAAGTACACGGACCTCATCCTGAGGAGGCCGCGTAGCGGCCGTCTCGAAGGATGGGCCGCGGGTGAGATCGGCTGAGCTGGCGCGATGATGGACCGCGAATTCCTGATCGATCTGTTTGCGGATTTCGGCCCCGTCACCATCCGCCGGATGTTCTCCGGCCACGGCATCTCCGCCGACGGCACCAACTTCGCGCTATCGCTGCGCGCCGGGCTCTATTTTCGCGCCGACGAAGAGACCATTCCGCGGTTCGAAGCGGAAGGCTCGAAGCCGTTCCAATATCAGACCAGCACCAGGACCATCACGGTAAACTCCTACTGGCAGTTGCCGGCGCGGCTGTTCGACGATTCGGAAGAGCTGGCGCAATGGGCGAGAGCCGCGCTCGCCGCTGCCCAGCGCGCCGCATTGCGCAAACGGCCGAAGGTGAGGAAGGCGGCGAAGGCTCCGACCAAGAAGGGCGCGGTCAAGAAGCCCGTCGCGAAAAAGAAAGCAGTGAAGAAAGCCAAACAGAAATCGCCGCGTAAGAGGTCCTGACGACGGTCGAGGATGGCTCATCCGTCATTGCGAGCGAAGCGAAGCAATCCATTTCGCCGCTTGTGCAGGCATGGATTGCTTGGCTTCGCTCGCAATGACGGGGGAAAGAGCGTATCCGAAAACGCGAAAACCGCCGCGAAGTCGTCAGGCCACGCGGCTGCGGATTTCGGCGGTGTATTCGGGGTCGACTTCGCAGACCACGCGGTTGCGGCCGGCGCGCTTGGCGGCGTAGAGGCAGGCGTCGGCACGCTCGATCAGCGCATCCGTGTCGTCGCCCGGCTTCAGCAAGGAGACACCGACCGAGATGGTCACGCGGCCGAGAATCTCGCCGGTGGACTTCTTCTTCAATTCCTTCGCCATCACGGCGCGGCGGATGTGGTCGGCCACCGTCAGCGCCTGGCGTAGCCCGGTGTTGGGCAGCACGACCGCGAATTCCTCGCCGCCGTAGCGCGCGGTGATGTCCTGGCCCTTGATCGTCTGCTTCAAGGACATGCCGACCAGCCGCAGCACCTGGTCGCCGGTGAGATGGCCATAGGAATCGTTGAATGATTTGAAATGGTCGATGTCGAACATCAGCAGCGACAGCGGCTGATCATTGGCGATCGCGGTCTGCACTGCCATCTCGATCGAGCGGTCGAAATATTTGCGGTTTCCGAGCCCGGTCAGCGGATCGGTCAGGCTTTCGGCGCGGATCGCCTCCAGGCTGTGCTGGAGATTGCTGATCTCGGTCTTTGACAGCGCAAGGCGATTCTCCAACGCCTTGTTGGTTTCACGCATCTCCTGCGTGGACTTCACAAGCTGCTCGATGATCGGCATGATCTGGTCGCGGTTCTTCGCGCCCGCAAGTTTTTCGCTGGCGCCGTTCAGGCTTGCGTCGTAGCTCGCGGACATGCCGAGCGCGTCCGAGATCAGCGTCATGACATCGTCGATCTCGCCGATCACACGCGCGCCGACCTTGTCGATGCGATCGGATGTCTTGATGTGGGAGAGATAGGTCTCGTAGATCTGTTCGAGGTCGGCTTCGCTCAGCTTACCGTTGCGCGCCAAAGTCTCGTTGATGATCTTGTTGAGGGGAGCGTTGTATCCGGTCGCGTAGACGTACCAGATTTCGTAGTTGCGGGGGACGGCGGTCTGACGAAGCGACCTGATCTGGCCAAGCGCAACCTCCGCAAAAGCCATCGTGCGTTCGTGTTCGTCCAGCAGCTTGACCACTGATCAAGTCCCCAATGCCGAGCCGCGCCGCGTTGCCCAGCCGCAATGACTAAATTATTGTTGCCACGCTAATGGAGGATAATGAACGCCCCGTAAACAGGGGAATCGCACGCTGCGCGCCGACGATCCTGATGGAAGAATCGGCGGCACAAAAAAGCGAAACAAGCCAAGAGATTAGAGCGTCGGTTCGAGTCGACCGGCGCTGTGCAAAAGTTACAGCGTTTTCAAGCGAAGTGGACGCCAGTTCGCATGGCAATCAAGTTTACGCAGATTGCGTAGACTTATCTGCGAAGAAAGCGCGTCAAACAAGAATCTAGAGCTTCGGTTCTGATTCAATCAGAACCGAAAATGCTTTAGACGCGGGCCCGCACGGGGCGCAGCAGAAACGCGGGCAGATGTGAGTGATCGGCCGGCTCTGAGTCGACCTCGCGCGGTGCGCGTCGCGGCTCCGGGCGGCCGATGGAAGGAACGCGCGAGCTAGCGGCTTGCGGCGGCTGCGCATTGCCGTTGCGACCATCGCGGCCATGACCATGACGCGGCTCGCGTTCGCGCCGCGGGTTGCGGCCGCTGCGCTCACGTGAACCGTCGCGGCGCCGTGCCTCGCGTGGCTGCTCGTCGGTCTCGCTCTCATCCGATTGAACCGTAAAGTCACCTTCGGCGCGCGGGATCGGCTGCCCGATCAGCTTCTCGATCGCGGTGATCGACTTGGTGTCGAGCGGCGTAACGATCGAGATCGCGGTACCGGTGCGGCCCGCGCGGCCGGTGCGGCCGATGCGGTGAACGTAATCGTCGGGATGATGCGGGACGTCGAAATTGAAGACGTGGCTGACGGCGGGAATGTCGAGGCCGCGAGCGGCGACGTCGGAGGCGACCAGGAGCGGCAACTCGCCCTTGCGGAATTGATCGAGCGCCGCCATGCGGGCGGCCTGATCCATGTCGCCGTGCAGTGCGCCGACGCTGAAGCCGTGTTTCTGCAGCGACTTGTGAAGAACGGCGACTTCGCGCTTGCGATTGCAGAAGATAATCGCGTTGTTGAGATCTTTGGCCTCGCGCAGCAGGCGGCGGAGGATTTCGCGCTTCTGATGCGGCTCGCGCCCTGCGGGCACCTGCGATTGCGTGACGGTGACGGCAGTGGTGGCGGGCTTGGAGACTTCCACCCGGACCGGGTTGTGGAGGAAGGCTTCGGTGACGCGCCGGATTTCCGGCGGCATGGTGGCGGTGAAGAACAGCGTCTGTCGGGTGAAGGGCACCAGTTTGCAGATGCGCTCGATATCGGGGATGAAGCCCATGTCCAGCATGCGGTCCGCTTCATCGATCACGAGCAGCTCGACGCCTGTGAGCAATAGCCCGCCGCGCTCGGTATGGTCGAGCAGCCGCCCGGGGGTTGCGATCAGGACGTCGACGCCGCGGGTCAATTTGCTGTCCTGGTCGCCGAACGAGACGCCGCCGATCAGGAGCGCCACGTTGAGTTTCTGTCCGGCGCCATAGCGGTCGAAGTTTTCCTTCACCTGGGCAGCGAGCTCGCGCGTCGGCTCGAGGATCAGGGTCCGTGGCATCCGTGCGCGGGCCCGGCCTTTCTCGAGGATGGTGAGCATCGGAAGAACGAAGGCGGCGGTCTTGCCGGTGCCTGTCTGGGCGATGCCGAGGACATCGCGGCGGGCGAGAACGTGGGGGATCGCCTGTTCCTGAATAGGCGTGGGATTGGTGTATCCGGTGGCCGCTACGGCGGCCAAGACCTTGTCGGAAAGGCCGAGATTGGAAAAAGACATTGAGCCTCTTGTCGACACCGCCGTTCGGAATCGAGGGTAAAAAGGCTGGTCGCGTTTCGCCCCGAAACGGCGTTGCTTCTCAAAAAAGCTCGGGGGCTCTGACTGACGCTGACGGGCGGCGAACTCGGGGAATCGCGTATCGATCCAAGGCCGCGTTGACCGGAACATAGGTTCGAAATCGCCAAAGTCAATCTGGGAACCAGGCAAATGGCCGAAAAACCTTAATGTTTTCGCACAAATAACGGGCGAGCTGTCATTTGGCCGTCAAATGGCGGGGTGGTACTGGGTGGGCCCGAAAGGTCGTAGACTGAACCGGTTGGGGCGGTGCGCCGACTATGGCATCGACGGTCGTGCGTTACGGGCGCTTGCTGAGCGGGGCAGAGGATGGGTGGTGTTCTTTCGAGAGTTCTGACGGTCGTGGGCATTGCCCTGGCATCGGCCACTCTCGGGGTGCCCGCACAGGCCGAAAAGCGCGTTGCGCTGGTCGTCGGCAACAATGACTACAAAAACGTCCCGAAACTGCAGAAGGCGGTCAACGACGCCCGCACCATGGGGGGCACGCTGAAGCAGCTCGGCTTCTCCGTGATGATCGCTGAGAACCAGAACCGGCAGCAATTCTCCGAGACGCTGCTCGCCTTCGACAAGGCGATCGAGCCCGGCGACACCGCGTTCTTCTTCTACGCCGGCCATGGCTTCGAGATTGCCGGCCAGAATTTCCTGCTGCCGACCGACGTGCCGGCGGCGATCGAGGGCCAGGAGGAGCTGGTCCGCGACGCATCTGTTCTCGCCGACCGCATCGTCGAGCGCCTGCAGAACAAGAAAGCACACACCTCGATCCTGGTGTTCGATGCCTGCCGCAACAATCCGTTCGAGCGGCCAGGAACGCGCTCGATCGCCGGCGGCGCCGGGCTCGCACCGATGACACAGTTGCCGGAGGGCGTGTTCTCGGTGTTCTCGGCCGGCCCGCGCCAGACCGCGCTCGATCGGCTTTCCAACGACGATACCAATCCCAATTCGGTGTTCACGCGTACTTTCGCCAAGGAGCTGCTGCGGCCAGGCAGGAATCTCGTCCAGGTCGCCCAGCAGACGCGCCGCCTGGTCAGCGAGGCGGCCGAGACGATCAGGCACAAGCAGATCCCGGTTTATTTCGACCAGATGGTGGACGACGTGTTCTTGAACGGCATGGCGAAAGGACCGGAGGTGGCGGGAGCTGCCGAGGCACCGCAGAAGCTTGCGGCATTGCCGCCGGTCTCGGTGCCGCGCATCCCGAAGGACGATTCCGTCAACGCGCCGATCGCGAGTTTCTCCCGCCACAATGGCGGCTGGACGGTGGTGTTCTCGATCGCCGACCCTGCGCTCGGGATCTCCTGGCGGATCGGCGACAGCGGCGATTTCCGCGAGACCGGATTCATCGACACGCTCGATCCACGCACCCGCAAAAGGATGCCCAATCCTTCAATCGAACTGGCGGCGGATGCGCCGGCCGGCACCATCCAGGTCCGCTATGTCGACACGGCGGGGGAGATGCAGGGACCGTTTCCGATCCGCTTCGATCCCGAAGCGGCACTGATCCGCGACCAGCGCAAGATACTCGACATGACCGCGACGAGCTGGCTGTCGTTCCGCGAGTTCAACGGGCTCCTGGTCTATTACACCCACCTGATGTCCTATCGCTGCGCGATCCGCGAGGTGCGTGTCGGCATTGACAGCGCAGTGCCGGACAAGGTGTTGAAGATGCCGCCCTGCGATCCGCGCGACCCCAGCGTGATCCCGCACGAGGCGCAGCCCTATCTTAAGCTTGCGCCGCAGACCAGGTCGGTCTCGGTGGAGCTGACCTATCGCGACGGCAGCGTGTCGGAGATCAAGACATTCCGGCGCTAAGCTCGTCTCTGTCGTCATCGTCCGGCTTGACCGGACGAGCCAGGATTGCAGAGGCGCCCGAGCTTAGTGGAGAGGCTGCCGCATAGTGGATGCCCCGCCTTCGCGGGGCATGACGGCGGAGGGCGATTTCATCGTGGAGACAGATCATGGTCGACAACGTATTGCAGCATCCGTCAGCGCGCAGGATAAAAGTGCGTTGCTGCATCGTCGGCGGCGGGCCGGCGGGCATGATGCTCGGCTATCTCCTGGGCCGCGCCGGCATCGATGTCGTGGTGCTGGAGAAGCACGCCGACTTCTTCCGCGACTTTCGCGGCGACACGGTGCATCCCTCGACCTTGCAGGTGATGGATGAACTCGGGCTGATCGACGGCTTCCTCAAGCTGCCGCACCAGCAATTGCAGAAGCTCAATGGCATGTTCGGCGGAGCCAAGGTGCGGATCGCCGATCTTTCCCGCCTCGATGCAAAATACCCGTTCATTGCCCTGATGCCGCAATGGGATTTTCTCAATTTCCTGCGCGAGAGCGGCAAACGTTTCGCTTCGCTGCAGGTGCTGATGAGCACAGAGGCAACCGATCTGATCCGCAATGGCGAAGCGGTCACAGGCGTAAGGGCCAAGACTCCGGAGGGCGCGCTCGACATCGAGGCCGATCTGACGATCGCCTGCGACGGCCGCCACTCCACAGTGCGCGAGTGCGCCGGACTCGCGGTCGAGGAGATCGGTGCGCCCATGGATGTGTTGTGGTTTCGCATCGGGCGGCGGCCGGACGAGAACGAAAACCTGTTCGCGCGCGTCGAGCCCGGCAAAATGATGGTCACGTTCAACCGCGGCGATTATTGGCAATGCGCCTATGTGATCGCCAAGGGACAATACGATGCCGTGAAGGCGAGGGGACTTGCGGCGCTGCTGGATGACGTGGTGCGGATCGCGCCGATCCTGAAATCAGGCATTTCCGAGGTTAAAAGCTGGGACGACGTGAAGCTCCTGACGGTCGCGATCAATCGCCTGAAGCGCTGGACGCTGCCGGGGCTGCTCTGCATCGGCGACGCCGCGCATGCGATGTCGCCGGTCGGCGGCGTCGGTGTCAACCTCGCGGTGCAGGACGCGGTCGCGACCGCCAATCTGCTGGCGGCAAAGCTTGCCGGCGGCTGTCCGACCGAGGATGAACTCGACGCGGTGCGCAGGCGGCGCGAATTTCCGATGAAGATGACGCAGGCGATGCAGGTCATCGTGCAGAACAGGATCATTAGCAGCGCGCTGGGGCCAGCCAACCAGCCGCTCAAGATTCCGTTTGCGGTGCGGCTGATCACGGCGGTGCCCTGGCTGCAGGGCATCACCGCGCGCTTTGTCGGGATCGGCGTGCGACCCGAACATGTGCAGTCACCGGCGCTTGCTTGAACGGTGCTTAGAGCGTTTTCGAGCGAAGTGGACACCGGTTCGCGTGAAGAAAACGCGTCAAAACAAGAATCTAGGGCATCGGTTCTGATTCCATCAGAACCGAAAATGCTCTAGGTCGTGTGGACAATTACCTTAGCCAGAGCAGTGTTGCGGCGATAGCGACGACGGCGAAGTAATTTCGTGCCGTTTTTTCGTAGCGCGTAGCAACGCGCCTGAAACGCTTCAGTTTCGAGAAGCAGCATTCGATCAGATGACGCTCGGCATAGAGGGGTTTGTTGAGCGGATATTTGATTGCCCGTGAGGGGTTGTTCGGAATGACGGCTTGAGCGCCTTTTGCGGCGATCGCGGATCGCAACGCATCGGAATCGTAGGCCGCATCGCCCATCACGACCTCCGCTGGGAGCCCCTCGATGAGCGGCT
>NZ_AUEZ01000113.1 GCF_000426245.1 Bradyrhizobium sp. Ai1a-2 | reverse complement strand
CTCGCGATGCAGCCTGGTGAACTCGTTCCACAATGCCATCCTCGCAGCGAGCATCGCGCCAATCACCGTTTCCAGGGTCACGTGCCCCGCTGTCAATTCCCGAATGCGCGCTTCAAACCGTCCACGGCTCACTTCGCCGACCTTCAGCCCATAGCCACGCAAAATCCCGCGGATGCTGAGTTCGACGTCGAGAAGCTTGCCTTGCAGAAGCTTGCGCCCAATGAGAAGGGCGCGGGTGTCCTTGCAAGGCACCGATTTCGCGTGAACCGGACGGTACCAGCCCATCCGCAGCAACTGAGCGATCCCGCGGGCATCCTTCCGGTCGGTCTTGACGGTCATGGCTGAGAGTGCTGCTTTCACATGCCGTGTCTCGAGCAAAACCGCATCGCGTCCGCCGGCCACAAGCCCGGCATGCAGCCACTGCGACAATGGCCCTGCCTCGAGCCCAATGCGGCTGACAGGTAATTCCAGCTCGTCGAAATAGCCAATAAGCACCTCAGGCTCGCTGGCGACCTTGACCTCGCGGACGACCTTGCCAGTCCCGTCAACAACGCAGATGCTGCTCTCTTTCAAAGACACGTCGATCCCCGCATAATAGTCCATGGCTGTTCCTCACTTGATGCCTGGAGCCGATCATTCGGACTCCGTTTCAACATCATCATTCTGAGGGACAGCCACCTAACTTGGCTAGCCTCGCGAAGGCCGGCCCATTACGGCATCTAGACTGAAACGTCCGACGGGCTCGAATGCCCGAGGGACAGTGCGGGCGAGCATTCCACCAACCTTGCTGATAGTTGTTTCGGACCACAGCAAGGCGGCGCGCCGACCCAAGATCAGCCGAGCGCCGGTCTCGTCGTCGGCCTTGATCAGGGTCCGACGCAGCGCGTGGTCGATATTGGCTAAGCCGCGATCGCGGGCCCCGGGGCGAAGCTGCAGAGCACTCAGGTCTGTGCCCGCGCCACGACTTGGTTGCCGGGGAAGAAAGGCAGCGGCGAGCGGTCATTGGTCGCCTCGCCGATTTCCTCGATCGCGAGCGTAGGAAAGTGTGCGCGGTCGAACACCTCGTGCTGGGCGACCCTTATCCCTTCGGATACCGCAAATTCGGGCCCGATCTCGTTGTTATCCGATTTCGCCACGATGAAGCGATAACTTTCTCCCCGCTCGAGTTGCACGAAACGCCATGTGTCTTGCTGTGCGCCTGTGAACCGCCGGCGGTAGAAGATGCGGCCTTCTTGCTGCCCGGCGTTCAGCGCCTGCACGTGCAGTGATCGAATATCGCCATGCCAGTCGAACACTTTGAACTGCGAAATCCCGGCCGGCAGCGTACTCACTCTCGGGCGCCGTCGGCGCTCGGGCAGGATCCTGACGTTCGACGGCCGCTTGCACTTCAGGCAGCGTCCCTGCAAGTCGAGCGCCTCAACCGTCGCATTCAGGCCGAATCGGCGAACGAGCAGTGTACCGCACCCACGACAATAGGTGTTGGTCCATTCGGAACCAAACACATTGCCGAGATAGACCTGGTCGACACCTGCCGCGATGGCGATTTCGCGCGCCCTCACAAGACGGGGAATCGACGTGCGGGTGGTGTTGCGCAGCTTGTAGTCTGGGTGAAAGCGGACAAAATGCAGCGGCACAGTTGGCTTCAACTCGCGCAGTACCCAATCCGCAACCTTGGCGGCAGTGCCCTCGTCATCGCTGATATCGGTGATCATCAGCGTGCTCACTTCGACATGCTTGCCGGCCAGGAGCACCTGCTTGGTCGCCTCGAGCACCGGCTCAAGCCAGCCCGTCGTGTACTTCTTGTAATAGTGCGGGTCGATGGATTTGATCGAAATCGAGAAGATATCCATGTGGGGGAGGAGTTCCTCGACCCCTTCGGGAGAAATGAAAAACGCCGACTTATAGAGGTTGATCAACCCTGCCTTGCGGCCGAGAGCCGCGGTATCGCAGACGAATTCGTGCCAGACGACGGGATCGTTGTAGGTCCATGACAGAACTCTTATCCCATGACGAAGGGCCGTTTCGACGACCTGCTCCGGCGTGTAGTGATAGACGTGCCGGTCATCCACGTAGCGAGCCTGGGACGTCTTCCAGTTGTGGCAGTAAACACAATTGAGCATGCAGCCGATGTTTCCCAGCGAAAGGATCGGCTCGCCGGGCGCAAAATGGTTCACGGCCTCCGTCTCGATAGTCTCCTCGGTCAGGTGGACGCTCTTCCCATAATTCATCGTGACAAGGCGGCCGCCACGGTTGCCGCGCACGCCGCAAAAGCCGTTCCGACCTTCCTTGATGCAGCACTGGCGCGGTGAGAGATGACAACGAACCATTCCGTTGGTCAGGCGTTCCTCAAGCCGAGCCGCTCGCCATGCCTGCCGCCATTCCTGTGTTTTGACGATCTTTTCGCCGTCTGCCATCCGGTCGTCGTCTCCAGCCCGGTCATCAAGGTTGATCGACATCTCCGCATCTCCTCGTGGGATTGACCACCGCTCGCGTCGTCAGGATGTCGTATTGCTCCGGCCAGTGAAATCGACTGGACGTTCCATAGACTGGCAAGTGTACCAGCCGTGGGTGGTACCTTTGGTACATTGCAGACCCATCTGCTTTGCAGGAAAATTATCAAGGAGATCTGCACGCGGTTTCCGCATCGGGAGAAAATCCGTGTCTGTCCACGCTTCTGATCTGCGATCATCGCCACCATGTCGCTCCGACACCCCTGGTCCTGACGTCGGTCTCGCCCCCGACGCCGGATCGGCGGTGCCGGTTAGCCGGACGGCAGGATGTGACGGCCTCGCGTCCTTGCTTCCGTACTCTATCGAGTGGAGAGAGGGGAGGGACTACCGCGTGATCGACGGCGGGGAGCAGGAGGATCTTCTATTCCTGTCCGGCAACAATCGTCTCCTGCGCATCTCTAAGGATCTGGGTCGGCGTCTGCAGGGCGGCCTGTGTTGCCTAACCGTCGAGGAGGCCGAGGAGTGGAATGAGCTCGCCGCGGCCGGTGTCGTGTCGACCGAGAACGAAATGCGTAGCCGCTCGGCCACGTTCATGGATGGAGCCAACCTGGCTATCAACATCAATCTGACCGCTTTCTGTAATCTCGGCTGCACCTACTGCTTCGCGGAGGGCGGCGACTACGGGCGGATCAAGGGCAAGCTCGAAAGCAACACCGTCGCCGATATCATCGCCTTTATCGAGGCGAACGTCACCCGAAGCCGGACCGTGCGGCTGGAGTTCTTCGGCGGGGAGCCACTGCTGAACTTTGCCCGTATTCGGGAGCTTTGCGAAGGCGCAGAGCAGCTCCAATATCGTACAGGCATCCGCTTCATCTGCCGTATTTCAACCAATCTGACCGTACTGCCAGCCGGCGTCGTCGAGCTGTTTGCGCGCCACCGCTTCATCGTGTCCGTATCGACCGATGGCGATGCAGCGACACATGATCAAAACCGTCCGACCAAAGGCGGCAGAGGCTCCTGGGCCAGAATCATCGACAACTGCCACAAGGTCCGCGCGGCGAGCGATGACATCACGCTAGTGGCACGCATGACTGTCGTGGGCGGCCGTACTGCGCTGCCTGACAATGTCCGTGCGCTCTGGAAGCTCAACCTTTTCGATTACTTTCAGATCTACCCCGGTGTGGTTCCGGCTGCGCGCAGCGCCGTGCTGGATGTGGGCGCCAAAGCTGAAGATGGCCCTGCAAAGACGATGTCGAATGCGTTTCTAACTCAGCTGGTCGATCTGGTCCGCGCATATCCGAGCTTGTTCCAGGTCGGCAATCGTTTCAAGGGCGTTCTCGAGTATGAGCGCATCGCCGACATGATCCTTGAGGGGAAGACGGCGCTCAGCTTCTGCTCTGGCGGTCGAAACTACTTCACATTTTCGCCCGACCATTCGATCATGCCGTGCCACCGCCTAGTCGGCGATCCCTCATTCCAGGTCGGGACCAGTTCAGCGGGCCTTTCCGGCAAAGGGTTGGCGTCCTGGCGGTTGCCAATCGACGAGTATCCGGTCTGCTCGCAGTGCTGGGTTCGCTATATCTGCGCGGGCGGCTGCAAGCAGGAAAACTTCCAGGCGACCGGCGATCTCAACGTGCCGAGTCCTGAGGGCTGCGCCTACCAGATGCAGCTCGTGGAGAACATCGTAACCATGCTGTCGCGGCAGCCACCGGGCTACCATGAGCGCGACCGCGCGCCGCTTGACGACCTATTTGTGTCTTGCGGACGGCCGATGGTCTTGAACCTGCGTGCACAGGGCGCCGAGGCGACGGTGTCGACTCATCACTTCCATCGCGTATGACCGGGAGCCCACCACGACGGGGCAGCAACAATGACGCAGCGGGATTACGTACGACGCAACATTCATACTTACCCCTTCAAATACTCGTACTTGGACCCTGAGCACTACTTTGCCAAGGACCGTGCGGTCATTTACATCCACATCCCGTTCTGCAACACTAAGTGCCATTTCTGCGATTACGTCGTCTACGTCAACACGAACGAAGACCTGCGCGAAAGTTATGTGCAAGCCTTGTGCAACGAGATTGCCTCGTTCGTGCAGAACCGCACTTTCCCGGCCTTTTCGATCGACGCCGTCTATATCGGCGGCGGCACGCCCGGCGTGCTGACCGCGTCTCAGCTGGTACGGATCATGGATACGGTACGCGCCAACTTCGACGTCGCTTGCAACTGCGAAGTCGCAGTCGAGTTCGATCCCGGGACGGTGCAGGCCGACAAGCTGGCTGCACTGCGCGACGCTGGCTTCACGCGTATGAGCATTGGCGTGCAGTCGTTTGATGAAAAGATCCTGACGCAGAACAACCGGCCGCATAATCTGAATGACTGCTTCCGCGCCTGGGAAGTCATCAGCCGCGCCGGCTTCGCGCACACCAATATCGATTTGATTTATCCTCTGATCGGCCTCGATCTGCCGACCTGGAAGGACTCGCTGCGGCAGGCGATCGACATGAACCCCACCTGCATCACCGCCTATCCACTCGAGATCTGGCCGAAGACCGCATACCACCAATGGCTGGTCGTCAATAAGTCCGAGCACCTTCCCGCGGTCGGACTGGAAGTCAGCATGTGCCGCGTTGCTCTCGATGCGCTGGAAGATGCCGGCTTCCGCCGCTTCAGTACGACCGGCTATTTCGACCCGCGACGCTGTGACACTTATTCGCGCTATCTCGAATACTACTGGCGTACGTGGCCACTGATCGGCTTTGGCGTATCATCCAAGAACGTGATCAACGACCGCCTGTACACGAACGTGCGCTCCATTGGTGAGTATCTGCGCCGCGTCCAGGCCGGGAACTCGCTGATGGATTTCGCCACGCGGCTGACCAAGGAGCAGGAGATGCGGCGTGTCATGATCCGCGGCCTCAAGATGTGCGAAGTCTCAAAGCCCTCATTCCTGGAACGCTTTGGCGTTTCAACGGAAATGGTGTTCCCGCGGGAAATCGCAGCTCTGGTGGACCGCGGCCTCGTCGAGGACACGCCGGCAAGCGTGCGAATAACGCGGGAAGGTCAGGTGTTCTCCAGCAACGTTTTCGAGGCCTTCTACACAAGCGATGATCTTCGTCCGCCTAACCAGGGCGAGGTTCAATTCGGCTTGTCCGAACTGGTCCTCTCCTGAACGGGGGCCGAGCTAGTCCAACCCATACGGGTTCCAGCTGCATGTTGCACGAGCTCTACGACCGATCGCGTATGATCGATCTTCCCGGCGGCGCCTTATGTTACGTCCGCATGGGCAAGGGACCGGCCGTCGTATTGGTCCACGGTATTCCACTTTCACTCGCGACTTGGCGGCACAATCTCACCTCGCTCGCTGACAATGCCACTGTCGTCGCGTTTGACCTGCGTGGATTTGGCCGCTCCGAAAAGCCGAGCGGGGATTACAGCGTGCGTGCCCATGCGCGCGTGCTCGGCCAGTTACTCGACGCCTTGTGCATACCGTCCGCGGCCCTGGTCGGCAGCTCTTATGGATGTGCGGCGGCGCTACAATTCGCACGCGACTGCCCGGATCGGGTGCAGCGTCTAGTGCTGATCAACAGCGTGGGCTACCCAGCGACCAGTCATTCGATCGAGCGGTTTTTGAGAATCGGTGCTGTCGCCTGGATGATGCAGTTAGCGTTGAGCCATGACGTGGTTTCGCGTGCGCTGTTCGCGTACCGGCTGCGGCGCTCCTACGCCTCTTCGGAAACCATCCCGCCGGACGGTGTCGACGGCTATTACAGCCTTTTCCGGAGAGCGGACGGCGTTGCAAGCTTCCTGGCTACCTTGCGGCAATTTGACGAGGCGGCGGTTGCAAGGCTGCTGCCGGATGTGCAGGCCGATTCGCTGATCCTTTGGGGTGACCAGGACCGAGTGCTGCCGGTGTGGCTTGCCAAACGAATACAGGCCGCGCTCCCCCGCGCTTACGTCGAAATCCTGCCGGGGTGCGGACACCTGCCGCATGAGGAAGCACCGGCGCGCGTCAATGCGCTGATTGCCGCCTTCCTAAACTCCGAGCGGTCGCTGCGCCGGGCGGCGGCGGACTGAATTCGATTGAGAAGGTCACACCAATGCTGATGTATGGCTGGATGAAGTGGGTCGAGATCGCGCCGCAGCGCTACGATTGGGCGGTCACGGTGATGACTTTCGGCCGACTGGACCACATCAAGGAGCGCATTGCCAACGAGGTTCGGGCGGGCGACCACGTGCTCGATATCGGGTGTGGCACCGGCACGCTCGCGGTGCGCTGTCTGCGCAAGAGCGCCTACGTCACCGGGATCGATTCGTCGAAATACATGATCGAGCAGACACAGCGGCATGCGAGTGAAGCTGGCCTCGCGGATCGCCTGGTGGTAGTGCAGGACAGTGTCACGCAGCTGCGCAAGCACTTCGGCGATGGCAGCTTTGATTTGATCGTCTCGACCATGGTGCTCGGCGAGTTCCCTCGCGAATATCTCAGCTATGTTATGCGCGATTGCCGTGCGCTGCTGCGCCCAGGTGGCCGTCTGATCATTGCCGACGAAGTCCTCCCCGACCGCCTGCTAACGCGGATATTCTACGCGATCGGGCTAGGCCTGCTGTGGATACCGAATTTTCTGCTGCTGCGACGGCCGCTATTTCCGATCGCTGATCTGCCCGGCGTGATCCGCGCGGGCGGCTTCCAGATCAAAAGCATCGAATCCTGGGCAGCGAGCTCATTCAAAATGGTGAGCGCGGAAAGCCCGATCCTCGACGCGGCAACCCCGGGTATGGTGCCATGATGACCAGAATTAAGGATCTCGGCTGGGAACTATTCCACATCTTCTTCCGCCACTTCAACTTCCCCTGCAAGCTCGGCCTGATCAATGTCGGGACCCCTGGGGAAAATTCGCCGGTCTTTCTCAGCGGCAACTACACGCTCACCGTTCAGCGGGTGCTGCGCAAGCTGCGTGGCATCGATTGCTACCTCCTCGTTGCCAATTCACGCGGCTCCAATGTCTGGTGCGCTGCCGGCATGAACGAGTTCAGCGAATACGACGTGATCGACGCCATCAACGTCGCTAACCTGGGCAATCTCGTGAAGCATCGCCGCATCATTGCCCCGGTCTATTCAGCGCCGGGGGTCGACATCAGCGCTGTCAAGCGCGAGACCGGCTTCAACATCAAATGGGGACCGACTCATCTCGACGACCTGCCTCGCTTCATCGCCGCCGGATTCAAACGTACCAATGACATGTTTCAGGTGAAGTTCGGACTGCAGGATCGACTGGAGCAGGCCGTCAGTACCGCTTGGTGCTACACCATGACCATCGCCCTCATAGGGCTAGTATGGCCGATATTCTTCTTCACCGTGAGCGGCCTCATCTTTTTCGTCTACTTGTTCGGATTCACCCTCTATCCCCTGTTCCCGGAAGAAAGACACTGGCGGCGGACGCTGACCATCACAGCGCTTTTGACCACCGCGATGGCGCTATGGGCCTTGTGGAGCGGCTGGGCAACCGCGGACTTCCTGCTGTGGGAAGGCGTCCTCGTCGCCGTGTGCCTGCTGATGGCGATGGATTGCTGCGGCAGCACCCCGTTGCACAAGAGCACTATCAAACATTGGCTGCTCAATGGCGACTACAACAGCCACTTCAGCCCGGTGATCGATCCGAGCCTGTGCATCAATTGCGTCCAGTGTATCTTGGTCTGCCCGTGCGACGTGTTCGCCGCCCGCCGCGACGCCGAGAACACGGTCGTGGTGGTTAAGCCGGATCGCTGTGAAGAATGCCTGGCCTGCTTCAAGCAGTGTCCCACCGATGCCATCTTCAACCGCAGCGGCGAGGTCAAAGGAGACGTCAAGAGCATCCCTAATCTGGAGGTCCTCGCCGCGCGCGACTGGTCGCATCTGAAATCGGAGGACCGCTGGATCGGTGCGGCGACAGGGCTGCGCGGCGGACTTCCAATTGTTTTAGAGGGTCGGACCACTAACGCGCCCACTGTGCCGCCGCGGCGAGCCGCCTCCGAATCGGCTGCCACCTCGCTGATAGAAATCGGACAATGACAAGGCGCACATTCACCGACAGTCATCTGGTCGAGTGGGCGGGGCTCACCTTCGAGGTCGTGGCGGGGCGTGACGTTAACCGGCGCGCGCAACTCGATAGTCTCAGGGAGGAGGTGCTCCGGGTTGCGGCAGTGTCGCGCGGATGGGACGATCCGGGCAGCATCGCGCACTTCCGCCGCACTTTCAAGATCGGCCCCATGTATGAGGCGAGCGGCCTCATGCTCGTCTATAAGAATGACGAACTCGTCGGGCTCGCCGGCACGGTGAACGACTGGACGGTCGGCTCGGGCTCGGTTGTGCACTTATGCAGTCTCGGGCTGTTACCCCAGGTGCAACGACGCGGACTGCTGCAGGTCTTCATGAGCCTTTTGTGGATCGCGAGCCTGCAACGTCCGGGCACCGCGGCGGACCTTGCCCGTGGCGCGCTCTACACAACGGCGATCACCCAAAGCCCTTACATCGTGGGATTCATGCAGCAGGTGGCAGACATCTTTCCGTCACCCACGCGGATCCACCCGCGGCCCGATGAGATCGACGTGGCACGCGCAGTGATCGCGCGCTTTGATCCGGACGTATCGTTCGACGCGGCGACCTTCGTGCTGCGCAACGAGTGCGAATTCCGTTACCGCCGGATGCCCCTGAGTCTGGACCGGCGGATCACGCGCATGTGCGCCGAGCGGCTCCGCTACGAGCAGGGCGACGTCTTCGTGGTGGTCGGAGCAGTGAATGCGGAGCGGCTTGGACGCTTCCTCGAACGGCAGAAGCGCGAGTTTCAGGAGCCGCTTGGTGCGTTGCTGGCGAAAGTGTGCTCCGGCACGAGCGACTGCACAACCAATCCGCTGCGGCAGGAGCAGGTAAACGATGTCAACGTTTGAAATCGACGACGATGCGCACTCCGCGACACCGCTCGTGCAGGAATTGAAGTCGGCTCGAGCCGACGAGCTCGGCGACATGGCGGTCGATCTGCTGCGCGAGTTCATACGCATCCCAAGCGTCAATGACCCGGAGCGGCTTAGCTCCGAGGCCCGGCAGACGAAACCGTGGGAAGCTGGGCGCGAGGCGGAAGCGGCAGCATGGATCGTCGCTCGACTGTGCGTCGAAGGAATCGAGGCCGAGGCACTCGAAGCGGCGCCAGGCCGGGTGAACGTCGTGGCCCGCTTGTATGGGCGCGGGCGTGGCCAGGCGGTCACGTTGCTTAGTCACAGCGACGTGGTCCCAGCGACGCGCAGCACCTGGAGCTACGATCCGTTCGGCGGCGAGGTGCACGACGGCTATATCTATGGACGCGGTGCGCTCGACTTGAAGGGGCTTTGCGTCGTCCAGATGCTGACACTGATCCAATTGCGGCGGGCTCGTATCCCGCTGGAACGCGATGTCGTCCTGCTGGTAGTGGCCGACGAGGAGACCGGTGGCCGGTTCGGTGCAGAATGGATCCTCGCTCAACGCCCCGATCTCCTCGATAGCGACGTCGTGCTTGGCGAAGGCGCGTACTCCGTCTCCGGTTTCCTGCCGAACGGAGAGATCGTTCACGCGATTGCGGTGGGAGAGAAAGGCTACCTCGAACTCGAATTGCTCGTCGAAGCATCCGGCGGCCACGGCAGCATCCCGGCCCCCGACAACGCGCCTCGACGGCTCGTCGCGGCGCTCGATCGCATCCTCTCCATGGGGTTGCCGCTGCGGCTCACACCGGTCACGCGGGCATTGTTGCGTCGCTTGGCGGGCGGCGCGCCAGGACTGCACGGACGCCTGCTTGCTAGTCCGGCGCTGCTGCGGTGGTTCGGATCGGGCGTGATCAAGCGAAGCGCGCTACTCAACGCCATGGTGTGCGATACCTTGGCGGCCACGGTGCTGGAAGCCGGGGATGCACACAACGCCCTTCCGGCTCAGGCGCGTGCGGTTCTCAGCATCCGGGTCATGCCCGAGTCGAACGTTGACGCCCTGGAAGCGAGGATCAATGGGATCGCCCGTCGGTTTGGTGTCCATACCCGGCGTGTGATGCAGAAGGCAGCCAACCGGTCGCCCCTCGAATCGGCCGCTATCGCGACGATCGAACGGGTGCTCGCGGAAGGTCAGGACGGCGCGGTCGTGGTACCGTTGCTTTCACCGGCAGCCAGCGATTGCCGCTTCTTCCGTGCACGTGGCATTCCGAGCTTCGGCTGGATACCATTCGTGATTCCGAGCTCCGATTTGAACCGAGTGCACGGCGCCGACGAGCGCGTTTCCATCGCAGCGCTCAAGCAGGGAGTTGTCGATCACTGCGCGGTGGTCTCGCAACTCGCGACCTCGGCGCAGGTGAACGGAGGCAAGGCATGAATCAGATCCCACACATCGCCGGCACGTCCGGCAGCGACGATTACACCGAGAGCTTCAGCCGCAACATCGGAATTCTTACCGCAGCCGAACAGAACAAGCTTGCCCGAACGATCGTGGCTATTGCGGGTCTCGGCGGCGTCGGCGGTAATGTCCTGATGCTGCTGGCCCGCATGGGCATCGGCCGATTTCGGCTGGCGGAGTTCGATCGTTTCGAGCGTGTAAACATCAACCGCCAGCCCGGGGCGACGTCGGACACCATCGGCGAGCTCAAGTGCGAGGTGCTCCTTCGGCAGGTGAAGGCCATCAACCCGTCCGCGGAGATCGAGCTGTTTCCTCAGGGCTTCACGCCGGACGTTGCCGCTGAGCTGCTCGACGGGGTCGACATTGCGGTGGACGCGATCGATTTCTACGCGATCGACGCCCATCTTGGCTTCCACCGCGAGGCGCGCCGACGCGGTCTCTATATCCTGATGGGATCGGCGGTCGGCTTCAGCGGTTGCCTGCAGGTGTTTGATCCCAACGGTATGGACATCGAGAACTATTGCGGCATCGAGCCGTCGATGAGCACGCTGGAGAAACAGCTACGATATGCGTGTGGTATCGTTCCAGAACTGCTGCACATCGAGTATTTCGACGTCTCGCGCGGTACGTCGAACACGGACGTTCTCAAGAACACAGGCCCCTCGCTCGCCGTGGCGTGCTCCCTCGGCGCGACACTCGTCGCAACCGAAGTCGTGCTCATCGTCCTTGCGCGCCGTCGTCCGCTCAGCATTCCTCACACCTGCCAGTTCGATCCCTACACTCGCCGTTACGCCTATACCCATGTCCCAGGCGGGATGCGACACTTCGACCCGCGGCCGGCGATTGCGCGAATCCCGGACAAGTCATCGTTCGTGCCGCGGGTGCTCGAGTTTCTGTATCGCGACCAGATGGCCGAGCGGGCGTCCGTGAATGGTGCGGAATTGCGAGTCAAGGTCGAAGGCAGCGGCCCGCCTGTGCTGCTGATCAGCCCGCTTGGGGCAGATTCAAGCTTCTGGTTACGGCAGGTCCCCGCCCTCACGCCCCACTTTCAGGTCATTACCTTCGGCAGTCGCGGAGCCGCGGAAAGCTCGCCCGCGACCGAGTCATGCTCGACCGAGCTTCTGGCCGAGGATGCAATCACGCTCCTCGAGCACCTCCGTGTCTCGCGCACGCACATCGTCGGGCTCGCTCTGGGATCCCTCGTCGCGCAAAGGATCGCGTGGCGGCGGCCCGATCTCGTTGATCGTCTCGTACTCGCTGCAGGCTATGTCCGTCCCGACGCACACATCGAGGCGACCACGCGGAGCTGGCGCGAGGTGGCCGCCGACCGGGGCATGGAGGACCTCTTCGACACTTGCCTGGAGTGGTTGTTCTCTGCCGCCTATTTGGCGAGCAGAGATCGAGAGATCGACAAACTCAAGGCAATCTATCGACTGACGCATCAGGACGTGACCAGTTTCTGCGGCCAGAGCCTCGCTGGCGTTCGCCATGACGCCGGCGCCTGGATCGGCCAGATCTCCTGCCCAACCCTGATCGTGCACGGTGCGGACGATCGCCTGGTGGTTCCCAGCCATGCCCAGCTCTTGGCGAGCAGCATTTCCGGTGCGCAGCTTGCGCTGATTGATGGCGCTCCTCACTTCCTGTCATGGGAGTACGCGCCCCGGCTCAACGACGAGATTATCGGCTTTCTTCAGGCATAAGCGACGATGCCCAAGGGTGGAGCACACTATGACCACAACCGAGTCTAACATTGTGGTGATTGAGCCGCATTTCGCGCTGCTGCGCTATCTGCAGGTGGCGCAGCGTCAGTACCGCACGCTCGTTCTCACCCATAACGGCTCCGCAATTCGCGAAGCCGAACGAAAGTACAACGAAAATTCCTGGGTTGCGCGTGACAAATCGGCAATCGATGTCGTTGTCGAGTATGATTCTGCGGATGTCGCGTCCATGGTCAGGGCGCTGCGACCGTTCGACGGCAAGATCGCCGGTGTTATCGCGGGCGACGACGCCTTCGTGCCGCTCGCGGAGCAGGTCGGTTATGCTCTTGGGTTCGACTACGCCCGGCCTGCCGATGCCGAATGCCACCACGTGAAGACCGCGATGAAGCGGCGACTGGTCGAATGCGGCGTTTCCACACCAGCTTTCGGGGTGGCGCGCGACTATGTGTCGGCGCTGCAGCTCTGGGAGAAATTCGGCCGGGATAGCATGGTCAAAATGGTCGATCTCTCGGCGAGCTTCAACATCTTCCGGGCGCGCACTGAGAACGAGCTCCGTGATGCCTATGACACGATCGTTCACAACCGACGGTTCGTCAAGGTGCCGTTCGCGCTCGCCACCGAGGTCATCATCGAGGAGTTCGTCGCTGGTCGGGAGATCACCGCCGAAGGCTACATCCAGCACGATCGCATCGAGATCCTGAACTACAGCCATAAGATTACCGAGAACAATTTCATTGTGGTTGGCCACTACATTCCAGCTCAGGTCGGTCCGGCAGAGGAAGTCGCCATGACCGGCGCCGTCAGACAGTGCGTGGCCGCGCTCGGCCTGCGCAACTCGGTGTTCCATATCGAGATGCATCTGCGCGACGGCAAGCCCTACATCATAGAATGCGCGGCACGTCCGCCCGGGCAGCATACGGTCGACTTGATCACCCAGTGCTACGGTCACGATCTCATGGACATCAGCCTGAACCTCGCCGTTGGTCGCCGCGTCGAAGCTCAGCGGCGGCTGCCCCGGGGCCATTTCGGCATTTTTGCTCTCTACTCGCGGCGCTCGGGGAAGCTCGTGCGATTTGAGGGGCTCGACGAGCTCAAGGCGCGTGGCGGGGTCATGCATCTCAAGGTTGCCGTTTCGCCCGGCAGCCATGTCAATGCCCTTGAGACGTTCCGCGAGAAATTGGGCCTGGTCATGCTGCACGACGAAACAGCGGAAGAGCTCCGTCGCAAGGCCGAGTGGTTGCGCGAGAACGTGAAGGAGGTCGTCGAGCCCGGAGCCGCGCAACGCAAGGCGCACATCCATACAGCGGCCAGCGACTCGGTGGACGACCTACTTGAGCGCTCCCCGCACCTGAGCGTTCCCCGCCATGCCATAATTCGGCAGATGGAAGATCAGGGCGTTCCAGGTCATGAAGGGTTGAATCAGCGCCCCCACGATGACGACAAACATTAGCGTCGCGATGCCGACTGGTCCATGGGTCGCAAGGGCCACAGCGACAAAGGCGGTTTCGAACATCATTTTCGCGGCGATAAACGGCCATCTCAACTTTTGCACGAAGGTGATCGCCAGGAGGTCCATGTTGCGAATTCCGAAGCCACTCATGATGATGAGCGCGGACGCATAGGCGTCGACGACGAGGCCTCCGACGGCGAGAATCCAGGAATTGCCCACCAAGTTGGAGAGCCGCTCGATACGGACGTAGTTCCACAGATCGACCATGAACCCTACAATCACCATCGTGCAGAACACGGACGCAAGGGTGAGAATCGGAAATGATCTATTCCAAATGCACCAGCAGAGCAGTGACACGACGACGAGTTCGATGACGCCGATCTTCGCGTAGGGAAAGTCGAGGGTATTTACGATTCCAATAATCATCGCATGAAGCGGGTCGGTGCCGAGGTGCGAGTCGATGAAAAGCTTGACGCCGATCGAGAACAGGCAGCAGCCTAGGAACCAAAGCGACAGGCGCCCTCGAGGGTTCGTCATCGGCACGTTTGGCATAAAGAGGTCTCCGCGTGAATGCGCGCTTTCGGCCGGTATTCCGAACAAGGTTGTGGCCGCACGGTCGTAGGGATTTGAGCCAGCCTCCGAGCGGAATTGCGCGACACGGCTCACCATCAACACGGTGGTGGTGGACGCGTCATGATCGCGTGGGAGCGTTATAGTTTCAACGGTCCGGATGTACTATCTGATCTGGTATTGCCAATCGCTCCCCGAGCCAAACGCCGAGTTATGGTCGAGATGCGACGAGGCTACCTCGGCAAACGGCGCAGTCTCCCAGGTGCATGGCAGTCGAAATGAGTCGGACGCCGAACTGTCAGAGCAATGCCACTACTTGGTGCCTTAGTTCCTTGGTACGGCTGCGTGCGACGGATCAGCGGGCCACACAACATACAGTCTTGCAGGCATTGACGAACTTCTGCTGAACGGTTACCAACGTACCAACTTCATTCTGCCGCTGCCACGTAAGGCATTCGGCGCGGAGCGGAGCCGGCACCCCGCAGGCTCAAGGGGCTCCGGTTGCCAGCGTCGTCGCGGCGTGAGGACAAACGATTGCGGAGTCCGGAGGTCACGCCCGAGATGGCCATACCAGCGAAAGATTCGCTCACGGTGGAGCGCGTGCAGACCGGCGTACGCGTTGAGAAGCGGCTCCTGAAGGTCTTGAAGGCACTGGCAGAATACCATGACATCAGCCTGGGTGATTTGCTCGAAGGTATCGTCCTGCATGTATTTGAAGGTCACCTGCCGTTCGATGCGGACATGCAGAGGCGAATAAGCGAACTGAAGCAGCTGTATAGGCTCGATTTGGAAGCCAGCTTGAGCCACCATTACATCGAAAAGGCCGAAGGCAAGGAGAAGAAGGCAGATTCGTCGGTCGGCGCGGCGCGGTCGCGGCCAACTGAGAAAGCGGTCCGCAAGAAGCGCTGAACGACTATCATGGACTAGGTGTTTAGTCCCAAGCTTTGATGGTGCATTCTTGTCGCACGATTCGAAGGATGCGCTATGGGACGGGTTTTACACGGCTGCGCCACCACGACGGAGGCAGTCCGTCGAGCAATACAAAATAGTCAAGAGAGCCTGAGAACACTCGCCAAGCGCTACGGGATCAACCAGAAGACTGTCGCGAAGTGGAAGCAGCGCGAGACCGTCGTCGATCGTTCGACTGGTCCCAAGGAAGCCAAGTCGACTGTCCTTTCCATCGAGGAGGAGCCGATCATCGTCGCTTTCCGGCGGCACACGCTGCTGCCACTCGACGATTGCCTCTATGCGCTGCAGCCGACCATCCCGCATCTGACGCGATCATCCCAGCATCGCTGCCTCCAGCGCCACGGCATTAGCCGATTGCCGGAGATCGAAGGTGGCAAGCCCACGAAGAAGAAAGTTTAAGGCTTATCCGATCGGCTATTTACACATCGACATCTGTTTGGAATTCATCGGAAGTTTGTCACCGCGGCAACCAAATTGATCCCGGAAGCGAAGCTTTGATTGGTCTTGTCGGCGCATAGAGCAATGCGTTTGAACTCCTTGAGCTTGCCGAAGAAGTTCTCGATCAGGTGCCTCTATTCGCACATCCCCTTGTCGATGGTGAAAGGCTTTGCGCGGCGCGTGTGCTGGGAGATAACGACCTCCGCACCGTGTGCACCGAACTCGGCGATAATGGCGTTGCTGTCGAATGCCTTGTCAGCGGCCAACGTGTCGAAGGCCAGGTCCCAACGAGCGGCGGCAGGCCCACCGAAGCGTAACCGGCATGAGCTCCCACGTCTGCAGTGATCAACGCGTGCGAGCATAGCGGGTCGGCATCCAGTACTGGCGCATGGCCTCGACGACGTCCGGAATGTCGGTATGAGCGTTGCGCAGGAATTCCTCAGTCTCGCGGCCTTTCCTTGGTGGTCCAAGCAGTGGACGGCCTTGATCGTCGACGCAATGCAGCAGGATGGGCAGGAGCAAGCCGTGGTGTATGTTGCTGATGTCGAGCAGCGGGGCCCAGGCCGATAGTCTCAGCCGCATGGCGGCATGGAATCCCAGGCACCACGGCCGCGCATCGACGT
>NZ_AUEZ01000112.1 GCF_000426245.1 Bradyrhizobium sp. Ai1a-2 | reverse complement strand
TGCTTCGGTTGAACCTGTGGTCCTACCCCCGTGCTTTTTGTTGCACGGGACCCACGGGTGCAACCAGCACCCGGCTTTCCCTGCGCCCTCTGATTTCGAGGAGGGCGGAAAGTAAAGCAAAGCTCGGGCGCAAAGCGCCGCGAGAATGCGCACTCACATCCGTTGCTTGAATCCGACGTAGGATGGGTAGAGCGAAGCGAAACCCATCATTCGCGCCGCCCGCTCCATCGCGATGGGTTTCGCTGCGCTCTACCCATCCTACAGGCTGTTTGAAATTTGAATCAGACTTACGCGGCGCGCTACGCTACAGCCCCGTATAGCCCGCCTTCACCTGATCGGCAGAACCATCGAGTTGGCGCAGATAGGTCAATCCGCACACCGTCAACCGGTGCGTGTCTTTCTCGCCCGCTTCGAACAAGGTGCGGACATATTCCGTCACCTTCGCCCGCGCCTCCTCGCTTGCCGCGGCGGTGCGGTTCGCGAGCAGGTCATAGGTGTGCATGATGCGATCGATCGCGGCTTCCATCACTTTCTCCGATTGGGAATGATCAGATCACGAGCTGTGCTGCTTCGAACTCGGCGATCGCCTTGTTGGCGAGCTTGATCTTGTTGGTTTCGCCGCGCCGGAACATCTGCACGATGATCGTGAGCAATTGCTCGTTGGTAGCATAGCTGTCCGGAATGGTGCCGGTCCTGCGCAGATAGTTGGAGGCGATGGCGTAGGCCTCGCCAACCACTTCGACATTCATCGCCCACGTTCCGCGCTCGACCAGCATCTCGCTCTCCGTAGCCCACAATAAAGCGCGAGGACGCAACTGGTTCCCTGTTCCGCGAAACTCTTTTTGCGGTGCCAAAAAGCAAAGCGCACCGAACCGGGCACGGTCGATGCGCTTTGCTGGAGGATGACGGCGTGCCGGTCTTCTATCGGGCTGGCTTGGCCGCTCTGGCGAAGTCTTGGAGGTGTCGAAGTCTTGAAGGTGTCGAAGTCCTGGAAGTGCGAAGTCTTGGAGGCGTGAAGACTTGGAGGCGTCAGAGACGATAGAGGATCTGGTCGGTCCAGAACCGCTCGAGCCGGTGCAGCGACTTGTTCAGCGTCGCGAACTCTTCGTTCGAGATGCCGCCAACCTGCTCCACGGTCTTGACGTGCTTCTGGTAGAGCGCCTCGACGATACGGCGGATCTCCTGGCCCTGCGGCGTCAGGCGAATGCGCACCGAGCGGCGATCGACACGCGAACGCTGGTGATCGAGGAAGCCGAGCTCGACGAGCTTCTTCAGATTGTAGGAGACGTTGGAGCCGAGATAGTAGCCACGCGTGCGCAACTCGCCCGCGGTCAATTCCTTGTCGCCGATATTATAGAGCAACAGCGCCTGCACCGAGTTGATGTCGGCGCGCCCGCGGCGGTCGAATTCGTCCTTGATGACGTCGAGCAACCGGCGATGCAGCCGCTCCACCAGCGTAAGGGCTTCGAGATAGAGCGACTGCACCGTCGGCTGGCCGGCGGCGCGATCAGCGGTTTCCACCGCCGTTGAGGCAACGGCTTTGATCATGACACTTCCCCTGTTGTCGTTTTTATCGACTTATTCGACGAAACTTGTGTCCCGCCTGATAGGTTCAACTTAAGGGGGCCGTTTGAACATCAGCTTAAATAAGACAATAAAGAGATCATGAATTTAAGACAGTGAATCGCGGATTAAGCCCGTCAATCAAGGGCTTTTCGCAACTCTTCATTGACGGTGGAGCGCTCCTGTTCACGCTTCGTCTGCATGCCCTGTCACAATCGGAAACAGCTTCGCTCAAATTCGAAACGACCGCGTAATAGATATGAGGGAACCCTTTACGGTGAGCGAAAGGTTACCCGAAGATTTTCTGAAAATTTTTGCGGCACAGGTCGCGCTTCCCGCATGCGCACCCATTGATGCGCGCTATGGCGGCCGTTCGCGTGCGGCCATCCAGGCGAGCGCAAGATAGCCGCCGAGCATCAGCGCTTCGAACGCCACGACCATCAGGCTGCCGCCGTAGATGGTCGGAAACATCAATTCGATCACCGCCATCGAGACGACGGTGGTCAGCCACACCACCGCGCCCCAGGGTGTGGCGAGCCACAGCCCGACGGCGGCGACGAGCTCGATGACGGCGAAGTAGACCGTCGCGGTCTGCCAGGCCATCGACTGGTTCTCGAAGGCCTCCTCCTCGGTGCCGGCGAATCCCGTCACCTGCGCCCAGTGGTAGAGGCCCTTGGCGATCGAGACCACCGCCATGATGCGGAGGAAGAACACGAGCCGCCGGGTCCATACATTCTCGTCCCGCGCAATCCGGTCCGACGACAGGGCCACAACCGATATCGCATTGTCCCGCGGTTGGTCGCGCGCGGAGGTGTCAGACATCGGTGAATTTGTCCGTGGAAGCGAAGAAATTGGTCATCGGCGCAGTCTTGGCCCGGCGGAGCCACAAAATCAATTGCAGTTGCGGCAAATCAACGGCGCCGTGACGTTGCTGGACGAGGATGCCAGAATTAGATCAAATCGAAATCAGCCTGCCGTGTTAGGAGAACAAGCCCATGGCGATCAAATTCGGGCGCCCGATCGAACTGCGCGATGCGCCAAAGCGGCAGACCGCCCTCGCCTCCCCGCCGCTGGATTTGACCATACGGCCGCGCCGCAACCGCAAGGCGGAATGGGCCAGGCGGCTGGTGCGCGAAAACGTGCTGACCACCGACGACCTGATCTGGCCCTTGTTCGTCGTTGACGGCCACAATGTCCGCACCCCGGTCGCCTCGATGCCGGGCGTGGACAGACTCAGTGTCGACCAGGCGGTTCGCGATGCCGAGCGCGCCGCCAAGCTCAACATCCCCTGCATCGCGCTGTTTCCCTACACCGAGGCGTCGCTCCGCGACGAGCAGGGCTCGGAGGCACTCAATCCCGACAATCTCGTCTGCCAATCCGTGCGCGCGATCAAGAAGGAGTTCCCGGACATCGGCGTGCTCTGCGACGTCGCACTCGACCCCTTCACCAGCCACGGCCATGACGGGCTGATCGAAGACGGCAGGATCCTCAACGACGAGACGGTGGCAGTGCTGGTGAAGCAGGCACTGGTGCAGGCCGAGGCCGGCTGCGACATCATCGCGCCGTCGGACATGATGGATGGACGCGTCGGCGCCATCCGCGAAGCGCTCGACGCCGAGAGTTTTGGCGACGTGCAGATCATGGCCTACGCGGCGAAATACGCCTCCGCCTTCTACGGCCCGTTCCGCGATGCCATCGGCTCGGCCAAGACGCTGACCGGTGACAAGCGCACCTACCAGATGGACAGCGCCAATTCGGACGAGGCGCTGCGCGAGGTCGAACTCGATATCGCCGAAGGCGCCGACATGGTGATGGTGAAGCCTGGCATGCCCTATCTCGACATCGTGCGCCGGGTGAAGGACACCTTTGCGATGCCGACCTTCGTCTACCAGGTGTCCGGCGAATACGCGATGATCGCGGGCGCCGCGCGCAATGGCTGGATCGACGGCGAGCGCGCGATGATGGAGAGCCTGGTCGGCTTCAAGCGCGCCGGCGCCGACGGCATCCTGACGTATTTCGCACCGCAAGCGGCGGAGAAGCTGCGGGAGCGTGAATAGCGAATGGCGAGTAACGAATGGAGGTTTCCTTAACTCGCCATTCGCCATTCCCCACTCGCCATAGCCTCCGAATCGCCGGAATATTTTCGTTCGCTAATGGTTCCGGGGCCTTGGCACCCGGGCAGCCCGTTCCCATGTGCTGCTCGGGATAGGGTCCCAGTCGGGAGGGAGATTATGTCTTACGACGGTTCGGGTAACTACGGTGCCTGGCGTAACGACGGCGGCGTGCCGCCGCACGCGTTCGATCCGCAATTGGAGCCGGAACTGTTTCGCGGCGTGCTGACCCGGCGGATGTTTGCCTTCCTGATCGACCTGGTTGTGCTTTCGGTTCCCGTCATCCTTGGGTATATTTTCATCGCCGTGTTCGGCCTGATCACCCTCGGCCTCGGCTGGGCGCTGTTCTGGCTGGCGTGGCCGGCCACGATCGTCTGGGCGATCGTTTATTACGGCGCGTCGATCGGCGGTCCCTCTTCGGCGACGGTCGGAATGCGGATGATGGATCTGGAGTTGCGCACCTGGTACGGGGCACCAGGCTATTTCGTGCTCGGCGCCATGCATGCCGTGCTGTTCTGGCTGTCGGTCTCGTTCCTTTCGCCGCTCGTGCTGTTGTTCGGCCTCTTCAACAGCCGCCGGCGGTTGCTGCATGACATCGTGCTCGGAACCGTTATCATCAACAGCTCGGTCCGCACTCACGCGGCATCCGCAGCGCACACTTATTGAGCCGGCCAATTGAGCCCAGCAAGGTGATTGACCGCTAGCCTCCGGGGCGCGATGCTGGGGGGCTGTTTCGGAGGCCTGACGACCTGTCGTGACCCAGCATTCGCGTGATACTCCGCAGTTTTATCTGACGGCGCCGTCGCCCTGCCCCTATTTGCCAGGTCGCCATGAGCGCAAGGTGTTCACGCATCTGGTCGGCGACAAAGCGGGCGATCTCAACGATCTGCTCACCCATGGCGGCTTCCGCCGTAGCCAGTCGATCGCCTACCGCCCGGCCTGCGACCAGTGCCGCGCCTGCGTCTCCGTGCGGGTGATCGCCAACGAGTTCCGCCTGTCGCGCAGCTTCCGCAAGGTGATGGCCCGCAATGCCGACCTCGTCGGCGAGCAGCGTTCCGCGGTGCCGACCTCCGAGCAATATTCCGTGTTCCGTGCCTATCTCGACAGGCGCCATCGCCATGGCGGAATGGCGGATATGACCGTGCTCGATTACGCGATGATGGTGGAGGACAGCCATGTCGAGACCCGCATCATCGAATATCGCAAGCGCGGCATCGATAGCGGCATCACCGGTCGTGGCGAGGAACTGATCGCGGTGGCGCTGACGGACGTGCTGAGCGACGGCTTGTCGATGGTCTATTCATTCTTCGAGCCCTCGCTCGACAACCGCTCGCTCGGCACCTTCATGATCCTGGACCACATCGCCCGCGCGCGCCGGCTCGGACTGCCCTACGTCTATCTCGGCTACTGGATCGATGGCTCCAAGAAGATGGACTACAAGGCGCGCTTCCTGCCGCAGCAGCGCCTCGCGCCGAGCGGCTGGCTCCGGGTGGAAGCAGCCGGCGACATGGCCTCGGAGCCGCAGGACTGATCGCCCTCAGCTGAAGAGCGTGTCGAACAGCAGCTTCAGGTTCAGGATGACGATGACACCAGCCACGAACCAGGCGATCGCGGCGACTGCTGTCGAGATCGCGAACTTGCCCATCTTGCGCCGGTCGGACACGAACCGCACCAGCGGGATGACCGCGAACGGAAGCTGCATCGAGAGCACGACCTGGCTGAACACCAGGAGGTCGGCGGTGCCGCGCTCGCCGTAAAGCGCGGTGACGACCACGACGGGAACGATCGCGATGCCGCGCGTCAGCAGCCGCCGCGCCCAGCTCGGCAGCCGCAGGTGGAGAAAGCCTTCCATCACGATCTGGCCGGCCAGCGTCGCCGTCACCGTCGAGTTGAGGCCGGAGGCGAGCAGCGCCACCGCGAACAGCGTCGAGGCGATGCTGAGCCCGAGCAGCGGCGACAGCAGTTCGAAGGCCTGGCTGATATCCGCGACATCGGAATGGCCACTGCTGTGGAAGGTCGCGGCCGCGACCACCAGGATCGCGGCATTGATGAACAGCGCCAGCATCAGCGCGATCGTGGAGTCGGTCGTCGCCCATTTGATCGCGTCCCGCCGCCCCTCTTCGGTGCGCTCATAGGCGCGGGTCTGCACGATCGACGAATGCAGATACAGATTATGCGGCATCACGGTCGCGCCGATGATGCCGATCGCGATGTAGAGCATCTCGGGATTGGTGAAGATCTCGCTCGACGGCGCAAAGCCGCGCAGCAGCGCGGCAACCGGCGGTGCCGCAGCGGTGACCTGAATCGCAAAGCAGGTCGCGATCACCACCAGGAGCGCGATCACGAAGGCCTCCAGGAAGCGGAAGCCGCGGTTCATCAGGAGCAGCAGCAGGAAGGCATCGAGCGCGGTGATCAGCGCGCCGCCGATCAGGGGAATGCCGAACAGGAGCTTCAGCGCGATCGCCGTGCCGATCACCTCCGCCAGGTCGCAGGCGATGATCGCAGCTTCGCAGGCGACCCACAGCAGAAGGTTCACCGGGCGCGAATAGGTCGCCCGGCAGGCCTGCGCCAGATCGCGATCGGTGACGATGCCGAGCCGGGCGGCGAGCGCCTGCAAAAGGATCGCCATCAGGTTGGACAGCAGGATGACCGAAAGCAGCGTGTAGCCGAACTTCGAGCCACCCGCGATGTCGGTCGCCCAGTTGCCTGGATCCATGTAGCCGACCGACACGAGATAGCCCGGTCCGGCAAAGGCGAGCAGCCGGCGCCACCACCGGCCCGCCTTCGGAATCTCCACCGTCGAATTCACCTCGGGGAGGCTGCGGGTATCCGGCGCGTCGGCGCGCCATCCGGTGGAGGTCGGCAGCACCTGCGGAACGGTGTCGGGGATCAATCGGGGCGTTCGGGCATCCATGATGCCAGAATGCCGGAAAACAGTTTTTGTTGCAACTCATTTGCAACTGCATCTGGCAAGGTCGGCGGAGCACCATTCTGTGAGGGTCGCAGCGCCGCTTGGGGACGCGCGCTCGCTGCGTTGCGGTGAAGTCACACTCACGTACGAACCGGCGCCGGATAACGCGGTCGTCACACGACTACATGCGGTTGTCACACTGCGACATAAAGTCCCGCGCTACGGCTCGCCGCGTGGTATGGGGCGCACATTTCACAGCGGAGGCCAGTAATGGCGACAATGAGAACCTTGATCCTCGGCACGGCCGCGGGTCTGATGGCCACCAGTGGTGCGTATGCGGCGGATCTTCCGATCAAGGCGAAGCCGATCGAATATATGAAGATCTGCTCGGCTTACGGTGCCGGCTTCTTCTTCATCCCCGGTACCGACACCTGCATGAAGATCGGCGGCTACCTTCGCGTCGACGCCACATTCGATGGCGGAGTGCAGGGCGCGCCAGCATGGAACGGCGACGCAGGCCAGCGTAACCGCTACTTCGACTACTTCGCCGCCCGCTCCCGTATGCTGTTGTCGATCGATACCCGCACCGCGACCGACTATGGCGTGGTCCGTACCTTCGGGCAGGGCCGCTTTCAGTTCTCTACGCTCGGCAACAACACCTTCAACCCGAACTCGATCAACGGCTCGCTTCCGGTCGCAGGCTCGCAGTTGCTCGACACTCCCGGCGGCGGCGTTGCCACCATCCAGTTCCTCTTTATCCAGTTCGCAGGCTTCACCTTCGGTCAGTCGGCGTCTGCCTACTCGTCGCCTTGGCAGGGCTTCCCGGGCAACATCTCGGACTTCCTGCTCGGCGGCCAGAACAATGATACCGGCGTCAACAACATCCAGTACACCGCGGATTTCGGCAACGGAATAACCGGCACCATCGGCCTCGACGATCCAACAGTATGGGACCGCACCAACGTCTACAACCTGTCGCTGCCGCTGAACGCTACGCTGAACACGGGCAACGCTTATGCCGGCGTCCATGCGCCCGATGTCGTCGGCAACATCCGCATCGACCAGGCCTGGGGTCTGTTCCAGCTTTCGGCCGCAGCGCATGAAGTCAACGCGTCCTACAACGTCCTGAACGCCGCTGGAGCGCCGGCGGGCGCTGTCGGCCTGCCAGGCGCGGCGCCGATCGGAGCATCCGAGCTTTCCGGACATCCCGACACGTCGTGGGGCGGCGCGGTGATGGCGGCGTTGCAGATCAAGAACATCCCGACTGGCGCCGGCGACGACATCAAGATGGACGCGAGCTATTCCAAGGGCGCGACGAAGTACATCATCTCGTCGGCTTCAACCTCGCCGAGCTTTGCGATGTTCGGCGGCACCAGCGCGCCCGGCGCCTATCAGAGCATCGGGTTCGGCGCGACGACGGACGCCGTCTATCTGCCGGTCGCAGCCGGCGGCGACGGCTCGCTGCATCTGACCGAGGCCTTTGGCGTCCGCGGTGCATTCAACCATAATTGGGACCCATATTGGTCGTCGAGCCTGTTCGGTTCGTATGTGGCCGTCCGCTACGACGGCGCAGCCAAGGCCTTCATGTGCGCGAACTACACCACCCCCGCCAAGGCAGTCAGCGCGGACTACAGCTGCAACCCCGACTTCAACTTTTCGCAGCTTGGTGTCATCACCCGCTGGACCCCGGTCAAGAACCTGACCTTCTCGGCCGAATTCATGTGGTTCCACCTCGACCAGAAATTCCAGGGCACCGCCGTCCTCGGAGCTTCGGCCCCCAAGCCGACCACGCGCTATGAGTTCAGCGATCAGGACGCGTTCCACCTGCAGCTTCGTGCCCAGCGGAACTTCTGACCGACCGAGAACGACGAGCTATTGATCCTTACCGTGGGCGAACGCCGCCCACGGTAGACCGCGAGCTTTCTCATCTGGAGAAAGCGTCGCGACTGAGTTGTCGGAAAGCGGGTGGGTTTGGCCGTCCTCGGGTCAGACAATGTCGACAAACGACATTCCGAGGAAGTTCTGCCATGTCCGCCCTCAAGGCCCCTCACCTGCCCCCGACCTTCGGCCGTCTGGCCTGGTCGAACCTTGCGGCACAGTCGGCCGAGCAGATCGCGCTGGCGGCCGCTCCCATCGTCGCGGTGCTCCTGCTCGGCGTCGGCGAGGGCCAGACCGGCCTGCTGCAGACCGCGCTGACGCTGCCGTTCATCCTGTTCGCGATTCCCGCAGGCCTGCTTGCCGACCGCTTCTCGCGGCGCGTCCTGATGGCGGGATCCGAAGCGTTGCGCGCGGCGGCACTTGCTGCAACGCTGCTCCTGATCTGGCTCGGCCTGTTGACGCTGCCGCTGCTTTCGGTGCTCGGCTTCATCGCCGTGTGCGGGACGGTCGCCTACAGCGTCGCCGCGCCGGCGCTGGTGCCGTCGCTGGTGACGCCAGATCAATTGCCGACGGCGAATGCGCGGATCGAACTCGCCCGCACCGTCGCATTCGCCAGCGGGCCTGCGCTCGGCGGCGTATTGGTCGGATGGCTCGGCGCTGCGCCCGCCTTCGGGTTCGCCGCCGCACTGTCCGTGATCGCCGTGGTGCTGCTGGCCGGCATCCATGAGCCGGTCCGCGCGCCGGCGCCGCGCCGACATCCGCTGCTGGAGATCAAGGAAGGCGCCGTCTTCGTGTTCCGTCATGAGTTGCTGCGGCCGGTGTTCATCACCCAGTTCATCTTCAACACCGCCTCCTTCCTGCTGCTCGCGGTGTTCGTGCCTTACGCGGTCCGCCATCTCGGCCTTTCGGCGACCGGCGTCGGCACCACGCTTGCGATGTACGGTGTCGGCATGGTGGTCGGCGCGCTCGCGGCGACACGGGTGATGCGGCGCCTTCCGTTCGGCACCGTGATCGGGCTTGGCCCGGTGACCGGCTTCATCGCCTCTACCATCATGGCGCTGACAACGATCGTCCCCACGCCGCTGCTTGCGGGCCTAAGCTTCTTCCTGCTCGGCGTCGGTCCGATCCTGTGGGTGATCTCGACGACAACGCTCCGCCAATCGGTGACGCCGCCATCGCTGCTCGGCCGCGTCTCCGCCATCAACATCATGAGCCACGGCGCCCGCCCGCTCGGCTCCGCACTGGGCGCGATCGTCGGCGGGCTGTTCGGCGCAGAGACCTGCCTCTACCTCGCCGCAGCAATCTTCGGCGCGCAGGCGCTGGTGATCCTGCTGTCGCCGGCAGTCTCCCTCGTCAAGCAACCCGACATGGTCAGCGAACCGGCGGCATGTTGATGAGAGAAGGATTCAACTGATTTCATCCGCGATCGGAGAATGTCTTGCGTCATGGCCGATGTCTGGGCATGACGGCTAAATTAGTGGCTGGTCTTTCCCGCTTTGTATGATACACGTCATCCAATATCCAAGCGGGAACATCATGACCGACCAGACTGCGACCCTCGACGCCGCTGCCGCCGCATCTCGCCCCGAATCGTCCTCCGGCGTGCTGCAGATCGCGGTTCTGGCCGCGCTTGCGGCCACCGGCACACTGGCCACCAACATCCTGCTGCCGTCGCTGCCGCGGATCGCGGCCTCGCTGAATGTGACGACCGCGGCGGTCACGTCGGCCATCACGATCTTTCTCGCCGTGTTCGCGCTGGGCCAACTCGTGGTCGGTCCGATCTCGGACCGCTTCGGTCGTCGCTGGCCGGTCCTGGTCGGTTTCGCGGTGTTCGTTGCGGGCAGCGTCTGGTGCAGCCTTGCAGAAGACCTCCCGAATCTCTTGATCGGCCGCGTCGTCCAGGCTGCCGGCGCCTGCGCAACGTCGGTGCTGTCCCGCGCCATTGCACGCGACCTGTTCACCGGCGCCGCCTTGGCACGCGCGATGGCACTGATCATGATCGCGATGGCGGCTGCGCCCGGTTTCTCGCCGCTGCTCGGTGGCACGCTTGATCACTATTTCGGCTGGCGTTCGGAATTCGTGCTCGTCGCCGCGTTTGCGGCGCTTGGCGCAGTTGCCTATGGCTCCGCGCTCGGAGAGACCCATTGTTCGACGCGGATCCCGCTCAACCCCCTCGCCATCATCCGCACCTATCTCGGCCTGATCGCAGATCGCCGCTTCGTGGTGCCGACGGCAACCGTCAGCCTGATCATGGGAAGCCTGTTTGCGATGTTCTCGGCCGCGCCCCGGATCTTGATCGAGGCGCTGCATTTCTCACCGATCCAGCTCGGCCTGTTCTTCGCCGGCACCGTGCTGATCGTGTTCACCTCCGGCTGGCTTGCGACGAGACTTGCGCCGCGCCTTGGACTCGACCGCTCGCTTCAGGGCGCATTATTGGTGGCAGCCGTCGGCGGCGGCGCCATGCTGTTTGTCTCGCTCTTCACTCCGAGCTTCCTGCCGTTCCTGGCTGCGATGAGCGTGTTTCTGCTCGGCATGGGCATTGTCAATCCGCTCGGCACGGCGCAGGCGCTCTCGCCCTTCGGCGAGAAGGCGGGTGCGGCGTCCGCGCTGGTTGGCTTCTGGCAGATGATGAACGCGGCGATCGGCGTGTGGCTCGCCGCGAACGTGTCGCATGAGGCGATGTTCGGGCTCGGTGTGGTCTTGACCGCGTTCTCGCTGATGGCGGTCGGCCTGTACGCGCTGCGAGCGAAACAGAGCTAGCGTGTAGCCCGGGTGAAGCGAAGCGCAACCCGGGACATTTGCCCCCGCGTTTGCGACCGTCCCCGGGTTACGCTTCGCTCCACCCGGGCTACAGACTACGGATAGACAGATAGAGCGAAACTAGCTCGCCAGGTACCGCTCGTATTTTCCAGCCACCACCTCGTCGGCCGCCACATCGGGATCGAGCGTATAGAGATCCTGCGCCCGGCTGATTCCGCGCAGGGCAAAGCGGCCGGTCGAAACCAGATAGTTCCGCCCTGCCCCATCCAGGCCATCCCGGAAGGCCTGCGAGGTCAACAGCTCCCGGTCGACCGAGCTGCACATCGAAGCGATCCGGCTGACTTCGTTGACCGCAGGGCCCACCACCGTGAAATCGAGCCGGTCCTCGCTGCCGATATTGCCATAGAACACCTCGCCGACATGCAACCCGACATAGGCCGAGGTGGTCGGCCGCCCCTCGCTGGCGCGGCGGATGTTGAGCGCGTTCAAATTACGGCGAAAGCGGTGCTCGGCGCGAAGTGCGGCGCGTTTTGCAACGTTCTCCTGCGTGAACATCGCCAGCACGCCGTCGCCGATCAGCTTCAGCACTTCGCCGCCGGCATCATGGATCGCGTCGATCGACGCCTGGGCGTAGTCATTGAGGAACGGGATGATCTCGTCGGGCCCGATGCGCTCGCTGATCGCGGTCGAGCCGCGAACGTCGGAATACCACAGCACCGCCTTGATACGCTCGGTGACGCCGCGCGAGATGCGGCCGCGCATCACCTGCTCGGCGGTCTCGCGCCCCAGATAGACGCGCCCCAAGGTTCGCGCAATGTCGACCTGCGCGGCCGACTTCACCGCCAACCCGAGCACCGGCACCAGGTCGCGCAGCGCCGCCAGGTGGTGCTCGCCGAACCCCTCCGACTGGCGAGTTGTCCAGTAGGAATAGAAGCAGTCCATCTCGCCGATCGTGCCGCCCTCACCGAACCGGTGCACGAAGGAGACGAAATGCTTGTGGCCCTTTTCCGCCAGTTCGTTGATCATCGAGAAATCGAGCGTGGCGCAATCGGCCAGGTCGATCGCCATCTCGTCCTGCCCGTTTTCCAGCATGTGGTAGAAGGTCGAACGCCGCCAGGTCTGGCTGGCGTCGCCGCTGCTGGTCGAGCCGTATTCGAAAGCATCGCTCTCGTTGGTCTCGCTGTCGTTCCAGCGGAACCCGCGACCCTCGAAGATCGGATGCAGCGTATCGATGAAGACGATGGCGCGCGACAACGGCATCCCGCCGGCACGGCAGCGATCGCAGAAGCCACGCAGCAGATCGTTTTCGGGCAGGCCCGTCAGACCCTGCTGGACCAACCAGTTCATCAGACGCAGGCGCGGAGTGAGTTCCATGCGCAGATTATGCCGGGCAATCGTGTCGCGCGAAAGATCAGTTGGCTACCGTCCGGCGCGACTTGACGACACTTCCATGACAGTCGCAAATGCGGGAACAACGAGGCAAGACAGAAACGCGACGAATCGATGGGCGCCCGGCAGCTTCCGATCATTCTGGCGCTCGGCACCACGCAGACGCTGGCCTGGGCCTCGAGCTATTATCTGCCCGCGGTGCTCGCCGGGCCAGCCGACCGTCGAGGCAAAGCCCGCCATCAGCGTGATGCCGGTGATCGGCCGCCGCGCCGCCTCGCCATAGATGCGTCCGATCGCGCCGAACGCGATCTTGGGAGGAAACGAGCATGGCAACCGAAACGGCTCCGTCCATCCGGCGCATCAATCCGCCCGAACTCGGAACGCCTCCAGGCTATTCGCAGATCGTCGATGTCAGCGCCTCTCGCTTCATCTTCATCGCTGGCCAGACGGCATTGGATCGCGACGGGACCGTCGTTGGCAGAGGCGATTTCGGCGTCCAGGCCGAGCAGGTATTTAAGAACCTCACGATCGCGCTTCGCTCAAGCGGTTGCACGCCCGCCAATCTCGTCAAGCTTTCAGTGTTCCTCACCGACATGAAGAACCTCGCCCGCTACCGCGAGGCACGCAACCGCTTCTTTGCGTCCGTCACACCACCAGCTGCGCCGGCGGTGACGCTAGTGGAAGTATCAAAGCTCTACGGTTCGGACTTCCTGATCGAGATCGAGGCGATCGCCGCTGTGTAAAGCTTCACCATTCTGCAGGACATGGCTACCCGTCGACAGCTTGTTCCCGATGGACGACAACGAGCCGAGGCGGATTTGTCGCGCCTGACCCGAAGCGCAAAAACCGCTCACTCATAGAACGCCGGCGCCATCCTCAGACTGTCGCGCTGGGCCTTGTCGTGATTGATCCAGAGTTGAGCTTTCTCTTTCGTCAGCGTGTCCGCGATCTTCTGCATCGAGGCCGTCGTCTGCTCCTTGCTGACGTTCATCGACGGCACGCGGCGGTTGTCCCAATTGTCCCTGAAGTGAACGGCGTCGCCGGAAAGGACAACCGCCCCGGTCTTGGGCAGCTTCACCAGCAGCGATTGATGGCCGGGCGTGTGCCCAGGTGTCCGCAGGATAACCACGCTGCCGTCTCCAAACACATCGCGGTCGCCGTCGAGTTTTGTCACCGGATGCTCCGCTTTGAAGCGCGGCTGGTTGTTGGCGCCGCGCCAGTCATATTCGGTCTTCTGCACATAGAGCATCGCGGTCGGGAACATCTCCACATTGCCGATGTGGTCAGGATGGGTGTGCGAGACCGCCATGGCCCTGATGTCGGATGGCTTCACGCCGATCTGATCAAGCTGCCCGGCCAGCGTCTTGGGACGCCGCCAGGTCACCGCTTTCGGATCTGACGGCACGAGTCCATCGGGCATGGCGGCCACGCCGTCGGGAATGCCGGTGTCCCACAGGAGCCATCCCTGCGCGTGCTTGATCAGGTAGCAGTTGTCGACGAAGTCCATCGACTTGCCTTCGTTGACGCCCGGCGACCAGCGCGAGATGTCGCCCGCAACCCCCTCGCCGCAATTGAGGATGTAAAGCCTTTCGACCCCAGGCTTTTCCGATTGCGCTTGCGCAGCACTGGCAACCGCCACAAGCAGCAGCACCGCCGTGAGACCGACTGTTGTCTTCATGTTCTCCTCCCTCGACCGATCGCCCCCAGCGTTCGAGGAGGGAATGATACGTTATCGCCGCCTGCAATCGTCGCCAGTGACGGTCTTTTGATCTCTCACGCGGCGTGCGCCGGCTCGCGATGCGGGCAGGTCTCGACCTCGATCGTGATATGACTAAGACCGTGCAGGCCGCCGAGGCGGCGCTTGTAGGTCGCGGGCGGCAGCGGATGGTCAGAGACAACGGAGATCACCGCCGCGCGATGCCCGGGACCGACCTGCCACAGATGCAGATCGGTGACGCGGTCGCCCTTGGTCTCGAGCCGGTCGCGGATGACCGCCTCGAGCTTCTTGTCGGCGCTGACGTCGAGCAGGATCGCACCTGACGCCCTGATCAGGCCATAGGCCCAGCTTGCGATGACAGCGCTGCCGATGATCCCGACTGCCGGATCGGCCCAGACCCATCCCGCGGACATTGCAACCAGCAGCGCCGCAATGGCGAGGACGGAGGTCGCGGCATCCGCCATCACGTGGACATAGGCCGCGCGAAGATTGTTGTCGTGGTGGTGGTGATGATCGTCGTCGTGGTCATGAGAATGGCCGTGACCATGATGATGGTCATGGTCGTCGCGGAGCAGCCAGGCACTGGTGAGGTTGACGGCAAGCCCGAGCACCGCGACCGAGATCGCTTCCCCGTAGGCAATGGACACCGGATGGATCAGCCGGTCCACACTTTCCCAGGCGACCTGCACGGCGATCATCGCCAGGATGATCGCGCTGGCAAAGGCAGCGAGGTCGCCAAACTTGCCGGTGCCGAAACTGAAGTGCGCGTTGCCGACCTGCCGCCGTGCGAACAGATAGGCCAGCCCGGCAATGCCAAGCGCCGCCGCATGCGTTCCCATGTGCCAGCCGTCGGCGAGCAGCGCCATCGAGCCGGACCACCACCCCGCCGTGATCTCCCCGATCATCATGACCGTGGTCAGCGCCACGACAAACCAGGTGCGCCGCTCGTTATGGGCGTGCGTCGCTCCCAGGAAGACGTGATCGTGGGTCCACTGCTCGATCGAATCCGAATGCATGGTTCATCTCCGGATGGTCTGCCCGTCGAATATAGGGATAACGACGGAAGGCTGTTAGAGCGTTTTCGCGTGAAGAAAACGCGTCAAAAACAAGAATCTGGAGCTTCGGTTCTGATTCAATCAGAACCGAAGCTCTAGACTAATTCCTCCGGCGCCAGCCTGCAGGCGGCACCGTCGGCCTCGACCTGCAGCGTCGCGTGGTGGATCTTGAAGCGGTGCGAGAGTTCGGCGCAGACGTGATGCAGGAAGGCATCATCATGTCCGCCGGGGCGGACCAGATGGACGGTCAGCGCCGTCTCGTTGGTGCTCATCGCCCAGATGTGCAGGTCGTGAACTTCAGAGACCCCGTCCAGCGTGCGGAGAAACTCCTTGACCGCGACGAGTTCGATGCCCCTCGGCACCGCGTCGAGCGCGAGATTGACGCTGTCGTGCATCAGACCCCAGCCGCTGACCAGCACGACGAGCGCGATGACAAGGCTGATGGCCGGATCGATCCACAGCCATCCCGTCGACATGATCACCAGGGCGGCGATGACGACGCCCAGCGAGACGCTGGCATCGGCGGCCATATGCAGATAGGCGCCGCGGATGTTGAGGTCGCCATGCCGGCCGCGCATGAACAACAGTGCCGTGCCGCCGTTGATGAGGACGCCGAGGGCTGCGACCCAGACCACCGTCCAGCCCGCCACCTCGGCCGGCTCGCGCAGCCGGTTGACCGCTTCGACCGCGATGCCGCCAACGGCGACCAGCAGGAGCCCGGCATTGAACAGTGCGGCGAGGATCGAGGCGCGGCGATAGCCGTAAGTATGCGTCTCCGTCGGCCGTCTTCCCGCGAGCCACGCCGCGCCCCAAGCCAGCAGCAGCGAGAACACGTCGGAAAGATTGTGGACGGCATCGGAGATCAACGCCAGCGAGTTGGCGGCATAGCCGAACACCAGCTCCGCGATCACGAAGGCGGTGTTGAGCGCTGCGCCAATGGCAAAGGCCCGGCCGAAATCATCCGGGGCATGGCTGTGCCCGGCATGGTCGTGCGCATGGGAGTGATCGTGATGATGATGCGCCATGGCAGTGGTTATAGCGCGTCGATTTGCGAATACTATCACAGCGCTGAGAGCGGGCGGATTAGCCGAAGGCGTAATCCGCCTCGCGGCACGGTGGCGGATTACGCCTTCGGCTAACACTACTGAGTCAAGCGGTCGCGGTCTTTTGGGGCTGAGAATCAAGTAATTGAAGAGATTCAATATTTGGCACGTGGAGGGCCAGATGGATCTCGATCAGAGCGAAGCACGGTTTGCGGAGTATGTGGCCGGTCTTGGAAGCGCGATCGGTCACGCGGAGCGGACGAGGCCGCTGCGCGACTATTGCACGGGGCTGATGCTGCCTGGGGAGCGCAAGAGCGTGGAGCCGATGGCGGCGCGGACGGCTCCGGCGCGCACGGCGGCACAGCACCAGTCGCTGCT
>NZ_AUEZ01000111.1 GCF_000426245.1 Bradyrhizobium sp. Ai1a-2 | reverse complement strand
TGACGATCGCGAGCCGCCCCTCATCCGCCGTGAGACGCGCGGAGTTAAATCACTGATTTGCCCGACGACGGAAGCGGAATGTTTTTTGTGCGAGGACTGGACGGAGCAAATCAGCTTGAAATCGTTGAACAAATTTCCCTAATCGGAAATCCGCTTTTGCCAATTTCAATTCGCCTGCGATTTCGGCCAAACTCGTTCCTTGAAACATATCGAAAGTTCGGGGCAGCCGTGGACCGTAAGCCCGACAATGAGCGAGTAGTCACACACGAACCCCGCAGCCTGTTGGGCCTGGTGGCGGCAGCGCTTGTCGTTGGTGCCGCCACCGGGTTCGTTGGGGCGAACTTCCGCCTCTTGCTCGAGCAGGCCGATCGCTTGCGTGATGCGATTATCACCTGGGCGCACAACCACGGCATTTCGGGATTCCTGATTGTCGTGGGCGCATGCGCTGGCGCGGCGCTGCTTGCGGCGTGGATGGTGCGGCGGTTCTCGCCGCACGCGTCGGGCAGCGGCATTCCGCATGTCGAAGCTGTCCTGCACGGTCAGGTGCCGCCGGCTCCGTTTGGCCTGGTGCCGGTGAAATTCATCGGCGGAATCCTGGCGATCGGCTCCGGGCTGGCGCTGGGCCGCGAGGGACCGACGGTGCAGATGGGCGCCGGAATCGCGGTCTTCACCGCGCGCATCGGCCGGCTCTCCTGGGCGGACGCCCGCGTGCTGCTGGCGGCCGGCGCCGGCGCCGGCCTCGCGACGGCATTCAACGCGCCGATTGCCGGGCTCGCGTTCATCCTCGAGGAGCTGCTGCACAGATTCGAGCGCCGCGTCGCGGTCGCCGCCCTTGCGACGCTGGCGACCGCGATCCCGGTCGCAAGGCTCTTTATCGGCGACGCGCCCGACTTCCAGGTCGGCCCGCTGAATACTCCGAGCGCGGTATCCGCGCCGCTGTTCCTTGTTCTTGGGGCCGTGGCGGGCCTGCTCGCCGTCGCCTATAACCGCACGCTGCTTGCGTTCATCGCCGCCTGCGACCGGTTCGCGCGGCTACCGATCGAGGTCCGCGCCGGATTGATTGGCGCAAGCGTCGGCGTATTGGCCTGGTTCGCGCCCGAGCTGGTCGGCGGCGGAGATCAGATCACGCAACGCACGCTGATCGGCCAGGATAGCCTTGCAACTGTCGCCGTCGCATTCCTGATCCGCTTCGTGCTGGGTGCGCTCTCATACGCTGCCGCCACGCCCGGCGGACTCTTCGCGCCCTTGCTCGTGCTGGGAGCCCAGTCGGGGCTGCTGTTCGGAGCAGCGTGTCGTTTTGTATTCCCGGAACTCGCGATCGAGCCGCATGCTTTTGCGTTGGTGGGCATGGCTGCCTTCTTCGCAGGCGTGGTGCGGGCGCCGGTCACCGGCATCGTTCTCGTCGCCGAGATGACCGGCAACGTGACGATGCTGCTGCCCATGCTTGGCGCCTGCTTCGTTGCAATGCTGCTGCCCTCGCTGCTGCGCAATCCACCGATCTACGATTCCTTGCGCGAACGTACGCTGCGACTAGAGCGGCAGATCAGACGGGAGTGAGCAGGCGAGAGACGCACCGTCGTAGGGTGGGTTAGTCGAGCTCCGATCTCCGTCGCCTCAGCGCGTGAAGGTGGAAGGCGTAACCCACCATCTTCACCGCGAGGAAACGGCGGATTACGCTTCGCCGGAGTTTGGGGAGCGGGCGGTGCTTGCGGACGCTAATCCGCCCTACAAGCTTTCATCCAACGCCGCTAACCTTTCGGCCTCCGCGATATCCTCGACCGTGTTCGCGTTGAAGAACGGGTCGAGCGGCTCGGTCGGCCAGTTTACGGTGGCGAGCCTGTAGCGGGCGGTCCAGCGGTCGATCTTCCTGACGTCCTCGACGACGAGGGCGTGGCGGAGTTCGTCGCGCAGTGACACGCTCCACAATCCGATCACCGGATGCGTTTGGTCGCCGGAGGCCGCTACGGCCAGCTGCGCGTTTTCCTTCACCAGCGCGTCGTGGAGGCGTGAGACCAGGTCGCGCGGCAGGAACGGGCAGTCGCCGGCCGCGCTCAGGACCAGCGATACGTCGGGCCGGTTTGCCGCCATCCAGTCCAGCGCCGCCAGAATGCCGGCGAGGGGCCCTGGGAAATCGGCGACGCTGTCGGCGATGACGGGCAAACCGAAGGCGGCAAAACGCACGGGATCGCCGTTGGCGTTGAGGATCAGGCCGTCGCATTGCGGCGCCAGCCGTTCGACGACGCGGTCCAAGATCGTGCGGCCGCCGATGGTGCGCATCGGCTTGTCGCCGCCGCCCATCCGCCGCGCGAGGCCACCTGCCAAAAGGACGCCGGGAATTTTATGGGGTGATGTCATCTGCTTCACCTCTCCCGCTTGCGGGAGAGGTCGCTGCGCTCGAAGAGTGCAGCGGGTGAGGGCTCTCTCCACATCGAGGATATCGCCCGCGGAGACACCCTCACCCCAACCCTCTCCCGCAAGCGGGAGAGGGGGCGCGGCTCGTTCGTGGATGCAGTTTGGCCCACACCACTAGTCATCACGCGCTTCGCCCTTGCGCTTGTGCTTGGCCGATTCCTCCTCGACATAGTCGAGGTTCTGGTCGAACACGATACGCTCCTGGCCTGACAGCGCGATGAAACGCTTTCCGCGCGTGCGGCCGACCAGCGTCAGGCCGACCTGCCGTGCCAACTCGACGCCCCAGGCGGTGAAGCCGGAGCGCGACACCAGAATCGGAATGCCCATCCGCACCGTCTTGATCACCATTTCCGAGGTCAGCCGTCCCGTGGTGTAGAGGATCTTGTCGCCGGGATCGACGCCGTGGCGGTAGATCCAGCCGGCGATCTTGTCGACGGCGTTGTGGCGGCCGACGTCCTCGGTGTAGCAGATCGGCGTTCCCTCCTTGCACAGCACGCAGCCATGGATCGCACCGGCTTCGAGATAGAGCGAGGGCATGGTGTTGATCGCATGCGCCATCTGGTAGAGCCAGGAGGTGCGCAATTCAGCTTTCGGCAGAGCCACGCTTTCGACCGCCTCCAGCAGATCGCCGAACGCGGTGCCCTGGGCGCAGCCCGAGGTCTGGGTGCGCTTCTTCAATTTCTGCTCGAAATTGGTGTGGTGCTCGGTGCGCACGACCACCACCTGCAGATCGTCGTCATATTCGACCTCGGTGACGACGTCGTCGTATTTGAGCATGTTCTGGTTGAGGAGATAGCCGAGCGCGAGATATTCCGGGTAGTCGCCGATCGTCATCATGGTGACGATCTCCTGCGCGTTCAGGTACAGCGTCAGCGGCCGCTCCATCGGCACCTTGATCTCGACGCTGGCGCCGGTCTGGTCGGTCCCGGTCACGCGCTCGGTCAGGCGCGGGTCGTCGGGATTGGGGACGATCAGGGGAACGGGCGCTTTGTCGATCTTCATCATGGCGGTCAGGTTAGCATGACTTTCCCTGCTATCCGATATAAAGCACGAGACGACATTGCCTAGGGCATGATGCCATTTGGTTGGATCGGAAGCGAGTTCACTTCACCTCTCCCGCTTGCGGGGGAGGTCGGCGCGCAGCGCCGGGTGGGGGCTCTCTCCACACGCTCGGACAGCGTGAATCGTGGAGAGAGCCCCCACCCCAGCCCTTCCCCGCAAGCGGGAGAGGGAGCGCAGCGCACATCGCGGACGCAGTTCGACCTGATCTCGTCATGCTCTAGCTAGCCGGTTCCGGCGGGCATTCGGAGAATGGGATGAAAGTGATCGGACTCGCAGGCTGGAGCGGCGCCGGCAAGACCACCTTGCTGTCGCGCGTGATTCCACACCTGCTGGGACAGGGCCTGCGCGTGTCCGTGATCAAGCATGCCCATCATGAATTCGATGTCGACGTGCCGGGCAAGGATTCCTGGATCCACCGCCAGTCGGGCGCGACCGAGGTGCTGGTCTCCTCCAGCCGGCGCTGGGCCCTGATGCATGAGCTGCGCGGCGCCCGCGAGCCGCGGCTGGCCGAGCTGCTCGCCAAGATGTCGTCCGTCGATCTCGTGGTCGTCGAAGGCTTCAAGCGCGAGCCGCTGCGCAAGATCGAGGTGCATCGCGCCGCCAACAACAAGCCGCTGCTGTTCCCGGATGATCCCGGCATTGTCGGGATCGCGACCGATGCGGCGATTGAAACCCGGCTGCCGACCGCCCATCTCGATGATGTTACCGCCGTTGCCGCCATGATGCAGCGTGCCGCTGTTACGGTCGACGAGATCCTGGCGAAGAGCGAGACCTGAATGGCGCAACTGTCCGACGATTGCTTTGCCTCCAGCGGGCCGATGATGTCGGTCGATGAAGCCGTGAGCCTGATCGCGACGCGGGTGACGGCGGTCGCCGATATCGAGACCGTGGCGCTTGCGGAGGCCGACGGGCGCGTCCTCGCCAATGAGATCCTTGCGCCATTGCCGCTGCCGCCCTTCACCAATTCCGCCGTCGATGGCTATGCGGTGGCAAGCCGCGATCTTCCCGAAGGTTCGGAGCAGGCCTTTGCTATCAGTGGACGCGTGCAGGCTGGCGCTGCGGCGAATGCGCCGATCGGGTCCGGTCATGCCGTGCGCATTTTCACGGGCGCGCCGATGCCAGATGGCGCCGACACCGTGTTCATGCAGGAGGATGTCCGCGTCGAAGGCGACAAGGTCGTTCTGCCCGCCGGCCTGAAGCCGGGCGCCAATGTGCGGCCGGCCGGCGAGGACATCCCGCTCGGCCACGCCGCGTTGCAGGTTGGAAAGCGGCTGCGGCCGCAGGATATCGCGCTGGCCGCGGCGTTCGGCCTTATCAGGCTCGACGTGATCAGGCGGATCCGCGTCGCGGTGTTCTCGACCGGCGACGAGCTGGTTTCTCCCGGAGAGCGCCGGGCGCCGCCGCAGCTCTTCGACTCCAACCGCTTCATGCTGATGGCAATGCTGCGGCGACTTGGCTGCGAGGTCAGTGATCTCGGCATTCTGCGCGACGAGCCTGCGAGCCTCGCACGCGCGCTGAAGGACGTCGCGGGCCACCACGATCTGATCCTCACCACCGGCGGCGTCTCGACCGGCGAGGAGGATCACGTCAAGGCCGGCGTCGAGAGCGTCGGCCGCCTGGTGCTGTGGCGGATGGCGATCAAGCCGGGGCGTCCCGTCGCGATGGGCATCATCGGCGGCACGCCGTTCATCGGTCTGCCAGGCAATCCCGTTGCGAGCTTCGTCACCTTCGTTCACGTGGTGCGGCCGACCATTCTGGCGCTGGCTGGCGGCGCACCGGAGCCGCTGGTGCCGATGCCGGTCCGCGCCGGCTTTACCTACAAGAAGAAGATCGGGCGGCGCGAATATGTTCGCGTCAACCTGCGCACAGCGCCGGATGGCGCGCTCGAAGCCATCAAGTTCCCGCGCGAGGGCGCGGGGCTGTTGTCGTCGCTGGTCGACACCGATGGCCTGGTCGAGCTTGGCGAACCCATCACGCGCGTCGAGCCCGGCCAGACGGTCGGATTCCTGCCCTATGCAAGTCTGATCTGAAGCCGTTGCGTAACGATTGACGGTATGCGAATGCTTCGCCATGTTCACAAACATGACCACGACGAAACTCGATCTCACCGGCCTCAAATGTCCGCTGCCCGCGTTGAAGACGCGCAAGGCACTGAAGGCGGTTGCGCCAGGTGATTTTCTCGAAGTGTACTGCACCGATCCATTGTCGGTGATCGACATTCCGAACCTGATCCGCGAGACCGGCGACAAGGTCGAGATCACCGAGCGGAGCGAAAGCCGCATCGTGTTTTTGATCGAGAAGACGAATGGAGCGATAGAAAAAATCAATGATGCTTCGTCCGCATCGCAACAATAGCCGTGCGCTGCAATAATCGCTCTGGTTGACTCCTACCATTTTCCTATCGACATGCTTTGGCCGTTCTGTCCCAATTGAATCCCTCCGCATTGTCGCGGAGATGGAATGGCGCTCGGGCTACGCACGAGCGACTCCGGGCGGGGGCACATCTTCATTATCAGGTTGGCGCCGTCACCGGGCATATCGTGTCGGGTCGGGGGTTTGGAATTCTCGAAGCGCTTGATGAACTCTGGCGCGTAGTAAGGAAGTCGTGGAGCGGCAGCGCCGGTTTCCGCGACGACGAGTTGGTGTGATCAACGAAAGCGAGCGCGCTCTCGATCAAAGAGCGGCCGCAGGGAGGATCGGATGACGACGATTAGCAGCACCGGCACTGTAGCGGGCGCAGGGCTTGGTTTTCTCGACAAGGAGCGGACGATTGCGACCGCCGGCTTCAATCGCTGGCTGGTGCCGCCGGCCGCACTCTGCATCCATCTGTGCATCGGCATGGCCTACGGCTTCTCGGTGTTCTGGTTGCCGCTGTCGCGCGCGATCGGATTGAGCGCGCCGAAGGCCTGCCCCGACATGTCGCTGTGGCAGGAATTGTTCACCACCACCTGCGATTGGAAGGTGGCGAGCCTCGGGTGGATGTACACGCTGTTCTTCGTGCTGCTCGGCGTCTCCGCTGCGATCTGGGGCGGCTGGCTCGAACGCGTCGGTCCGCGCAAGGCCGGATTCGTCGCGGCTCTGTGCTGGGCCGGCGGTCTTCTGATCGGCGCGCTCGGCGTCTATGTCCATCAGCTCTGGCTGATGTGGCTCGGCGCCGGTGTCATCGGCGGCGTCGGTCTCGGTCTCGGCTACATCTCACCGGTGTCGACGCTGGTGAAATGGTTTCCCGATCGCCGCGGCATGGCGACCGGCATGGCGATCATGGGTTTCGGCGGCGGCGCCATGATCGGCGCGCCGCTCGCAAACCTCCTGATGAACTATTTCAAGACCCCGACCTCGGTCGGCGTCTGGGAAACCTTCCTCACCATGGGCGTGATCTATTTCGTGTTCATGATGATCGGCGCCTTCCGCTATCGCATCCCGCCGACAGGCTGGCAGCCCGAGGGCTGGAAGCCGCCGGTCAAGGCCAATGCGATGATCTCGACCAAGAACGTCCATCTCGACGACGCGCACAAGACGCCGCAGTTCTGGCTGATCTGGTGGGTGCTGTGCCTCAACGTCTCAGCGGGCATCGGCGTGATCGGCATGGCCTCGCCGATGCTGCAGGAGATCTTCGCCGGCAAGTTGATCGGATTGCCCGACGTCGGCTTCAATCAGCTCGATGCGTCGCAGAAGGCGCAAATCGCCGGCATCGCGGCGGGCTTCGCCGGGCTGTTGTCGCTGTTCAACATCGGCGGCCGCTTCTTCTGGGCCTCGCTGTCGGACAAGATCGGGCGCAAGAACACCTACTATACGTTCTTCCTGCTCGGCATCGCGCTCTATGCGCTGGCGCCGACCTTCGCGGCGATGGGCTCGAAACTGCTGTTCGTGGTCGGCTTCGGCATCATCCTGTCGATGTATGGCGGCGGCTTTGCGACCGTGCCGGCCTATCTCGCCGACATGTTCGGAACGCAGTTCGTCGGCGCCATTCACGGCCGGCTGCTGACGGCATGGTCGACCGCCGGCATCATCGGCCCGGTCGTGGTGAACTACATCCGCGAGTTCCAGCTGGCTGCCGGCGTTCCGCGCGACCAGCTCTACAACACCACGATGTACATCCTCTGCGCCATGCTGATCGCGGGCCTGATCTGCAACTACCTGGTCAAGCCGGTCGATGCGAAGTGGCATATGAGCGATGCCGAGGTTGCAAAACTGCAGGCGGCAAGCGCGAGCGCGGATGCGGCGGGTCCGCATGGATCCTACGGCATTGGGTTCGGCGGGCTGGATGCCAAGGCCGCGCTGTTTTGGGCCTTTGTCGGCATTCCGCTCGCCTGGGGCGTCTGGAAGACGCTGGAGAGCGCGGTCAAGATCTTCTGAGGGAGCCGGCGCCGCGGGCAATGTTTTCGCCCGCGGCGCCTTTTGCCGTCGATTCAATTCAACGAATAGAACAAAGGAATTTTCTCGATGTTTCGTATCGGAACTGGCGTTGCCGCCGCGCTGTTGATTATGGGCGTACTGACCGCGGCTTCGGCCCAAACCACCGCGCCTTCCGCGCCCGCCGCTTCGAGCGAGGCGAAGCCGTCAAGGATGAAGCTGACCGGGCAGAAGCTGAAGGACATGAAGGCCAAATGGAGCGCCAACAAGGGCAAGCTGAAGTCCTGCCGTCAGGAGGTCAAGGCCAAGGGATTGGCGGGCGATGACCGCTGGTTCTACATCGAGGAATGCATGGGCAAGACGTGAGGACGGGTTTTCAGCTGGGAACGGGGGCAGCGGGCATGTGCGGCGACATGCCCCTTAAATGCTTCTCGAGACGCGATAATTTTCTCTTGGCATCTGGCATGCCAGAGATTAGAGTCGATCTAAAGAGTGGTAAAATGGGATGTTTCAATGACTGTCCATGACGTGCACGAGGTTCGCGCGTTCGAGCATCCTGGTGCCGGGCGCCGCAAGGCCAAGGCGACGCCGAAGGGACGCCAGATCGATCCGATGGCCGCGCATGAGGTCGAGCAGTTGCTCGGCGACCGGCCGCGGCGGCGCGATCTGTTGATCGAGTTCCTGCACCTGATCCAGGACAAGTACCACCAGATCTCCGCCGCACATCTTGCCGCGCTGGCTGACGAGATGAGACTGTCGTTCGCGGAAGTGTTCGAGACCGCGACCTTCTACGCGCATTTCGACGTGGTGAAGGAAGGCCAGCCGGATATCGCGCCACTCACGATCCGCGTCTGCGATTCGCTCACCTGCGCGATGCTCGGCGGCGAAAGGCTGCTGCAGGAATTGCAGGACAGCGCTGGTCCAGGCATCCGCGTGGTGCGCGCGCCCTGCGTCGGCCGCTGCGACACCGCACCGGTCGCGGAAGTCGGCCACAACTTCGTCGATCACGCCACCGTCGCCGACGTGCTGGCGACAGCGAAAGCCGACGATACGCATGCGCATCTGCCGGACTATATCGGCTACGACGCCTACGTTGCCGCCGGTGGCTACCGATTACTCAACCGCCTGCGCGCGGGCGAAATGTCGAACGACGAGATCCTGAAGGCGCTCGATGATGCCTCGCTGCGCGGGCTCGGCGGCGCGGGATTCCCCACGGGACGCAAATGGCGCGCGGTGCTCGGCGAGCCCGGGCCCCGGCTGATGGCGGTCAATGGCGACGAGGGCGAGCCCGGCACGATCAAGGATCGCTACTACCTCGAGACCGATCCGCATCGCTTCATCGAGGGCACGCTGATCGGCGCGCATGTGGTCGAAGCGGCCGACGTCTACGTCTACATCCGTGACGAATATCCGGCGGTGCGCGAAATCCTGGCGCGCGAGATCGCGAAGCTTCCGGCGGGCGGTCCGCGCCTGCATCTGCGCCGCGGCGCCGGCGCCTACATCTGCGGCGAAGAATCCTCGCTGCTCGAGAGCATCGAGGGCAAGCGCGGATTGCCGCGGCACAAGCCGCCTTATCCGTTCCAGGTCGGGCTGTTCGGCCTGCCGACACTGATCAACAATGTCGAGACATTGTGGTGGGTGCGCGACATCGTCGACAAGGGCGCCGACTGGTGGAAGAGCCACGGCCGCAACGACCGTCAAGGCCTGCGCAGCTTCTCCGTCTCGGGCCGCGTGAAGAATCCCGGCGTGAAGCTGGCGCCGGCCGGCATCACGGTGCACGAGCTGATCGACGAATATTGCGGCGGCATGGCCCAGGGCCACACGCTCCACGCCTATCTGCCGGGCGGCGCCTCCGGCGGCATCCTGCCGGCGGCCATGGACGACATCCCGCTCGATTTCGGCACGCTGGAAAAATACGGCTGCTTCATCGGCTCGGCCGCGATCGTGATCCTGTCACAGCATGACAGCGTAAAAGCGGCGGCGCTCAATTTGATGCGCTTCTTCGAGGATGAGAGTTGCGGGCAATGCACGCCGTGCCGTGTCGGCACGCAGAAGGCGGCGCAACTGATGGAACGTCCCGTGTGGAACCGGGCGCTGCTCGAGGAACTGAGCCAGGCGATGCGCGATGCGTCGATCTGCGGCCTCGGCCAGGCCGCCTCGAATCCCCTAACCTCCGTGATTAAATACTTCCCCGACGAGTTCAAGGAAGCTGCGGAATGACGACGATCCAGTTCGAACTCGACGGCAAACAGGTCGAGGCCAAGGCGGGCGAGACCATCTGGCAGGTGGCAAAGCGCCAGGGACAGGAGATCCCGCACCTCTGCTATTCGCCGGCGCCGGACTACCGCCCCGACGGCAATTGCCGTGCCTGCATGGTCGAGATCGAAGGCGAGCGCGTGCTCGCCGCCTCCTGCAAGCGCACGCCTTCCGTCGGCATGAAGGTGAAGACGGCCTCCAGCCGCGCCGTCGCCGCGCAGAAGATGGTGATGGAACTCCTGGTCGCCGACCAGCCGGCGCGCGAGACCTCGCACGATCCCGATTCGAAATTCTGGCACTGGGCAGAGAAGACCGGCGTCACCGAGAGCCGCTTCCCGGCGGCGGAGCGTTGGGACGCCGATGCCAGCCATCCGGCGATGCGCGTCAATCTCGACGCCTGCATCCAGTGCGGGCTGTGCGTGCGCGCCTGCCGCGAGGTTCAGGTCAACGACGTCATCGGCATGGCCTATCGCAATGCCGACGCCAAGATCGTGTTCGACTTCGACGATCCGATGGGCGAGTCCACCTGCGTCGCCTGCGGCGAATGCGTGCAGGCCTGCCCGACCGGCGCGCTGATGCCCGCCGTGATGCTGGACGAGAAGCAGACCCGCGTCACCTATCCCGATCGCAAGGTGGATTCGCTTTGCCCGTTCTGTGGCGTCGGCTGCCAGGTCACCTATCAGGTCAAGGACGAGAAGGTGATCTATGCGGAAGGCCGCGACGGTCCGGCCAACCACAACCGGCTCTGCGTCAAGGGTCGCTTCGGCTTCGACTATATCCACCATCCGCATCGCCTGACAAAACCGCTGGTGCGGCTGCCGAACGCCAGGAAGGACGCCAACGACCAGGTCGATCCGGCCAACCCGTTCACGCATTTCCGCGAGGCGAGCTGGGAAGAGGCGCTCGATATCGCCGCGCGCGGCCTCGTCAAGATCCGCGACGAGAAGGGCGTGAAAGCGCTCGCCGGCTTCGGTTCGGCCAAAGGATCGAACGAGGAAGCCTATCTGTTCCAGAAGCTGGTGCGCACCGGCTTCGGCTCCAACAATGTCGACCACTGCACGCGGCTGTGCCACGCCTCCTCGGTGGCAGCGCTGACGGAGGGATTGAATTCCGGTGCAGTGTCGGCGCCGTTCTCCGCTGCGATGGATGCCGAGGTGATCATTGTGATCGGCGCCAACCCCACCGTGAATCATCCGGTGGCTGCGACCTACATCAAGAACGCGGCCAAACGCGGCGCGAAATTGATCGTGATGGATCCGCGCAAGCAGACGCTGTCGCGCCATGCCGATAAGCATCTCGCCTTCAAGCCGGGAAGCGACGTCGCGATGCTGAACGCGATGATCAACACGATCATCACCGAAGGCCTGACCGACGATCAGTACATCGCCGGCTACACCGAAGGCTTTGACGAGCTGAAGGCCAAGATCGTGGACTTCACGCCGGAAAAGATGGAGCCGATCTGCGGCATCCCGGCCGAGACCTTGCGCGAGGTGGCACGGCTCTATGCCCGTGCAAAGTCCGCGATCATCTTCTGGGGCATGGGCATCAGCCAGCATGTCCATGGCACCGACAATGCACGCTGCCTGATCGCGCTGGCGCTGATCACCGGCCAGGTCGGCCGTCCCGGCACCGGCCTGCATCCGCTGCGCGGCCAGAACAACGTGCAGGGCGCGTCCGACGCGGGCCTGATCCCGATGTTCCTGCCGGACTACCAGCCGGTCGGCCGCGTCGACCTGCGCGGCAAGTTCGAGGAACTCTGGCAGAAGAGCCTCGACCCGGTCCGCGGACTCACCGTGGTCGAGATCATGAATGCGATCCATGCCGGCGAGATCCACGGGATGTATATCGAGGGTGAAAACCCCGCGATGTCCGATCCCGATCTGCAGCATGCGCGGGAAGCGCTTGCCATGCTCGATCATCTCGTGGTGCAGGATCTCTTCGTCACCGAGACCGCGTTCCATGCCGACGTGATCCTGCCGGCATCCGCCTTTGCGGAGAAGTCCGGCACCTTCACCAATACCGACCGCCGCGTGCAGCTCGCCCGCGAAGTCATCAAGCCGCCGGGCGATGCGCGGCAGGATCTCTGGATCATCCAGGAGATCGGAAAGCGCATGGGCCTGCCGTGGAATTACAGCGGTCCGGCCGATGTCTTCGCCGAGATGACCGAGCTGATGCCTTCGCTGAAGAACATCACCTGGGAACGCCTGGTGCGCGAGGGCGCGGTGACCTATCCGGTCGACGACCCGCACAAGCCCGGCAACGAGATCATCTTCACCACCGGCTTCCCGACCGCGAACGGCCGCGGCAAGATCGTGCCGGCGCATGTCATTCCGCCGGATGAACTGCCCGACGCCGAATATCCGATGGTGCTCTCGACCGGCCGCGTGCTGGAGCACTGGCATACGGGATCGATGACCCGGCGCGCATCCGTGCTGGACCAGATCGAGCCGGAGGCGGTCGCCTTCATGTCGCCGAAGGACATGCGGCGCATGCAGCTCTGGCCCGGCGATTTCATCCGGCTTCAGACGCGCCGCGGCGCCGTCGAGGTGAAGGTGCGCTCCGATAGCGACGTGCCGGAGAACATGGTGTTCATGCCGTTCTGCTACGCGGAGGCGGCGGCCAACCTCCTGACCAATCCCGCGCTCGATCCGTTCGGCAAGATTCCGGAATTCAAGTTCTGCGCCGTGCGCGCGGAAAAGGCCGAATTCCGCTCGGCCGCGGAGTAGGCAGGGGCTGGCGCAAAGCTTTCGCGATATCGGCTCGGACAATCGTTCTGGCTCATGTCCGTCGTATAAGCATCGAGGCGATCGCGCGTCTGGGAACTTCCGGCACCACTGGCCGTTGATCGGTCAGGGCGCAGGGGGCATCCGATGCTGGCAAACGAAAAGGACCCGGAATTCCAGAGGCCACGCCAGTGGGCGTCCGGGCATCAAGCGCGTCCGCGGATCGATCAGCCCGGGGTCGTTGCTTCCAGCGTCTATGCGAACGGTCGCCGCGTCACGGACATTGCCATCGAGGAAGCCGGCGAGTGGTCGAGGAGGCCTGGCCACGTCGTCTGGATCGGCTTGCTCGAGCCGAGTGCCGAGCTGTTGGAGCGAATTCAAGTCCAGCTCGACCTGCATCCCCTCGCGATCGAAGACGCATCGAAAGCTCACCAGCACCCCAAGGTCGAGCAATATGGTGGCGCGCTGTTCGTTGTCGCGAGAACCGCGCAAATGATCGACGGTCATATCGCCTTTGGCGAAACCCACATATTCGTCGGGAAGGGCTACGTGGTCTCGGTCCGTCACGGAGCGTCGACCTCCTATGCCGCCGTGCGCGAGCGCTGCGAGACCTGCACCGACTCGTTGGCGCAGGGCGAAGACTACATTCTCTATGCAATCCTCGACTTTATCGTCGACAACTACTCGCCGGTGATCGAAGCGATCCAGGCTGAAGTCGAAGCCCTGGAGGAGTCGGTGCTTCGCAGGTCACACGTGAAGCTCCAGTTCGATCGGCTCTACAGGCTCCGGCGCGATCTCCTGCAGCTGCGACGCGCCGTAGGGCCGGTGGTCGATGTCTGCCGCAGGCTGGAGCACATGGACGTGATCGCCCTCGACGCGGCGATGAAGCCACTCTTTCGCGATGTCCTGGATCACGCAAAAAGGGCGCAGGAGGACATCGACTCGCTTCGCGAAATTCTCGCGTTCGCTTTCGAAGCAAGCATGATGGCGGGACAGTCGCAGCAGACCGAGATTGCCCGGCGGCTGACGGCCTGGGCCGCGATATTGGCGGTGCCGACCGCCGTTGCCGGAATCTACGGCATGAACTTCGAGCACATGCCGGAGCTCAAATGGACTTACGGCTACTATTTCGTTCTCGCCGCGATCTTCGGCGCCTGCGCGCTGCTCTATGCGCGTTTTCGGAAGTCCGGCTGGCTATGAAAGGCTTGAGCACATCCCTCTGATGGGCGCGACGGCGCAGCGCTGCTGCCGGCAGAGGAACCGGCTTTGCAACTGCCTTTATACCTTGCCTATGTGGGACGACGGCAGGCCATCTCGACTTCCTACGCGCTCCTCCGCATCTTGCAGTGTTAGGCGCCCGGTTGCGCCGGGTCTGGAAGGTGGGACATGGCACTATCCTATTCGCTCCAGGACAGGCAGCGGAAGCGGTCCAGCGGCGATCGTTCTCTTGTTGAGCTCGTGCTTCGAACTTCGAGGGCGCTGCTGCGGATAGTCCACCGCCGGATCACCGCTGGCAAAATGCATCGGCTGCGGAATGAACTGCTTTTCCGCGCGAGCTATCGCGACCATTGGGCAGAGCAGTATATCCCCGACCACAGGGACAATTCGCTGAGAACGCTGCAGCGGCCGCACATTCTCTCCGAGAAGTGGGACTATTGAGCGGCGCCTGCGGAGTCCGCTTTGCTCCAAAGCGAGATGGTTGCTGCGCAGCAGCGAAATGGCCGATAGATTGATTTATCTCAAGACTGTCTCCGAAACGCGGGCCCAGCCTGCATTTGGTGGGCGATACGTCCAGACAATCGGGAGGTGAAGCATGTATCGGCACATTCTCATTCCGACAGACGGGTCGGAGCTAGCGGAACACGGGGTGGCGCAGGGGTTGGCGCTGGCGAAATCCCTTGGAGCCAAGGTATCCGTAATCTTCGTTGTGGAACCGTTTTCGGAAATGACCGGGCGGTTCCTCGAAGCAGTCGCAACATATGCTGAGCTGCGCAAGGAACAGGCCGCGAGCGCGTTGGAGCGCGCGGCAAACGCGGCCAAAGAGGTTGGTATTTTGTGCAAGACGACTCAAGTCGAGAACGGGCAACCCCATCAAGCCATCATCGCAGCAGCCGAGGACAAGGGCTGCGATCTCATTGTTATGTCATCGCATGGACGCAGCGGGCTTTCCGCGTTTCTCATCGGCAGTGTGACAAACAAGGTGCTGACGCACGCGAAAATCCCCGTACTGGTTTGCCAGTGAATGTGCAGACCGACGTCTACCCATGATTCAAACTTCGCTACACAATACTTAGGTCGCTTCGTTCGCTAGTGGCGCGCCCGGCTAGCGGGCAAAGCTCCTCCATGTCGGACCATTCTTCATCGCCGAGTTCGGCGATTGCCTTCGTGACCTCGGCCTTGGCGGCGTCGTTCAACTGAACGATCGGCAGGCGTGTAGTCGGCCGGATCAGCCCAAGCAGCGACAGCGCGTATTTCAGCGCCGCCGGATGCTCGGCGGCGAGCAGCTCGGCAATCGGGACCATGCGGTTGAACAGATACCTGGACGATTGCGGCCGTCCTTCCTTGAGGCTTGCAAAAACTGCGTGGCACAATTCCGGCACGAGGTTCGCCACCACGGAGATGCAACCGTGACCGCCGGCGGCCATGAACGGCAGCGCGGTCAAATCATCGCCTGACAGCAAGCGGAAATGCGGCGGCAGCGACGTGCGTATGCGGACTAGGCGTCCGAGATCGCCGCTGCTGTCGCGCAAGCCGATGAACTGCTCGGATTCAGCGAGGCGATTAAGCGTTGTGTCGGAGAGTTCGCGAAGCGTGCGCGAGGGAACGTCATGCAGGATGACCGGAAGCCCGGTCGCCTCCGCAACCGCACGGAAATGCGCGTGGAGTCCGGACTGCATCGGCTTGTTGTAGTAGGGGACCACGGAGAGCACGGCATCGGCACCGGCGGCTTCCGCCTGCCGCGTCAGTTCGACCGCGCGATCCGTTGCGTTGGACCCGGCGCCAGCGACGACGCGGACACGGCCGTGCGCGACTTCGACGGCGCGGCGAACAAGGCCAGCCTTCTCTCCCGTCGTCAGGGTCGGCGCTTCGCCCGTGGTCTCGCCGACCACGATCGCGGTGGCGCCGGATACGATCTGACGCTCGCATAGCCGCGCAAAGGCGTCGAAATCAACCTCGCCATCCTCATCGAACGGTGTCGGAAGGTCAGGGACGTAGCCCGTCAGCCAGTCTGGTTTCATGGTTATTTCCTGAAAGAAATGACGCGTTCAATATTTTCGCGGACGGATATGAATTCGATGCGGGAAAGCCGGCGATCTCATAAGGAGCGTATAAGGCCACGCAGCGTGGTCGAATCGAATGGCCAGAGCTCGACGGCCTGCATTTATGCCGCGCCTATACTTGGGAACGGGCCGCCGGCTCGATTTCCTATGCACCGCTCGCGCATCCTTGTCCGCGACAATCGCGGCAGATCAATGGGCCGTCCCATGGCAACGACGTCACTGAAAGCTTCGCTCCTGCGCAATGCGGTCGGCGCGCTGCTGGCCTTCCTGTTTCCGTCCTGGTACGGACCGCGAAAGAAATACCGACCGGAAGACCACTATATGCGCGGTCCCGGGCCGAAATGGCATGCGAAGCATCCATCGGGCCGTGTGAAAGGGGGCCGCAGAATATGACGAGATAAGTCCTCGTGTGGGGAGAGAGCCCTCACCCGCTGTGCTCTTTCGAGCGCAGCGACCTCTCCCGCAAGCGGGAGAGGTGAACTCGCCGATGGGCAGATCTAACTAACTCTCCTCTAGGTGGTGTGGACACTTATCTCAGCCATAAGACGATGGCTGCGAGGGTGACAACAGCGTGGTAATTTCGGGCGGTCTTTTCGAAGCGGGTTGCGACGCGACGGAACTGCTTGAGTTTTGAGAAGCAGCATTCCACGAGATGACGCTGGGCATAGAGATGCTTGTCGAGCGGATATTTGAGCGCACGTGACGGGTTGTTGGGGATGACGGCCAGCGCTCCCTTGGCGGCGATGGCTTGGCGCAAGTGATCGGCGTCATAGGCCGTAT
>NZ_AUEZ01000110.1 GCF_000426245.1 Bradyrhizobium sp. Ai1a-2 | reverse complement strand
AACCGGGATGAACGCCGGGCGTGAGGACGGCGGCAGCGACCTGGTCGCGGTGTGCCTCTTGATCCACTTCCGAAGGAGGTTCGCGTTGACCCCATGTTCGAGTGCAAGCCTCGATACCGAAACCCCAGGCTCAAGGCAGGCCGTGACAAGACGCTCTTTCGATGCCGCCTCGTAGCGCCGGCGACCGTTCCGGCCAATAAGCCTGACCCGCAGTTTCTGATCATCGTCGCTCATCACAAGGTGTCCACCTATTTTGGTGGACACCTCATGCATCAGAGCACTCAAAAGCAAAAGGTGCGGAGAAATTCGCGCTTACTTTGCATCAGCCGCTCTCGCAATCTTACTGACCGCGGTACTTCAATTCTTTGGAGTGCCAGACGCGACGAGCGATCCATTCACGGCGTCGGTCCAGGAAATTATAAATACCAATCCACTAGGTCGGCTCTTTGAGTTCTGCCTTGGCATGTCGGGGTGGGTTCTGTGGAAACGCTATCTGCAGCCACTCAGCGCAACTGTTACAGCGTGGACGATCGCCGAACTTATGGCCCTTGCATTCGCCATGTTCTGGTGCCTCGACGCCTATTGGAATGTCAGAGTGTCCCTCCCGGCAATCTTTGGGCCTTGGTTCGCCATCTCCGGACCGTCCTGGTCCTTTCTAATCGTGGTGATCGTATTTGCAGGTGGGAAAGGACTGACAGGTAGAATACTGAATGCGTCGCCGTTGGTTTTGCTTGGTCAGATGAGCTTCTCAGTCTACATGCTGCATCAAATCCTTATGAAGATCTATTTCACGCATGATCTCGTTGATCAGCCATCGATCGTATTCTTTGCACCACTGCTGGCTATGTCGGCACTTTCCTTCTTTCTAATAGAGACCCCCGCGCGAAACTTCTTCGCGCGGATCGTCCATGGCAGGGCGACGGTGATCGTCAGGCACTCAAGTTATTCAAGCATCTAGTTCAATCTCTTCGCCGAGGAATGGGACCGTTGCTGTGCACGCTGTCGCGCGGGGACGGCTGCCGCGAAGCAAACGACGCGCAGGGCAACAAATTGTTGAAGCGCGGCTCATCTGTGTCACGGTCGGCAATTCCGCCAACCGGAACTCCGGAAACGTGCGCGCCGCCTCAACTCTTATGCCCTTTCAGATTGGAGCACCGCGGACGTGGAGCTCGCCAGAGGCGTCGCGAGCCGCCGTCTTTCTCGTAAGGTCATACCACCGGCAATACCTACGCCCAGGACATACATCCACCCCTCGTGAAAGTCGAACAGATGTGAGTTGAAGAGCGAGCTGGTGATGTTCTGGATAACTACAAGGAGGCCGATCCAGCTCGCTAATCCGTCGCCGCGAAACAGCAACAGATGAGAGGCCCACATCGCATAGAGCGCAACGATACCGACGATGCCCCATTGAACTGCAACGTTGAGCGTTTGATTGTGCGGGTTCCTCGTTACTTCCGCAGCTAGCCCTGTCTTCCCGACGGCCTCTCGCTCGAACAACGTCTGCGTTGAGCCGGTCCCATTTCCAAAGATCGGAGCGTCCGCAAAGAATCTGAGCGACTTTTGCCAGTACTCCAGGCGCATGCCAGTCGATTTTGGAACGTTATTCTTGGAGTATTCATATTCAGTCCGTATATCCGCGACGCGCTTACGCAGATAGTCGGAGGTGGACCAGACGGTAGCTGCAAGTACGCTAACAGCCACAAGAAGCAGCACTGACTGACGACGGTCAAGATACCTTACCGCGAAGGCGATGAGCAGCACCGGAACGTAGATGAGCGCTGCGCGCGCCGACACAACAAATGCCAAGTTGGCGATAAAGCCAAACATCAGAGCGGCGCATGCCGCTGTAGCGCAATAGCGACGCTCTTTATAAAGGCCAACCGTCCAGGGCGCGAGCGCTACCATGCACAACGCAAACTCCTGACTTTGGTCGATGTAGTTCTTTACCGGGACTCCTGCACTTTGAGTGACCGTCAATTTCAACTCGGGCTCAAATAGAACAATCCATGAAAGCGCCATCAGCAACGTACAAGATGAGAGAAAGCCGATGAAGATCCAGCTGCCGCGTTCTGAGCGCTGAAAATGGTAAACTAAGGATGGTATTACGAGCAGCTTAATAAGCGGCTTAACGCCCAAGAGCTTTGCTTGCCACGGAGCGTCGGCCCACAGTGTCCCAACGACCGCAAGCACAAACATCATGAGGGGCAATAGGCAGTAAGGTCGAGTGACTACTCGGAGTAATGGACGAGCGTCGGCCGTAGAGATCAGCGGAACCAGCGAAAGTAACCACAACAGCAACAGGATCGTGAAGCCGGACGTCGACCACGGCAACATCACAACAGCTAGAACAGCGAGGACATCAGCGCATAAAAATCGAGCGTCTCGTCCGAGGGGGAAGCCAAACCGTTTGGACAACGTGAGTTCGATCATGTTCGAAAACTGTAGCCGGTATGATTGAAGGAAATGACCCCGCGCCAATCCCCTAGAAAAATCCACTGATCGGTATGACCATCCGCTCGATCATTAGCCGTCCGCACGTGAGTACTCGCTCAAACCGGCATCAGCTCCGGCGGGTTATCGAGCTCCTTGCAAAATGCAGACGTTCTCTAATTCGAATCATTCAAGGCGTCACAGCTGGACCTGATCGACGCGCAGTGTTCGGGACGCTCTCCACTTTGGATCAACGCCTTTAATGCTTGCTCGTATCGAGAGAGCATGGTGCTTGCGTCTAGGTTCCGCTCGGCGCTGCGACGGGCGGCCTCTTTCATCCGTTTCAGCAGCTCCCGATCGCGAACAAGCGTTTCAAGCCTATCGACAAACTCATCAATCATGCGCGGCTGACAAAGAAATCCGTTTGCACCGTCGCGGATGAGTTCAGGCAAGCCGCCAACGGCCGACGCAATAACGGGAACGCCCATCGCGAGCGCCTCTAAGACCACTACCGGCCTGCCGTCTAACTTCGATGGCAGGACCAGCGCATCATACGATGATATCCAAGGGCGAACGTCTTCTACCTCGCCGATGAGGTGAAAGCGGTTGTCGAAAGTTGTTGCCGCCACTGCCGTCTTAATCTTGGAGTGGAGCGCGCCGGCTCCCGTCATCACAAAGTGAATTGGCAAGTGCGATGACCTTCGAGCGATTTCGACGAAAGCGAGAGGATCTTTCTCGTCGGACCATCGCCCTGAAAAGCCGACAATGAGCTCTTCCGGCATCGCGCTCACTGAATGGACTACGGCAGCGTCTCGTGGGCGTGGCAGATATTCCTGCAAATCAATTCCGCTGGGGATCTGCAGCACCCGATCTCGTGCCTCCCCTGCGTCCAACAGAAACTGCGAGACCTCCCCGTTCTCTACAAAGTTGATATCGATCAGGTGAGCGTATTTCCTGTTGTTCTTTGTATGGCCACTAGTATTGAACAACAAATCCGCCACCCTGATCTTCGGAAATTTGGCGCGAATTACGGGCAACAAGTGGTACATAAAAGCGCTTCCAGCGATCCAGAGCGCGTTTATCTCGCGTGAGGCGATCAAATAGGATACGAAATCCGACCATCGATCCGCAGCGACGAAACGAGGCAAATGAAAGATTTCGGCGGTCGCTCGTTCAAACCAGCTCGTGGAATCGCCATGTTCGTGCCCGGGATCGATAGAGGTCACGACCGTTACTCGCCACCCCTGCTTTGCGAGATGAGTGACAATCCCGCTCAGTAGGCGTTCCGCTCCCCCTATGAGCGTAAACGGAAGCGCGAGCAGGATCGCAGGTCCTCCTCCGCTATTGGAAGAGCGCACTGAAGCCTGGACCAAAGGATTGTCAGAACGCCTATCGGCTGCCGCGACGAGGCGCGAGTTACGAAGCGAGGCGGGAGTGACAAGGTCACCGAGAGCCTGCCGGATCAGCATACGATGAACAGCCATGCCATGCAGGTCGGATTGGGTGCTCAGGCTCGGCCCGTGGCGTCGGTATAGGAAGAGATGGTCGCCGGACATGTTATGGATTCGAGCGCCCATCGCTGCGAGTTGAGCCCAAAACAGCCAGTCCTCATACACATGTCCAGTTGTTGCGCGATCAGTATCGCGGTAGCCGCCGGCCTTTTCCCATAAGCTTCGGCGAAACACTGCGCATGTCAGAACGTGATTGCCCTTGAGCATATCGGAGAGTACAGGCTCGCCGAGGATACCGACCCGTTCATCAGAGCTTCCAAATTGCTGCATTGCGCAGGAAACCACATCGTACCCGTAGGTCTCCAATAGATACGCAGCTTTTTCGATGTATGTTGGCTTCAGCAAATCATCGGCATCCAGACAGCAGACATATTTTCCGCGGGCCTGGCGAATACCAAAATTGCGATTTGCGCCAACCTGATGTGCCTCCGTCTGGACAATCACTTTTGTCCTCGGGCGCTTCAAGGCCAGCGTTCGCTCTCGCGATGCCGGATCGGTCGAGCCTCCTTCGACGACAATCACCTCTATGTCCTTGAAGGTTTGGGCAAGGACCGAATCAACCGCCTCCTCAACAAAATGCCCGTAGTTGAACGATACAACGACTACCGAGACGAGCGGCCGGTCACTAGGCCATTCGTTGGCCTCATCAACATCTGCTGCTACATATCCCTCAAGGCCGGTTCGGTCGTCGAAGACGAGCTTCGGGAGTTGCGCTTGGCTCGCGGCCAATTCCTCCTCGCGACGTTTTCGTCGAGCGGCTAACGCGTAGGACAAATTTTTCCGAAGCTCGAAGGTTATCGACCACTTTATGAGCTTTAGCGTCTGGCGCGTCAGACGAGCCAGCTGCGGCACTCTATGTCCCGCTCGCCGGATGAGCGCGGTTGCCCTCCAGATCGTGCTGCGAAGAATGAGGTCAATTTCGGTACTCAACGCCGACACTTGGTCGGTCAAGGCCCGGACACGTTCTTTTAGATCTGCCACTTCTCGCTCTTTTGAGTTCTTGTCAGCCTGAGCAACTCGATTGAGTTCGGCAAAACTTTCCTTCAGAAGCCTGACGTGGGTCCCAAGGCGTGCTCGGTCCGTTGCGATCTCGGCCTTTTCCTCGCTAGCGCGTGCCAGTCGACCCGAAAGCGAATTAATGTGCAGAGCTAGTTCTTGTACTTTTTGCTTTGTATCGAGCTCCAGCGAGCAATAATCGGCCGCTGCTTGATCGAGTTCACCGGAAAGAGAGGTTATGCGAGCTTCACATTCCCTGACCCGTTTTTGGCTTTCGCGCTCCAGCGTTTCATGATCTGCGATAGCCTGCTTGAGCTGCTCGGAGAGCCGCTCTATGGTCGCTTCCAATGCCTTAGAGCGATCTGTGCTCTCGCGTACCAACCTCGCGTAGTTCGTGGCTTCCTCGTTGAGCTGATCGGAGAGCCGTCCTACCTGTGCCTGCATGGCGCTGGAGTAGGCGTTGCTCTCGTGCGCAAGCGTCTCGTAGCGTGCTGCTTCCCGATTGAGCTGCTCGGAGAGCTGCTCTATTTGTGCTTCCAAGGCGTCGGCATTTGCCTTGCTCTCTCGGGCCAGCACTGCGTAGTTTGCGGCCTCTTCTTTGAGGTGAACAGAAAGTTTCTCTATCTGCGCTTCTGATGCCTCAGACTGGGCCCTGCTATCCCGCGCCAGCGTCGAGTAGCTTGCTGTAATCGCAGCGTGTTCGCTCAGTGCCGCGCTCAATCTCCGCAGATCACCGACCCAAAGTTGCTCAATGCGATGCAACAGGGGCGCCTCTAGAGGCGACTGAGATAACTCGGACAGGCCAGCGACCAAATCGGGCGCGCTCTGTGCTGCGTGTATGAGCATCAGCTTTTGGCGGGCAGTGCGCAGCTTCCGATCCGATATACGGCCGTCGGTACGGGTTATGAGTGCAAACAACTCCCTAAGATCATGAGCGCGTGCGGCGTCCTTAAATACGATCCCGATAAAGTTTGATGCGAAATATCGGATAACAACTTCGCCACCAACCAGATGGTATCCCAGCTTCTCTACCAGGAGACGCATCGAGTCCCCCGACGGGTAGAAGACATGCTCCAAAGAGCTCTCAAACCACACGCGGTTTTGATGCGCTTCAGAAATGTAGGGCACTTCAAACAACAAAAAGCCGTCAGGCTTAAGCACTCTTAGTGCGGCCTCGATCCCGCGGCGAAAGTCGGGAAGATGTTCGAAGACGGCGATTGCCGTAACGCAATCGAACTGATGTGCGTAATTCTCCAAGATGCCGCGATCGAGCAAATCGCGACCAAGGATCTTAATGTTGGCTTGCGCCGCCTGCGCTATCATTCGTTCATTGACCTCTATGCCATAGAGGTCAATGCTGCTCGGGAGCCTTTTAAGAAGACTGCCGTCGGCGCAGCCTATATCGAGAATCTTCCCGCCGTCCTTGAGACAACAGACCAGCGCAGCTGCCCACGACAAGCCGTGTTCGGCCATCAACTGATAATCATCGTAGCCAACAGTGCCATCGGCTTGCTCGGCGCCGTAATATGCATCATCGTAAAATGACCCGAGGTCATCTGGTATTGCCTCTATGACGCCGAGACCACACTCTTCGCATCGAAGGACTGCAACATTGTCCTTGCGTCGTGCCATCAAGGTGCACCTCTGCCCCTGGCAAGCATTACATCTGAAACTCGATGCGGCGCGAATATTCATGGGATCAACGCGCCTCCTTGTCGAACGCTGTTGCCTCGCGGTTTGCACTCATGGATGACCACGCCACCGTCAGCGAGAAGTCACTGCATCGCGATAGGCGTTCAATACCTCATCGATAGCACCGACGGCTTTCACCTGTCCGCTATCGAGCCAGATCGCCTTGCTGCACCATGTCCTACAAATCTGTTCGTTGTGGGAGGCTAGGACAAGGACACTCGCATTCTCTACGAAAGCTTCGAGGCGGCGTTCCGCTTTGGACAAGAATGCCGCGTCACCCGCAAGAATCCATTCGTCCATTAGAAGGATTTCAGGCGCGAAGCACGTCGCTGCGGCGAATGTGAGCCGCATCAGCATCCCGGTTGAATAGGTGCGCGCCGGAAGCTCAAGATAATCCGCAAGTTCAGTGAAGTCTGCAATCTCTGGTATGAGACGTTCGATCTCGTCAGGACGGAGCCCCAATAGAAGTCCGCGAAGCCTGATATTCTCGAGCCCGCTCAGCTCTGGATCGATGCCGAGTCCAATGTCGAACATCGGCGATATTCGTCCCGAAGCGCGCACCATGCCTGAGACCGGCTCATAAATGCCGGCCATAACGCGCAGCAAGGTCGTCTTTCCAGCGCCATTTGCCCCCACTAACGCGACGCGATCGCCAACCGAGAACCGTAATGACACATTTCGCAAGGCCTCCACGACAAGCCTGTCATTCGCGTCGCTCGCTATTCGCCCTCTCGATCCCCGATACAGCAGACCTTTCTTAAGCGACCGAGATCCCATGCTGTAGATCGGAAATGAGACACTTACGTTGTCCATCACCAGTCGTTCGATTGTTGCGTGCATCAGATCTCGCCTTTCTTAGACCCAATACGAAATGCGTTCGCGGTATCTGGCGAAGAACAGTCCGACCGCAACAAAGTTGACCAGGGTTATGGTGGCGACCACGACGTAAGTCGCGGCTGGCGGAACCTCACCCAAGAGAGGCTCTCTAACGACCTGGAGCAGGTGATAAAATGGATTCCATTCGGCAATAAACATGCGTTCCTTGAGCACGTCGGGCTTCCACATGATTGGCGTGATGAAGAAAAGGATTTGCACCAATGAACCGATCACTTGGGGAATGTCCCGGAAACGCGCCGAGATCATCCCGATAAGCAGCGTTGATAATGCTCCATTGAGCGTGAGGAGTAAGAGGCCCGGGAGGGCTAGCAATGCGGGCAGGCCCGGCCAGCTCTGGAAATACGCAACGACACCTAGATAAATTACAAAGTTGTGCGCGAAGATGATGAGCTTGCTCCAGGTTGCTCGACAGACATACAGAACGTAGGGCAACCTTATCTGCTTAATGTAGGACTCGGAGGCGACGAACAACGAGCCTGCCTCGATCAAGAAGCTGGAGAAATAGCCCCAGACGACGAAGCCGACGCACAGATATGGCAGAAAATCATCCACCGGGATTTGGAAGAGCTGCGCGTAGAGAAGTCCCAGAGAGACAATCATAATGGCCATACTTACCGTGAGCCACAGAGGCCCCAGAACTGAGCGACGGTACCTCTGCAGGATGTCGTTCCAGCCAAGTCTGAGCCAAAGCCGTCGCTGCTGGATCGCCGACACCACATCAGCGATAGCGATCGAGGCACGCGGCTTCCGTTCGTGAGCGGAGTTGCCGCCTGAAGGCGCCTGTGGGCTGCTCTTCTTAATCCTGTTATCTCTCATGCAGAGCATGTCCCTGTCAGAGCTCATTCCATGTTCGGCGTAGCTGCGCGTCGCGCGCGCCAAACAACGTTTCGTGAGCGCGCCAATTACGGTAGACGAACAACGCAGCCATCCAGACCCCAGCTCCGAGCTCGCATCTAGTCATTTTCTTGTCGTAGCCAAAGTCACGACGCTTCGTACGTTCACGATGGAAATGCGCCTCAGGTACTTCAGTAAAGTCCAGGCAACGAGAGGGGCGTACTCCCACGCACTAATCAGCCCATTTCTCAAAAGTGAGAAGTGAGTGCGCATCTCGCCGAGCTGCATTGCATTCAATCGACCGCTTAATCCACTTGCCCCGAACGCCGGTTTATCTGACCGCGCGAGCGTCTGATCCATTCTGACGAATGCAACGCCTGAGAGCACGTGTGCGGCAACGAACCAGTAGTCTTCGCACGCATACGTTCTTGGAAAACGATGCTGAACAGCATCTCGTCGGATCACGACCGTTGAGATCGACGCTACGTTGGACGTCAGAATTGCCCATCTAGTGATGCGTCTTGCGTGCGCCCATCCGTTGATAGTCGGCCACGCAGCGCCGGCGAAGCTCTTACGATGTGAGCTGCCCGCCGGCGCGTCCGAAGCCGGCATGAGTCCCATCTGCAACCTCAACTTTTCCGGATGCCACTCATCATCCGCATCGAGGAAGGCCAGAAATGGCTCTGAACTTGCCGAAATACCCGCATTCCGCGCGCCACCAGGGCCCACGTTTCGAGGCAGCTTGATTAGCTTGATGGGTTGAAAGGGACACTCAGCGCAAATGTTGTCAGGGTAATCATCGTCACCGGTCGCATCGTCCACCACGACTACTTCGCGTGGTTGAAGCGTCTGGCTAGCTACGGAATGCAGCGCTCGCCGCAGCGCATCGCCATCGCGGTAGGTCGGAATGATGACGCTAACGGGTGCCGTTTTCAAAGCGCTATCCGCCATTTTCGACCATCGCGACGGAAAGCATTTCACGTAAGATCGCATCGACATCGGGGGGAGGGATTACGACACCGAGTTGTCTGAGTCGGGCCGTATCGCCGATGATTGTCTCGATATCGCTGGTCCCACGTCGCGTCGGCTCAATTTTTAGCGTCCCTTCGATATTCGTGCGGACGTAGCTTCGAGGCGCAACATACGAATAAGGAATCGCGATCAACGCCGCGAGGTGAAATACAATGTCTTGGCCTTGTACCGTCTGAGAGACAAACTCCGGATCTTCGATATTGCCAGCGACCACCCTGATTGAGCTCTTCAGATCGGGTGATAAATGCTCGAGATTTCCCCAAGCGGGGGACGAGCTATACCGGATCATCGCCGTAACATCAGCGCCGGCTCTCGCGGCAGCTTCCGCGAGATGACTTCCTATGAAGCCACCAGCACCTGTGACTAAGACCTTTCGTCTATGGTAGAACCGATTGAGATCCATGATTGCACAATGTTTTGGTTGGACTTGCATCCCCGCGATGCGTGATGAGGCGTGAATAGATCTCGAGAATTCTCGGTACGACCACTTCTCTCGAAAACTGTTTTTCAAATCGTTCGCGAGCCATTTGGCCCATGCGCTTGCGAGTCGCTGGATCTTGCGCGAGGCGCAGAATGGCTTCTGCTGCAGCCGCGGGGGTGTTGTGCGGAATCAGGAAACCATCAACTCCGTCGCGGACGACAGAACGACAGCCGGGTACATCAGTTGCAATCATTGGCAGGCCGTATCCAGCGGCCTCCATGAGCGCCCGAGGCATTCCTTCGCTCTCGGATAGGAGGATAGCAATATCCGCATGCGCCCAAACCGTCGCAATGTCAGGGGCCGCCCCCATCCATTTGACGCCATCAATAATCGAAAGCTGGGCGAGCTCCCCAGAAGTGAAGCTCGTCGGATTAGCCTGATCCGGCGTCCCCCAAAGCTCCAACTCGATCCGGCGCTCCTGAGCCCGCGCAAGGCGCACGGCTTCCACCGTATCCTCGAGTCCCTTCGATTTGAGCATTCGTCCCAAAAAGGCGACGCGAACGGCGCCATCATCGGCTCTCTTGCCGGATTGGCCTGGCTCGATCTCGATACCCCATCCACCGATAACCACAGAATTCGGCAGATGCGGAAACTCGAGGCGATCGTCCGCGTTCTCAAATGAAACGAGAGCAACCGGAGCTTGGGCGAGCCAGCCTGTCAGCAATCGAACGAATTGTCGGACGATCCCAGCCGCCCAACCGGCGCGATCCCACAAACGTCCAAGGCCCGTAAATGAGACAAGAAGAGGATATTTGCGGCCGATCAGGCCCGATAGGCCTAACAAAACAATGGATCTTATGGTGAGAGCATGAACCAGGTCCGGCTGCTCTTCCGACAGAATTCTACGAAGACACAAGATCGAGCGAAGCAGGGAAAAGGCTGAGAGAGAGGCACGCTCCGTCGGCATCTCCAGTACGCGGAAGCCTTCCCGCTCGATCGCACCTCGGCAGCGTCCCGCGAATGTGGCAACCAGAACTTCGAGTCCCACGGCGCGGACTGCGCGAGCAGGCTCTAGAAAGTGCGTCGTGAATGTCGAATCTTCCGGTACGACATATAAGATTCGAGGCCGAGCCTCGGCGCCCCCAACACCCGCCCCCACGGAAACCCCACTAACCAAACGTTAATTTAATTCGCGAAACTGAATATTGTAAGTTGTATTGGCCTGAGCGCTCGCTCGGCCGCGCCGGTAGTTAGGTTAGAGCGCGTGAAGTTACCAGTTGAAACTTTGTACGGAATGGACCGACATGCGTGAGCAGCTGGCAGTCGTGCTCTAACTGCAGCGCAAATGTACGATCCGTACCCCGTGACACGGATGAGAGATCGCTTGCGCATCGCCTCGATTGACATCGGCACCGTTCTGGGAGCACGACGCGATATGCAATTGGTGTCTTGAACTAGCTAGCCGAAGACTTGGGAGCGATGGTTAACAGGTTGCGCGAGGCAGGCAGCACCCGACTTTCGGAATACCTGCAAGTGGAAAGGTCCAAGCCCGAGTGGCGAAGCTCTGGCCGGAAAAACCTGGCAAGGGCCATCATCGCCGAGATCGACAACAAGCCGCTTTGGGAAAAAACGGCCGGCAACAAGAAAGCCTCACGCGCGCACGGCGCGATCGAGCGGTCTGGTCCCACGGCTCGACCCTAGCGCGTCCTTCTCCGTCATTCCCTTGCCATGACGGATGCTCCCCCGGCGCCTCTCGGCTGTTTGCCGAATTCTTCGGCTTTCCTGCGGTCGGTCGACGCGAATAGCATATTCCGAATTGGCCGCGCTGACCGCGTCATGAACGGGACCGGATACCCTTCTTCGACAGATTTCAGCCTGATGAGCCCGCGCGGTAGCAATGCTTGCTTGGCTGCGTCGTGCCGTTGGTTGCGCCCGACGATTACAGCAACGGAGGCCTTTCTCGAGGCGACCTCCGTCCGAGGCCGAGCACCACCCAGCTCGTGCCGGCAAGCGAATGGCGACCAGCAAACATGCATCACTGATCGGACCAGCGCGCGACCTCTACTTGACAAGCTTCAGATAGGGCGGAAAGGACCTTATCAATGCGGCTTCCGACTCTTGCCGCAGCTCGTTCGACGCGAGTATGTCGCACAGCGCCTTAAGATCGGAACCGGTGACGCCGTGAAGCGCCATCCGAACTTCAAGGCTGGCGAGCGACAGCAACTTGGCAATTTCCTCGCTGCCTTGTTCGAACAGGCATGACTGACACTGTTCCAAGGTTGCAAGCAGCGACAGCAATCGTTCTTCTACATTGGCGACCGGCATATCTTCAGCTCCCAAACCCGGCGAGGGTGCGCCGAGGCGTTCCGCTCTTTCGTGGCGCGTGCCTGTCCGCCAAGAATTCGTTGGCCGCTCATGCGCCTCGCATGTTGCCGGCGATCCAGGATGCTTGGACAAGAGCCCAGCGGCAACGCGGGAGCTCGACCCGCGCCAGCGGCAAACAACATTCGCTCACCACGATCGAGCGTTGTGGCACCAAATCGACGCCCTGATCACCCACAACGTACACCGATGGTGACTTTATCCTAGCCGAAACGCTGACAGGTATATCGAAGCCGCCCGTATGAATACGGGAGCGCCTCCATGTCGCCGGTAAGCATGCGCGCAAAATCCGTGACCCGTGGTGGTTGTGGATCGATCGATATTCTGCCAAAGGAGGAGGGCGGGGTGCCGGGAGACGCCTTGATGCGCTCGGCTTCAGGTCGTCGAGAGCGTCGGTATCAGAGACGCCTCCAGCGCGCAAATGCGTCTGGAGACCGTAGTTGTCACGACGAACTGACGATCCACACGAACTTAACGCGGTACATCATGGGCGAATCCCTGACCCACTCCGGGCCAGGGCTTCCCGATTGAAGGACGGGTCACCAGAATGAACAGATCAGCAGCAAAGAAGATGAAGCAGCGCAGTGCCGGCAAGCCGGACATTGAGTTGGGCAAGCGGATTCGCCTGCGCCGTGTCGAGCAAAAGATTTCGCAGGCCGAACTCGGCGACAAGCTCGGCGTCAGCTTTCAGCAGGTCCAGAAGTACGAGAAGGGCGTCAACCGTGTCGGCGCCGCCCGCCTGCAGCAGATCGCGAGCGCGCTGGATGTGCCGGTCACCTTCTTCTACGACGGTGACAACAAGGCCCGCGAGGTCGAGAGCCTCCTGTTCCTCGACAGCGCGTTCAGCCTCCGGTTGCTGCGCGCCTACAGCAAGATCAACGACCAGACCGTCCAGCGTCAGCTGGTGTCGCTCATGGAATCGATCGCCGCCAACGAAGACTGAGCGGCGTCGGCCCGACAAAGTTTTGAAACGGAACAATGTGCGAGCGCACTCCGTATGGTCGGAGTGCCCGCGCCACACTCGTCGAACTTGCGGCTCCTTCGCGGGCGCGCCTGCAGGAGACCTCCTTCCGTGAAGATCTCATGCCAACGTGGGCAGGAACGCATTTGTGGCCGGTCGCTTGACGTTGATCCGTTACGGAGTATGTCGGGCTCCTCGAACGGTGTCTGCCCGTCGATGGCGGTCTTGGCGGCATCGATGAGCCGGGAGCGCCAGCGGGCGCATTGCCAGTTCGAACCAGCAATGGGCCGTGAGCGGCGGGAGCGCTCCGATCTGATTTGCCCGATTTCTAGTGCGGTGCCGGCGTCGCAGCGCGGGCAGGTATCTCCCAATCGGGTCTCTCCGCATTCTTCGCAGAACACTGTTCTGCAATTCTGACATTTATGGACGACGTCGTCAGAGCCGCGATTTCCGCAGCGAGAGCACTTTGCAAAGTACTGCATCTACCGCTCTCTCCACGATGTCTACGCGGCGATCTCGCCCCGAGTATCGCGCACGAACGATTGCATAGTGCTCGCCTTGCCGAGACACAATGGCACTTTGGAGGCTCGGCCCCGAGGAAGGCAATAAACGGCGAATAATCTCATTTCTTATCCAGGTGTGGGGCCATGGCGTCAGGTTTGAGCGCTTCGTACAGAAAATGCGCCGTCTTGCCTTTCCCGTTTGTTCTATATTTGAAAATATTGCGCTTCGCACGGCTCGGGTACCTGCGGCTTCCTTGCCGCTGCGGGGCGGCTTCATGCATAGTCCCAATCGGAACGTCGCTCCCGAGGCCTTGCACGTCTCGCCTCCATTTTGTCGGGACGCGCGGAGGCGACTTCGTTGGCGAGGAAAGGTTTGACGACCGTGGCGGACGATATCCTTCGCGAGGTGCGCGGAAAGCCGGGACTGACCGCGGGAGCCATCGTCCTGCTGCTGTTCGGCGACGAAGCCGCATTACGACGCAACAGCCCGGTATGCAGGAGGCTCGTAGACAACGGGCGGCTCATTCGGCGCGGTAAGGGAGGCCCCTCCGACGCATTCACCTATCACCTGCCGACGCATCCAAGCATCCTGCCACCAACGTGACGACGAGAGCGCTGTCCTTCAAAGTTTTGATTGCCGCCGAACTGGCGCGCATCGAGGCGCAGCTCGTCAATACGCCACGGGGGCCGGAGCGCGAGGCGCTTGAAAGTAAGCTGCGTCGGTTCAGGGCCGCGTTCAACGTCGATAGTTGGGACCGTCCGACTTGAACGGCTCACTCGTCGGCGGCCATATTCTCGCGAGAGGGCTCCAACCTCGGCGCTTCGCAGGCCGGTTCCGATGACGGGGAACTGCACGGGCTACGGCCGCGTGCGCTTTTGTTCGTTCCGCACAAAGTTTGTGAAGTCGATTGCAAGCGCAATCTGTCAATATGACAGACGTAAGGCACGCGGCGGCGCGCACTGCGAACTGTCAATTTGGTCGAGACGTAACTGCCCGCGAGCTGTCGGCAGCGAACGGCTTTGTTGATGGCATCACAGCGCGCCGGCGCAAGTTGTGGTCGAACACGCGCTTGCGGAGAGTTGAAAGTAGCGGCGTGGTTACCTTCCACCCGGTAGATATCGCGCGCGGCGACTGCTGCCACTAATCGGGTGCAGTTGTCACGATTGGAGGCTGGAGTGAAAGTATTGGTCGTCGAAGATCAACCGGCGCTGCGTATTCTGATCGGCGGCCACCTTTCGGAGCACGGCTTTGCGGTTGATGAAGTGAGCAGGGCTGCTGACGCGATGGCGGCAACAGCCGTGAGTTCGTACGACGCGATTATTCTCGATCTTGGCCTTCTGGATGGAGATGGCCTGGAATTGCTTGCACGGCTCTCCAGAAAAGCGCCGATCAAGACGCCGGTGCTCGTCGTCGGCGCGCCGGATGACATGGAAAATCGGGGGCGGGCGTTCGACGTCGGGGCTGACGATTATATCGTGAAGCCGATTGATCCTATCGAGTTGGAGACACGACTGCGAGTACTGCTGCACAAGCCCCGCCACTGAGCGCAAGACGACAGAACGATGCATCTGACAAGCGGAAAGCCGATCGGTTGTTCAACGGCGACAGCAGCGTTATTTGCGAGATCAGCAACGCCGCATTGTCCGCTTTAGGAAAGATACGGGCAAATTCCAGGCCCACTCACGAGTCGGTATTTCGACGCCATCGCAAGCTGATCGAGGCAGTCGCGTCAAGCCAGTACAGGGCTGATCCGGGACCGGTCAGGATTTTGCCAAGCATCTTCAATCGCTGCGAGTACACGACGGCGGATCAGCCAAACGACCGCCGGGCCTTAACCTTCCGGGCTCTTGATAGTTTCAAGAGACATCGATTTAGGTTGCCTCCTTTGTTGAGGGGCCACCCTGCGTGCAGGACCACGCATCATTCAACCGATCTACCGCTTGGGGAGTCTGCCATGCCAAAGCCACCGCTCGGTCCGAACGTCGTCGATATAGCGCCGACGGATTCGATCCTGACGCCCTACGACCACGAACACGCCGTCACCTATATGCGTCTTCTCGACGCAGATGCGGACGGGGCCGACTGGAGAGAAGTCGTAGAAATCGTGTTGCACATCGATCCCGAACGTGAGCCGCAGCGTGCCCGCCGGGCCTACGAAACCCATCTTGCGCGCGCCAAGTGGGCGGCCGAGCATGGTTACCGACAGTTGTTGCGGAGCGGTTGGCCAAGTGTGCACTGAGCGGGCGTTCGACCGGCCAACGACCGCGACGAACGAGCCAAAAGATTGCAATTGCCGGTGGAAAGGTACGACAGCGAGGATTGGCGCGTAAGGAAACCGTCAAAGCCAATTCATGGAATCTGAGAGACCGCCCTTTCGGCAGTGGCAACACGCCTCAAGGTTCCGGCACAATTCTCATCACGCCCGGATCTGCATCCGGATGAATTTGCTGCAATAGGATGGTTATAGCCAGTGGTTTGATGACCATGCCGGTTGGCATGCTTGGGCGCATGAAAGCTCGTGCGCTTGTGGCCTGGAATGTGCGTCGGATCCGTGTAGATCGCGGTATTTCGCAAGAGCAATTGGCTCGCGATACCGGGATTGAGCGCTCCTATGTGGGCGGTCTTGAGCGGCAATCAAAAAACGCGACAATTGAACTTCTCGAGCGGATCGCCGAATCGCTAGGTGTTGATATATTTGAACTCTTTGTTGAGCCTCCCAAAGGAGCGACGACGCCCTGGACTTTGTCTAAAGCGCGCAAGCTGGCGCGCCCACGTCGCAAAACGAAATAGCACTGCTCGGATGAGCGCGCCGACCCCCTGCGGCAGGCAACAGTGCGGGCGACAGATCGGCAGCCTGCGCCCGGCTTGGTCGCGCAGACGGAAAGACAGATTTGGGGCGCCCTTGCTCCGACGATCACGGTAGCAACAACGAACAACCTCGTCGCTCTTCGTGTCGTCTCAGCTTCAGATTGGTTCTTTTCGTACAAAGTGCGGACGTCGATTTGAATCTACGCTCTGTTGCAACGCCCCCGGAACGCCTTTCAACGAGGATCGATGTTCCGACGCCCGAACCCGATTTCCCCATTATGGCGCTCGACCAAAGCCTCCAGCAACTCGCCGCGAACGGTTTCAATCATCAAGTAGTCTGCCATGCAGCAATCATCAGAAACGCAACAATAAGCAACAGAACAACGTAAAGCAGGAGTTGAGAGATCAAGTTGCCATCACGATCGAACATTATAGCCATCTGCATTGCCCCTGTTCACACGAGGCCGACGCGCCAACTTTGCCAGCGCTTTGGGCGCCTTTGCTCCGACAAACACTGTACATAACGAACGAACAATCTCGTTTCTCACCGGAGTGTGTCGCCTCGGATTCACATTTGCGTCGTTTCAGCTTCACATTGGGGCTTTGCATACAATCGCAACGGCCGCCTGTTAGCCGGGCAGAGCCGCAGGTCCACGATGACCATGACGAATCCGTTCAGGGCGTGCCGCGAACGCCGGACGCAATCAAAGGTGTTTCGCGTATCGACGTGCGACGGCGATGCGACGTCTTCGGGACGTGTGTGCCAGCAGCCGACGAAATGG
>NZ_AUEZ01000109.1 GCF_000426245.1 Bradyrhizobium sp. Ai1a-2 | reverse complement strand
CTGCCTCGACAGCTTCCGTCGTTGGGGGCGTGCTCGGCACAACTATCGCAGGGACGAATGTCGGGCCGATCGAACCCTCTCCAGCCCGATGATTGGAGGCCAAAGTTTTGCGCCAATTCAGCAGAAGCTGACGTGAGATCCCGTACCGGCGAGCGGTCGCCGAAACCAGTCGTGGCCCCGCGAAGCTCTCCTCTACGATCCTGAGTTTCTCCGCACTCGTCCAGCGTCGCCGCCGACCGGTCTCCACCACCTCTATGCGGCTCAGCACCGCACTGTCCTTATGCACGTCCATAAGGACAGTCAGCTACGCAGCCGACCTTTTCACAAGGCGGCCTTGCTCGGGTGCGTACGTTGTTTTTGAAGGATAACTAGCATGTCCGGTGTTGCTGCCGCCTTTCTGTTGCCTTCAAGTCATTCGCAACAGACGGTTTACGATCGGCTCAAGCACATGCTTCCGAAACTTGCCCTTCGTGGACAAGCGGGATTCGGTCTTGCCGCCCTCTCGCATGAACAATGCGTTCGATACACAAAGTGGTCTCAGCCGCCACGCGAATTAGCAACGATCGATTATAATGAACATGTTGCGCATTTTCGCCCTCGTGTTGCGATTGCACATATTCACAGTCCTTGCAGGGAACAGGATGCGAACGACGTTCAGCCTATTCACAATCACAAAGCGGGCTTCCGCCGCTTGGCGATTTCTCTAGACGGGGCTTTGGTCAACGCTGGTGAACTTAGGGAAGAATTGTTCGCTCAAGGGCATAGCTTTGACGGCAAAACGGATGCCGGAATCAGCCGTTGCCTGAGGTCACATCATGAAACCGGCTCTTGTATTCGATTGGAACGGCACGCTTCTCGACGATGCCGACGCGGTGCTGCAAACGACCAATGCCATTCTAGGACGCTTCGGTCGCACTTCTATCGATATGCAGACCTTTCAGGAACAGTGCGAGGTACCGTTTTCGGTGCTTTACCGCAAGCTCGGAATGTCGGAAGGTGAAGTCGCGATCGTCGATAGTGATGACGGCGCTATTTTTCACGACACCTATGAACCGCTAGCGGGCGAAGCCGATCTGCGCGAAGGTGCGCGCGACATTTTGGAAACGGCACGTCAACACGCGGTTTCAACCATCATTCTCAGCAACCATATAGTCGACCCTCTCCGATCCCAAATGCGAAGGCTTGGAATCGACGATTGCGTCAACGAGGTTCTGGCCTTTGAAAGCCGCGCCACTCAGTATAAAAGCATGAGCAAAGGCGAACGGCTTCGCCTGTATATGCAAGCAAACAATCTGACCCCGGAGTGGACCTTCATCATCGGCGACATGCCAGTTGAAACAGACATTGGCCGCGACCTCGGGCTTATCAGCATATCCATTACCGGCGGATTTGTTTCCGAGTCGCGTTTGCAGGCGGCGCAACCGGATTACATCATTCATGACCATCATGAGCTGCTGCCCATTTTGCAGGGGCACCGCTTTTTCCGGAATGCATAGCCCATGATGACTGAAAAGCCGCTAACACCCTCCCCTCTTTCGACGGCGCGACAACGGATTGGTCTTATCGGCGCAGGACGCATGGGAACCGGCATAGGTATCAGCCTTTTGCGTCACGGCATTGAACTGCATGTTAAAGCCAACAAAGACCGGATCGGGGCGGACCGTTTGATCGGCACGGGTGCCTGCGAACAGGCTTCCATTGCGGAATTGGCGCGGCATGTAGATGCCGTCGTTTTGTCCTTGCCCTCAAGTCAGGCGAAACCGCAATACCCGTACCGGTTCTGGCCGCCGCCGCGCAAAAGCTACATGCCTCAGTTGCCGAGGGCAAAGGTAAACTGACCCTACCTCATCTCGCGCTTTCCATAGATTGTTCGGGCTGTTAGCCGCGAAGCAGGAAATCGAGCCTCCGATTTTGCCACTCACGAGGCCTAGAATAATCTCGGTGCACGGTTGCCGCCCGATCTGCGGAAATGCTCTTGTGAGGTGACTTGCCTTTGATGGCAGCAAAAGTTCGGGTGCGCTGAGCTTTGGACAAGCCTTGTGAGCCGCGGGACGACAAGGATTGGTTTGTTGTTTTGTCGCATTCATCCGTGCGGCTTCGAACAAGTCCTCTATACACTACTTGGTCGTTCCACTAAGAAGCTGACCGTCCGAGTTCGGCGCTGACCTTGCTACGCGGCCTGTTACAACAGTGGGAGCCTTCCCCATTTGCCGAGATCACGACGGGAGCGGCTTCAATGGCGGTATCAACGGCGGTTCGGGCTCGATCCAGAGTTGCCGGGACTTCCCGGGCATCACACCGGAAGGTTGCTGCCCTGATGCAAGCAGTGAGATCGTCGATCGGCAGATCAGCGCTCAGCGGCGGCGCCGCGGTGACGAGCACCAGCGGTTTCCAGCTGATCGCAGACGAGGATGAGCGGGTCGATGGTCCCGGATGTATCGCGGGGCTCAACGACCAGCCGCCAGGCGCCCCGAAAACACAGGCTGGAACCTGATGGAGCCCGAGATCGCCGTCATCGAGAGGGGCCGTCAGGTTTTGATTTGGTGACCCGGGCGGCTCAACTAAAACTCGGCCGGCCGGTGGTTCTCAAATGCTGATCTCCTCGCGTTCAGACAGCGGCTCGAGCCCCCGGCCCCTCAGGGCTCTTGCTTGAGCTATTCGCTGCGCAAAGATTGCCTATGCGCCTTCCATGCTTTTCCGGGAGCGCCGGCTCTAGCGTTGCTCAAGCCCGCACTGCGCGCCGTCAACATGTCTCGGTGTTGGTCGCTCTCAGCGTTACTGAGCTCCGCAAGCACATGCCCTCGCGCGCTGGTTCGCAAGCTTGATGCGCCGTGTCGCGCAGGTCGGCACAGCCGTTCCGAGGCATCTGCGTCCGTCGCAACATTGTTCAGACCGGCACTAGGAGAGCCGCTGTAAAGCTTCAGGAAAGCCCGACTTCGCTCAAGCAACTGCCGTCTTTTACCTTTCGACCACGGGCGCAACATTGTGCAGTCGGCTGACTCTCCGCTGCCCTGGACTTGCTACCCTGTACTTCGAATTTCGAAATATTGTGTTGCATCTCGTGTTCGATATCGCCACAAGTTAATGGCGGGACCGCATAAATTGCAAGCGTCGTTTGCTTGTTTTCTGTCCTGAGGCGTTGCGCGGACCGCGCGGAAAGGCGCCGCGTTGAAGATGACATTGACGATTGGTACCGACGGCGCCTTCATCATCGTCAAACAGTCTTCAAGCTCGCACGAGAGGCGACCGCTTCACATAAGCTCCATCTTGTGACGGTCGCGCGTCCGGTTGAAGACGGCGATGTCGGACGCCCGACAATGCGGGCCCGCCATTTCACACGGCACGCTGTCCACTTATGCGGGTTTCGCTCTCGTCAAGCAAGGCGCACACCATACTGCGCGAGCGGCACGCCGTTTGCTGGGATGAGCAGCAAAGAGCGGCCGCGGACAAAACGGTCGCGGCGGCTCCGTCCGAGGACGTTCTCGATGAGACTTGCCCGATTGATCCTGATGGACGCAACTCTGATCCTACCTATGCCCGGAAATGCGGAAGCGGCGAACATCGATGTCGCGGGCGCCGCAAACTTCACCGAGCCAGCGAAGATTGCAGCGTCGTTTAAGCAGAAGACCCGGCACGATGTTCTGTTGCGCTTTGGCGCGAGTGGACAGCTTTATAGCAAGACTACCCAAGGCGCACCATTTCAGGTGTCTCTCGGCCAGCGGCTCCCGCCCGAACAAACTGATCAGGCACTGTCTCGCTGTTCCGGATAGACGCTTCACCCACGCGAGCGGTAAGCTCGCGCTCTGTAGTTCGACTGCAAACTTCCTAAATGGCACGGAGACGCTTGAGAGGAATTCTTTTGCAAAACTGTGTTTCTACAATCCGGCCGCGCCACCTTATTGCGCAGCTGCGGTGCAGGCGATCGAAGAGCTCGGTGTGCATGAGACGATGCACCCGAAGGTACTCGAGGGCGAAAGACGCGCCTTGATCGATTTTCTCAAAGAGCCGAAAGCTCGCCCGATCACAGCGCGGTATAGCTGCATGAGAGACGGCCAGAGTTGATGCGCATGGAGGGCTTTTCGGCGGAGATCTGGCAGTCCCTCGGGCTCACGATCGAGCTCGCGACCCTGACGACCGCGATACTGCTAATCGTTGGTACACCGCTCGCGTGGTGGCTAGCACGCTCGAAGAGCCTTTGGACCGAGGCGGTGGCCACGATCATCGCGCTGCCGCTGGTGCTGCCGCCAACGGTAGTCGGCTTCCACCTGCTGGTCCTGCTCGGCCCGAAGGGCCCCGGCGGCCTTCTCGTCTCTCTCTGGGGCGGTCGCACGCTCGTCTTCACCTTTGCCGGGCTCGTGCTCGGATCGGTTTTGTCCGCGCTGCCTTTGGTGGTGCAGCCTATCCGCAATGCTTTCGTTACCATGGGCGATCGCCCGCTGGAAGTTGCGGCCACTCTGCGCGCCTCTCCGTTATATGCCTTCTTCACGGTCGCCCTGCCCCTGGCGCGACCGCGTTTTCTCACGGCGGCAGTACTCGGCTTTGCGCATACAATCGGCGCATCTGGCCTCGTGCTGATGATCGGTGGCAACATTCCTGGGCGCACCAAAGTGCTATCCGCCTTTCTCTTTGACTATATCCAAGCGTCGCGCTGGCGCGAAGCAAGCCAGCATGCCGGTGGCATGGTGATGTTCGCTTTTGCGGCAATCCTCAGCTTAACCTTGATCGACAAATACAGCCGAAGGAGGAGCACGTGAGGACAGCCACGCCAGGCCGGATCGAAATCGCCTTCAAGGGCCAGCTAGGTAGCTTTGCGCTCGACGCGCAGTTCAGCGTACCGGCCAAAGGTGTGGCGGGGATTTTCGGCCCGCCAGGCTCCGGCAAGACCACGGTGGCGCGCTGCATTGCAGGCCTCGAGGATTTACCTGACGGTTTCTGCGCGATCGATGGCGAGGTGTGGCAGAGCAGGACCACCTTCCGCCCACCTCATCTGCGCCCCATCGGCTATGTGTTCCAGGAGACGAGCCTTTTTCCCCATTTGTCGGTCAGACGCAACTTGCTTTACGGCGCGCCCAAAGCCGAACCGACGCCGATCGCCTTTGAGCAGACGGTCGAAGTGCTCAGCATAACACCGTTGCTCGACCGCTTGCCGGCGCATCTTTCCAGTGGCGATCGACAGCGGGTCGCCATCGGTCGCGCGCTGTTGTCACAGCCAGACTGCTTGTGATGGACGAGCCGCTTGCCCCGCTTGACCGCTGCGCCAAGGGTGAGATTCTGCCGTTCCTCGAGCGCCTGCATGAGAAGGTCGCGATTCCGGTGATCTATATTAGCCATGACATGGCTGAGATCGAACGCTTTGCTGATCATCTCATCATCATGGAGGGGGGCATGGTGACCGAGGCCGGACCGCTGCATGACTTGCAGACCGATCCTGCGCTACCGCTTGCGGCGAGCCGCGAAGCCGCTGTCAGCCTTGATGCCGTCGTCGGCGGCTATGACGGGCGGTATGGGCTGCTCATCCTCCGTGTCAAAGGTGCGCGCCTGCTGGTACCGGCGGCACCGCTTACACCCGGCGCGCGCCAACGGCTACGCATCGCAGCCAGCGACGTCAGCGTCGCACGCGAAGCGCCGCGTGCAAGCTCCATCCTCAATGTCTTTCCGGCGCGCATCAAAGCCTCTTTGCCGCTCGGCGCAGGTGAGGTCACGCTGGTGCTTGCGCTGGGCACCGAGGGCTCGGGCACGCAGATTTTGGCGCGCATGACGCGTTTCTCCTTTGATTCGCTAGCTCTCAAGGATGGAATGGACGTATTCGCTCAGCTCGAGGGCGTTTCGCTCGTGGCGGCCTCTGAACCGCCACTGCTGGCCACCGCTTCCAAGACAGGAGAAGATGCTGAACAGGCAAGCGCCGCGGCCTGAACTCGCAAAAAGAGGATCAAGCCGATGATCACTAGCTTCGCCGATCCCAACGACTCGCGGCAATGCTTTACCGGCCTGAAACAGGACGTCGATATGCTGCTCGCCGACTTAGCCCGGGATCTCGTACGGCAAGACGTGCGCGTCGGCGGCATCGACCAGCAAGATTCAAGGACGCAAAGGGCAGGAAGACCATGCTCGCCCTCGACGTTGCGAGGGGGCACAAACTTCGATCTGACCGCCACTCGACAGCGGCGCCATGTCCTGCAGCTCGACACTAAAGGATTTGCCGACGCTGGAGTTTTCGTGTCCCGCGCAATCACCGAGCAGATCGATCTCCTCGTAACAATTCTCCAATTGGGGGCGTCCGGCCGGGACTGCCCACGAATTTGCTGATGCGATCATCAGTGGCGTGCCGCTCCTCTCCGCAGTCCCCGAAAATGTTTTCCGACTGGCAAATTTCGACCGACGTGTGATGCTGCTGTGCGAGCGCAAGGTCGTGGAGGGATGGTGGCGCGACATTGCAGGCGCCTGCCGCGCATCCGCGCGCGTTGCATCGCGACAGCGGCTGCGGCGATCTATCGGCCATCACATCCAATGACTTGATCACCGCCGCGACGGGATCGCCGACTTTGAGCCCGAGATTCGTCCACCGCCTCATTGGTGATCGAGGAAAACACCGTCAGTCCCGGTTCTGCCCACCGTCACGCGGGGTACGCTTTGTGACGGCCGATTGGGCCTGGGCGATTGAGAACGAATGGCATATGACTTGCTTCGCTGATGGTGGAATCGTCACTCTTCGAAGCAATCTTGTGAGGACAACATGCTTGGAATTGGAAGTCAGTTGCCGTCGTTCGAGATCACAGGCGTGAAGCCCGGCTTTCAAGCACAGGAGGAGAACGGGCAGAGCGCGTTCGAGACGCTGACCGAAAACAGCTTCCCCGGAAAATGGAAAATTATCTTCTTTTATCCCAAAGATTTCACCTTCGTCTGCCCGACAGAAATCGCCGAGTTCGCCCGACTGTCCAACGATTTCGCCGACCGTGATGCGGTCGTTCTGGGTGGCTCGACCGACAACGAGTTCTGCAAGCTCGCCTGGCGGCGCGCCCACAAGGATCTGCACGGTCTGCCGATCTGGCAGTTTGCCGACACCAAGGGCGGGCTGGTCGACGGCCTTGGCGTGCGGTCGCCCGATGGCGTCGCCTATCGCTATACATTCATCGTCGATCCCGACAACACTATCCAGCACGTTTATGCAACCAACCTGAATGTCGGCCGCAGCCCGAAGGACACGTTGCGCGTATTGGACGCGCTACAGACCGACGAGCTCTGCCCCTGCAACCGCGAGATCGGCGGCGAAACGCTGAAAGTTGCCTGAGGTCTCATGTCTATGTCTATCGAGCAGTTGAAGGACCAGATTCCGGATTTCGCCAAGGACGTCAGACTCAATCTGGCCTCGATGGTGTCGGATGAGACGCTGTCAGCGCAGAGCAAATACGGGCTCTTGTTGGCGAGCGCGATCGCGACCCGCAACTCCGTCGTGACCGCTGTCATGGAATCCGCTGCAGCCAAGGTGTTGTCGCCGGCGGCGATCGCGGCGGCGAAATCCGCGGCCTCAGTGATGGCGATGAACAACGTCTACTACCGCTTCGTTCACCTCGTCTCCAATCTGGAATACAGGAGGATGCCGGCGCGGCTGCGCATGAACGTGGTCAGCAATCCTGAGGTCGACAAGGCCGATTTCGAGCTGTGGTCTTTGGCGGTAAGTGCCATCAACGGCTGCGGCGCCTGCATGGACGCCCATGAGAAGGCACTGCGGGAAGCCGGCGTCCGCTCCGCTGCGATCCAGACGGCCGTGCGCTTTGCCGCGATCGTGCAGTCGGTTGCGGTTGCGATCGAGGCGGCCGGCCGCAGCGTAGTCCAGGCAGCGGAGTAATCCATCCTCTCCCCGGTGTTGGCGGCGAGAGGGTGTTGGCGGAATCAAAATCAGTTTGATTATTAAACGATTTCAGAGCGCACGCTTGAAACAGTGCTTTAGCGATTTCAATAGCTGGTGGTTTCCAAATAAGGAGCAGCAGTCATCGCAAGGCGATAACTGAGGCTCCGAGATTTCTGCCAGCATTTCTTCATGCGTGCAATTGACATGGATAGAGTTCCTTTTGAGAGAGGGCGATCATTATTGTTTCCTGAAGACACCGGTGACGCGGCCGCGAGCGTCTGGTGCACGAAGAAGGCCGGCTCGCAAGCTTCGCATTGCGGGCTGGCCTAGCCTTTGAGGGGCTCTGGATGGACGATCACGTTCAGGTGCCGCCATGGATCGGCGCCTCCCGCTCTTCTGCAGCCCAGGCCGGATGCAGCCAGCACGCCGGCGAGCCCTGGCTGCGCGATGCCCCCGTGAACACCGATAGTTGCTTTCATCTTGCCCTGAAACGAGCCCGTCACCTCGCTCGCAGGAGCTCCAGGTCCATATGCGAGAGCAGCTCGCCAAACTCTCCCGGGGTACGACCGGGCCAAGGCATTGAAAGCTACGCCGGATGGGTATCTTGCACGATCTCCTCGTTGCCGCTCTCCCGACGTACCTTACGTTGCTCCCTGTTGTCCTTCATCCTTGCTTTGTGCGTCGTCTTTGCGACTGCCTCGGCCCAGCTTGATGGTATTGACCTTGGGCCTCACCAGCCGGAATTGACGCGCTCGACAATCATGGACCGTTCGAACTCAGCGAAGACGACGCACAGCTGGAATATGGCCCGCGCTGTTGGGGGTCGTGGTGTCGATCGCCTGCTGATGCAAATACAGATTACAATTCAGGGCCTGCAGTTCGTTCAGCAAGCCGACCAGGTCCTGTAGGCCGCGGCCCAGCCGATCTACCGAGCAAGCCGCCATCACGTATATGCGCCGCGCTGTGGCGGGCCCGACGGTCGCGTTCCGGTGGGATGTCGCGGCCTTCTCGAGGCGAGGACTTCTTGAGCGGCGAATTTTAGTGGAAACCTAACGTGAAGGGCGCGTGCGTCTTGGTGGGTTTAGCCCTTGGCCCGCGGCTGGATTCTGACGTCATCAATATGCTTCCCGAGCCTAAGCTGCCCGACTAACCAGCGGGGCTGCTTGCCTTCGGTCCAGGTTTCTGATGGCTGATCAGGATTGCGGTATTTTGGCCGGACTGTCGGGTATGGGCGATGCCCTGGGACCGGAGCCCGCAACCGCCTCAGGCACTCATCTAGCAGCAATTTCTCCTGCTGCATTCTGCAGCAAGACCTCCGAAATATTGACGTGCAACGTCCACAGCTCGTCGGTATTCAATCGCTCTATTCGGATTCGTTTCATCACAGCTAGTGCATCACTGTTTTGCCATTGGTCGTTTTCTGTTCCCGGTGAGCTTTGAATTCCGCCAGGAGCTTTTCCGGATCTAAGGTTTCCGCTCGCCTGACCTGCTCTCTCAACCAAAGTAACTCGGCATACTGTTCGAGTAGATCGGGCGAATACCGCTGCAGCATCAGTCGTTGTCTCCTCGAAATTCGGATCACTTCTGAAACTCCTGATGCGCACGTAATGATTGTCTTCTAGTTCGTTCGCCCGTTATTGTCCATGGAACATACCGACGGGGGGCCGTAAACTCGCCCGCAAGCAAAACGGCCGCTGAGAAGTTCAGCCCCATTCCGTGAAATTGCTTCGGTGAAATTGCCTGCGCCGATTGAGAGCTACTCTAAGCAAACCTGTACCGTTTGCAGATTCCGGACAACTACGGTCAAGGATCGATCCGACTAGCGGCGCTCCTGATATTGCCGCACGGCTTCGTTGACCTTCTCACGGGTTCCTACACCGATGCCGTACTCGATCGTCTCGTCCATAACACCCATCGTCTCGATCTCTCCAGCGAGAGCTTGCGTCGAACGCGATCGCAGCAAAGCCGGCAGGCCGCAGATTCGTGGCGCGGCACCGAAAACACAAGCTGGCGTGGAAGCAGTGATACCCTACACGAAGAGCAACTAGCACGTGGCGTCCGACTGCACGCTGCAGCGCGTGCATAAAAAACAAAGAAGTTCAAGATTTTAGATCTGCTGGCAAAGGATTTTTCTTGAAATTTTCCCCGGTAGTCTCAGTCCCGCCAACCTTGCCTCGTTCGAAGCACTCAACGCCCATCGCCGCACCACCACGCCGCCGCCGCCGCCGCGCCGGAGGTCGCGGCCATCCCCTAGCTCAGGACCTCACCGGGTTTGCCAACTACTGGTTAGATAGGGGATTGAGCGCGCTGAACCATCTGGTTCTGGATTACAGTAAACTGTACAAGTACGTGAGCGGGCACAGCACAGTGGCGAAGCTTTGGGGTTCGCCGCCGCCGCGGGGATTCATTTTGGAAGATGGTCGGAAAGGCTGGATTGCAGACGCAAGTCTATGAACGCAACGCCGGCAACAAGGAGAAAAAAGTCGACGTAGCGATCGCCATCACGATGATGGAAGATGCCTACATTGTCACAAAGGACAATGATGACATCCTGCCGTCGCCAGCGATTCCGATTACGTACCAATCGTTGCGAAGCTGATCAACCGTAACCGGTATGAGCTCCCACGTCGGCGGTGATCAGCGGGCGGGTGCGTAGCGGGTCGGCATTCAGTATTGGCGCATGGCCTCGGCAGTCCGAGCAGCGGACGGCCCTGATCGCGACAGTGCAGCAGGATGGGCGTATTGCCGCATCTAGCTATGCTCCCGATAGACCTATTGCTGTCTCATCTATTTTGTTCCCTAGCCAGGGAGCGAAGGAAGCCGGTCGCACAACCGGTGGGCATTTCGAGCGCGCCGACGTCGCGCTCGGTCGTCGACTGAGCGCTTGCAAAGCCAACAGCCCGGTGATCGGGCGTGGTCAAGGCCGCCAGCCGCCGAATGCGGTGGCGCAGCGCGCCAGCCTTGAGGACGGTCGATCACCGGGCACTTCACACCGCCGTTTCTTCATCGAGCAGCGCCGAGCCGACCATGCCGCGGTGGCCGGCGACAAAGACCGTTTTGCCTTTCAGCTCAAACGGCGTTCTTGCCATGGGCGACCTCCTGCCTCGCCTCGGCGAGGTCACTCGCGACCATTTCCTTCACGAGCTGGGCAAAGCTGGTCTTCGGCTTCCAGCCGAGCTTCTCGCGCGCCTTGCTGGCGTCGCCGATCAGAAGATCGACCTCGGTCGGGCGGAAATAGGTCGGATCGATGCGGACCACGGTCTTGCCGGATTTTGTGTCGACACCGGTTTCGTCGACACCCTTCCCGCGCCACTCGATTCCGCGGCCGACTTCGGCAAACGCAAGTTCCACGAATTCGCGCACCGAGCGCGTCTCGCCGGTCGCCAGCACGAAATCGTCAGGAGCATCCGCCTGCAAAATTCTATGCATGCCCTCGATATAATCCCGCGCATGACCCCAGTCGCGCTTGGCCTCGAGATTGCCGAGGTAAAGCGTGTCCTCGAGACCGACCTCGAAGCGGGCGACGCCGCGGGTGATCTTGCGGGTGACGAAGGTCTCGCCGCGAATCGGGCTCTCGTGGTTGAACAGGATGCCATTCGAAGCATAGATGCCGTAGGCCTCGCGGTAGTTCACCGTGATCCAGTAGCCGTAAAGCTTGGCCACGCCATAGGGCGAACGCGGATAGAACGGCGTGGTTTCCCGCTGCGGCACTTCCTGGACCAGGCCGTAAAGCTCCGACGTCGAAGCCTGATAGAACCGCGTCTCCTTTTCCATGCCGAGGATGCGGATCGCCTCCAAGAGACGCAGCACGCCGACGGCATCGGCATTCGCCGTATATTCCGGGCTCTCGAAACTCACGCCGACATGGCTTTGCGCGGCAAGATTATAGATTTCGGTCGGCCTGATCTGCTGCATCAGCCGGATCAGGTTGGTCGAGTCCGTCATGTCGCCATAATGCAGCAGGAACGGCACGTTGCCGGCATGGCGATCCTGATAGAGGTGATCGACGCGCGCCGTATTGAACGACGACGACCGGCGCTTGATGCCGTGGACGGTGTAGCCGAGGCCGAGCAGATATTCAGCGAGATAAGCGCCGTCCTGGCCGGTGACGCCCGTAATCAGCGCGACGCGTCGCTTGGAGTCCTGAACCGCCATATCCTCTCCGAGAGCGCGGAACTGCGCCGGTTGCGAACGGCTCGGTCTGTAGCATCCGCCCTCGGCGAAGTCTAATATCCTAACGTTAGGAATCTGGTCTCATCTCTTTGTTTGAGCATGATCTCCGCGCAAACGCTTCGCGTTTGTCGCGAGGGAAAACCGGCTTCCACTTTTCCGGCTCTTGCTCTAGGCGCCAAGCTTTCGGGCAGACGCGGCGCCGAGCCGGTCGGCTGGGACTATTCGCCGTAGTGGCGGAGACGTTCAAGGTCGACGATCGTCACACCCCCATATTCCAGCCGCAACAGCCCCTCTTTCTCGAGCCGCTTCAGGCACTGACGCGAGATCCCGGAAAGCGCCCCGATTTCCTCCTGCGTGATCTCGAGATGGCGCGAGAGCTCGGGGCAAAGAATTGGATTGGGAGGCAATGGAACGCGCCAGACGCGCAGGTGATAGGGCTGTAGGGCTGCACTGGGCAGATGTGGTGGAGATAGTCATCGGCCATTGCCTCGATCGACGAAGCAGACCCCTCACTATCGACGAAGCCCCGGGCCTGCACGCCGTAGAGGGAGCGGCCCGGCAGATGCGGCAGGAGACCGGACAGTGGCGATATGGGATTCGCCGCCGCCGGGCGATTCATTCTGGAAGGTGGTCGACAAGGCTGGATTGCAGACGCAGGTCTATCAACGCAACGTCTGGGCTATTGGGCTCGGCGCCACGACCCACGACACGCAAGCAGGACAGGTCGAGGCGCCGCACGATGGTCGCCGGCGTCCAGTTCGTTGCGACCGCGAGCGCGAAGTCGGCGCAAACGTGATCGTGCGCGATGGCGGCTGATCGTGGCTAGCCACGCGCTGGGCTCCGCGACGAACCGCAGCGTCGGCAAGAACACGACCAGGAACCCGCCGATCAGCGGCGCCAGGACAAAGCCGATCAGGCCCATGTCGTGGTACGTCGGCAACCAGTTCACACCTTGTCGCCGCCGCGCGTTAGCGCGATCGCGGCGCCGTTGGCCGGCGCGCTCACGTCGGTGACGCGGACGCCCTTGCGGAACGACGTGCTACCCGGCGTGAACTGCAGGAACAGCACGTCATCCGGAGCCGGACGGCCGAGCGGCGCCACTGCAGGCAGGGCATCGCGAACCAGCTCGGTCGATTCCACGCGCTCGAGCGCCCGCGCACGACCGCGCAGCGCGCGAAGCATCGCCTGCGTGCCGAGCGATACGACCATCATGCGAGCGCCGCTGATCGGCGCGATCTTGGCCGTCGCGTTGAGGTAGGACTCGAGCCGGCCGATGCCAAGCGGCGGATACATCGGCACCGGCACCAGACCCGCCGCGACCGCGCCGAGAAAACACAGCACGAAGTCATCACCTTCGGAGATGACCAGCGCAACCTGCGAACGAACGTGAACCGGTCCTCCTGATGGTCGAGGCGGTTCACCAGCACATCGACCAGCGTCGAAGCGTCTGCCATATGCAGCCTTCGCTGCTTTTGACCACCGCACATCGTCGAAGGCTGTCGAACGCAGCTCCGATAAATCAAAAGGATTTGGAGAACCATACGAACGTTTGCAGTCCGCGTCGCTTCGTCTCGTAATGATTGTATCATCCAATGCGTGCTCTGCTAGGTTGCTTTTTCGCACACGATCGGTCCCAAAACTGAGTTCAAGAGCCCGGCTGGGCCGAAACGAATTGCCGCTTTTTTGTGCCAAATATTCTAATTTGTACCAAATATTCTAAGCTGTCGCGCCAGAGGAGCCAGACGGTCTACGATCATGCGTAACCAGATCACCAAGTTCGGACATTCAACGGCGCAGTTCGTTTTCGGTAGCATTGCTCTGGCGTTGGTGACGCTAACTTCCTTGTACCTGCACACCCCTTTCGCTGCGACTGCATTCGCCTATTTGGTGGTGATATTGCTGTTTTCGCTGATGGGCAGCTTCATCGCATCAGCCGCGCTTTCAATCGTGTCCGTCAGTGCCTTGGCCTACTTCTTTACGCCGCCTACTTTCAATCTCCGGATCGACGATCCGCAAGGTCTTCCGGTGGTTGTCGCTTTCCTTATCGTCTCAATTGTGGGAACGCAGCTGATCGGAAAGGTCCGCCAGGAAAGGGAGGCTGCGCTTGAGGCCGCCGCCAGGCACCGGCGCAGCGAGGCCAATTTGCGCGACCGCGAGAAACAGTGGCGTGAAATCTTCGAGCATAACCCCGTCATGTACTTCATGGTCGATGCCGCCGGAACAGTCCTAAACGTTAATACCTTTGGCGCAACGCAACTCGGCTATGTGCCCGCGGAGCTGGTCGGCCAATCCGTGCTTAAGGTCTTTCTAGAAGAAGATTGTGCGTTTGTTCGCAAATGCGTCGGGGTGTGCGTTGAAGCGGTCGGCCAATCGCACACTTGGGACGTCCAGAAGGTCAGGAAGGACGGCTCGGTGCTGTGGGTGCGGGAAAACGCTAAAGCCATGCAGTGGGCCGATGACAAGCTCATCGTCCTCATCGCCTGCGAAGATATCACCGAACGAAGGCGGGCCGAAAATGCCCTGCAGCGGAGCGAAAGCCATTTGGCCCAGGCGCAGGAATTGAGTCGCACCGGCAGCTTCGGCTGGAACGTCGCTACCGGCGAGATCATCTGGTCAAAGGAGACCTTTCGTATTTTCGAATATGATCCGGCGACGAAACCGACCCCGCGACTTATCGTTGAACGCACCCATCCAGAAGATCAAGCTGCCGTCAAAGAGACTATCGATCGAGTGTGCCGAGACCAAAAGGATTTCGAGCATGAATACCGACTGCTGATGCCGGACGGCTCGGTCAAGTACCTCCACGCGCTGGCACAAGCCACTAGGACTGCATCTGGCGATATCGAGTTAGTCGGAGCTGTGATGGACGTCACGGCTGTAAAGCAAGCGGAACAGCAGCTTCGCCGCAGCGAGGCCTATCTCGCCGAAGCCCAGCATCTCAGTCACACTGGCAGCTGCTCCTGGGACGTGCGCCGTCGCGATTTTGTGTATCGCTCTGCCGAGATCTATCGTCTGTTTGGCTTTGATCCGGAAGAGGCTGTATCGGTAGAGGCCATCCAGTCGCGTATCCCGGCAGACGACTTGCAGCGGCTTGGCGAAGCGGTGCGTCAGGCTATCCAAGAGAAGAGAGGGTTCGAGTTTGATTTTCGAATCCTTCTTCCCGATGGCGCAATAAGGCGCATACATTCCGTAGCACATGCCGTGATTGGCAGCGACGGCGACGTCAGCGAGCTCATCGGAACGCATATGGATGTCACCGAGCAACATGCGGCCAAGGAAAAGCTGGAAAAGGCTCTTGCGGCACTACGCGAAAGCGAGCAGCGCTTTCGCGACTACGCCGAAACGGCCTCCGACTGGCTCTGGGAGACCGGGCCGGACCATCGAGTCACCCTCCTGTCGGAGCACACCAGGACCGCCGGCATTCTGGCTTCGGGCCTCACCGGCCTGCTTCGCTGGGAGATTGCGCGCGACACTGACTCGGAACCCGAGAAATGGCGGCAGCATCGGGCGATGCTCGACGCACATCTTCCATTTCGCGATCTGGTGTATCGCACCGTCAACCGAATGGGATCTCCGGTCTACGTCCGGACCAGCGGTAGGCCATTTTTCGATGCAAGCGGCAAATTTCTCGGCTATCGCGGCGTCAGCACCGACATCACCGCAACCATCCGCGCTGATCAGGCCGAACGGGAACTGCGGAAGGCACAGGCGGAGCTTGCGCATGTGACGCGCGTGACGACACTGGGGGAACTGACAACGTCCATCGCACACGAAATTAACCAGCCGCTCGCCGCGATCATCAACAACGCCGGGGCGTGCCTCGGTTGGATTAATCGTGAAACTCCTGACCTTTCCGCCGCGTGCTCCTCGGTGGAGTGGATCATCGAAGACGCAACCCGAGCGAGCGAGGTGATCCACCACATCCGCGCACTTGCGAAGAAAGGTGAGATCGAGATGGTACGGCTCGATATCAATGACGTCGTCAAGGAGGTCATCGCGCTTGTGACACGTGAGCTGGTTAGCCATAAAGTATCGTTGCGAACCGAGTTGGCGCCTGCCCTCCCCACGATCCTCGGTGACCGGGTTCAACTGCAGCAGGTGATTATCAATCTGGTGATGAACGGCATTGAGGCTATGCAAACGGTAAAGGATCGACCGCGCGAACTGGTGGTTCGGTCATCCCAGGACGATATGGGGCGCGTATGCCTCGCCGTGACTGATCACGGCGTCGGGATCCCCGAGGGTGATACGGATCGCGTCTTCGACCCCTTTTTCACTACCAAATCGAGCGGCCTTGGAATGGGCCTTTCGATCTGCCGTTCGATCGTGGAAGCTCACGGAGGGCGCCTTTCGATGGTCCGCAAGCAGGAGCCGGGCGCGACGCTTCAATTTGTCCTGCCGTTGCATAAAGAGGTCGTGTCGTGATCGGACGCTCGCCGCGCGACGGCAGCAACGCCGAGGACTTGAGCAGAAGCGCGATCGTCTTTCGTTGTCGAGGACGACGTCTCGATGCGTCGGTCGTCCGCAAACCTTTTTCAATCGTTGGGCCTTGACGTCGTTGCGTTCGGATCGGCCCAGGAAATGCTGCAGGGCAAGTTTCCGGATGTTGCAAGCGGCCTGGTCCTAGTCATCAGGGCTTCCGGGATTGAGCGGCCTTGACCTCCAGGCTGAGCTGGCAAACTTGAACATTCACATTTCGATCGTTTTTCGTCACTGGCCACGGCGACATTCCCATGAGCGTCAGGGCAATGAAGGGTGGAACGGTCGATTTTCTTACTAAGCCATTTCTCGATCAGGAGCAGCTTGATGCCGTGGTCGCGGCGACCGAACGGATCGCGAGAGGCGGGCACGCTAGCTTCAAGAATCGCAGCGCCATCTATAGTTAGGCCCGGAACCTGTGGCTCCGGGATAAGCAGAATGCGACATGCGGAAATCGAAATAGTTGAAGCGCGTTGCAAGTTTGATGGTGACCCTGAGTTCTGCGCCAGGAATTTAAGAGGTCGCGGCGCCAGCTAGTGGCTCCGCACAGTGATTTTGACGGATTGGATTGAGGTGGTCAGATAAGTTCCGGCAGACACTTGGGATCGACGAGGACCTCGATACTGCGAGCTGTCCTTTGCTGCCTTTTAATGAGTCCAACTCGTTCCAGCGTCAGCACCATTTGATGAACCGAAGGCGGGCTGACGCGGAAATATTCCCTAATGTCGGCTTCTGCCGGAGGCCTGCGGTGCAGCTTCGTATAGAGGTGGATAAAAGCGAGGTATTGCCCCTGTTTGGTCGTGAAGGTTTTTGCCGAAGGACTCACGCCGGCCATCCGATTCAGTTG
>NZ_AUEZ01000108.1 GCF_000426245.1 Bradyrhizobium sp. Ai1a-2 | reverse complement strand
GACCAGGCCGCGTTGGCGACAAAATGCAGCAGCGACTGGTGCTGTGCCGCCGTGCGCGCCGGAGCCGTCCGCGCCGCCATCGGCTCCACGCTCTTGCGCTCCCCAGGCAGCATCAGCCCCGTGCAATAGTCGCGCAGCGGCCTCGTCCGCTCCGCGTGACCGATCGCGCTTCCAAGACCGGCCACATACTCCGCAAACCGTGCTTCGCTCTGATCGAGATCCATCTGGCCCTCCACGTGCCAAATATTGAATCTCTTCAATTACTTGATTCTCAGCCCCAAAAGACCGCGACCGCTTGACTCAGTAGTGCTAATCCGCCCTACGAATTCAGTGCTCGTTGTGCTCCGGCAGCTTCAGCCCGAACACCTTCGTCAAATCCGCGACTTGCTCGGGCGATAGATAGCGCGGGTTCAGCCCGCGCAGCAGCAGATAGAGTTTCGCGGTCTCTTCCAGTTCCTCCGTCGCGAACACCGCGGCTTCCAGCGTGTCGCCTGAAACCACCGGCCCATGATTGGCGAGCAGCACTGACGAATATTTACCCGCCAGTCCCTTGATCGCGTCGGCCACCGCGGGGTCGCCGGGACGATAATAGGGCACCAGCGCAGTCTGGCCGCATTTCATCACATAATAGGCCGTCAACGGCGGCAGCGCGGCGCGCGGGTCGATCTCGGGCAGCATCGAGAGCGCCACCGAATGGGTCGAATGCAGATGCACCACGGCACGGGCCGCACCGCGGGTCTGATAAAGCGCGGTGTGCAGGGGCACCTCCTTGGTCGGCGCGTCGCCCGAGACCAGTCGTCCATCAGCATCGAGCCGCGACATCCTGACAGGGTCAAGGAAACCGAGCGAGGCATTGGTCGGCGTCACCAGCCAACCGCCATCGTCGAGTCTCACGCTGATATTGCCTGAAGAACCCGGCGTCAGCCCGCGTTCGAACAGCGAGCGGCCGAAGCGGCAGATTTCCTCACGGAGCTTTGTTTCGCTCATGGCAGCCATACCTGTTTTCCGCCTTGTCTCACGCTTTGGCACGGCGGCCAAGCCGTGATACGCAGGGGTAAGACTCCTAAAGGGGTAAGACTCCTAAGAAACACGTGAGGGACCGCCGCATGCCTGAATCGTCAAAAACCCGCGTTGCCGTGATCGGGCTCGGCTCGATGGGATTTGGCATGGCGACCTCGCTGCTGCGCGCGGGGTTTGAGGTGATCGGCTGCGACGTGGCGGCCGACAGCGTCGCGCGGTTCGTCCAGGGTGGCGGCAAGGGCGCCAAAACGCCGAAGGAAGCCGCCGATGGCGCCGACATTGCGGTCAGCGTGGTCGTCAACGCCGCCCAGACCGAAACGATCCTGTTCGGCGAAAATGGCGTGGCCGAGACGCTGCCGAAAGGATCCGTGTTCGTCTCCTCCGCGACCATGGACCCCGATGTGGCGCGGCGCTTGGCAAAGCAGCTCGAGGCAACTGGACGGCATTATCTGGATGCCCCGATCTCCGGCGGCGCCCAGCGTGCGGCGCAGGGTGAGCTCACCATCCTTGCTTCCGGCAGCGCGGCGGCATTCGCGAAAGCCCGTCCCGCGCTCGATGCGATGGCCGCCAAGCTCTACGAACTCGGCGATGCGGCCGGGCAGGGCGCCGCGTTCAAGATGATCAACCAGCTCTTGGCCGGCGTGCATATCGCCGCAGCCTCGGAGGCGATCGCGTTTGCGGCCAGACAGGGCCTCGACATCCGCAAGGTCTACGAGGTGATCACGGCCTCCGCCGGCAATTCCTGGATGTTCGAGAACCGGATGCCGCATGTGCTCGACGGCGACTACACGCCGCGCAGCGCGGTGGAGATTTTCGTCAAGGATCTCGGCATTATCCAGGACATGGCGCGAAATGCGAGATTCCCGGTGCCGGTTTCAGCCGCAGCGCTGCAGATGTTTCTGATGACCGCGGCCGCCGGCATGGGGCGCGACGATGACGCCTCGGTGGCGCGGATGTATGCCCGCGTCACCGGAACGAAGCTGCCCGGCGAACCGAAATAGAGCAGATGAGATCAGTCCGAATCGTATCCGCGATGAACGCTGCGCTCCCTCTCCCGCCTGCGGGAGAGGGCCGGGGTGAGGGTGTCTCCGCAATGGGACCATCCGTGGGGAGAGAGCCCTCACCCGGCGCTACGCGCCGACCTCTCCCGCAAGCGGGAGAGGTGAAGTCAGCTCGCATCACGCTATAGCAAACAAAGGTCTGTCGATGCCCCGCTTTGCCGCCAATCTCACCATGATGTTCAACGAAGTCCCGTTCCTCGACCGTTTCGAGGCTGCGGCGAAATCAGGCTTCACCGCGGTGGAGTTCCTGTTTCCTTATGACCATCCGGCGAAGGAGATCGGCGATCGGCTGCACAAGAACGGCCTGACGCAAGCTCTGTTCAACCTGCCACCGGGCGATTGGGCAGCCGGAGAGAAAGGGTTTGCGGCGCTGCCGGACCGGTTTGAAGACCTGAAGGCGAGCCTCACCACCGCATTGCCCTATGCGGAGGCGACCGGCGTCAAGCGCGTGCACCTGATGGCGGGGATAGCTAATCGGAGCGACAGCAAGGCGGTCGAGGCATTTTATAAATCCGTCACATGGGCCGCCGAATTCTTCGCGCCGCACGGCCTCGACGTCGTGATCGAGCCGATCAATCCGCGCAACGTGCCCGGCTATTTCCTCAATGATTTCGGCTTTGCCAGCGATCTGATCAACGAATTGAAGATCCCGAACCTGAAGCTGCAGTTCGACATCTATCACTGCCAGATCATTCATGGCGATGTCACGATGCGGCTGCGCGAGATGATGCCGATAACAGGCCACGTCCAGATCGCCAGCATCCCCTCGCGCAACGAGCCTGACGGCGAAGAACTGAACTATCCGTTCCTGTTCGATGAGCTCGACCGGCTCGGCTATGCCGGCTTCGTCGGCTGCGAATACAACCCGCGCGGCAAGACCACCGACGGCCTCGGCTGGTTCAAGCCCTATGCCGGAGCAAAAGCATGACTTTGGCGCTGGGCTGCATCGCCGACGACTACACCGGCGCCTCCGATCTCGCCAACACGCTGACCCGTGCCGGCCTGCGCACGGTGCAGACGATCGGCGTACCCTCCGACGATCTCGCTCTGCCCGAGGTCGATGCGGTGGTGGTTTCGCTGAAGAGCCGCTCGATCGAAGCGAGCCAGGCGGTGACGCGCTCGCGTGCAGCGGAGAAATGGCTGCGCGGCCGCGGCGCCTCGCATGTGCTGTTCAAGATCTGCTCGACCTTCGATTCCACCGACGCCGGCAATATCGGCCCGGTGATGGATGCGCTGCGCGAAGATTCGGGCGACAGGATCGTGCTGGTCACCCCGGCATTCCCGGAAACTGGCCGTACCGTCTACCAGGGCAATCTGTTCGTCGGCTCGGTGCCGCTGAACGAAAGCCCGCTCAAGGATCACCCGCTCAACCCGATGCATGACTCGAACCTGGTGCGAGTGCTGGCGCGCCAGAGCAGGACCAAGGTCGGGCTGGTCGACCTCGCAACCGTCGCGCGCGGTCCGGACGCCGTTCGCGCGCGTCTTGCCGATCTTGCCGCTGGCGGGTTTGGCGCCGCCATCATCGATGCCGTGTTCGACCGCGACCTCGGCACCATCGGCACGGTGGCGCTGGATCATCGCGTATCCGTCGGCGCTTCCGGGATCGGGCTCGGGCTTGCCCGGGCGCTGGTTGACTCGGGCAAGGTCAGGTCGGAGGTCGTGAGCGCAACGGCCGAGGCGCCGGTCGGCGGACCTGCTGCCTGTCTCGCCGGAAGCTGCTCGCAGGCGACGCTGCAGCAGATCAGCAATGCCGAGCGTAGCATGGCGGTGCTGCATCTCGACCCCGAGCGGATCGTGACCGGCAAAGACGAAGTCCACCGCGCGCTCGGCTGGGCGCGTGACCGGATCGGCGAAGGCCCGGTGTTGATCGCCAGCAGCACCACGCCCGACGAAGTCGCAGCTCTGCAGTCTCGACATGGCCGTGATGCAGCCGGGCATGCCATCGAGCAAGCGATGGCCGACATTGCGGAAGGTCTCGTCGAAGACGGCGTGCGCCGATTGGTGGTCGCCGGTGGTGAAACGTCGGGCGCCGTGGTCGATCGCTTGAAAATTCCGGGCTTCCTCGTCGGCGCGGAGATTGCCGCGGGCGTGCCGGTGCTGCGTGCGGTCGGCGCGAACAAAGGCGAGATGCTGCTTGCCTTGAAATCAGGCAATTTCGGCGGCCCGCAGTTTTTCTCTGACGCGCTCGCGCTGATGCGCTGATCGCATCGCTCCATTCATTTGTTAGTGACGTCTTTTGCCTACCGTAGCTTTACGGAGGGACAAATTAACGCGCCCTCAGGAGGTCGCGCGGCTTGATCGCCAACACGGCATCCTTCGATTCGTCCAACCAACCCAAAGCACTTTGCATCAGCAGGCGTCACCGACGCGCCAAACGCCAAGAGATTCCCCAATGCTCGCCAAGTACTCGATCCGCGCCAAGATTATCACAGTGGTTGCGCTGCTGCTCGTCGCGATGATGGGTATGGGGCTGCTGGCGGTCCGCAACACGCGGGCGATCAATGCCAACGCCGCGGATATCGCCACCAACTGGCTGCCGAGCATCCGCCTGCTTGGCGATCTCAGGGCCGGCGTCATCACGTACCGCAACGTGGTCCGCGAGCATATGCTGGCCGAGACGCTGGAGGAGAAACTGGCCGCCGAGAAGACACTGACCGGCGTGGTCGAGAGCAACAACAAGACCCGGCAAGCCTATGAGAAGGTCATCACCTCGCCGGAGGAGCGTGCGATCTATGATGAATGGGCGAGGACCTGGGACGCTTACAAAAAGGGCACCCAGGATGTCATGGCCCTGTCTCGCAAGGAGGCTGGCCGGATTCCTCATGAGGCGCACGAGCTGAACACCAACACCGTAAACAAGATCGGTCTCGACGCCGACGCCATCCTGATGAAGGACATCAATCTCAACAATGCCGGCTCCGACAAGGCGGCGCCGGATGCCGCAGATAGCTACGCCTCGTCCTTCATGACGCTCATGATCATCCTTGGCATCGCGATCGTCGGCGGCGCCGCCATCAGCACCTATCTTGTCCGCGACGTCTCGGCCGGCATCGCTTCCATCGTCAAGCCAATGCAGGCGCTCGGAAACGGCGACCTGACCGCCGAAGTCCCGCACCAGGGCGAGAAGACCGAGATCGGCGCGATGGCCGATACGCTGCAGGTGTTCAAGGAAGCGCTGATCGCCAAGAAGGCCGCTGACGAGGCTGCAGCCGCCGATGCGGAAGCCAAGATCGAGCGCGGCCGCCGCGTCGACGCCATCACCAGCAATTTCGAGACTATGATCGGCGAGATCGTCCAGACCGTCTCTTCCGCCTCGACCCAGCTCGAAGCCGCGGCCGGCACGCTCTCCTCGACCGCCACGCGCTCGCAGGAATTGACCACTACGGTCGCCTCCGCCTCGGAAGAGGCCTCCGCCAACGTGCAGTCGGTGGCGTCTGCGACCGAGGAGCTGTCATCCTCGGTCACCGAGATCAGCCGCCAGGTCCAGGAATCGGCGCGGATGGCGGGCGACGCCGTCGGCCAGGCCCGCAGCACCAACGACCGCGTCAGCGAGCTCTCGAAGGCTGCCGCGCGGATCGGCGATGTCGTCGAACTCATCAACACGATCGCGGGCCAGACCAATCTGCTGGCGCTGAATGCGACCATCGAGGCGGCGCGCGCCGGCGAGGCGGGCCGCGGCTTTGCGGTAGTCGCCTCCGAAGTGAAGGCGCTGGCCGAGCAGACCGCGAAAGCCACCGGCGAGATCGGGCAGCAGATCACCGGCATCCAGGCCGCCACCCAGGACTCGGTGAACGCGATCAAGGAAATCAGCAACACCATCGAACGGCTGTCGGAAATCTCCTCGACCATCGCCGCGGCGGTGGAGGAGCAGGGCGCGGCCACGCAGGAAATCTCCCGCAACGTCCAGCAGGCCGCCCAGGGCACCCACCAGGTCTCGGCCAACATTACCGATGTGCAGCGCGGCGCGACCGAGACCGGTTCGGCCTCCACGCAGGTGCTGTCGGCCGCGAAGGCGTTGTCCGGCGACAGCAGCCGCCTCAAGGTCGAGGTCAGCAAGTTCCTGGAGTCGGTGCGGGCGGCTTGATCGCGAAAAGCGGCCCAATCGCGAGAATTCCCGGCCGCGGCTCACTCCGCGGCCGATACGGTCCGACAGCTATGTCGAGGATGTGAACGCGGATTGCGTCACGTAAAGTTGGCTTTTGGCCCGTTTTTCGCTAGATCGACGCTAGTGAATTGGCCTGTAGGGGCGCCAATCCCCCGTATATTTTGCGGGTTCCGGGGAATAACTAGTCAATGGTTGCACTGGTCCGTATCGCGCTGAGCCGGCCGTATACTTTTGTCGTGCTCGCGCTGCTCCTGTTGATTGTCGGACCGCTCGCCGCCTTACGCACGCCCACCGATATCTTTCCCGACATCCGCATCCCCGTGATCGGGGTGGTCTGGCAGTACACCGGCCTGCCGCCGGACCAGATGTCCGGGCGCATCACCACGCCGTTCCAGCGCGCGCTGACGACCACCGTCAACGATATCGAGCATATCGTCGCCAATTCCTACAACGGCTTCGGCATCATCAAGATCTTCTTCCAGCCGAATGTCGACATCCGCACCGCCAACGCCCAGGTCACGGCCATCTCGCAGACGCTTTTGAAGCAGATGCCGCCGGGCGCGACGCCGCCTTTGATCCTGAACTACAGCGCCTCCACGGTGCCGATCATCCAGGTCGCGCTGTCGGGTGAGGGGCTGACCGAGCAGAATCTTGCCGATATCGGCATCAATCAGCTCCGCACGCCGCTCGTCACCGTGCCCGGCGCCGCCATCCCGTATCCCTTCGGCGGCAAGCAGCGTCAGGTGCAGATCGACCTCAATTCCACGGCGCTGCAGGCGCGCGGGCTGTCGGGGCAGGACGTCGCCAATGCGCTCGCTGCACAAAATCTGATCACGCCGGTCGGCACGCAGAAGATCGGCCAGTTCGAATACAACATCCAGCTCAACAACTCGCCGCTCAAGATAGAGGATCTCGGCAATCTGCCGATCAAGACCGTCAACGGCGCCATGGTCTATGTGCGGGATGTCGCCACCGTGCGCGACGGCAACCCGCCGCAGACCAACATCGTCCATGTCGACGGCAACCGCTCGGTGCTGATGATGGTGCTGAAGGCGGGCGCGATCTCGACACTCGATATCATCGCGGGCATCAAGCAGAAGGTGATCGACGTCAAGGACCAGCTTCCGGACGCGCTGAAGATCGGCTTCATAGGCGACCAGTCGGTATTCGTCCGCGGCGCCATCACCGGCGTCGCCTTCGAAGGCGTCATCGCCGCACTGCTCACCAGCGTGATGATCCTGTTGTTCCTCGGGAGCTGGCGGTCGACCATCATCATCGCGGTCTCGATCCCGCTCTCGGTGCTTGGCGCCATCATCATGCTGTCGGCGATCGGCGAGACCCTCAACATCATGACGCTCGGCGGATTGGCGCTCGCGGTCGGCATCCTCGTCGACGACGCCACCGTGACCATCGAGAACATCAACTACCACCTGGAGCAGGGCAAGCCGGTCGAACAGTCCATTCTCGACGGCGCCAACCAGATCGTCACGCCAGCATTCGTCTCGCTGCTCTGCATCTGCATCGTGTTCGTGCCGATGTTCTTCCTGACCGGCGTTGCGCGCTTCCTGTTCGTGCCGATGGCGGAAGCGGTGATGTTCGCGATGATCTGGTCGTTCATCCTGTCGCGCACGCTGGTGCCGACGATGGCGAAATACCTGCTGCAGCCGCATGTGCATCACGAGGGCGGCCTGCCGCCGACGCGCAATCCGCTGGTATGGTTCCAGCGCGGCTTCGAGGCGCGGTTCGAGCGCATCCGGCGCGGCTATCACGACATGCTGGCGATGGCGCTCCGACACCGCGCCATATTCGTCACCGGATTCCTCGGCTTCGTCGCGGTGTCGATGCTTCTGGTGCCGTTCCTGGGACGCAATTTCTTTCCCTCGGTCGACGCCGGCAACATCCTGATGCATGTCCGCACCCAGGTCGGCACCCGCGTCGAGGAGACTGCCAACCAGCTCGCCGATGTGCAGAAGGCGATCCGCAAGATCATCCCGCCCGAAGAGATCGATACGCTGGCCGACAACATCGGCATGCCGATCTCCGGCATCAACATGACCTACAACAACACCGGCGTGATCGGTCCGCAGGACGGCGACATCCAGGTCAAGCTGAAGGAAGGCCACAAGCCGACCGTCGAATATGTGCAGGCGCTGCGCGAGCAATTGCCGCGGATGTTCCCCGGCATCAATTTCGCCTTCCTGCCGGCCGACATCGTCAGCCAGATCCTGAACTTCGGCGCGCCGGCGCCGATCGACCTGCAGATCCGCGGCGCCAATCTCGACGCCAATTTCGCCTATGCCAACAAGCTGCTGAGCCGGATTCGCCGCATTCCCGGCATTGCGGATGCGCGCATCCAGCAATCGCCGAACAGCCCGACCTTCAATATCGATGTCGACCGCACCCGTGCGCAATATGTCGGCCTGACCGAGCGCGACGTCACCAACAGCCTCGTCGTCAATCTCGCCGGCAGCTCGCAGGTCGCGCCGACCTACTATCTCAATCCGGACAACGGCGTGTCCTATTCGATCGTGATGCAGACGCCGCAATACCAGATCGACTCGCTCAGCGCCCTGCAGACGCTGCCGATCACCGCAAGCAACAACCCGCAGTCGCCGATCCTCGGCGGCATCGCCGACATCTCGCGCTCGACCTCGAGCGCGGTGGTTTCCCAATACGACATCCAGTCCATGGTGCAGATCTACGCAACGCCGCAGGGCCGCGACCTCGGCGCTGTTGCCGCCGACGTGCGGGCGCTGATCGCCGAGACCGCAAAGGACGTGCCAAAGGGAAGCTCGGTGGTGCTGCTCGGCCAGGTGCAGACCATGAACAGTGCGTTCTCCGGGCTGTTGTTCGGCCTGCTCGGCGCCATCGTGCTGATCTATCTCCTGATCGTCGTGAACTTCCAGTCCTGGTCCGATCCGTTCGTGATCATCACCGCGCTGCCGGCGGCGCTCGCCGGCATCGTCTGGATGCTGTTCACCACCGAAACCACGCTATCGGTGCCGGCGCTGACCGGCGCGATCATGTGCATGGGCGTCGCCACCGCCAACAGCGTGCTCGTCATCAGCTTCGCCCGTGAGCGCTACGAGGCGAGCGGCGATCCGATCGCCGCCGCGCTTGAGGCCGGTTTCGTGCGTTTCCGCCCGGTGCTGATGACGGCGCTGGCCATGATCATCGGCATGGCACCGATGGCGCTCGGCCTGGGGGAGGGTGGCGAGCAGAACGCCCCGCTTGGCCGCGCCGTGATCGGCGGCCTGATCTTTGCAACGTTCGCCACACTGATGTTTGTTCCCGTCGTCTTTAGTATGGTACACAAGAAACAAGGCGCCAGCGCCGCCGCCGCACCGGAGATGTCGCATGCCCACTGAACAACGCCCGCCGGTCTCGCGCTGGAAACTGGGCATTTTCGGGCTTGCGGCCGGTGTCGGCCTGGTCCTCGTCGTCATCACCGGCATCCGGGCCCGCGAGGAGCAGGGCACCAAGCTCAAGGAATGGACCGATAATCAGGCCGTTCCGAGCGTCGCGGTGGCGCCGCCCAGCGCCAAGGTGCTCAATCCCACCATCGACCTGCCGGGCCGGCTGGAGGCCTATTATCGCGCCCCGATCTTCGCCCGCGTATCCGGTTACTTGAAGGGCTGGAGCGTCGACATCGGCGCCCGCGTCAAGGCCGGGCAGGTGATCGCCGAGATCGAAGCGCCCGACCTCGACCAGCAATTGCTGCAGGCGCGAGCCGACCTCGCCAGCCAGCAGGCCAGCGCAAAGCTGTCTGAGGCGACGCTGACCCGGCGCCGGTCGCTGCTTGCCTCCAATTTCGTCTCGATGCAGGAGATCGACGAGCGCACCGCCGACCTCTCCAACAAGAAGGCCGCCGTCAATTCCGGCCAGGCCAATGTCGAGCGGCTGGAGGCGCTTGCGGGCTACAAGAAGATCACCGCGCCGTTCGATGGCGTCGTCACCGAGCGCAATACCGACGTCGGCGCGCTGATCAATGCCGGCGGCGGCGCAGGGCCGGCGATGTTCATTGTCTCCGACATCTCCAAGCTGCGCGTCTATGTGAACGTGCCGCAGAACTTCGTGCCGTCGATCAAGATGGGCGCCAAGGCGGTCATCACCCTGCCGGAATATCCGAACCGCACCTTCACGGCGACCGTGGAAACCTCCTCCCAGGCCGTCGATGTCAGCTCGGGAACGACGCGCATGCAGCTTGCGCTGGACAATTCCAGCGGCGAATTGATGCCCGGCGGTTATGCCAATGTGAAGCTGACATTGCAGCGCGACACCATTCCGCTGCACATCCCCGCAAGCGCGCTGATCTTCGACAGCAATGGCCTGCGCGTTGCGACCGTCGGCGCCGATGACAAGATCCTGTTCAAGAAGGTGACGATCGCCCGCGATCTCGGCAAGGAGATCGAGCTCGCCTCCGGCCTCACCGCCGACGACCGCATCATCATCGCGCCGCCCGACGGCATCAACGACGGCGACCAGGTCCGCGTGGTCGGCGGCGCCGCGAAGAAGCCGACCACGGCCTCCGAGAAGCAGGACGTGAAGGGGTAGGGGCCTCTCCCTACGAATTGCGCCGAAGCCGATTGCTGCGCCCTCTCCCCTTGTGGGAGAGGGCTGCGCCGCTGGTAGCAACTGATGCGCTTGGGTGAGGGGTTTCCCTCCACAAGCACGATCGCTCGCGGCGACAACCCCTCATCCGCATTGCATGCGCGCCACCTTCTCCCACAAGGGGAGAAGGAAAGAAGCGCAGGGCAGGGTGGGCACGCTTCGCTTTGCCCAACCTACGAATCTCGGTGGCTTACGCCACCCGCCACTCCGGCACACCGTCATCCGCCATGACGATATCGCCTGTTGTACCCACCGGCGTGCGCTCCATGCTCAACAGATGCGCCAATGTCTGCGCGTCGTTCGCGGGGACGCGGCCGAGCGTGCGGCGGTCGTCTTCGGTGCGCAACATGACGACACCGTGCTCGACCTCGCCATTGCCGCGATAGATCACGGTGAAGCTCTCGACCTTGCCCTTGCCGCTGGCCTCCGCAACGAATTCGGGCACCTTGCGGCGGTTGCTGTCTGCTTCACCCTGCACGCTGGTATCCTGCTTGAGCGCCGCCTTCGGTGCCTCGGGCGACAGCACCAGACCATGATGCTTGGTGACGAAGCCGCCCTGGCCGTAGAGCAGGCCGAGCCTGGCGCCACCGCGGAGCTTGCGCACCATCGCGCAAGCCGCGTGCGTCATGTAGGTGTTGAGCGGTGCGCCGAAGAAGGTGAGCCCGCCGGTGACGGTCGGCTGCACGTCGGAGCCAAGGCCCAACGTGCGTCGCGCCGTCTTGGGCACGCAGGGGAAGCAGCTATAGAGCTCGATCGCGTCGAACTTCCGGCCGTCGCCTTCGACCAGGTCCATCACCGCTTTCAGCACCGCGGTCTGCGGATGGCTCTCGAAGAACTGGTCGCGCACGAGATAGTCGCGCGGCTCTTCTGCCGACGCGCCGCCCAGCGGATAGATCAGCCGGTCCTCGGGGATGCCGGCCGCGCGGGCCTTGGCAAGGCTGGTGAGCAGCAGCGCGCCGCCCATGTTCACGGTCGGATTGGCCACCATCAGCTTGGTGTAGGGCCACGCGATCAGCCGGTTCTCCGGCGTCGGCGTGGTGATTTCCTGCGGCGTGAAGCGCTTCTTCAGCCACGAATTCGGGTTCTCAGCCGCGACGCTGGAATAGGTCGACCATAGCTCGCCGGACTCCGCGAGCGCCTCGCGCGGCGTCTGGCCCCAATGCGCTGATGTCGCGGACTCATAGAGCGGATAGACCGTGATCGGCCGGAACACGCCGAGCTTCACGGCCAGCGGCTTCTGGAATGCCGCGCCGCGCTTCGGCTCTTCCACATCATGCGCAAACGGCGTCCACGGCAGCGCGATGCCGCCGCGATCCGCCTTGGTCGCGGTCGATTGCGCCTCGGCGCCGCAGACCGCCGCCACGTTGCATTCGCCGCGCGCGATCCGTTGCGCCGCTTCGTGCAGATAGCGGATCGGGCTCTCGCCGCCGACCGGGCCGTAATAGAGATGTGCCGGCTTGATGCCGAGTCGTGCGGCGAGCTGCTTTTCCGGATCGCGATAGCGCCAGCTCAGGAAATTGACGACGTCGAGCGACTGGACGTCACCAAGCAGCTTCGCTCCGCTGTCGGCTTCGGCGCGTCTTAGCGCTTCTTCAAGAAGCGCCAGCGGCTCGAGCCCGGCGGCGATGTCCTTGGGACGGTCGACGATTTCGCCGACGCCGACGATGACGGGGATGCGGTCTTCGGGGATGCTATTGGACATTTCTGCTTGGTTCACTTTCGGACATTGGGCTCGCCGCTCAGTTTACCCGTCATTGCGAGCGAAGCGAAGCAATCCATCTCCCAGCGTGCGGAGGCGTGGATTGCTTCGTCGCTTCGCTCCTCGCAATGACGGCGTTAATCGGCCACCAGCGCATTCATGTGTTCCACCGCCTCGATAAAATCTTCCTTGAATTCCTGCACCACCGCGCCCGCCGATTTCACGCTGTCGATCAGGCCGACGCCCTGGCCGACGAAGTAGCTGACGAGGTCGCGCGCCTTCTCGTTGCCGGCGGCTGCCGAGCGATCGATCGAGTTGAAGGCGTCGCGGCTGATGATGCTTTGCAGCGGCATCGGCAGCGCGCCGGGGCTGTCGGGTGAGCGGTCCCATGCATCGGTCCAGACCGAGCGGAGCTGCCGCGCCGGCTTGCCGGTGCGTCCCTTCGAGCGCACCGCGTCGCGCGAGGATGCTGCGATCATCTTCTCGCGGAAGATTTCGGTGGTCTCGGATTCCACGGTGGCGAGCCACACCGAGCCGGTCCAGGCGCCGGCGGCGCCCATTGCCATTGCGGCCGCCATCTGGCGCCCGGTCATGATGCCACCCGCGGCCAATACCGGCACGTCGCGGATCGGCTTGATCGCCTTGATGACCTCCGGCACCAGCACCATGGTCGAGACCTCGCCGCAATGGCCGCCGGCCTCGGTGCCCTGCACGACGAGGATGTCGACGCCGGCTGCGACCTGGCGCAGCGCGTGCTCCTTGGCGCCGACCAGGGCTGCGACCGGCACGCCGTGTTTGCGGCCCATGTCGATCATCTCCTTCGGCGGCACGCCGAGCGCATTCGCGATCAGCTTGATCGGATGCTTGAAGGAGACGTCCAGCACTTCGAGCGCGCGCTGTGCGTCGAACGGCTGCGGCTGGTTGTCGGCGACGTCGGTCGTCGTCAACTCGACGCCGTATTTCTTCAGGAGATTACGGGTGAAGTCGCGATGCGCGGGCGAGACCCGCTGCTCCAGGCTTTTCCAGGTGACGTTCTTCTCGCCGGCGGTCGAGATGTTCTCGGGGATCAACACGTCAAGCCCATAGGGCTTGCCGTCAACGTGGTCGTCGATCCATTTCAATTCCTGCTCGATGCTTTCAGGCGAATGGACGGTCGCGCCCAATACGCCAAATCCGCCGGCGCGGCTGACGGCTGCCACCACGTCGCGGCAATGGCTGAAGGCGAGCAGGGGAAATTCAACTCCCAGCATACCGCAGATCGGCGATTTCATGGATGCGTTCTCTCTCCCGATGGCAGCTTCACGCTGCTTTTCTTGCTTTGATATTGATTAGGCTAGCGCATGGCGGAGAGGAAAGCCAATCGCCTTTCCGCAACTTGCGTGCAGGCGCTGGACAGCGCGTGACAGCGCGAACGCATTCCGCGAGGCAAAATATGCCCGCGCGTCTGGTGGCGCTTTGTCTCTTGCGCTTTGGCGCGTCGCGGAGAATGCTGGCCGGCAACGAAAAGAATCTTCAAGGGAGCCCGCGTCCATGTCCGCCTCGCCATCCGCTTCCGCAACTTCTGCCGCGCACTACGACGTCGTCGTGGTCGGTGCCGGCTTCTCCGGCATGTACATGCTGCACCGCTTGCGCGGTCTCGGCTTTACGGCGCGGGTGTATGAGCAGGGCAGTGGTGTCGGCGGCACCTGGTACTGGAACCGCTATCCCGGTGCGCGCTGCGACGTCGAGAGCATGCAGTATTCCTATTCGTTCTCCGAGGAGCTGCAACAGGAATGGGACTGGAGCGAGCGCTACGCGCCGCAGCCGGAGATTCTGCGATACGCCAACCACGTCGCCGATCGCTTCAACCTGCGTTCTGACATCCAGTTCAATACCCGCGTCGATACGACCGCGTTCGACGAGACCAGCAAGCTTTGGTCGGTGACCACGTCCGACGGCAAGACCGTCACTGCCAAATTCGTGGTGCTTGCCACCGGCTGCCTGTCGAATGCGCGCAAGCCCGACGTCAAGGGCCTCGATCGGTTCAAGGGCCAAGTCTATCACACCGGCCATTGGCCGCATGAGCTGGTGGATTTCACCGGTCTGCACGTCGGCGTGATCGGCACCGGCTCGTCCGGGATTCAGTCGATACCTGTGATCGCCGAGCAGGCGAGCCATCTCACTGTGTTCCAGCGCACTGCGAATTTCTCGATTCCCGCCCGCAATGCCAAGCTGCTGGATGAGGAACGCGCATGGTTTCGCGCGAACTATCCGGAGATCCGGCGCGTGGAGCGGGAAGTGGCGCGCAATGGCATCTATACCGACCTGCCTGATCGCGGTGCGCTCGATGATGGCGATAACGAACGTCGCACCCGCTATGAGGCGCGCTGGCAGCGTGGCGGCCTCACGTTCATGTCGGCCTACAACAATCTAGCGCTGGACCAGGCGGCCAACGATACCGCCGCGAACTTCGTGCGCGAGAAGATCGCGGAGACCGTCAAGGATCCCGAAACAGCCAACCTGCTGCAGCCCAACAGCCACCCGATCGGCTCCAAGCGCATCTGCGTCGACACCGATTATTTCGCGACCTTCAATCGCCCCAACGTGACGCTGGTCGACATCAAGTCCAATCCGATCGAGGAGATCACGGAAAATGCCGTGCGCACCACGGCAGGCGAATATGAACTCGATGCACTGGTGCTGGCGACCGGCTTCGACGCGATGACGGGATCGGTGGCAAAAATCGACATTCGTGGCCGTGACGGGCTCACGCTGAACGCGAAATGGGCGGAGGGACCACGCACCTATCTCGGCCTGATGAGCACCGGTTTTCCGAATCTCTTCATCATCACCGGCCCCGGCAGTCCGTCCGTGCTGTCGAACATGATCGTCTCGATCGAGCAGCATGTCGACTGGATCAGCGATTGCCTTGATTACATGCGAGAGCGCGAACTCGACACGATGGAAGCGACCAGGGAGGCCGAGGACAAATGGGTGGCGCACGTCAACGACGTCGCCTACACCACGCTCTATCCGCAGGCCAATTCCTGGTACATGGGCGCCAACATTCCCGGCAAGCCGCGGATCTTCATGCCCTATATCGGCGGCGTCGGAGCCTACAGGCAGATCTGCAATGAGGTTGCGGCGAAGGACTATGAAGGCTTCGCGATGACAGGCGCCGAACGACGGCAGCGGGCGGCCGCGTCCTGAATCCACTTTCGTAGGGTGGGCAAAGCGAAGCGTGCCCACCATATCCAATGCAGTTGTGGAGGGTGGGCATGGCGCACGCGCGCCTTTGCCGCCCCTGTACCTTGAGCTAATACTCGCCGCCTTCCGCGCTGGAGCCTGATCAATGACCGATGCACCCGCCTATGAGCCGCCGAAAGTCTGGACCTGGAACAAGGAGAATGGCGGCCGGTTCGCCAGCATCAACCGTCCAATCGCCGGGTCTACGCATGAGAAGGAACTTCCCGTAGGAAAGCATCGGCTGCAACTTTATTCTCTGGCGACGCCGAACGGCCAGAAAGCCACCATCATGCTGGAAGAGCTGCTCGCACTCGGCCATTCCGGCGCCGAATATGACGCCTGGCTGATCAGGATCGATGGCAACCAGTTCGGCAGCGGCTTCGTCGCGGTCAATCCGAATTCCAAGATTCCGGCGCTGCTGGACCGCAGCGGGCCGGAACCGATCCGCGTGTTCGAATCCGGCGCGATCCTGATGCACCTTGCCGAGAAGTTCGGTGCCTTGCTGCCGGCCGGCGGCCAGGCTCGCGCCGAGTGCCTGTCATGGCTGTTCTGGCAGATGGGTAGCGCGCCATTCCTTGGCGGCGGCTTCGGCCACTTCTATGCCTATGCGCCGACCAAGATCGAATATGCCATCGACCGCTATGCGATGGAGGTGAAGCGCCAACTCGATGTGCTGGATCGTCGTCTGGCGGACAACGAATATCTATCCGGTAGCGAATACACGATCGCCGACATCGCCGTGTGGCCGTGGTACGGCGGGCTGGTGAAGGGCCTGCTCTATGGCGCAGGCGAATTCCTCTCGGTGCATGAATACAAGAACGTGCAGCGCTGGACCGACCAGATCGCAAAGCGCCCGGCTGTGAAGCGCGGCCGCATCGTCAACCGCGTCTCGGGCGATCCCGCAAGCCAATTGCACGAGCGCCACGACGCCAGCGATTTCGAGACCAGGACGCAGGACAAGATCGGGCAGGCTGCGGCATCGTAGCCATAGCATCACCGCCGTGGAACGCGATTGCCGCGCCACGCTCTCCGTCATTGCGAGCGAAGCGAAGCAATCCATGCTTCCGCTTGCAGCGCTATGGATTGCTTCGCTGCGCTCGCAATGACGATGTGGATGGTTTGGGTGCGACATAACAACCCGACGGGCAAATCACCAAAAGTCTGTCCAGCCCTCCCGCAAAAAACATTCCGCTTCCGTCATCGGGCAAATCAGTGATTTAACTCCGCGCGTCTCACGGCGGATGAGGGGCGGGTCGCGATCGTCACGAACGTTGCGGTGAGATGCGGTGGACGTGGAGCGTGTGACTGACGAGCACGCGCATCACGGACGGCGAAGGCGTGTGGTCCTGGCGCCCCGACGCTGGCGCTAAGTTTCGTGCGAACAAGTTCGCACTGGATGACGGTGGCAAGAAAGCCCGGTCACCGGCTATCCGATTCACACATTTTCGAGCCTCAAAGTGGTGCCGTATTTGATGCGGCGGAAGGCTTCGAGGCCTAGGCGCATCACCTTTGGGCCAGGCTTTCCGTAATAGGCGGTCCATCCTCCGAGCCGAGCAATGACCCACGCAGCGAAGGCGAGCGTGCCTTTTGGATGTGGGTTCTTTTGCTTCGCGGTAGTCCCCTCGAGTTGAGAAGACACGGCTTCCAGCACCGGTTGGTCATCCGGCTCGAAAGCCTCGGTCAGTTCTTCCTCGGTCGTTCCGTCACGGGCGCGGA
>NZ_AUEZ01000107.1 GCF_000426245.1 Bradyrhizobium sp. Ai1a-2 | reverse complement strand
TTAGCTTGAATCGATTGAGGATTCCCAAATCACATCGGTTCTGATTCAACATGCTGGCTGGGAAGGAGGCCAGCATGGATGGGGCGAGCGTATTCGATTGATCTACGTGAGCGCGTGGTTGACGCCGTTTGCAAGGGTGGCCTGTCGTGCCATCAGGCGGCAGCGCAATTTGGTGTAGGCATCAGCACGGCCATTCTCTGGGTGCAGCGCTTTCGCGAGACCGGCAGCGTCGAGCCGGACCAGATCGGCGGCTACAAGCCGAAGAAGATTTCGGGAAAGCATCGTGATTGGCTGGTGCAACGGTGCCGGACGGCGGATTTCACCTTGCGCGGGCTGGTGGCCGAGCTCGCCAAGCGTGGTCTGAAGGTCGATTACCGGACGGTGTGGGACTTCGTCCACGCCGAGAAGCTCAGTCACAAAGACGCTGATTGCTGCCGAGCAGGACCGTCCAGATGTTGCCCGTCGGCGGGCGCAATGGACCAAATATCGGGAGCGGATCGACCCGTCTCGCCTGGTGTTCATCGACGAGACCTGGACTAAAACCAATATGGCGCCGCTGCGGGGCTGGGCGCCGCGCGGTCAAAGGCTCAGGGCCAAAGTGCCACATGGCCACTGGCAGACCATGACCTTCCTGGCCGCCTTGCGCCACGATCGCGTCACGGCTCCGTGGCTCATCAATGGGCCGATCAATGGCGAAGCCTTCCAAATCTACGTCGAGAAGGTTCTAGTTCCGACATTGCGGCCCGGCGACATCGTGATCATGGACAACCTCGGCTCGCACAAGGGCAAGGCCGTGCGCCGCATCATCCGTGCCGCCGGTGCACGGCTGTTCTTCCTACCGAAATACTCACCCGATCTGAACCCGATCGAGCAGTTGTTCGCCAAACTCAAGCATTGGCTTCGTAAAGCCGCAAAGCGGACCACCGAGGCCGTCTACGATGCCATTGGTCCGATTCTCGACACTGTCACGCCCGCCGAGTGCTCAAACTACTTCACCAACGCCGGATATGATCAAACCTAATCTCATCACGCTCTAGTGGCATCAGATCGAGGGAATTGAGGATTCCCGGCCAACTCTCGGCTGGAAAGCCGTCGATCGCCACGACCCCGAGAAAGCGGTTCTCGACCATCGGCGACAGGCCGTGCTGGAGCTCGGCCGTAGCCAGCCAGTCGAGATACATCGGGATATCCGGCAAGCGGATCGGGTGATTCTCGCCGGTGATGCAGAAGCGAATGAACTGGAACAGTTCATCGTAGTGCGCCATGCGCGTGCCGTCGCGCTCCTCAATCTCGCGCGTTTCCATGCGCCGGATGGACAGGACGCTCGCGAGATACTGCTCGACTTCGCGGATCGAGGTGCGGAAGCTCTCGATCGCCGTGTCGGCATAGGAGGCCGATCGGCTCTCGGCATCGGAATAGATGTAGCGCGCGAGACCCGCGCGTCGCCGCTCGGGCGGCCGCCAGGACAGGATGATCGCGTGGCGGCTCTCGAAATGTCCGCTCTCCTGCTCGAACCGGCTGCGGCGTTCGTCGTCGATCGCCCGCGTCACCGGATCGGGAAAGTGGCAGTCCCGCCGCGCCGGATAATCCGTGGTCGGCACCCGCACCGCCTCGACCTGGATCATCCAGCCCGAGCCGAGGCGCGCCAGGATCGTGTTGATCTGGCGCGAGACCTCGTTGCGTTCGGCATCGGTCGAGCTCTCCGAGTCCGGCCCGGCGAAATACCAGCCGGCCATCAACGAGCCGTCCTTCAACAGCACGATCCCGTTCGCCACGAGCCCGGCATACGGCACGAGATCGGCGAAGGACGGGCCGGAATGGCGGAAGGAGCGCAGCGCGACCATGAGCGACCTCAGTAACGACGCCAGGGCGTCGAGGTTGCCCGGTAGTGAGGGCGATAGGAGATGTGCCGGGCATAGACCCGCCGCATCATCGGGTCGGCCTTCGCCATCATCCGCAGCGCCGCCACGACAACGATCCAGATTGCCGCGCCGAGGATTGCGGCGTACCAGGTGAGCACGACGAAGATCAGGATGACCGCGGCAAGGCCGGTTAGCAGCACGAGTTCGCGATCGGCGCCGAACAGCAGGTTCGGCCGCGACAGCGCGCGATGGATGCGATTGCGTCGAAGATTGGCGCCGACCTCAGCCATGAGCGAGGTCCCCTGCCCGTCTGTCGATGGGCATCGTGTGCGCGACGTCGCCGATCGACGCGCCGCTCGCACCGAACAAGGCGACGATCTGCGTGGCGCCTAGAAGAATGCCGGCGACCAGCACGACATACATGAGGCGTCGCGCGAAATCGTTGAGCTCGCCGCCGAAAATCAACATGCCTCCGGCAACGGCCACGGCCGCAAGCGCGATGAACCCAGCCACGGGACCGGTGATCGATTGCTGGATCTGCTGAAGCGGGCTTTCCCAGGGAAGATTGCCGCCGCCGCTGGTCGAGGCAAAAACTGGATCCAACATCACGAGTGCGAGCAGCAGGCTGCCGGCACCTACAATCATCATGCGGCTACGCGACATGGCGCTTCTCCTTCGGGGCGTAGGATTGGGTTTGGTATTGGCCGGCCGAGAAGCTCTCGACATGGAGCACGTCGCGGACCTGGCGGCCGCGATCCGTTCGTTCGATCGAGACGATCAGATCGACCGCCTCGCCGATGACTTCGCGCATGGGCTGTTGACTGGCTTCGGCCGTGAGCTGCTCGAGACGGCGCAGCGCCGGGATGGCCCGTGTTCCAGGCCTTGAGCAGCGTGAGCGCCGCGCCGTCGCGCACCTCTCCGACGATGATGCGATCGGGCCGCAACCGCATCGTGCTCTTGAGCAGGCGCGCCATATCGATCGTGTCGCTCGTGTGAAGCGAGACGGCGTTCTCGGCGGCGCATTGGATCTCGGCCGTGTCTTCGAGAATGACAAGGCGGTGCTCAGGCGCGTGCGCGACGATCGCCGCGATCACGGCATTGGCGAGTGTGGTCTTGCCCGAGCCCGTGCCGCCCGACACGACGATGTTCAGACGCGATCCGATGGCATTGCGGATGACCGCGAGCTGGTCGGCCGTCATCACGCCCTGCGTCACGTAATCCTCGAGATCGAACAGACGCGAAGCCCGCTTTCGGATTGTGAATGTGGGGCGCCGACGACGGGCGGCAGCAAACCTTCGAAGCGATGACCGCCGATCGGCAGTTCGCCTGAAATGATCGGACGCTCGTCGTCGGCCTCCGATTGCAGCGCATGCGCGACACTGCCGATAACGATCTCGGCGGTCGCCCCGAGCATGGTTCCGGCAGCTGTCATCCCTTGGCCTAGTCGTTCAATGAACAACCGGCCATCCGGATTGAGCATCACTTCGACAACGGCCGGATCATCGAGCGCGGCGCAGATCTGGTCGCCAAGCGCGTCCTGGAGTTTGCGGACAAGCCGCGGATGGGAACGAAGTTCGGTCATGGCAATCGCCCGCCATCGCTCACGCAGCGACGCGCGGAAGGCGGCGCAGGTCGGACCGATAGCCGGGCGGGCAGACCCGGTCGAAGCTTGCCTGGTCGGCTGGCAGGATGCCGGCGACGCTCATGGTCTCGCCAATGAGCTCCACGCCGCCAAGGCGCGTTGTCGGCCAGCCAGCCCGTTGCAGGATGTGTTCGAACCGCACATCCAATGCCGTGATGGTCTCGTCGAAGCCGTTCGACATCGACCCCTCGATCATCCCCGCAAACATCGTCAGCGTGGCTGCGTGCAGGAACCGGTCTTCCCTCCTCTCGCCTCGCGTGTCGACGCAAAAGCGCGAACTGTCGGCCCTGGTAGATTTGCCCCGCAGCCGGCCGCCCGGGAGCAGTTGTGGGAAGGCCTGCGACAACGTGGTTGGGCCCGTGCTCGGGAGCAGACGGGCACAGCCGGCGACGTCGCTGCGGTCGGTCAGGGCCAGGATGTAGGTCGGGTCGAGGGCGTCGTATTCATCGCGCTCGCGGCCTTGCTCGATCTTTACCCGCCAACCGAGCCGGCCAGCGAACACCCGGGCGCGCAACTGATGCATCTCATCGAGCAGAGACCCCAATCCGCCGTGGTCGTTTGCATCAATCGCAATTGCCTGCATTTGCCGAATCCTCCGTCGCGTTCTGGTGAACGGAGGCAAGTCAGCATGGTGCGGCGGCTCGTACGCTCTGTTGAATTAACGGGGCCCGGCGAGCTCCGAGTCGCGCGAGTCGGGTCGTGGGGTCGATTCTGGGTCTGTCAGCGATCGAAATCCGGCGGCGAAAGGATACGCCTGGACTGTAAGATTAACGGGGGACAATACGTCATCACGGCGTTCTGGACCTGCAAGATAAGCCCTCGATAACATTGAGCGAATTCTTACGAATCAGCGGTTCGAGCGGCGCGATGCGAAGGCGCCGTTAAGTATCTGTTAACCTTAAAGGACTGGACGAAAGTCGAGAATCGTGACCTAGCTTTAGCGGGCAAAGGGCGACAAACCGCCTACTGGCCGACAGCGAAGGAATGAATCGGCAATGGAAGCGCAGGCCCAGACCGATATCCAAATTGAAGATCCCGCCGACAAGATTATCCGGCACGCGGGAATGCTTTCTGAACATCTGCAGGCCAGGCGTCAGCAGATGTATCCCCCGGACGCTCAGAAAAGCCTACGGCATTTCATGACCCATGAGGTCTCGAAGCTGACCTCGATTCCGGAATCGACTCTCAAGTTGATGTCAAACGAAGGGAAAGGCCCCCTCCCTGCCCGGCTGGAGAACAATCATCGCGCATACACGCTCGCGCAGATCAATGAGCTTCGCGAGCTGTTTGCCGCTCAGCGTCCGGCAGACGCCCTGAGGTTCTTGCCTCATCGTCGGCCGGGTGAGCATCTGCAGATCTTGGCGGTCGCGAATTTCAAGGGCGGCAGCGCGAAAACAACCACGAGCGCGCATCTTGCGCACTATTTGGCCCTCTATGGTTATCGCGTTCTGGCGATTGATCTGGATCCGCAAGCCTCATTGTCGGCGATGTTCGGAGCGCAGCCGGAAATCGATGTCCAGCGGAACGAGACCATCTACGCGGCCCTTCGCTACGACGATGAACGCCGATCGATCGCTGAGATCATCCGGCCGACCTATTTCACGGGCATCGACCTCATTCCGGGAAACATCGAGGTCATGGAGTATGAGCACGAGACGCCGCGTCACTTGGCGAAGCGGGAGACGGCCCCCGAGAGCATCTTTTTCGAGCGCTTGCGCCTCGCACTGATGGACGTCGAAGACGTCTACGATGTCGTCATCCTCGACACGCCACCTTCGCTCGGCTTCCTGACGCTCGGCGCCATCTATGCGGCGACCGGGCTTCTCGTGACGGTCCACCCCGCAATGCTGGACGTCATGTCGATGAGCCAGTTCCTGCTGATGATGGGCGACCTCATTTCGGTCATCCGCGATGCCGGAGCGACGATGAAGCAGGATTTTCTTCGCTACATCGTGACCCGACACGACCCTTTTGACCAATCGCAAGTCAGGGTCGCCACCATGCTTCGGCACCTGTTCGCGGAAGACGTGCTCACAGCAACCGCGATCGCCAGTTCCGCGATCGAGACCGCTGGTCTGGCGAAGCGCACGCTCTATGAGCTGGAACCGGGAAACATCTCGGCCGCGACCACCAAACGCGCGCGTGAATCCATCGACGCCGTGAACGATCAGATTCTTGCGCTGATCCATCAAGCCTGGGGGCGCGCATGACCAACAAACGTCCTTCAGGTCGATCGATCCTTGCCAACTTCGGTTCGTTCTCCAAGCCCGAGACGGCGCCGAACAGCCCCTCTCCTTCCCGCGCTGATACGCCGATCCAGCCTCCGGCCCGTGTTGGAGCCGGCGTGATCGGAGCAACGCAGCGTTCGTTGGCCGAGTTGCGAGGAGAGCGTGACCGGCTCCAGGCGCTGGTCGACGCCGGCGGCGGCTCGGAGCTCGACCCCTCCTCTATTGATCCATCGCCTTTCCCGGACCGGCTGCCCGATGACAGCCAGGTCGATTTTGAGGCGCTCAAGAAACTCATCGCCGAAGAAGGTCAGAAGGTGCCGATCCAGGTCCGGCGGCATCCGACCGTCAGCGACCGGTACCAAGTCGTCTACGGCCATCGGCGCTGGCGGGCGGCTTTGGATCTCGGCATCAAAGTCAAAGCCACGGTTGTCGCGCTGTCGGACAGCGAGCTTGTCGTCGCGCAGGGTATCGAGAACGCGGCGCGTCAAGATCTAAGCTGGATCGAGCGCGCGCTTTTCGCATGGCGAATGGATCAGGCCAGCATCAAGCCGCGCGACATCCGAGCCGCTCTTTCAGTCGACGATCCAGAACTTGCTCGCCTCAGGGCGGTCTGCCGAGCTGTCCCGGTCGAGGTGATCGAGGCGATTGGGCGAGCGCCGAAGGCGGGGCGGCCCCGCTGGGTCGCGCTGTCGGCAGCTATCGGAGAAAACCCGGCGGCGCTGGATCGGGTACGGAAAACCTTGTCAGGTGACAAGGTTTCGGCGCTGACCTCGGACGATCGATTCAAGCTCGTCTTTGCCGCTGTAAAGCAGCCGTCGGCGCGCTCGCGAAACGAACTCGAGCTTCGGAGCCCTGGGGGCAAGGTTCTGGGGAAGGCGACCTTCGCAAAAGGAGGCATCAAGGTCACGGTCGCCGAGGAGCACGCATCCGGATTTGGCGCCTTCCTGGAGGAAGAGCTGCCGGGCCTGGTGGAAAGATTTTTCGCCCGAGAGGGCACTGAGTGATTTTCGGCGCGCGGCCGGACCTTGTCAGCTGACAAGGTTTGGCCGGGCGGCGGGAAGGGCGGAGGCCTAGGCCGAAGCCGGACGATGGCGCAACAAACACAGAGGTAGCATGCGGTAAAAAGAAAGGCCCCCGAAACAGTGTCCCGGAAGCCTCTCTCGTTCGTTTGGCGACAACGAGAATCTCACTTCCGCGAATCACAGTCAAGAGCCTCTTCGAGGCGTTGGACACCGTTCTTGGTGGGCGCTTTCGCTTTGCCTAAAAGCTGAAAGACACAACCATGACGCACTCCATATCAACGACGCCCTTTGGGCGGCGGCCGATGACGCTTGGCATGATTTCAAGCCAACTGGCCGCGAAGGCAAAGCCAGAGATGGCCATTGTTCACAAATGGCACGTCTTTCAGCACATCAAGGAGGCGCGCCAGGTTCTCGGCGCCACCGACCGTGCGCTGACGATCCTGCACGCGCTGTTGTCATTCCATCCTGAGACCGCGCTCGAGGCCGACGGCGAATTGATCGTCTGGCCTTCCAACGAGCAGTTGATGGCGCGGGCCAACGGGATGCCGCCGACGACGCTGCGCCGGCATCTCGCCGTCCTGGTCGACTGCGGTCTGATCATTCGAAGGGACAGCCCGAACGGCAAGCGCTTTGCGCGCAAAGGGCAGGGCGGAGGGATCGAGCAAGCCTACGGCTTTGACTTGGCGCCGATCGTGGCCCGCGCCGAGGAGTACAAGACGCTCGCGGCTGCCGTGCAGGCCGAGAAGAAGGCGTTCCGCGTTGCCAAAGAGCGTCTCACCATTCTGCGCCGCGACATCGTCAAGATGATCGAGGCCGGGCTTGAGGAGGGCGTGCCGGGAAACTGGAAGCGGTTTCAGCTGGCCTACCAGGAGATCGCAGGGCGGTTTCCTCGGGCCGCGCCACGGCAGCTCCTGGAGAGCATTGGCGGGGAGATGGAAAAGCTCTGGCGGGAGATCCGCGAGCTGTTGGAAACATTTGCCAAAACACAGAATCCGGACGCCAATGAGTCCCATTCTGGTCGCCACATACAGAATTCAAACCCAGATCTTCCACCTGAATCTGAAAGTGGCCTAGCGAGAAAGGATGAAGCGGGCGGCAACGCCGCGGCGAACCACAACCTGCGGAGCTTGCCGAAGCGCGAGCTGCCGCTCGGAATTGTGCTGGATGCCTGCCCCAACATGCGCTGGCTGATCAAAGGCGGCGAAATCCGGCACTGGAAGGATTTGCTGGCCGCCGCGGAGCTGGCCCGGCCGATGCTGGGGATTAGCCCGAGCGCCTGGCGCGAGGCGCGAGAGGTGCTCGGCGACCAGCAGGCCGCGATTACCCTGGCCGCGATCCACGAGAAAGCGGACCAGATCAGCAGCGCCGGCGGCTATCTGCGCAGCCTGACGGACCGCGCCAAGGCCGGGAAATTCTCCGTCTGGCCGATGATCATGGCCTTGTTGCGCGCCAAGCTCGACGGGTCGAAGCCAACCCCGCCGACGGGCAGCGGTCCCGCCAGCCTCAAACCGGGGAAACCCGCACAAACCGGCGTCGTCCAGGCCAGCGCCGAATTGCGCGCCTCGCTGGCCAGGCGGCCGAAATGACCCAAAACGGCGCCAAGAATGACTCCGTCGTTGAAGACGACTCGGCTACGGTGTCAAGCCAACAAGGGGATGGGAGAGGGCGATTTGACTGGAGACACGACATCTGTCGGCGGCGCGATCGACGCGGCGCTCGAACGGGCCGAGGCGTTGCGCAGCCTCAGCGACCGCCCGGCACGTGTGCGGATTATGACGATCTTTGACGATGATCGCTCAGGTCTCACGATCAACGCCCGTATCGCGGCACGGACCCCGGCGGAGCATCGCGCGCAGGAAGGCCTCGGGACACGGCGTATCCCATGGGACGAGCTCGATGCGCGGGCCGGCGAGCTCGTCGGCTTGGTGGACGAGGTGGTCGGCGAAGTGACGCTTGCTGTCCGAAACGCCCCGCCTGTGCCGCGGCCGAGCCGCACAGAAGACGATCTCGAGCCTGCTGTGTTCGACGATCTGATCGATGAGCTCAGGCAAGTGATCACCCAGTCAGCGCTTTTCGTGCTGAAGACCCATCCGGCGAACCAGGTCTCGCGGGAACTGGGCAGCGAAGCCGCCATGTTAGCCGGACTAAAATTCGCGGCACTCGCGGCCTATACCGGCCATGTCGGCCTGAATGACGCCCAGGACGAGCTTCGAATGGCGATGCGCGAGGTGATGAGGAACACGCGCGCGTCGCCCGAGATCTTCTCACGCCGCCAACGGCTGAATTCGTAAGCGGGGGACGCGGCTTGCGCGATTTTCGCTTCCCGGAGCCGCCAAAATGACGCGACCTGGCGGAATATGGAGATCCGACATGCCCCCAACCGCCCCCGCCTCGTTCCGCCAAGCTGCCCGTCGCTATCTGAGATCGGTCTGCGCGAAGTCGTTGCCCTTGTAGAGAAGCGGGATTCGGTAAGCCTTGGCGCAGGCATAGGCGAAGCAATCCCCGAAATTGAGCTGCGCGGGATGGTCGACCAGGCGGCTATATGTCTGAGCCGCTTCCAAGGCCTTGCGACCGATATCCGGCGAGACGGTCATTTCCTGGGCGCCGAGCGAGGTGACGAATTCCCGCACCGCGGTTTCCGCCTTGGCGAGGAGGGCGGCATCGCGCGGTAAGCCGGTTTCGCGGGCGAGCTTCGCGGCAAGCGATGCGGACGCATCGAACAACACGAGGGGTGAGACGAAGAAGCCCGCTTTCGACCCGTTCAAGCGGCCGGCGAGCTCGGGTCCATCCGGCTCGCCGCCGAGAATAGCGACGATGGCCGAGGCGTCCAGGAACATCAGGAGCCCCACATTTCGTCGGTGAAGGCCTTCATGTCGAAATCGTCGGTGCCGGCGAGGCCGCGCTCCGCAGCGTCGGCCCGAATGCCAGCGACGATCGCCAGAGCATTGCTAATCCGCTGGCTCGGCAGCATATTTTCGGTTTGGCGCTTGATCTCATGTTCGAGCGCGAGGCGCACGGCCTCGGTTTTGGTCCGCGCGCCTGTCATGGCCTGGAGCCGGCTGGCGAGGTCATCGACGTGATCGTCACGAATGAAAAGGGGCATGATATATCTCCTCGGAGATATCTATCATATCCATATTTGGATATCCAGATGGCCGCCGCCCTGCCGTCGGCTCAGTGGGCCGTCGTATCCAGAGGAGGGGGAGGACTATTCCCCGGTCATAGGCCCGCCGCTTTGGTGAGATTGACCCGGAAGCGATCGCGCCGCCGTTGGTAGCCGCGGGTTTGCTCCGCCCTGGCGTGGCCGAGCTGCTTCTGCACATAGCGCTCATCGACCTCGGCCGAGGAGGCGAAACCGGCGCGCAGCGAATGCCCGGCGAATTTTTCCTCCCGTTCGCCTTCGGGCAGGTCGGCGCGCACGCCGGCGGCCAGCGCCGCGCGTTTGACCAGCCGGGCGACCTGCTGGTCGGCCAGCCGTTCCGGACCAACATCCTTGCCTTGACCGCGGACCCTGCGAAACAGCGGGCCGTGGCCGATCCGGGCCAGTTTCAGCCAGGTCTGCAGGGCGACGATCGGGCAGGTCGCATCCGACGAGCCACGGCCGATTTCGATCTCGCGCCAGCCGGTTTTGCCGCGCAGGGTGACGATCATGCCCTTGTCGAGGATCTCGACCCAGCCGCGGCCGTCCTCGGTCTGGTCGCGGCCGCAATCCAGGCCGACGATTTCCGAGCGCCGCAGGCCGCCGGCGAAGCCGACCAGCAGCATCGCGCGGTCCCTTAAACCCCGCAGCGTGCCGCGATTGAGCGTCTCGAGCATCGCGATGACGTCTTCCGGCAAGACCGCTTCCTTCTGCCGGGGTAGGGCGCCATGGGTGTTGCGGATACCGGCGAGCACGGTTGCGATGTGGCGGTCCGCCCGATCGAGCGGCGTCCCGCGCTGCGCATAATTCCAGGTCAGCGCCGACAGCCGGCGCTCGATCGTTGCGACCGAATTTAGCTGGCGATCGGCCGTGGCCGTGCCCGAGGCGCAGGCGGTGATGTAGAGTCCGACTGTCTGGGGGGAGGGTGGCAGCACCTCGAGGCCGTGATGCCGGCACCAGGCGGAAAAGTGCTTCCAGTCGGAGGCATAAGCCCGGCGGGTGTTAGCCGAGCTCGCCGCTTCCACATAGTTGCGGGCGCGGTCGGCGAGCCGTTCGAGATGCGCGGGCAGGGCAGGGGAGCGGGCCTCGACGATGTCCCGAACGGGGGCGACGATGTCGGGAAGATCCTCGTTTTCGAGGTCGCTCATAGTCATGCTTCCTCCCCGTACATATTGTGTGTGTACGGGATTGATTTGTTCGGCTGTCTCGTGTACATATTGTGGCTGCACAAGGAGTGGATTTGAGCCATGGCGCGCGTTGCCGTCGATGACACCAACCGTATGAATCTGCGGATCAAGCCAGAGGTGAAAGCCCGGCTGATGCGTGCGGCCGCGCTACGCCACACCGATCTGACCAGTTTTGTGACGCAGTCGGCGCTCCGCGAAGCGGACGCCGTCATTGCCGACGCCGATATGATCAAGGTGTCGGAACGCGATTTTGCGCGCATCCTCGACCTCCTGGACAATCCGCCCAAGGCCAACGCCAAGCTGCGCGCGGCCGCATCCAGTCTGCCCAAAGACCTGTGACGTTTCCCGCCTGGCACGAGGAGCCGATCGCCAAGCGCCATGATCGGAAAGCCTTCGACTGCGGCGATGACGTGCTGAACACCTTCCTGCTGCGCTATGCCCGACAGGGGCATGAGCAGAACGCGGTCAAGACGTATTGCGCGATCGCCAACGATACGCCGAACAAGGTCCTCGGCTTCTACAGCCTTGCGCCGGCGTCGGTCGCGCATGACGCCGTGCCGCCCGCCATGACCAAGGGCCTGGCGCGCCACAAGGTGCCCGGATTCCTGCTGGCGAGGCTCGCGGTCGACAAAACGGTCGCGGGCGGGGGGCTGGGTGGCCAGCTCCTGCTGGCGGCCGCTTTGCGCTGCCTGCGGGTGACGGACGAGATCGGCGGCGTCCTGATGGTCATCGAGGCCAAGAACGAGCGGGCGGCACAATGGTATCGCGGCTTTGGCGCCGAGCCGCTGGCGGATGCGCCGCTTACACTTGTTGCGCCGCTGACGACCTTCGCCGATGCGTTGCGGACGGCCGGACGGTTCTAGACAGGCCCCGGCGCCCTCTGCCGACGCCCACGAAACGCTGCGTGGAGTTTCGGAGGCCAAGCCAAGAGGCGGCCGGGAGCCCGATTGCGGGTGATGTTCGGTCGTCTGGGCGCTGAAAACGGGCATTCCCTCTATAATGGCAAAACGACTGATAATGTTGCCTTATCAGTCGTTTTTATTTGTCGACAGGCGCGGCGGTTTGATGGGAATTATGTGGCGGAAAGCGCCGTCCCGGATTAGCCTCGGACATGGCCCCACGCACGCGACTCACGCTCCATGCCCCGCCCACCTTCCCGCCGTTTCCTGGCTGGGTGCGGCAGGCCCTCACGTCCGAGAGCCTTGATGACGCAATGTTTTCGGCCGGCGCGGCGCTTGCCGCGATCCATCCGATCGCGCGCAGCGAGCATCCGCTCGGCGCGCTGTGGCGGCATCGCCTGTCGCTGTCGAATGCCGCGGTGCTGGCCCGGCACGGCGGCCGCACCGAAGACGAGGCGGCGCTGCGCGATGCCTGGTATCTGCGCCGCGATGACGACGATCCAGGCCCCGGCGGCCGCATCCTGAAAGCCTGGCGGCATCTCGGCGAGCGCAGGGCCATGGCGTCGAAGGACTGGACCCTGCGGCTGTCGGCGCTGTTCGAGGTGCGCTTCAGCGACGCGCTCGAGGACGTCGTCACCCAGGCCGACAAGCTGATGGTCGGGCAGGGGAGCGCCATCACAGCCGCCGCCGAGATTGCGGCGGCGAGCCTGCGCTTCGTCCCGCAAAGCGAACCCCTCGCCTTGTGGCTCGCCGACATGGTGCTCGCCCATCGCCTGAAATGGCCGATGGCGGTGCCGTTGATCGCGGGCCAGGTCCGCCGCGGCGATCTGCGTGCCGCGGCCAAATCCGGCGCGGCGGACGACGGCTGGCCGAGGGCTTGCGCCCTGGCCTATGCGCGCGCGGCCGCAGGTGCGGCGGACCTCTATGTCGACCTTGCGCGACGGGCCGAGCGCTTGCTCGCTGCGGCGCCGAAGCTGCGCGGCAAGGACGCCGACACGATGGTGGCGATCCTGATGATGGAAGACGCCCAGCCGGCCGGCGCCGGCAAGACCGCGAGCGACCGCAGCATGCGCCGGCTCTTCGAGCGACTGGTGTCGCTCGGCGCCGTGCGCGAGCTGACCGGCCGGTCGACCTTCCGATTGTACGGGCTCTGACATGGGACGGCGCATGCGAGCAAAGACGGATCTCGATCTCGAACTGGCGGACCTGCCGCCGGAGCTGCGCTGGCGCGAATGGATGGGCCGGGTCGAGGCCGTGATCTTCGCCGCACCCGCGCCGGTGAGCCGCGAGACCCTGGCGCGCGTCGTCGGCCGCGATTGCAACCTCGATCTGATCATCGACAACATCCGCGCCGAGCTGCGCGGCCGGCCTTACGAGCTCGCAAGCGTGGCCGGCGGCTGGCAGCATCGCACCCGGAAAACTTTTGGCGATGCGATCCGCACCGCGCTCGGCGGCGAGAGCGATAGCAAGGCGCTGTCGCAATCCGAAACGCTGATCCTGGCCTGCATCGCCTATTACCAACCGATCACCCGCAGCGAGCTGTCCGCCTTCTTCGGCAAGGAGGTCAGCCGCGACACCATCGGCCGTCTGCGCGGGCTGGACTTCATCGCGAGCGGCCCGCGTAGCCCGCAACCCGGCGCGCCCTACACCTACGTGACGACCAAGGCGTTCCTGTCGCACTTCGGCCTGGAGACACTGCGCGATCTTCCAAACATGGAGGCGCTGGAGGACGCCGGCCTGCTCAGCAAGGACAGAATGTTGGCGGGAGAATTGCCGGATCCCTTGCCGGCAGATGATGAAGAGCATGACGATGACGAAGAAGCTGCAGATTGGACAGAGACAGGCTAGGTGCCTCTGTGGGCGGCCGCTTTCGATTCTATCCCCAACCCGCAAGTGTCCCGCCCCGAGACATAAAACCTTGGCATAGGTTGTGCTGACTAATGGGAGTCGGGATTTTGCATCACCCTCCCGGGCTCGATAAGCGCCGCCTGCAAGCTATTTCAAGCAGGCGGCGTTTTTATTCGGTGTCCCAATTCGATTTTGCGGGTGTGCCAATTAGGACAAGAACTGACGGGCGGGGGCGGTGGCCTCGCCCGGGGAATTCTTTAACGCTGCACCTTGCCGATCTCCTAATTCATCCCTAAATTGAGGATGAGTTACGGATGGAGGTCCGCCATGTCTTCCGCCCAAGCGTTGACTCTCACGGAAGCAGGTTACGTGCTGAACCGGTCGGCGGCTGCGCTCAACAAGGCCGTTGATACCGGCATCATTCGCGCACGTCAGCGACGGGTCGGAAGCGGAGTTCAGCGCCTCCTCGGCCGGGCGGAGATGCGCTTTCTGCTGGTCGCCGACAGATTGGAAAGAGACCTTACCCCTGCCGGCCGGCGCAGGCTCTATGAGGCGATCCGGCAGCTCTCCTTCGACGCGCACCGAGTCGCGTTTGGCGAAGTGGAGCTTGATCTCGGCAAGATCGACGCCGACCTCAAGAGCCGTCTTCATCGTCTCGACGAATTGCGCCGATGGGGACAAATCGGAAGTGACCGCAACGAGCCCCTCATTAAGGGCACCAAAATTCCTGTCTACATGGTGGCGGCCCTGGCCCGTGGGCAATCGGTCGAGCAGATTGTCGACAATTTTCCGTCGCTCAAGCGCCATCAGGTCGAGGCTGCGATCGAATATGCCAAAGCGTATCCAAAACGAGGACGACCCTATCCTCCGCGGAGCCTGAAGCGGTCGCTTGCGGAGCTGGCCGACCTCGGCGCGTTTGATGAAGAAGCCGAGGTGGGCGAGGCTGCGCCGCACCGGATTCCGTGACCGCGTATTTGGTCGACGAGAACGTGCTTCGCGAGTTTGGTGCGCGGGGCAACGCGAACGTGTGTCGCGGCTCCGAATATTGACCGGGTGGCAAAAGCCACGCCGATCTACAGCGCGGTTCTGGTTCAGCTCGGTGTTGGTAGCCCGTATGAGCATTCCCGAATGCAATAAGTGCGGGAGCCAACGTCTCGACGTCCATGCTGTGATTGTTGTCGTCATCGCCGACCCATCTCGAATTCGCGCTGGCAAGTTGACGATGGTCGGCTCTGTTGCGGATCGCGCGCCAAGATCAAACCATCGTGCCAATCGGCGCATGGTCGGATGAAGCCTCGCGCAACCACTCGGCGAGCTTGGACCACCGTCGCCGCCCGGAAACATTCCGTACCGCGATGGCAACGGCCTTCTTCTGTCCAACCAGAACGACCAGCTTCTTGCCGCGGGTGACGCCGGTGTAGAGCAGGTTACGTTGAAGCATCGCGTAGTGCTGGGTCATGATCGGAATCACGACGGCGGGGTATTCCGATCCCTGGCTCTTGTGAATCGTCGCCGCATAGGCCGGGGCCAGAATGTCGAGTTCGCCGAATTCGTAAGCAACAATGCGGCCATCGAATTCTGCGGTGAGCTCACCTTCGGCAGAATCGACGTCGACCACCGTGCCTATATCGCCGTTGTAGACCTCCTTATCGTAATCGTTCTCGATCTGCATAACTTTGTCGCCAGGGGCGAAGGTCCAGCCAAACCGTTCGACCTTGCGCTCGCCGGCAGGGTTGAGAGCGGCCTGCAATTCGACGTTCAGAGATCGGGCGCCGACACCGCCCCGGTTCATCGGACACAGGATCTGGATGTCACGAATCGGATTGAGGCCAAATCGCTTGGGGATGCGAGTTTTCACGAGCTCGATGATGCGAGCAACGACCTTCTCTGGTTCATCGGCCTGGACGAAGTAGAAGTCGGCTTCGCCTTCCGGCGGACTGAGATCGGGGATTGCGCCCTGATTGATGCGATGGGCGCTGACAATGATCCGGCTCTGAGCGGCCTGCCGGAAAACCTCGGTGAGCCGTACCACCGGCACGGCGCCGGAGAAAATGATGTCGGCCAGCACCTGGCCGGGACCGACCGAAGGCAGCTGATCGATGTCGCCGATGATCAACATGGCGGCCCCGTCCGGAACTGCCTTCAGCAACGCCCGCATCAGCATGGTGTCGACCATCGAGGCCTCGTCGACGACCAAGAGGTCGCAGTCGAGCAGGTTGTTCTCGCCGCGTTTGAAGCCACCTGTCTTGGGGTCGACTTCGAGCAGGCGGTGAATGGTCTTGGCCTCGAAGCCGGTCGCCTCGGTCATGCGCTTGGCGGCGCGGCCAGTCGGCGCACATAGCAGCAGGTTGGTGCCCTTCGCCGCCAGGATATTCAGGATGCCTTTGACGATCGTGGTCTTGCCCACCCCGGGTCCGCCGGTTATGACCACGACCTTGGATATCAGGGCGAGGCGAACCGCGGCGACCTGGCTTTCCGCGAAGGACATTCCGATTTGCTTCTCCACCCAAGGCAAGGCCTTGTCGGGATCGATCGTTGGCCACGGTGGCGCGCCGTTGGCCAGATGCAACAGGCGATCGGCAACGGTACGTTCGGCCCGATGAAGAGCGGTGAGGAAAATACACGGCGCATCACCAACCCGCTCTGCGACCACGGTCCCCTCTCGCAGTTCAAGTTCGAGCGCGGCACGGATCAGGCCCGAGGGAACTTCGAGAAGCTTCTGCGTGAGCGGGATCAGTTCGTCAGTCGGTAACCCACAATGCCCGTCATCCATCGCCTCGGTCAGGGCACAGGAGATTCCAGCGCGCACCCGCATCATCGCTGTTTTTTCGACGCCGAGCTTCATGGCGATGGCGTCGGCCGTCTTGAAGCCGATGCCGCGGATATCGCGTGCCAGCCGATAGGGGGTCTCGGTCATCACCTGGATCGCATCGGAACCGTAGGTCTTGAAGATCCGCACCGCACGTGCCGTTCCGACGCCGTGGCTGTGTAGGAACACCATGATCTCGCGGACGGCCTTCTGCTCGGCCCAGGCAGCCAAGATACTGGCGGCGCGGACCGGGCCGATGCCGCCAACCTCGCGCAGCCTGGCAGGGGTCGACTCGATGATGTCGAAAACCTTGTCGCCGAAGGCGCGCACGAGCTTCTTGGCATAGCCCGGTCCGACGCCACGGATCATTCCCGAGGCGAGATACTTCTCGATGCCGTCAGCCGACGTCGGCGGCGATGTTCGCAGGAACCGTGCCTTGAACTGCTGACCGTGGGTCCGGTCATTGATCCAATCGCCTGTGGCTGTGATCCACTCGCCCGCGGCGATGGTCGCAGCATGGCCGACGGCCGTCACGAGGTCCCGATGGCCACGCGCCTTGACGCGCAGCACACAGAAGCCGTTTTCGGCGTTGTGGAACGTGACACGCTCGACGATGCCGGCCAAGACGTCCTGGGATGATGCGTCGCTCTGAGGTCTCAATAATGTCGCCGTTTTAGGGGACTTTATCGGCTGCGCGTCGGGCCGCATCGCCGGTAGCTCGGCTGAATTGGTGGCGCGGGATATTGATGATGGCGAAGCGTCGGCGCTCCTCCGCCGCTGTCTCAGCGTCCGCTTCGACGAAGATTTCGACAGTCTCCTCGCTCGCATGAATCTCCACGCGAACGGGTGATTCGCCAAAATCGACTTCATGTCGCCGCCCACTTCGACCGCGAATGATAGCAAAGGACATTTGCATATTCTCCTTGGGGATGCCCCGGGTTCTGTTGAATTTCTGAA
>NZ_AUEZ01000106.1 GCF_000426245.1 Bradyrhizobium sp. Ai1a-2 | reverse complement strand
GGGGACGGCAGCATGCCGATCGACAACAATCTTCTGGAGCGCGACATCAGGGTTTTTGCAACTGGCAGGAAGAGTTGGTTGTTCAGCGATACCGTGGACGGAGCCAAGGCCAGTGCCGTCGTCTACAGCCTGATGCTGACCTGCCGCGCCTCACGTGTCGAGCCGTTAGCGTGGTTGCGCCACGTCCTCACCGAATTGCCTCAGCGCGCCGGCGACGCCGATATTACCGACCTGCTGCCCTTCAACTTCCACAAAGCCGCCACTGCCTGAACGGACCGGTATCGCCCCGATACTAGGGCAATCCATCAAAACCGCCGGCGTCAACGTGCGGGGAAAATCGCGCTTACGATGCAAAAAGCTTCCAGTGCCATGAGCGCGAAATGTCGACGATGAGCCAGGGGAACGCCAAGTAGAAGAAGAACTCGGTTGAGATTGACCAAGAGACTGAGTTCCAAGCGTAGATATGCGCCATGTACGGCGACAGAGATTGCATTAAGGCCACCACCAGGCCGAATTCAACCCAGCGGTTGAATAGGATATCGTTCCGATCGAAGCAGAGATAATCGTGCCTAATCAGGCGACCATCCGGGAACAACAAGGCCGCGCCGACGACTGCAACCGCAAAGATATGTACGGGCCAAAGGCGGCCGATCCGCAGTCCGATGAATCGCCAATATCCCGGGAAGGGCTTCGAACTATAGACGTGCGTCAGAATGAAGCCCGACAGCACAAAGAAAAATGACACGCCGAACACGGCGGCTTCCGGCACTTCGGAGAGCCAAGGCCAACGAAAATAGCTTTTGGCGTGGTACAGCACAATCATGATCGCTGCGAAGAAGCGCAAGCTTGTCAGCGCCCGCAGCGGCTCTGCGCGCCCGTCGATCCAATTCATCTGAAATAATACCTCAACATTCCGGCGTGCGTGCATATAGCATCACAACCACCGGACGATCAACCGTTGCGGGTAATTTCGAACGTCACCGCCTCGAAGCAATGGTCGATGGGATAAGAGCTACCTTTATCTTCTACCTTCGGATTAGGATCCGTCCCGCGATAGACTAAGCAATTGAAATCTCTTTTGCTGTGCTGGCAGAAGGCTCCACCTCACCGTGACGATGCCGCGCGTAGGACGCTTTGTACGAAACGGTCAAATCTGAAGCCGATACGTCACACTCGTTAAGGGACGAGATTGTCCGTACCTTACGTACAATCTTCGTCCGAGCATTCTTCAGCGAACAGGTCCTACATGAACGCATTCTCCACGAAGCAACGAATGACAGATGAGCAAGGCTGATCTGGAGCGTTGTAAGCAGAGAATACTTGGCCACTCCCAGTCGAACTCCTTGATGCTGAGCCGGGCAGCGCGCGCTCGTGAGATACGTTGAGGTTCGGCTCGGATTGCGTGCCCCTACCACAAAGCAGGGGCGACGATGTGACGCTGATGCTCCAGCGAGTGCCGATGCCACGCATACATCCGTTCAATTGAAGCGGTCGTAATCAATTCTTCCTTACGGTGAGCGGGCGGGGCTCAAACCGTATGCCAGGAGAGAGACAATGGCTGACCGCGAGAGCGCCACCCCCGGGGCGCCTGACTGCTCCAGAGACGCAGCGCTCAAGCGCGTGTCCGGCACGCGGCAGATGTTTCAACGGCCTTTTACGGCACAGCCGAAGAAGCGACCTTTTATCAGAAATGCAATTCTGGCGCGTCTTTCTCTGGAAGACCTCGCGGCAATAGGGAAATGCCTTGAACCGGTCGTTGTAGAAGAACGTATGATTCTGCAAGAACCGAAGCGGCACGTCGAGCACGTCTATTTTATTGAAGCGGGCCTCGTCTCACTAAGGATTGTCGCGGCCGGAAGCATGCTCGAAACAGCGGTAATAGGGTATCGAGGCGTGGTCGGCGCTTCGTTTTTGTGGGGAGGACATATTTCAACACATCAATCTGTCGTTCTCTTTCCCGGAAGCGCGCACAGGATTCGTGTTGAGGATTTGCATCGGGTGATGAAGGAGCGTCCTGAAGTCCGAGAGCGTCTCTATGAGTACGTTCAAGCGCTGACATTCCAGTGCGTTCAGACAGGATTGTGTGGTGTTCGGCACGATCGTGAACAGCGGCTCGCGAGCTGGCTATGTCTTGCGAGTGATGCTGTTGACGCTCGTGTGTTGGCAGTTACGCATGACTATCTCTCGTCCGTCTTGGGATTGCGTCGAGCCGGAGTGACCGAGACCCTAATCCGCTTCGAAGAACAAGGGCTCATCAGCAAGACGCGGGGCGCCTTGCAGATCGATGAACGCAAGCTCCTCGAGCAGAAGGCGTGCTGTTGTTATAAGCTTATCTCGAGCGCTTATGACTCGCCTCAGTCCGTACTCTCAGCAAACGATCCGATGAGTTAGCAAAGGTCGCAAGCCGCGATGACACACTCAGGCGAAAAATGAGTGTTTTCGTTCGTTACGTACCATGTTCATTGAGGTGCAGCCCACGCGACCGAAGTATAGACGCGCCGATCGTAGCAGACTGTCACAGCATCGCCCGGAAGCACTCGGAGACGACAGATGAAGAGCGTGAATTAGGATATGTCACCCTTCGACAAGATTGCGCTCTTTATCGATGGCCCTACCCTCCACGCAACTGCCAAGATACTCGGCTTCGAGATCGACTACGAACGCCTGCTTGGGGAATTTCAGCGCCGCGGCACACTGCTGCGGGCGTTCTACTACACGCCGATTGTCGAGGATCAGAAATATTCGGCGGCCCGGCCGCTCCTCGATTTGCTCGATTATAATGGCTGCGCGGTTACAACAAAACCGACCAAAGAGTTCGTGGATGCCTGCGGTCGCCGCAAGGTGCAGGGGAATATTGAGCTCGCGGTCGATGCCATGGAGCTCGCCGAGCACGTTGACCAAATCGTGCTGTTCTCCGGCGACGGCGGCTTCCGTCACCTGGTCAGAGCGGTGCAGCGTCGCGGCGTCCGCGTCACCGTTGTTTCCACCATCGCGAGTCGGCCGGTGATGATCGCCGACGAACTTCGGCGGCAGGCGGATGAATTTATTGACCTAGCAGAGTTGAAGCTAAGGGTAGGTCGCGATCCGTCCGAACGGCTACGTCCCACGCTGAGTGCTGGCAAGCATCGCGAGCCAGCCGGCGAAGAATCAATCGCAGACTAATCAATGGAAGTAATTTCGTGCAGGTTGCCGGCGACTTAACCGCGCGCCGCTTGGTGCTTATTCCGTATCTCATCTCTTGGCTGGTGATGTTTGGGTTCAGCGCGACTGCGGAAGAGAACAGGACTGAAAATGAGCCCGTTGTGCCAAATGTCAGAGCCCAATGCTCGCTGAAGGTGAAGGCTGGCAAGACGGTAAAGGCTGAAACATTCGTCGCGCGGGAACACTTTAAGGAAGACATCACACCGACGGCCCGCGTCAGGATCTCGTGGCTTGGCGCAATGTTTATGCGCAGGTTTGCAGTCAAGTTCGAAACCGCGGTCAATAGATGTCTGCAGATCCACATCTTGAAGGATCCCTCAAATAACAACGCGATCGTTGGAGAACTGGGCATTCCCGATGGGACCAAACTGGCGGATCTCTGGCGCTTGTTAGAGCTGCAGGCCAATGGAGAAAGCGGGGCGCTGCAGACCAACTCAGCGCCCAACATATTTTTCGTTCGTGATGATAAGGGCGACCTTGGTGTAGTTGACGTCCTATGGGGCGGCGCGGGTTGGGAAATTGGAGCAAGTCCGATCGGAAACCAACGGACGTGGCCTCGAGGAACTCGCGTTTTCTTTCACGGCGCGGACTAACGAGTGGAGCACATTGATTGGACTTGGTCGGCGACCCCAAGGTCACGGCAGCCATATCAATACTAAGCTGGCGCGGCGTAACAGAATGGTCGCGTTGCGCGATGCGCAGGGCGGCCCAAATCTGTCTTTCCGTCTGCGCGACCAAGCCGGGCGCAAGCTGCTGATCTGTTACCCCGCACTGTCGCCTGCCGCTGGGGGTAAGCGCGCTCATCCGGGCAGTGCTATTTCGTCTTGCGACGTGGGGGCGCCGGCTTGCGGGCTTTAGACAAGGTCCAAGGTATCGTCGGTGACGAGAAGTAATCCATCGTCCGGAAGAGTATCGGGCTCTTAAAAGATTTAGTCCGGGCGTGATGAGAATTGTGCCGGAACCTTGAGGCGTGTTGCCGCTGCCGAAAGGGCGGTCTCAGATTCTATGAATTGGCTTTGATGGTTTCCTTACGCGCCAATTCTCGCTGTCGTACCTTTCCACCGGCAACTGCAATCTTTTGGCTCGTTCGTCGCGGTCTGTTTTTTGAAACTCATGTCAAGCGGCCCTTTTTTACAGTCGGCTCGTAACCTTCCGGCTTCCACGGCCTAGCGGCGTCCCGGTAGCCCTTGCCGTGGAACCTTACCACCTCCCTTCTCCTGATCGCCATTCGGCGCAGATACTGGACGGGATCCGTCGCGGCGGTCGTGATGCCCTTCCGGGCGAGGCCGCTCACGATCTCGTCCGACATCATGGGCGCAGATGCTTTCCTGATCATCTCGACGATCTCGTCGTCGATCATGTCGCGATAGCTCGGCGTCTCTCGATCGGCCGGAAATGTGCGCCCATGAACGGTCGACGGAGCAGCCACCAGCTGGCGCCCACCAGAGTATCCATCCGAAGTAGCTCAAGCGCCCATCGAAGTGATACGAAAGCCGGCTAGAACGGGGCCGGTCGTCTGGGGCGGCGATCATCGGTCAACGTCAAGGGCGAAAAGCTGACACGGGACCTTGGGCCCTTGAAGGAGGCCGTCGGCCGGAAGCAAAAGGGTTCCAGGGTCAGCCATCAACTAATGCGATGGACATATCTGATTTGGCGATAGGATGCCATGAAGCCGAGTCGTCATGCAATCACGTAGGTTGTATTTTGCGGGCATAGCTCCACGCAAACAGGCCCGCCGTCATGCTCACATCAGCACTCCGTTTGAACTGCTCCAATGATTCCAGGATATAGGGAGGCTCACCGCGGCCATTGCGCTCAATAGCAAGAGCGCCGGCGCGTCGGCATCCCAATCACAGCCGAAGTGATCGAATGTGCCCAGAAAGCTCGACGCGATCATCAGTCAGACGAACGGGCTCCCCTGATCGATTGAAAAGAGGTAACGGGGAGCGAGCGACCAATAGTCGTCGCAATTGTCTGCTCAACCGAGATGCCCGAACCATTGGTTTTGGGGAGCGCGCTCATCGAATGGACGCGTTTCAGCCTCTTGGCTGGAGGGTGGCTACCAACCCACCGAACTCTCGCGTTTCTGACCGTCGAGTTAGCCCTGTCACCGTCGCTCCTGATCTTTTTGATCCCGCGGCCCGCTCAAGCGGCGGGAAGCAAATGGAGTGACCTATTCAAGAAAAAACTTGGTCACCGCCAACTCGCCGCAAGGCTTCGACCGTGCCTTTGGAATTGCGAGAGCTGCGCTGGGCGATCACCGCGTCCCAGCACCGAAGCTTACGCCAAGCGGCAGAGACGCTCAGTATCAAGCAGTCGACGCTGAGTCGACGCCTGCGCATTCTCGAATACAAGTTGGGCGTCACTCTCTTCAAGCGCACCAACGGCGGCACGCGACCGACCATCGAAGGCCAGGAATTCCTCGATGCCGCCCAGCGCATCGTGGATCAGACGGAAGCAATGACGGCTCGTGTCAAGAACCGCTCGCGCGGTGAGAGCGGTCGATTGACCATTGGCATCCACACCTCCCTCTCAGCCGGCAATCTAAGGGCCACCCTCCTCGAGCACCGGCACCGCTTCCCCGATGTCGAAACGCATCTCGTCGACGGATTGAGTGACCATCTGATCTCGGACCTCGCCAGTTCCGCCATTGACGTCGCTTTCGTGGCCGAGCCCAATCCAAGGTGGAGCGACAAGTCATTATTGCTCTGGAGTGAACGGGTCGTCGCCGCTCTCCCCGCGAACCATCCGCTGACAGGCCGTGACGTGGTTCACTGGGGCGAACTGAGGCGCGAACCGCTTTTGGTGTCACAGCGCGGCCCAGGACCGGAATTCCACAAGCTACTCATCAGCAAAATGGGTGGGTCCGATCTGTGCCCGCCCCTTCGCCATGATGTGGTGCTCGACCGGCTTCTGAGCCTGGTCGGCGTGAGCTGGGGTATCTTGCTGGCGTTGGAAAGTGCGACGGGCGCTGCCTATCCGGGGGTCACCTTCCGCGAGGTGCATGATGCCGAGGGGCCGACGCGGCTGAGCTTCCGCGCCTATTGGCGGGAGGACAACTGCAATCCATCGTTGCGTCCGTTGCTCGACCTGCTTCGCGAGCGCTATCCGGATCTCTCGGCCACCCCGGGGACGGACTGAGCAGCACTTCGCCGGGCCTTCGCAAAGGCTCGGTCGGTCGCCATGAAGCGCTCGATCATCGGCGCGATCAGTTTGGCGGGCTCGGTCGGCGTGGTCGCCTCTCCGCTACGAGTCAGAATCTCGGCGTAACTTTTGAGACTCCTGAAGACCGCCGCGGGCAACTCGATAGTGAGTTTGACCGGCTTATCGTCTTCGAGCGGCCCAAGCTTGAGCTTCGTCACGGTGTTGCTCCTTTCCGGTAGGGCGCAAGCACCAGATCGCGCGTGACGATGACACGGACCGGGAAACCTGGCCGGATGGTCAGTGTCGGCTGGATGTTGAGCTGGCGCTGCACGATCTGCTGGCCGGTCTGGCTGATGCTGTTGGACGCGCCGCTGCGGATCGCTTGAACGAGATTGTTCTCATTCTGGCTCGTGCCTGCCTCGGCTCCAACGCTGAGCATGGTCGAGAGGACGGCGGCCTTGAACAGCATGCCCCAATGATTGTCGACCTCATCCTCGAGCCCGGCATAACCACCGGTGTCGGCGCCGGGTTGGCGCTCAAGCACGATCGAATTGCCGTCCGGCATGATGATGCGGGTCCAGACCAGGAGGATTCGGCTTTGGCCGAACGCGACGGAGCTATCGTACTGGCCGATCAGCTTGGCGCCCTGGGGCACCAAAAGATATTTGCCGGACGGGCTATCATAGACAGCCTCGGTCACTTGGGCGGTGACTTGGCCGGGCAGATCGGAGCGAATGCCGGTGATGAGCGCAGCCGGGATCACGGTACCTGCCTGTACAACATAAGGCGAGACCTTGGCCTCAAGCCGGTCTGGACTGACCGTGCGTTTGTCGGTCGAAGCGTTGAGGAAGGCAGCCTTGCGGTCCTGCATGTTCTGGGCGGAACCGGCATCGACGGGCGGTGTCGTGGCCGAGGTCGCCGCGGTTGCAGTTGAGCTATTCGGGAGGATTTGGCCGACGCTCTGCGGTTGCTGAACGGTCTGGGCGAACAGGCGGCTGACCCGCGCCGCCTCGATCTCCTGGGCTCTGTGCTGTCCTTCCGGATCAGGCGTCGCTCCGGGGACCACGGTGTTCGGTGCAGCGCCGGCGCTGAGGATCGGCTTGCCGAGATCGCCGGGCAGCGGCGGCCCGAGCGGCGGCGCCTGACGCGGCAGGCCGGTATAATCCTTCGGCAAGGCGGCAAGGCCCTCGGCCGAAGGGCTATTCTGTGTGCTGAGCAACTCCTGGCCTGTCTGCGCCTTGTTGCGAGTCTGCAGCGCGTAGCCGAGCGCACCCGCGACTGCGAGGGCAGACAGCGCGCCAAGGCCGACAAGGATCTTGCGCGAGAGGCGCGTGACAGGTGGCCGCTCGCCTCGGAGCCGAAGATCCGGCGGGGCGACAGGTGGGATGTCGCCTTGATGATTGTCTTCGCCGCCTATCGCCATGAACGCGGCCTTTCATCGGTGCGGACGATGCGTACGCGCCGCTCGCTATCCTTGTCGCCAAGACGCAATTCGGCGGCGGCGAACAGGCGGTCGACGATGTAGTAGTTGCGGTTCGCCCGATAGTTCACCAGCTCGGACCCGCCAGCGGGACCGATGACGAACAGCGGCGGCATTTCGCCTTGGACGATCCCGCTTGGGAATTCGATGTAGACCTTGTTGCCGTCGTCGAAGGCGCGCAGCGGACGCCACGCCGGATCATCGCCCTCGATCGCGTAGCGAAAGTTGATCGAGCCGAGATCGACGCCGGCCGCGATTGGCGCGGCAGCCTCCGCCGTCGCGTTCTGCTGGCGAAGCGCGATGAGCTGGTCCTCGGGATACTGCCAGGAGACCGAGGCCATATAAGTCTTCTCGGTCGAGCGCAGCTCGAGGAGATAGGTCCGCCGGTCGGTGTTGATGACGAGATTGGTGATCAATTCCGGCCGCGTTGGCTTGACCAGGATGTGGATCTTCCTGGTCGCGCCCGCCCCGCTCTCGGTATCGCCGATGATCCAGCGCACCGTGTCGCCGGCGGCGACCGGCCCGGAGCCTGTGAGTTGCTCACCCTCCTGGAGCGCGACATCGGTGATCTGACCGGGCGCCGCATAGACCTGGTAGAGCGCTCCGCCGGAGAAAGGATAGACCTGGACCGCGTTGATAAAACCGTTGCGGACCGGCTGCACCCTTGCTGCGGCGTTAGCCTGTTTGACGCGAACTTTTGGGTCGGCGGCTTCGGGGACGCGCTTGCCGGCGGCGAGCGGCTTCAACTGCCCGGGCAGCGGCAGGGGCTTTGGCAATTCCACGATCTTGACGGGTGCGGGCGGGTCGACGGTGAGTGTTGCCGGCTCCGCGCTATCGTAGTTGATGTCGGGCGGGATGAAATTGTGCGCGCAGCCGCCGAGTGCCGAGACGGACATCAGCAAAGCCGCCATTGCGGATTTAGGGAAGCACGTATCGCCGTGTTTCCGGCTCTGCTGAACTGTGGAGAGAGGCGAAGCCGGACCTCCGGCATGTGAGGAAAACGGCGGGCTCATTGTCCCAGCTCCTTCGACCAGTTGATGGCGTTGACGTAGATGCCGAGCGGATTCTTGCGGAGCCGATCGGCGTCGGTGGGTGGCTGAATCGCAATGGTGAGGATCGCGGTCCAACGCGTGGTGCCGGCGAGCGCGCCGTCCTGATAGCGGTGCTCCACCCAGGCCACGCGAAAACTGTCGGGCGAGGCGCGGATGACGCTGGAGACGTCGATTGCGACCTGCTGCTTGCCGAGACTGGCGAAGGGGTCATTGGCACGGGCGTAATCGTTCAGCGCCATGGCGCCAGCCGTGGTCGTGAAATCATACGCCTTCAGCCAGTTCTCCCGCACGATGATCGCGTCGGCCGGAAGCGAGCGCACCATCGCGATGAAATGGGCGAGATACCAGGCAATCTGCGGATCGCTCGGCCGGTAGTCGGCCACAGCGGGCGCCACTGTTTGCGCCTCGCCGAGCTTGTCGACCTGCACCACCCAGGGAACGACGGTGCCGTGCGTGGATTGCCAGACGAGCCCACCGGCGAGGCCACAGCTAAGGATCAGCGAACCGAACGCCATCAGCCGCCAATTCTTCGCCTGCACGCGGGCCGAGCCGATGCGTTCGTCCCAAGCCTGGGCCGCGCGCTGATAGGGGGTTTCGGGTTCGGGCGTGCGGCCGTAGCGGACCGACGATCGCCGAAAGACTGACATTGATTATTCTCCTCCCCTGAGGTCGACGGAGTGGCCGCCGCCATGGCTGTCGCCGGACTTGAGGGCTTGGGCTGCGGTCTGAGTGCCGTGAACAATCGCCTGATTGCGTTTGACGCGCTGGGCCCAGGCGGGCGGACCGCTCTCGCTTGCCGCTTGAGGCGCGGCTCCATCGTTTGCGGCCGCGCCACGCTCAATGGTCCCCATGGTCGAGGAACCACCCGTGCTTGCGACACCGGCGCGGGCGCCAGAGGTGAAGCTCTCACTCATTGCACTGGCCACTTGCGCAGCGGCGCGTCTGGCGGGAGCTGCCACGTGACTTGCCGCAGCACGGCCGGCGCCGCCGAGACCGGAGGCGACGCCGCCAGCGCCGGATTGACCGGCTGATGCGAGGCTGTAGGCAGAGGACACACCGCCCGCCATCGCCGCACCACCACGTGCGGCGGCCGCGGCGCCGGAGCTCGCCGCCATCGCTCCCCTTCCGGCCAAACCAAGCGCCGCGCTCCCCGCCATCGCCGTGCCGGCGACGGCAAGGCCGGTGCCGACGGCAGCGCCCGCGCCAAGCTGCGGCGCCCCTGAGACAAGGCCGGTTGCGATGCCGGGACCGAAGATGCCGAGGCCGAGCATGGCGAGCGCCGCGAGCACGACCGAGAGCGCCTGCTCGATGGTCGGCTGGCCGCCGGCATAGGCGGTGGTGAATTGGGAGAACAGACCGGTGCCGATGCCAACGATGACAGCGAGCACCATCACCTTCACGCCGGAGGCGACGACGTTGCCCAGCACCTTCTCGGCAAGGAAGTCGGTCTTGTTGAAAAGGGCGAAGGGAATGAGGATGAAGCCGGCAAGCGTCGTCAGCTTGAACTCCAGCAGCGTGACGAACAGCTGCACCGCCAGAATGAAGAAGGCGATCAGCACCAGGAGCCAGGACACCATCAGCACGGCGATCTGGACGAAGTTCGCAAAGAAACTGGTGAAGCCCATCATTTGACTTGCGGCATCGAGCAGCGGCTGCCCGGCGTCGAGACCGACCTGCGCGAGCCGGCCGGGCCGCAGGAAGTCCGCTGTGGAGATCGATGAGCCGCCGGCCTTCAGGCCAAGTCCGGCGAAGCTATTGAAGATGACGCCTGAGAGGCTCTTGAAGTTGGTGATGATGAAGGCGAAGAAACCAATATAGAGCGTCTTCTTCACCAGCCGCTGGAGGATGTCTTCGTCGGCGCCCCACGCCCAGAATACGCCGGCCAAGGTGATGTCGATGACGATCAGGGTCGAGGCGAGATAGGTGACCTCGCCCTTGATCAGGCCGAAACCTGAATCGATATAGGTGGTGAAGGTATTGAGGAAGGTATCGATGACGCCGACATTGTTCATGGCCTACCTCCCTCCTTCCGTAGCGCCTGTGGTCGACGGGGTGGCCGGCGCGGCCTGCGGCAGAAGTGGCCGCGCCGGCCTGCCGAAGAAGCGCGCGCGGTTCACCTCCCAGACCGCCTGGCAGTGCGGATCTTCGGCATCTTGGGGGCCAAGCGCACGGCAGCGGCGCAGCTCGGCCGAGAGATCGTCGGGTGCGGAGATGGCCGGAGCGTCAGATAGCTCCCGCGGCGGCGGCGTCGGACGCCGATGGATGTAGGACAGCGTGGCCATAAAGACTGCCAACAGAATAACCATCGCGACTGCGCGCCAGAGATCCGAACGCTCCATGATCCGCGCCTTTAGTTGCCGCTGAACATGGTGACGTTGCCGGGCTGGTAGCCGCTGCGCGTCGCGAAGATCTTGTATTGCTGGGCGCCTTGCGACTCCGTTGCCGTCACACGCGCCTGTTCCAGCGCGTCCGCTCGTCCCTTCGCGGCGAGAACCGCGACGAGGTCGGAGAGCTGCTGGGATTGCAGGGCGAGAAGCTGGTTGCCGGCTTGAGCTGCCTGCAGAGCGCCACTCGCGGACTGGCTGGCCGACACCAGCGACGTCATCGCGCTGGAGTTGGTCGAGATATTGCCGACGACGCCGGCCTGTACCTTCAGCGAGTCCTCGAAAGCGCCCACCGAGTTCTGCCAACGGGTTTGGGCGGCGGCGAACAGCGTCGCGTTGGACCCGGTGGTCGGCGCCGCGCCGTAGCTGCTGGAATACGCGGTTTGAATTTGCTGGGCGTTGAAGGAAATGTTCTGCGCTTGCGTGAGAAGCGATTGGGTCCGTGCGATCGTCGACTGGAGCTGAGCCAGCGTCGACATCGGCAGGCTAGCGAGGTTCTTCGCCTGGTTCACCAGACTCTGGGCCTGGTTGGTCAGCATCTGGATTTGATTATTGATTTGCTGCAGTTCGCGCGCCGCTGTCAGAACGCTCTGGCTGAAGTTGCTGGGATCGTAGACGATCACCTGCGCGGACGCCGGCCCCGTCAAAAGCGGCTGAATCGATAGGGTAAGCGACAGGGCGGTCGCGGCCAGTAAGCCAGCGCGCCGCGTCGAGCGGTCGGTCATGATTGCACCTCCAGGTTTGTCAGGTCAGGAATGAGATCGGCGGCCCAAAGGAGCTCATGATCGGCGAGCCAGGCGGGCGTAAAATTCTCACGGCCGTGCTCGGCGAGCAGCCGTTCAATGGCGGCATGGTCGGCCTTTGAGGATGCCGCGCAGAAGGCGAGCGCGACGGGACCGAGCCCCAGCTCGAACAGCCGGTTGCCGCGTCGCGACTGGCAGTAATAGTCCCGCTTCGGCGTCGCTCGCGCGATGATCTCGATCTGGCGATCATTGAGACCAAAGCGCCGATAGATCGCGGTGAGCTGGGGCTCGATCGCGCGCTCGTTCGGCAGGAAGACGCGCGTGGGGCAGCTTTCGACGATCGCGGGCGCAATGTTGCTGCCGTCGACGTCGGAGAGCGATTGCGTGGCGAACACGACGGACGCATTTTTCTTCCGCAACGTCTTCAGCCACTCGCGAAGCTGCTGGGCGAAGGCCGGATCGTCGAGGACGAGCCAGCCCTCGTCGATGATGAGGAGCGTCGGCCGGCCGTCGAGCCGTCCCTCGATGCGATGGAAGAGGTAGGTGAGCACGGCGGGCGCAGCGCCAGCACCGATCAGGCCCTCGGTTTCGAAAGCCTGGACTGACGCCAAGCCGAGCTGCTCAACCTCAGCGTCGAGTAGCCGGCCGGACGCGCCGCCGACGCAATAGGGTTGCAGCGCCTGCTTGAGCGCGGTCGATTGAAGCAGGACTGTCAGGCCGGTGATTGTCCGTTCCTCGACGGGCGAGGACGCCAGTGAGGTCAACGCCGACCAGACATGCTCCTTCGCTGTCGGATCGATGATGACGCCTTCCTTGGCAAGGATTGCCGTCACCCATTCAGCGGCCCAGGCGCGCTCCGCCGCATCGCCAATGCGCGCGAGCGGTTGAAGCGAGACGGAGTCATCTGCACTGTTCGACAGGCTGCCGCCGAGATCGTGCCAATCGCCGCCCATGGCAAGCGCCGCGGTGCGGATCGAGCCGCCGAAATCGAAGGCAAAGATCTGGCTTTTGCGATAACGGCGGAACTGGATCGCCATCAGCGCAAGCAGCACGGACTTGCCGGCGCCAGTCGGGCCGACGATCAAGGTATGTCCGACGTCTCCGACATGCAGCGAGAAGCGGAACGGCGTCGAGCCCTCGGTCTTGCCAAAGAACAGCGGGGCGGCACGAAAATGCTCGTCGCGCGCAGGTCCAGCCCAGACCGCCGAGAGCGGAATCATGTGGGCCAGGTTCAATGTCGAGAGCGGCGGCTGGCGGACGTTAGCGTAGGCGTGGCCCGGCAGCGAGCCAAGCCAGGCTTCGAGCGCATTCACCCCTTCTGGCATGCAAGTGAAGTCGCGACCCTGGATGACCTTCTCGACGAGACGGAGCTTCTCAGTGGCGCGGCCGGCATCCTCGTCCCAGACGGTAACGGTCGCGGTGACGTAGGCCTGGCCGACGTCATCGGTGCCGAGTTCCTGTAAGGCGAGATCGGCATCGGTGGCCTTGTTGGCCGCGTCGCTATCAACCAGTGTCGAGGCCTCGTTCGTCATCACCTCCTTGACGATGGCGGCGATCGACTTCCGCTTGGCAAACCACTGCCGGCGGATCCTGGTCAGCAGTTTTACGGCCTCGGTCTTGTCGAGAAGGATCGCCCGCGTCGACCAGCGGTAGGGGAAGGCAAGCCGGTTCAGCTCGTCGAGGATCCCGGGATGGGTCGCGGTCGGAAAACCGACCACGGAGAGCGTGCGAAGGTGGTGGCTGCCGAGGCGCGGCTCGAGGCCACCGGCGAGCGGCTCGTCCGCGAGCAGCGCGTCGAGATGCATCGGCGTCTCCGGGACGCGGACGCGCTGTTGCCGGGTCGAGATGGTCGAGTGCAGGTAAGTCAGCGTGTCTCCGTCGTCGAGCCACGCCACCTCGGGCATGAACCCTTCGACCAGTTGCAGGACGCGATTGGTCCGATCGACGAAGCCGCGCAGCAGCTCGTAGGGATCGACGCCGTTCTGCGCGCGGCCTTCATAGAGCCAGCCCTCGATCCGCGAGGCGTCCTCGGCCGGCGGGAGCCAGACGAAGGTCAGGAAATAGCGGCTCTCGAAATGTGCGCCAGCCTCTTCGAAAGCGTCCCGTCGCTCCAGATCGACCAGCGCGGATGCGGGATCGGGAAAGGCGCTATAGGGATAGTTCTGAGCAGCGACGCGCTGGGCTTCGACGAAGATCGCCCAGCCTGAGCCGAGACGGCGCAACGCGTTATTGAGGCGGGCCGTCACCCCGACCAGCTCCGCAGGCGTCGCGCTGTCGAGATCCGGACCACGGAAGCGCGCCGTCCGCTGGAATGATCCGTCCTTGTTGAGGACCACACCGCGTTCGACCAACGCGGCCCACGGCAGGAAATCGGGAAGACCGGCAGGTCGATTGCGGTATTCAGCGAGGTTCAGCATGGAAGCCTCATGTTCCGAGGTAAGGCGGATAGCGGAGGTGGCGTCGAACGACGTCCACGAACTGCGGGTCGCGCTTGGCCGCCCAGACGGCGGCGATGTGGCCGACGGCCCAGATCAGTGCGCCGGGAATCCAGAGCCGCAGCCCGAGTGCGATGGCAGCCGCCAACGTGCCGTTGGCGATCGCGACCGCGCGCGGCGCCCCGCCCATCAGGATTGGCTCGGTGAGCGCGCGATGAACCGGCGCGAAAAAGCCCGGCACCTCTGGATCGACAAGGACAGCCATCAGACCAGCGCCCCGCCGGAGAAGCTGAAGAACGTCAGGAAGAAGCTCGAGGCGGCGAAGGCAATCGACAGACCGAAGACGATCTGGATCAGCCGGCGGAAGCCGCCGGCCGTGTCGCCGAACGCAAGCGTCAGGCCGGTCACGGTGATGATGATGACGGAGATGATTTTGGCGACCGGACCCTGCACCGACTCCAGGATCTGATTGAGCGGCGTCTCCCAGGGCATCGAGGAGCCGGAGGCGTAGGCCGCAGGCGCGAACGCGATGGACATCAGGGCAATCGCCGCGGCATCGGTGAAGCGGCGTTGAACACGACGGATCGCGGAAGCAAACTGGATCATGAGGGTTCTCCGGGAAGCGAGGGTTCGCCGCCCGCCCCGGCGGATTGGACACGGTAATCGCCAGTGGCGGGATTGAGGCCGGCGACGAGAGCAAGTTCGGCGAGGCGGCGTTCGCTGCCGCGGCCGCGCAGCACCGCGACGAGATTGATCGTCTCGGCGATCAGCGCCTTGGGAACGGTGAGGACGGCTTCCTGGATGAGCTGCTCGAGGCGTCGAAGCGCGCCCAGCGCGGAGCCTGCGTGAATCGTTCCGATCCCGCCGGGATGGCCGGTGCCCCAGGCTTTGAGGAGCTCCAAGGCTTCGCTGCCCCGCACCTCCCCGATCGGAATGCGGTCGGGGCGCAAACGCAGCGAGGACCGGACCAGGTCCGACAGCGACGCGACGCCGTCCTTGGTGCGCAGCGCGACCAGATTAGGCGCCCGGCACTGTAGCTCGCGCGTGTCCTCGATCAGCACAACGCGATCAGTGGTGCCGGCGATTTCGGCGAGCAGTGCGTTTGTGAGCGTGGTCTTGCCGGTCGACGTGCCACCAGCGACCAGGATGTTCTTGCGCGAAGCGACAGCGGCCTTCAGAGCCGTCGCTTGACTTGCGGTCATCGCACCAACGGCGACGTAGTCATCGAGCGTGAACACCGCGACGGCGGGTTTGCGGATCGCAAAGGCAGGCGCCGCGACGACAGGCGGAAGCAGCCCCTCGAACCTCTCTCCCGTCTCGGGGAGCTCGGCGGAGACGCGGGGGCTTCCGGCATGGACCTCGGCGCCGACATGGTGCGCGACCAGGCGCACGATCCGCTCGCCATCGGCCGCGGACATCGTCCGTCCGCTATCCTCCAGGCCGCCTGACAGCCGATCGATCCACAGCCGACCATCGGGGTTGAGCATCACCTCGACGATCGAGGGGTCTTCGAGGAAAGTCGCAATTGCCGGGCCAAGCGCAGTGCGCAGCATGCGCGCGCCGCGCGAGAAGGCTTCCGAATGGATTGAATTAACTGCCACGACCGCCCCCGCGAACGCCAATTGCAGAAATGCGATCGGCGACGGGGATGAGTAGAGAAGGCAGGAAATGGGTTAGTTCAACAAGTATTCAGCCGTTGCAGGGATCCGGCGTAGAGCAGAGAAAAAATACTTGCTGGATCGAATACGATGACCAAACCCGAATGCAGCGCCGCGTTGCTATTTGACCCGTTTTTCATGCTAGCTAGGAGATGGTCGAAGCAGTTTGTATCTCCAGGGGCGGTCGAGCGAGCGATCTGGAAGATCAAAGAGTTCCTGCCGGCTTGGGCTCCGGAACCGCGGTGTGATGCTCAGCCGTATGTGGTTGGCTTTTTGGAAGGTGCTCGGGGCTATCGGGGGGGCTCTCCGCCAGTGATCAGCTGCGACTCATTGCTTCTGTTGATATAATATCATCTCAACTGGGTCGGCCCACGCCGCGTTAGGTATTTGATCGAAAGCGTCAGGCTCATAACCTGAAGGTCACAAATTCAAATCTTGCCCCGCAACCAAGTTTCAAGCCCTTGAGAGCGCTCCGTTTTCGAGGGCTTTTTTGCTGCTCCCATTTTGGCTGAAAATTTCGCTCGTGGAAGCGTCGGAAGGAAGTCGCGGCGTAAAATCGGCGAGGGGCGCGATGACTCAATTGTGATTGCAAGTCGATCGCGAGCGCCGCAACTCACGTCAGATCAGCGCTCGTCACGCCTCGCATGCAGGAGGCGCCCATTGAAGCCGCCGAGGAACTGCGCGGCGAAGAACCGCGTGATCCGCATTTCGCCGGAACGGCCGCCGCCCAGCTGCCGTGTGCGACATAGCGATCGAGCGTGTTGTAGCAAGTGTTGACTGCTCCGCCGGCGCACCAACGGCCGTAGGTGCCCATTGATGGATCGAAGATCTTTCTCGGCCACTCGATCCAATCAACCTCTTTCGCAGCTTCCGCCCGAAATCCTTCCGGATCAGCTAGCGCACGCGCAAGACGTTCCTGATAATGGTTCACACCTAAGCCCCCAATGATTGACGGCTTGCTCATTTTGATTCCTTCACAACCACGTTGAGGGTCTGTACCGTCTCGGAGATTGTGTGATGCTGCGGATCCGCCCAATAGAGTCTTATTGTGTGCCGACCAGGCTTGGCAGGGAGATCGAAAACATAGAGATAGCGGCCATCACCAAGCTGGATCAGCTGGTCTGCCATTGGCATGAGCTCGGTTTCGTCCATCGCAACATGCAGATGAACGCTCGGATTGGCAGAGCTCATGGTCATTTCTGCGATGTTATCGTCGGCTTGGAAAACGAAAGCAACACGCTCGCCGATGGTATTACCCGATTGCGGCAGGAGGATCTTCAATGCGGGCAGCTCGCCGGTATTTGCCGATCTCGCAACAGGCGCACCGTCAGACCCGTGCATATGGTGCATGCCCGGCTCATGGTGTTGTGCGTGGGCTGGAGCCGCGACCAGAGCGCCAGCCACAAGAATCATGCACCAAATGAACTGTTCGAATCGATCGCCAAACCGGTTGGGACGGGATGATATTTGCATGCTTTCCTCCTTTGTTTGCGAGCCCTGAAAGATTTCCACTAATTCAGTGCACATGTTGAGCGGGTGGCGGGAGAATTTTGGACTCTCTATTGAGAACTCGGACCTGCGAGATCAGCTCGTCGGAATTTTGCCAACCACATTCGTCCTCCTCTTGCAAGCAGCGCGCACGGATGT
>NZ_AUEZ01000105.1 GCF_000426245.1 Bradyrhizobium sp. Ai1a-2 | reverse complement strand
CGCTTCGAACATACCTAGCCAGACCCCCTTGGCGCTCCACCGGCTGAAACGTCGGAAGACGCTGTTCCATTCGCCGAACGCTTCGGGCAGATCACGCCACGGCGAACCGGTTCGCACGATCCATAACACGCCCTCGACAAACATCCGGTTGTCGCGGCCTGTCGAACCACGCTGGTCCGGCCGACCGATGATCAAGCCGGAGATACGGTCCCATTGCCTGTCGCTCAGAACGAGCCGATCCGTAACGCCCAAGGCTTCCTCCTAAAAGAAAGCCTTGAATCACGTTCCATCTGATTTGAGAATCCCAAGAGTCCACACAGCCTAGAGCATGATCCGGAAAAGTGGAGACCGGCTTTCCGAAAAAGATCATGCTCAAACAAAGAGCTAGAGCGGGATGACGGTTCGAAGAAAAGTCATGGCGCTCTAGCCTGTCCCCAACCAGCGGGACAGACGTCGCGCCGGCCCCTCGGGTACTCTCCAGGGAATACCGGGAGGGCCAAACCGTGAGCACTGCGCCTCGTATCGATATCGACGTCGCGGCATTCTGGCGCGATCCTTATCCGATGCTTGCGAAGTTGCGTCGGGATGCTCCGATCGCGTTCGTGCCTCAGCTCGGCAGCACGCTGCTATGCAGTCGCGACGACATCTTCGTCTCGGAAAAACAGATCGATGTCTTCAGTTCGCACCAGCCCGCAGGCCTGATGAACAAGCTGATGGGCCACAACATGATGCGCAAGGACGGCGACGCGCACCTGTCGGAGCGGAAGGCGATCTTTCCCGCGGTGTCTCCGAAGACCGTCAAATCTCATTGGACGGCGCAATTCCAGGCTCATGCCGACCGCATCATCGCCGCGCTCGAGCCCGCGGGCGCATGCGATTTCGTGCGCGACTTCGCACTGCCGTTCTCGGCCGAGTGTCTGAAATCGATCACCGGGCTGACCAACATGCGCTTCCAGGACATGAACGCGTGGTCGCAGGGGATGATCGACGGCATCGCCAATTACATCGGAGACCCCGCCGTCGAGGCGCGGTGTCATGCCGCCACTTCGGGCATCGATGCGGCCATCGATGACATGCTGCCGCTGCTCAGCAGGAAGCCCGATCAAAGTCTGCTCGGCGTGATGCTCGCATGCGGCATGCCGATGGAGAGCGTGCGCGCCAACATCAAGCTTTCGATCAGCGGTGGTCAAAACGAACCGCGGGATGCGATCGCCGGCACCGCGTGGGCGCTGCTGACGCATCCCGATCAACTGAGATTGGTCATGGATGGCAAGATCGCCTGGATGCAGGCATTCGAGGAATATGCCCGCTGGATCTCCCCGATCGGCATGTCGCCACGCCGCATCGCCAAGCCGTGGAAAATCCGTGACGTTGCCTTTGAGCGGGAGGAGCGGGTGTTCCTGATGTTCGGCTCGGCGAACCGCGACGAAAAGCATTTCGAACGCGCTGATGAGTTCGACCTTGGCCGTGATACCAGCAAAAGCATCGCGTTCGGCGCCGGCCCGCATTTCTGCGCCGGGGCCTGGGCCTCGCGCGCCATGGTCGCCGATGTTGCGCTTCCGGCCGTCTTTGCCAGGTTGAAGAACCTCCGCATCACCGAGAACGAACCGGTGCGGATCGGCGGCTGGGCGTTTCGCGGACTGCTCAATTTGCCCGTTGCCTGGGGGTAGATGCCTCGAGAAATTCGCGCCTGCCGGTTATCCCCAGAGAACAGCACGTCCAGGTTTTCCCGATCGGCTGCGACCGGCTGTCGCGGCGCGGAGGTGCCATGCGATCGTGCGAATTCGAAAAGCCGCTGCTGGTAAACCGCACTGGAAATCCGGTAACGCTTGCTGCAATGCGGGGTGACGGATCGCAATTGAAGTCCGGCATCGCGCGGAGTAACCTAAGCAATAGCGAACCTTGTGTGGAGCGCGCCGCGATGAAGGAAAATCCCGAGAAGGAAAATCCAGAGCGAAAAATTCCTCGGCGTGATTTGCTTCGCCTGACCATAGCAGGAAGCGGCGTGGCCGCCGTCGGCACGCTGGTGTCGCTGCAGGCACCAGCGCAATCGGTCAACATGAAGGACAAGCGCAGGGCGCGCTATCAGGCCGATTCCGCTGAGGTTCGAGACTTCTACCGCGTCAACAGCTACCCCGGCGCCCGCTAGAGGGAGGTGTTCGTGCTGATCAGGAAGTCGGATCGTCGTCGAGGAAGTGCAAAGCCGGTTTTCGCGCAAGCGGACAGGCCGGGCGGCGGATTGGATCGACGCACTTTTCTGATGCGTTCGGGCATCGCTGCCGGCACGCTCGCGGCGCTCGGTGATCTCGCGCTGAATGGCGTGCGCAAAGCGGAGGCTGGCCCGCCGCCGCCTCCGGGCGCACCCGTCACGACCCGCAAGAATGTCTGCACCCACTGTTCGGTCGGCTGCTCTGTCATCGCCAAGGTCGCCAATGGCGTCTGGATCGGGCAGGAGCCGGACTATGACAGCCCGATCAATCGCGGCTCGCATTGCTGCAAGGGTGCCGCGGTCCGCGATGACGTCCTGAGCGAGCGCCGCCTGCGCTATCCCGTCAAGCTCGTCAACGGCCAGTGGACGCGGATTTCCTGGGAGACCGCGATCAACGAGATCGGCGACAAGCTCATGGAGATCCGTCAGAAGGCGGGCCCCGATTCGGTCTATTGGCTTGGCTCGGCCAAGTTCACCAACGAAGCCGCCTATCTCAACCGCAAGCTGGCGGCGTTCTGGGGCACCAACAATTCCGACCACCAGGCCCGCATCTGCCATTCGACGACCGTCACCGGCGTAGCCAACACCTGGGGCTACGGCGCGATGACCAACAGCTACAACGACATCCGCAACGCCCGGACCATCCTGTTGATGGGCGGCAATCCCGCCGAGGCGCATCCGGTCTCGTTGCAGCACATCCTCGAGGGCAAGGAGCTCAACCGCGCCAACATGATCGTGGTCGATCCGAGGATGACGCGGACCGCAGCACATGCGACCGAATATGTCCGGGTGCGGCCGGGCACCCACATCGCCACCATCTACGGCATGCTGTGGCACATTTTCGAGAACGGCTGGGAGGACAAGCAATTCATCAGCCAGCGCGTCTACGGCCTCGATGATATCCGCAAGGCGGCGGCGAAGTGGAATCCGAAGGAAGTCGAGCGCGTCACAGGCCTGCCGCAGGCGCAGGTCAAGCATATCGCTGAATTGTTCGCCAAGCAGAAGCCGGCGACGCTGATCTGGGCGATGGGGCAGACGCAGTTCGCCACCGGTACCGCCAATGTGCGCGCCAGTTGCCTGTTGCTGCTTGCTACCGGCAATGTCGGCATGGCCGGCGGCGGCGCCAACATCTTCCGCGGCCACACCAACGTGCAGGGCGCGACCGATCTCGGCCTCGATGTCACGACGCTGCCGCTCTACTACGGCCTTGCCGAGGAAGCCTGGCGGCATTGGTGCCGGGTGTGGGAAGTCGATTACGAGTGGATGAAGTCGCGTTTCCCGACCAAGACGCTGATGGAAACGCCGGGCATTCCGAGCACGCGCTGGTTCGACGCGACGTTGTTGCCAAAGGACCAGATCAGCCAGCCCAATCCGGTGCAGGCCATGTTCGTCATGGGGCATGGCGTCAACACCATCACCCGGATGCCTGAAGCAGTGCGCGGTATCGAGAAGCTCGAACTGCTGGTGGTGTGCGATCCCTATCCGACCGCGTGGTCGGTGCTCTCCGAGCGCAAGAACGGCACCTACCTCCTGCCGGCCTGCACCAGCTTCGAGATGGACGGCTCGCGCACCGCCTCTAATCGCTCGCTGCAATGGGGCGAGAAGATCGTCGAGCCGGTCTTCGAATCCAAGAACGATTACGACGTGATGTATATGTTCGCCAAGAAGCTCGGCTTTGCCGACCTGATGTTCAAGAACATCAAGGTCGAGAACGGCGCGGTGTCGGCGGAGGACATCCTGCGCGAGATCAACCGCGGCGGCTGGTCGACCGGCTATTGCGGGCAATCGCCGGAGCGGCTCAAGGCGCATATGAAGAACCAGCACAAGTTCGACCTGGTCACGTTGCGGGCGCCGAAGGATGATCCGGAAGTCGGCGGCGACTATTACGGCCTGCCATGGCCGTGCTGGGGCACGCCGGAGTTCAGGCATCCGGGCTCGCCGATCCTCTACAACACCAATCTTTCGGTGAAGGACGGCGGCGGCACCTTCCGCGCGCGGTTCGGTGTCGAGCGTGTCGTCAAGCGCAAAGTGATGGAGAACGGGCAGGAGGTCGAGCGGGAGTTTCATGACAACCTTCTCGCCGAGGGCTCCTATTCGGTTGGCTCCGAGATCAGGGACGGCTATCCCGAATTCACACTGGGCGTGCTGAAGAAGCTCGGCTGGGACAAGGACCTGACGCCGCAGGAAATGGAGGTCATCCAGCGCGTCAATTCGGCCGATCCCGATAAGGTGTCCTGGTCGCTCGACCTGTCCGGCGGCATCCAGCGCGTTGCGATCGAGCACGGCTGTTCGCCTTACGGCAACGGCAAGGCGCGCATGATCGCCTGGAATCTGCCCGATCCGATCCCGGTCTATCGTGAACCGATCTACACGCCGCGTCCGGACCTTGTCGCCGACTATCCGACCTTGCCCGACGCCAAGCAGTTCCGTATGCCGAATATCGGCTTCTCGGTCCAGAAGGCCGCCGTCGACCGCGGCATCTCAAAACAGTTCCCGCTGATCCTGAGCTCCGGCCGGTTGGTGGAATATGAAGGCGGCGGCGAGGAGACGCGCTCCAACAAGTGGCTCGCCGAGCTGAAGCAGTTCATGTACGTCGAGATCAATCCGGCCGACGCCGCCGAGCGCGGCATCACGGACGGCGGCTGGGTGTGGGTGACCGGCGCGGAGAACAGTTCGCGGACCCGTGTCAAGGCGATGGTCACCGAGCGTGTCGGCAAGGGCGTCGCCTGGATGCCCTTCCATTTCGCCGGCTTTTTCCAGGGCGACGACCTTCGCGCCAGATATCCGAAAGGCGCCGATCCGATCGTGCTCGGCGAAAGCGTGAATACGCTGACGACCTATGGCTACGACCCTGCGACCGGAATGCAGGAGCCGAAGGCGACGCTTTGCCAGATCCGGGCCGCGTGAGAGGACGAGACGATGGCACGCATGAAATTCCTTTGCGACGCGGACCGCTGCATCGACTGCAACGCCTGCGTCACCGCGTGCAAGAACGAGAACGATGTGCCTTGGGGCATCAACCGCCGCCGTGTCGTCACCATCAATGACGGCAAGCCCGGCGAGCGTTCGGTCTCGATGGCCTGCATGCACTGCACCGACCCGCCCTGCGCGGCGGTCTGTCCGGTGAACTGCATCTTCCCGACCGAGGACGGCATCGTCCTGCACAACAAGGATCAGTGCATCGGTTGCGGCTATTGCTTCTACGCGTGCCCGTTCGGTGCGCCGCAATATCCGCAGGTCGGCAATTTCGGCACCCGCGGCAAGATGGACAAATGCACCTATTGCGCCGGCGGCGGGGGGGCGGAGGCGCCGGGCAGCGCGGCGGAATTCGCCAAATACGGCTCGGACCGGTTCGGCCAGGGCAAATTGCCGATGTGCGCGGAGATGTGCTCGACCAAGTCGCTGCTCGCCGGCGACGGCGACATCATCGCGCAGATCTACGGCGAGCGGGTGCGCAAGCGGGGTTATGGTTCCGGTGCCTGGGGCTGGACCACAGCCTATCACAAGGATGTCGGGGTCTGAGCGGACAGGCCGATGCGGGCCCGCGACGGGCGCGGGATGAGAACAGGGTAATGGTCATGACGTTTTTCGCACGCTTTCGTCTGGCGACCTTCGTCCTGGCGCTGCTTGCGATCATCGTGGCGGCGCCTGTGCTCGCGCAGAAGTCCGGTTCCGACGGCGCACCCAACCCGACCGCAAGCGTCACCAGCCAACGCGAACTGCTGCAGCAGGTGCCGCGCATCACCGGCCGCATCGATATTCCCGACACCAGGGCCAGCGTGCTGATCCAGCCGGCGGGCCGGACCTGGGAGTATTTCCACCAGGTCCTGCTGCGCTGGGGCGGTGCGATTGTGATCGTCGGCACGGTCGCGTTGCTGGTGATCGCCTATCTGATCCTCGGACGGCTCCCGATCTCAGCCGGGCGCTCGGGGCAGAAAGTGGTTCGCTTCGAGACGTTCGAGCGCTTCGCGCACTGGCTGACGGCAGCGTCTTTCGTGATCCTCGGACTGACCGGATTGAACATCACCTTCGGCAAGGCCGTGGTGCTGCCGCTCGTCGGGCCCGACCTGTTTTCCGATATCTCGCAGCTCGCCAAATACGTACACAACTTCACCAGCTTTGCCTTCGTGCTAGGCCTTGTCCTGATCCTCGTGATCTTCCTCAGGGACAATCTCCTGGAGAAGGTGGATATCGACTGGCTCAAGCAGGGCGGCGGCTTCATCAAGAACAGACACGCGCCGGCGGGCCGCTTCAATCTCGGCGAGAAAATGGTGTTCTGGCTGTCGATTGCGGCCGGCATTGCGGTGTCAGCATCGGGATTCCTGCTGCTGTTCCCGTTCTACGGGACCAATATCCTCGGCATGCAGCTCGCCCAGGTGGTGCACGCCGTGGTGGCCGTCCTGTTCATCGCCCTGATCCTCGCCCACATCTATATCGGCACGGTCGGGATGGAAGGCGCCTTCGAGGCAATGGGCACCGGTGAGGTCGACCTCAACTGGGCAAAAGAGCATCACGATCAATGGCTCGCCAAGAAGCTTGCGGCCGAGGATCGGCGCGGCGAGCCTACGGCGACACCGGCGGAATAGCTGCTCATTTTCGGTCGCGATTGCCGCGGCGAGGTGGTTGCGCGTCATCGCGTTCGCGCAGATAGTCGTCGGTGGTGCGGACCGTCGGGCTCGCCACGCCGTAGGATTCAAAGCCCTGTTCTGCGACGAAGTTGACCCGGCAATCGTCGCACATCTTGATGACGTCGAGCTTGCGCGGCGAATCCTTGTACATCCAGTGCTTGCCTTCGAGCTTGGCGACCACGCGCTCGATCGTGCTCTTGACGCCGAATGGCTTGCCGCAGCGGATGCACGAGAACGGCTCTTCCTCCTTGAGAATGCGGGCAGGGGCTCTTGCCGCGCCGAAATCGATCCGTGGCACCAGCGTGATCACCTTCTCCGGACAGGTCGACTTGCACAGGCCGCACTGGACGCAGGCGTCCTCGACGAAACGCAGCACCGGCCGCTCGGGATCGTCGCGCAACGCACTGGTCGGGCATGCCGATACGCAGGACAGGCACAGGGTGCAGCCGTTGGCATCGACTTCCACGGCGCCGAACGGTGCGCCCACGGGCAGCGGGATGATATCGACGGGGGCTGGCGCTGCGCGGTGCAATTCGCCGAGCGCAAAACGCAGCACGTCGCGTTTCTTTCCCATGGTCCGGAAACTGGCCGGGCGCGGCGCAGACAGCAATGGCGGGATCGCGCGCAGCGTCTCGAGCAGCGTATCCGGATCGTCGGTCTCGATGGTGGCGATCCGCTCTGCGCCGAAGCCGAGCCCGGCCAGGATCGGATCGACGATCGCCATCGTCCGCATCAGGCCCGCGACATCATGGCGCGGCTTCGCCCGCAGCACGAAGCGCATCGCGGAGGCGCCATAGGCAAAGGCGGCGGCGATGCTCTCAAGCCCGATCTGCGTGACCTCGTTGACCGCGAACGGCAGCACGTTGGCCGGCAGTCCGTCGCCGAACCGCGCCAGCGCGTCGATCAGCGGCGCGCCGTGCACATCGTCATGCACCAGCACGATCGCCTGCTCGCCGCCGGCTTCGCGATAGGCGATCAGCATCGCGCGCAATTTGCGCATCAGCGCGTCTTCCGGGGGCAGCGCGTAGGACGCGGCGCCGGTCGGGCAGGCCGCCGCGCATTGGCCGCAACCCGCGCAGATATTCGCATCGATCGCGACATGGTCGCCGGCCGGCGTGATCGCGCCCGCCGGACAGAGATCGAGACAGCGGGTGCAGCCGATGCGTCCCGAGCGCGAATGCGCGCACAGCTTGGCGTCGAACGTGACGTAGCGCGGCTTCTCGAACGTGCCGACGAGATCGCGCGCCTTCAGCACAGCCTGCAGCATCGCCGCGGGGGAGGCGGGATCGGCGCGCAGATATCCGTCGCGCAAATCCGCGGCTGGGAACAATGGCGCGCCGCCGGTCAGGTCGAGGATGATGTCGCAGTTGGATCGCGCATTGTTGCGCGCGGGGCCGAACAGCAGCGTGCCGCGCGAGGAGGGCGCCGCTTCGGCGAAATCGTCGACCGTGACCTCGAAGGCGCCGAGATGACCGCGCGCCGCGGTCACCTTTCCCTTCGCCACCGGGAATTCGTCCAATCGCGGCGGTGCGATTGCGGCGGGCGGCTCGATCAGGACGGTGACGTCGAGATGGTCCTTGAGCAGATTGCCGGCCTCGATCGCGGTCTCGTTGCGGCCGCAGATCAGGATGACGCCGCCGCTTTCCAGTTCGACCGATGGCGGTGGTGGTGCGGTCTCGGCCGCCGCCGCAAGCAGCGCTGCCATTTTCGGTCCCGCGCGATCGGCATCGCCAGACCAGCCGGCGGTCTCGCGGATGTTGGCGAATTGTATGGATTGTGCACGGCCGCTTTCCTCAGCCACATCGGAAAACAACGCCGCTTCCTGGGTGCAGGCGACCGTGAGCGGGCCGTCCTCGGCGGCGATGGCTCGGAAGCGATCGAGTTCGGCGCGGCAGAGCTGTGTTGCGGACGTCAGCTCGTGGCGGCAGCCGCGGTTGATGGCATCGCCGTCGAGCGGCATCGTGCCCTCGCACGAACAGATCAGAACGCGTCTGGTAGAATCAGTCATTGCGGTCACGAACTCGTGTGGCTACGCGGTAAGTACGCCCGGCGAAACTGGCCGGGAATTTGTGGAAAGTATATACTCTTCAGCATGTCAATGACGATGCCGGCGTGGCGGATTTGTAGGAGCGGCAGGTGAGTGCGTCGCGCGACTTCTGGCTCGCTTGCGGCCATCATCTGCTCGACCGCGACGAGGGCGGGCGATTGCTGGTCACCGACGACTTCCTGAAGGCCTATCTGGCGCGGCCCGAACTGATGCCCCCACCGGAGGCATGCGTGGCCGAGCAAGAATTGCATCGCGCGCTGCTGCGTGACCCGCGGCGACCGGTGTCGGCCGCGCAGGTCGATGCGATCGTAGACGCGGACGCGCGCGAGAATTGGCAGACGATGGTCGCCTGGCGCGATCACCTGGTGAAGCACGGGAGCCTCGAGGCCGCTTATCTTGCGATCGTCAGGCGCAACATTGCCTTTCCCCAGCTCTTCATCGGCCAATTGGTGCAACTGATCCTGCGAAATGCGCTCGATAATTGCGGCGATGCGTTCATGCTGCGCGCCGCCGAGCTGCTTTTCCGCCCGCAAAAGCTCATGATCGAGGGAGCGTCGGTCCTCGCCGTCGACGAGGAACGGGGCTCCCCAACCGGCCGGCACTCGGCGTCGCCGCTGATGGCGCTCCTTGGATTGCCTGAGGCCACCGAGGTTGACGTGCTGAGCGAGTCCACGGCGGGCAGCTATTGGGAGCGCAGCGACCGGTTCGACATGGCGCTCGATCTGGCCACCGGCGGGCGCGGCCTGGCGGCGCTTGGCGATGTCATTGCCCGATGGCTTGCGCATCTGCTGGCGATCGAGGTCGATGTCGAGCCTGTGGCGGAACTGCGCGAGGCGTCATGGAACTGGTATGTCGGGCTGAGCTCCGACGCCACCCGCATTGGCGATGCGATCTGGCATGGCGATGATCTGGATGACGGCTCGCGCGCCCAGCTGACCGGGCTGTTCCGGCTGACGTTCCGCGATCCCGCCTGTATGATCGAAAAGGTCAGGGGCGAGCCGGTCTATCTGCTGCTCGCCATGACCGCCGACGAGGTGTTGCGGCTGAAGCCGCAAAACTTCATCACCGGCTTGCCGATTGCGAACGCGGAGGCAGTCAATTGATATCGACGGCGCTGGAGCGCATTTCCGTGGGTGTCGTGGTCGAACGGCGCAAGGGCAGGAGCGCCTGGGCCGACTTCCTGTGGCGGCCGGTTTCGGTGTTCGCCGGAAGCCCGTCGGCCGCGCCATGGACGCCGCTCGACAGGCAAGGAGAGATGACGTTGTTCTATGCCGGCGAGGCGACGATCGAACTGCACCGCACTGAGACCACCAATTATCGCGACAATCTCGCATCCGGTTCGCCCAGCCTGTGGGTCAACCTGCGCCCGACCGGCTCCGAGCCGCCTTACGAACTGCTCGCTGTCACCGCGGATCCGGCCGAGGGAGAGGCGTTCACCGACGCCGGCAGCAACCTGGTCGATGCGGTGCCGATGCCCGCAGCTATTGTTGAAATCGTCGAGCGATTTGTTGCCGAGCATCATGTCGAGCGCCCCTTCATCAAGCGGCAGCGCGATCGGCAGATGCCTCCGGAGTAGGACAAGAGAGAGCGGACCGTGGCTGAAGAGCACAATGTTTTCCTTCGCTGGGCGCGGCTGAAGCAGGCCGCGAAAGAGCGCCGGAATGCCGAGGCCGTTCCGACGGACAATCAAGAAGCGGCCGCGCCGCCTGTGGCCGACGCCGCGAGCGATGAGCCGTTCGACCTCGCCAGCCTGCCGTCAATCGAATCGATCGCCGCCAACACGGACATTGCCGCGTTCCTGCGCGCCGGCGTTCCTGCAGAACTAACCCGTGCGGCATTGCGCCGGGCCTGGACCACCGATCCCGCCATTCGCGACTTCATCGGCATTGCGGAGAACCAGTGGGACTTCAACGATCCGACCGCAATTCCAGGGTTCGGCCCGCTCGATCCAACGGAAAACGCTGCCGATCTCCTCGCGCAGGTCTCGAGGCGGCTGCAGCAGATTCCGGATGCGCTTGCGGACGCGACGTCGCCGGCCGGTCCGGTTCGGCCTGCGGTGGCTGATGCCGGCGAGCCCGCTCTCGATCCGCCGCCCGCGCCAGACGGCCCGTCGTTGGCTGATGCTGTTCAGTCGAACGAAATGCCCGACATGGGCACGCAGGGCGAACAAGCGCCTGTCGAGGAAGCGCAGGATCCTCCCCGAAAGCGGCGTCATGGCAGCGCATTGCCGCGATAGCGATCGAGAAGTCGGCATGTCCCAGCGGATCGAACGATGACGGATTCAACTTCAAAGGGCGCGGCAGCGCGCATCGTCGATGAGATCGATCGCGCCCGGGCGCAGGAATATGCGCTGCTCGCGACCTTGCTGACGCGCAGTCCGGACGGGCAGCTTCTTTCCCGTCTCGCCGGCCTGCGCGGCGATGCCAGCCCGATCGGCATGGCGCATATCGCGCTGGCCGAAGCGGCCCGCCGGACCAATGCAGAGCGGGCGTCGCGCGAGTTCTTTGTGCTGTTTGCCGGTCTCGGGGAGGGGGCGCTGCTGCCCTATGCGTCGCACTATCTCGCCGAGACATTGTATGGACGCCCGCTCGTCCAGGTGCGGGAAACGCTTGATGGCCTCGGCGTCGAAAAGACACCGGAGCGGACGGAGCCGGAAGATCACGCCGGCTTCCTCTGCGAGATCATGGCAGGCCTCGCCGGCGGCGGCTTCGCGGCGCCCGATGGCGCCGACCGCGACGTCTTCGAGCGGCATCTTTCGCCCTGGATCAGGCGCTTCTTCATCGACCTGGAACGAGCCAAATCGGCGGATTTCTATGCATCGGTTGGCGCGCTCGGGCGCACCTTCATCGACATCGAAGCCGAGGCGTTCGCACTTTCCGCCTGAACACGGCTTCTTGTCCGCGGCTGGAACCCATCCGCTGAACTGTGGTACAAATCGATGTGAAGAGGAGAAGCACACGATGCGCGCCTTCGTTATGGCCTGCCTGTTAGCCGTTGTTGTCGCGGTTGGAGCGGCGGTGATTCTCGACAATTTCGTGCAGGAATCGGCGGAGACGGCGTTCGCCTTGCCAAGCGCCAGGGTGTAGCGCTGTTCTCAAATCGGCGTGTGTCTCGAAACCTTAAGCCGATTGTACGGACCTAACTGAGTGGAGAGAGGGAGATGCCTCATGATCCGCTCAGTGACTTCAGTCTTCGCTATTGCCGTTGTAATTGTTATTGGAACCCTATTCTGGCGGTCGCATTCGCATTCGATTGAATTGACCGCCGCGGCCATGCCGCCGCTGGTGCAATTGCACGCGATGGCCGGCGTCGAGAAATTGCCGGTTCAGGACATCGACGATCAATCGTTGGTGTATCCGACGCCCAAGAAATAGCCGACAGAAATAGCCGACGCGACGGTCCGGCCTAGCTGGTCGTTTGAGAAACGGGATCGGCTCATGATAGGGCTAGACGGAGAATATTTCCGTCCATAGCCGGCCTGCCATGCGCCCCCGAACCATCGATCTCAATCTACTCATCATGCTCGAGGTCCTCGTCGCCGAGCGCAGCGTTTCCAAGGCTGCGCGGCGCATGGGATTGACGCAGTCGGCGGTGAGCCACGCGCTGCGGCGGCTTCGCGACACGTTCAATGATGAGCTGCTTGTCCGCTCGTCCGACGGGATGGAGCCGACGCTGCGCGCGCTCGAACTCGCCAACGCGACCCATGCGGCGCTGGAACAGATCGAGCGGACCATCGACAAGTCAGCAAGTTTCGATCCCGCGACCGCAGAGCGGACCTTCACGCTGCGGATCTCCGAATATGTCTCGGGCCACCTGCTGCAGCGATTGTGTCCTATCCTGCGCAAGGAGGCACCCGGCATCCGCATCAATGCGGCGCACTTCACCGGCGATCCGCGCGAGGATGAGATCGTCGGCGACGAAATTCACGTTCGGCTCGCCTCATCAGGAAATCCGGAAGGCCGGCGCGAGCGGCTCCGCTTGGTGGACGAACGGTTCGTCGTGCTGATGCGGAAGACCAATCCGGCGCGTCACAGCAAGATGACGCTGCAGTTCTACGCCTCGCTCTCGCATGTCAAGGTCGCCGGCACCATCGGCACCAATGTGATCGATGACGCGCTGCGCATCCGCGGACTCTATCGCCACGTCGTGTTCAATGTGCCGAGCTGGCGGGATGCGCGCCATATCGTGGCCAACAGCGATCTCGTTGCCGCTATACCGGCGCGATGGGCGCGCGACCAGGAGAAGCCGCTGCCCTGCGCCGCGGTTCGCTTTCCGCTTGATGACGTCACCTTCGCGATCAATCTCGAATGGCATCCGCGCTTCGCGCTCGATCCCGGCCAGACCTGGTTCCGCGCGCTGATCGCGAAGCAGTTCTAGCGCGGCGTGCCTTCACCTCTCCCGCTTGCGGGAGAGGTCGGCGCGCAGCGCCGGGTGAGGGTTCTCTCCACTCGGGAAGTCCCAATGCGGAGACACCCTCACCCCAACCCTCTCCCGCAAGCGGGAGAGGGCGCCGCATCCCGCGACGATGCTATTCGCGCCCCTGCATATGAATTATATTCATGGCCAACATGAAGATTATGAGTTTTATTTATCAGATAGCTTTGTGACATCGTGGGCCGCCAACAACACAAGAGACGGCGGGAGAAACGCGGGTGGCCCTTCAGAAGCGATATCTTGTCTACATCGGCCTGTTCGTGCTGATGTTCATCAACTATCTCGACCGGGTTAATCTCTCGGTTGCGGCGAAGTCGATCTCGGAGACCTATGGTCTGACGCCGATCGACATGGGTTACATCTTCTCCGCCTTTCTCTGGACCTATCTGATCTGCCTGATCCCGATGGGCATGCTCGCCGATCGGTATGGCGGCCGTGCCGTCACCTACACCACGCTCGGATTGTGGTCGCTGGCCGGCATCTGGACCGGCCTCGCAACGACTTATTCCTCGCTGTTCGCGTCGCGGCTGGTGCTCGGCGTCGGCGAATCCGCAAGCTATCCCGCCGGCGGCAAGATTATCCGCGAATGGGCGCCCGAGGGCGAGCGCGGCATCGCCTCGGCGTTCCTCAATTGCGGTGCCCATGCCGGGCTGTGTGTCGGCTCGGTCGTGGTGGGCTCGCTGATTGTGTCGTTCGGCTGGCGCGAGTCGTTCTATATCACCGGTGCCGCAGGCGTCGTGCTCGCGCTGCTCTGGTTCGCTTTCTATCGGCAGCCGGAACGGGCCTCGTGGCTCGGTGCCGAGGAGCGCGATTTCATTTTGAAGAACCGTGGCGCCATCGCCGCGCGCGGAGCCGGCGAATTGAATCAATCTGCCGCGCTGAAGGCACTTCTGAGCAGCCCTTCGATGTGGGCGCTGGCGCTCACGCAAGGCTGCGCCGGCTACACGCTCTATCTCTTCATGACCTGGCTGCCGAGCTATCTCGCAGCGACGCGCGGCATGGATGTGCTGAAGTCGAGCCTGTTCTCCGCCATTCCCTATGGCGTGGCGGCGATCCTCGGCCTTGGCCTCGGCTGGTTCAGCGACCGCCTCTTGAAGAAATCAGGTCGAGGGAACTCCGACCGGCGCAAGCTGATCGCCGCGATGCTGCTGCTGTCGTCGGTGATCCTAGCTGCTCCGCTGGTCGACTCGATCTGGGTGATCACGACCCTGATCAGCATTTCGCTCGCCTGTGTGGCGACAGCAATGGCGATGAACATCGCACTCACCGCCGACCTGATGACTGACGGCCGCTACAACGGTGCCGCCACCAGTTTGTTGATCATGGGCGGCAATCTCTTCGGCACGGCCGCGCCGATCGTCACCGGCTATGTGGTCGCGGCCACCGGCGGTTATTCCGGCGCGTTCCTGATCGCGGGCGTGCTGCTGCTCGGCGGCGCCGCGGTGATCACATCGGGGGCGCGGACGCCGATCCGGCTCTCAGTCGCGCCGGAAGCGAGACTGCAGGACCGCGCGGCCTCGGTCGTTTGAAGGAGTAACTCAATGAAGAAACTGACATTCACCGCGGTCTCGCGGAACTACTTCAACATGCCGGTGTGGATCGCCAAGCACTGCGGCATGTTCGCCGACGAAGGGCTCGATGTCGCGATCGAGCTCTATGAGGGCGTCGACGAGGTGACCAATCGCATTCGTGATGGCTGCGCCGAGATCGGCTACGGGATCACCGAGCACGTGATCCTCGACAGCGAGGCCGGTGGCTTCCTCGAAATCGTCGGCGGCAATGTCAACCGGCTGCCGTTTTCCTTCATCACCGGCAAGAACATCCGCTCGGTGGAGGATTTGCGCGGCAAGACCGTCGGCGTCTCCTCGATCGAAGCGGGCAGCTCGTCGCTGGTCATGAAGCTTCTCGCCGCGCGCGGCCTGGAATATCCGCGCGACTACAAGATCCGTGCTGTTGGTCCGATCCTGACGCGCTGGCAGATGCTGCAGTCCGGCGAGATCGATGCCGGCCTGCAGGGCGCACCGCTGAACTACATGGCAATCGACCAGGGCTATCCCAGCTTGTGCGAGCCCCGCCGGGAAGTGCCTTATTTCCAGTTCACTTCGCTAAATGTCGACAGCCGCTGGGCGAAGGCGAATGCGGACACGATGCACCGCTTCATGCGCGCCTTCGTGCGCGCGCATGAGTGGTTCTTTGCCAATCGTGCCGGCGTCAGCCCGATCGCGATAGCCGAAACCGGGATCGCGCAGAGCTATGCCGAACGCGCCTGGGACGAGTACACCAGGGACGAGATCTTTCCCCGCGATGGGGATGCGAGCGATGCCGCGGTGCAGGCGCTGATCGAGATCAGCTCCTTGATCCGCGCCGTGCCCAACCGCGTCAAGTCGGAGGCCGCCGACTACATCAACCGCCGCTATCTGCACGCCGCACAGCACGACGTCGCGGCGGCCTGACGGCAACGACCATGCTGACCTTGCCTGATATCGACTACGGCAGCCGGGTTCGCGCCGGCTTGCTCGTTCCATCCGGAAATTCGGTGGCCGAGCCGGAAATCCGCGCCATGCTGCCGCGGCAAGTCTCCATGCTGGTGACACGGCTGGCATTGCGCGGCAGCTCGAAGCCCGAGCTGATGCGCATGCTCGATCGGCTCGAGGCCGCCTCCGAGCTGCTGGCGGATGCCGGGGTCGATGTCATCGTATTCCATTGCACGGCGGTCTCGACCTTCGCGCCGGAGCTCGCCGGCGGAATCCGTGATCGCATACAGTCGGCCTCCGGCATCCGCTGCTTCACCACGGCGGATGCGATCCTGGCGGGGTTGACGAACTTGGGCGCGAAGCGGGTCTCGCTGCTGACCCCCTACATCGATGAGGTGCACGCCCGCGAGATCGCGTTCCTGGAAGCCAACGGCCTCCAGGTCGGGCGCGGCGCCAATCTCGGGATCAACACCAATTCGGAAATGGCCGGCCTCAGCCCCGAGGCGATCCTCGACTGGGCCAAAAGCGCGATCGATCCGCGCGCGGACGCCTGCCTGATCAGTTGCACGGCCATCAAGTCGGCCCCCGTGATTGCCGAACTCGAGAGGGTCTCGGGAATCCCCGTGCTCACGAGTAACCAGAGCATGGTGTGGCACCTCATGAGGTCGAACGGCATCGACAGCGATGTCGCGGCCTACGGGCGCCTGTTCTCCACAGATCAGCCCGTGAAAAGCGTGGAGCCGATGCCGATCGCCGTGGATCGTTGAGGCAATTCACAGCTGTGGAGGTTGCCTACGCGAGCCAACCGCGCAGATAACTTTGCGGCGCGTGGGTGATCAGGTACATCCAGTCTTCGTTCCCTGCCGCATGCGGCAGGGAGATGATGTGCTGGCATGTCCCAAGGCTTCACAGATGAAGAAGGCGAAGAAAGTGCAACCGGGCGCTCCCGCCCTTGAAAAGGGGCTGGATCTTCTGGAAGCGCTGTCGGCCGAGGCGCGCGGTCTCAGCCAGAAGCAGCTGGCCGAGCGGGTCGGCCGCTCCGTCGGCGAGATCTTCCGGATGCTGGTGGCGCTGGAGCGCCGCGGCTATGTCACGCGCGATCCGGCGACCGGCGAATACACGCTGACCCTAAAACTGTTCCGGATCGCCTCGCAATTTCCGCCGACCGAGCGGCTGCTGCAGGCGGCGCTGCCGGTGATGGAGCAGCTTGCCGGCCGCGTGCAGCTGTCCTGCCATCTCACCGTGCTTCACGGCGAGCAGTTCATGGTGATCGCGCGGATCGAGCCGGAATGGCTGATGGGCTGGTCGGTCAAGGTCGGCGCGGTGTTTCCGCTGACCCAGCAATATGCATCGGCGAAGGTGCTGGCGGCATTCCAGCTCGAGGGCCGGCGCCAGGAGCTCGCCGAAGTCATCGCCGCCAATGATCGCATCAGCGGCAAGAAGGCGGTCACGGCGCTCGACCGAATCTCGGCAGAGGGCGGCAACTTCTCAAACGATGACGGCTATACCCGTATCCTCGCCTATAGCTGCCCGATCGTCGAAGCTTCCGGCCGCGCAGTCGCGGCGTTGACCGTACCCCTGGTGCGGCAGGACCGCATCCCCGCCGGCGAAGCCGCCACCATCGCCACCGAGCTGCGCGCCGCCGCGAAGATCGTGTCGGAAAAGATCGGCGGCGTGCCTTAGAAGTTGAGTAGTAGCTACGATGGAGGTGGGCTCCCTCTCCCGCTTGCGGGAGAGGTGGAACGCACTAGGAGCCCGTCCAGATAGCTTTCTGGTTGGCGCATTTCGACACGAAATCCCGCTCATGGGGGCCTTGCGAGGTTAGCGAGCTTCACGAGGTTGTGGGCGGTGCAGATTATCGCCCATTCGGCACGCACGTTTGCCAGGCCCCGCAACAGGAACTGGCGGAAGCCGCGCGCCTGCTTGATCTGTCCGAACACCGCCTCCACGATCTGCTTTCTTAGCCGGTAGGGGGTGTCGAAGCCGCCATCGGCAATCTTTTTTCTCATCGCCTGTGTCAGCGGTCCGCCGACCTTGCCGTTGTCGGCGGTGGGGCGCTTGGCGCGTCCGGTGGCGATGTAGCCGTCGATCCCGCGCTGCTC
>NZ_AUEZ01000104.1 GCF_000426245.1 Bradyrhizobium sp. Ai1a-2 | reverse complement strand
CGTCCACCGCATCTCACCGCAACGTTCGTGACGATCGCGAGCCGCCCCTCATTCGGGTGAGACGCGCGGAGTCATAGTGCTGATTTGCCCGACGACGGAAGCGGAATGTTTTTTGTGTAAGGGCTGGACAGACTTTCGACTGATTTGCCCGTCGAGTTGTTTTGTCGCACCCAAACCAACCAGATCGTCATTGCGAGCGCAGCGAAGCAATCCATAGCGCCGCACGCGAAGGCATGGATTGCTTCGTCGCTACGCTCCTCGCAATGACGGGGGTGGGCAGTCATCCGGGGTGCCGCAAAGCGATGAGCCCGGAGTCCATTTCGCTGCCTGCGCCTGTGGCCTAATAGATTCCGGGCTCGCGCTTCGCGCGCCCGGGAATGACGGAGGCGACGCTGCTGAGACACAGCGGAACGACAACTGACCTTGCGGTGAGACGAGCGGCCAAAAACTCTGCCCGCCCTACCACTCCTCCGGGCAGGGATCGACGATCTTCCAGAGTTCGACGCCGTTCTTGATCTTCTTCATTTCGGTCGTGAGCCCGCCGTTGCGGCGGATCCAGTCCTTCACCGTCTGCGGGTAGTAGGACATCAGTTCGGAGGTACCATCGAGGCTCGTGACCTTGATGCCGAAGGTGAAGGCCTTGTCGTAATAGGCCTGGTGGAAGCCGACGCTCGCCCTGGGGGTGACGCAGATCTTGCTCATCGGCACGATGCCGAACACCAGCGTGCAGGCGGAATTGCAGATGCCGTCGATGATGACGCGCTCGCCGCGCTCGCGGATGCGCATGTACTTGGTCTTGTACTCCTCGACATACCCGCCATGGTCGCGCGTGATATGCAGGACGGCGCGCGCCGGCGCCGCTGCGAAACCAAGGAACAACAGGGCGAGAAGCGTGATGCGCATGAACAATGTGACGGGTAGCCTTGGTGGCCTCAAATGCAGCCGGCGGCGGCCCGGACCAGACCCCAAAACTCTGGCCGGACTGTGTTGGGAAACCGTTAAGCATCCGGAATGGGCCAAAAATTGACGTGATGTGGCCGATTTCCCGCAGTTTTTCCTTCCAAACCGCGCTAAGTGAAGGCTTGGATCGGCCAGAATCGCCCGGCTGGCCCTGGAGACATACAATGCCCAGACTGAAGTTTTTGGCCGCCGCAGTGGTGCTTGCCGCCATGGCCGCCGCTCCAAGCGTGGCCGACGCCCGTCATTACCGCCATCATCACCACCGGCACCACGCCTGGCACCTGCCCTATCAGATCAGCTACCTTCACAATTACGGCCCAGGCGCAACACCCGGCACCTTCGCCTATTACGACGGCCCGGCGGCCGTAAAATGCCGCCAGAGCGCCTCCGCCTATATCGGTCAGGACGGCCGCCGGCATCCCTGTTTCTGAAGCAGGACTGGGCGGGACGACATTTACAGGCGGCCGTCCCGCTCCGGCCGCTGGCTGTCCCGGCTCAACTCTGATAATCGACGCGGACGGCACGCGCTCGTAGCTCAGCTGGATAGAGCATCGGATTTCGATTCCGAGGGTCGGGAGTTCGAATCTCTCCGAGCGCGCCATCCCGACATCGCCTAAATGTCTTGGAAATCCTTACGTTTTTCCCGATGAGGCCCCCTCTGGGCATCACCGAGTCGAGGAGAACACAAGAGGATCAAACTGGACATTAGAGGGGGATAGCGGACACAGAGTCCCAGAAAAAGTCCCAGACTCGTTCTCCACCTGTTCAGGGGTTCCACAAAGGCCACGGCATCGGCTGACCGCTCGACATCGGCCGGCCGCCGACCGAGATAGCCTTGATCTTGGCTGGCGCCCCCATCGATGAAGGTGAGAAAGCCTGTGAGGAGATGCTGAAACACCTAATCGATGACGGGGCGGGATAGTCGACGTCCCCTTGCGACACCCACGACGCCCGGTAGCTTCACCGCGTTCCGACCCTCAAGGGATTGATAATTTGCAAGGCGGGTTTGGCGGCGCTTTCATACGCCATGCCTTGGCGCCGCAAACCCACTTCTCGACTCCGTTACTGGTCGAAGGGCCGGCCCGCGGACATGAAAGCCGAGGGCTTCAAGACGATCCTCGTCTACTGCGTCGGGCCGCCCGATCGCAACCCCCGCCCCCGCTGCTGGCACTCTGCCGAAGTGCCGCTCGATAGACTTCCGGATTAGGATTGGTACGATATCTGCGCCCCCTGAAATGCAGCCGTTGCGGCTCCGTGGGATGGGTTGATCCCCGGCCGAATTGGCCGGAAGTCATCAATTACAACAAGGGTATCTCTTAGAGTTTGCCCTGGTCCGCTGAGTTTCACGAACCCATAGTGCTGCCGAGCGGCAAGAAGCTGGTCACCCTTCGCGACGCTGCCGATTACGTCACCGGGCTACCGAAGAAGGAATCCGCCCTGCCCGAGTGGCAGGCCGCGATCGAAGCCCTCATCTTGGTGGCAGACCTCAACGGCCCCGCCATGTTCGCGCGCATCGGCATCATGCGAGCTTTGAACCGCGGCCAGGTTCGCCAGTTCAACCCCGCGCGCAAGGATCACCACTGGGGCAAGAGAAAGCTCAAGAGGGACCAATGACCGTGTTCGTCTATGTCGACACCAGCAAGCAGGTTGGCGACAAGGATCACATCAAGGTCTTCGCCAGCCACGACGCCGCCGAGACGTGGTTCGAGCAGAATGACCCGGAGGGCGTGGCGTTCGAATATGAGGTATTGGAGTGAGCCGCATCGGCCCTCCGCCTGTCAGGATATTGCTTTTGCCCTCCCGTTACGGTTGAATCTGGACGGGGGGGGGGGACGAATCCATGCATCACATTGACAGAACCGGCCGGCGCACGCTTTTCGCAATGGGCTTTATCGGCCTTGCCGGCATATTGAGCGGCTGCGGCGCAGTCGCGATTACTCAAGCTCGAACCGACTACCAAGAGTCAGCCGCCAACTATAAGCGGTGTCTCGGCGCCAATGCCTCAGCTCCCCAAAATTGCGAAGCGCTGCGCTTGGTGCTGGAAACGGATGAGCGGAAATATACTGCCATCGGCGGCGACCGAAGCAATTCGACCGTTACGGTGCAGAACCGTTAGGTTGCGCCACCATGCCCTCTCCAGCAGAATGGGCCAGAGCCGATGTCATCGCCGCGCTGGCTCTGATGGTCTCAGTGCTAGCTTTCATAGCGTCGGCAATCAGTTCAGTTGTTTCGTGGCGGTCGTACCTCGCCGGCATTGCCGCGCGCACTCCAAAGCTGAGGGTTCTTTTCGAACCCTTTGAAAACTCAGACGAGTGGTGGATTGCCAATTTTGACATCTGGAACCGCTCTGAGCATATGCTCAGGTTTGACAGCATTCGAATTGAATGGCCGCCGGGTGTAGTTTTTTCTGATTGGCTGGGCGGGTATTCCGGGCAAGGGGACAGTGGCGGCCCGATGCACTACACCCTCCCCGACGAGGTTCTGAGCGGTTCAACAGCCAGAAAGCTGACGCAAATTGAAGACGATGAGCTGGACTTAGAATTTAACCCCCAGACTACGGGTGCGCACTTTGCCGCTTTGATCTTTAGAACACCGCGATGGCGGTTATCGCGCAACGTTACTTTTCGAATTGACATGATTGAGCTCGGAGAAGTGCCCAAGAGGGTGACGTTCCGAGTGGCCGCCCCCTTCCCAACGAAAAAGAGCACCAAGCCGCGGTTCTAGCTGGCTCTACGCGATTCCCACCCTCGGATACACCAGCCGCCGGCCGAACCCGATGTAGCCGGGGTCCTTTCCACGTCAATCCACAAGCCCTAGCGGCTTGCTCTGGCGACGCCCTGGCGCGATGCTTGGGAATGGGTACGAAGTCCCGAGAGACCATCTACGGCGCCTCTGTCCGCGCCTCTGCGGAGCGCGCGGCTGAGGCCCGCAGGCAGGCTGACAAGCTTGCCTGTGAGGCCTGGAACAAGCGAATGCTGGCGTTTCAGGGGCCGGCGCAGCCATCGCCCGCGCTCGGCGATGCGCTCAATGCCGGCTACCTCTACCTCGAAGTGAAATGCCTCGGCTGCGAGACGCACCAGACGGTCGCACTCGATATCATCCGCCGCCCGAAGACGACGCCCATCCACGAGCTGGAGCGCTACATGCGATGCAAGCTGTGCTCGGAGGAGCGCGGCTATCCCTACAAGCGCAGCCATCTGGTGGCGCTGCGGCCGAACAAGATTACGGCGAGCGATCCGCCGTCAACATGGTGGCCGGGAGAGAGATAATGCCTCACAAATTCAGTGGAACTTCCGCGATCAACGTTATTCAAGAGGCCGTCGCCGAACTCCCGGAAGATGAGCAGATTTACGCTGCTATTGGTCGCTTCTTGGTCTGCTTTTCGAACCTTGAGTATATGCTCAAGGTTCGGATTGCCGAGACGATAGACCTGTCATCCGAATTCCAGGATCCGATTTTGACACATGATTTCGCGATGCTTTGCAACATTGCGCAAACCATTCTTCCCCACGGCATGAAGGAGGATGCTGGCATAGCCCTGAAGCCGATCATTGGGCGGTTTCACGAACTTAACCAGCATAGGGTTCGTATCGTGCATGGTTGGTGGCTCGGCTTCGGTACGAGTGGTGTCCACCATGTTTCCAGACAGAAACTTCTCGCGAAGCGTCATTACGGAACAGCCAGTGAAATCGCGTCGTTGGCCGATGACACCATCGCGGCGGAATTCGAGCTGCGCGATTGGTGCAAGAAATACGCTGCAAAAACCTTCTAGCATGTGCAACCTCTATTCGATCACCACAAATCAAGAAGCGATCCGCGCGCTCTTTCGAGTGATGAACCGCTACGTCGGCAACTTGCAGCCGATGACGGGCGTGTTTCCCGACTATCCCGCTCCCGTGATCCGCAAGACCGGCACCGGCACCGAGATGACCCTGATGCGCTGGGGCATGCCGCCGCCACCACGCACAGGCGGGCCGCCGGTCACCAACATCCGCAACACGTCGTCGCCGCACTGGCGCATGTGGCTCAAGCCGGAGAGCCGGTGCTTGGTCCCAGCCAACAGCTTCGCTGAGTACGCGCCGGAGCCCAACCCGGAGACCAAGAAAAAGGATGTCGTCTGGTTCGCGCTCAACGATGATCGGCCGCTGTACGCCTTCGCTGGCATCTGGACGACGTTCAACGGAGACCGCGGCACGAAGTCGAAGCCGGTCCCCGGCCCTCACCTCGTCTACGGCTTCCTGACGACCGCGCCGAACGAGATCGTCGCACCGATCCATCCCAAGGCGATGCCTGTGATCCTGACGACGGATGAAGAACGTGATGTCTGGCTGCGCGCACCATGGGATGAGGCCAAGGCGTTGCAACGGCCACTCCCTGACGACGCCTTGAAGATCGTCATGCGCGGCCCCGACAAGGAAGACAAGTTAGCCGCATGAAGCATACCGCGCTCGATCCGGAAGAACCTTACGGTGTGGCAAAGGACTATGTTCAGTCCGCTTATGCGATAATGACCAATCCCCACCGGCTCCAATTGTCAGATGACATGAGTTTGTTGATGGGTTTTCACATGCTGTGCGGATTTGCCGTCGAACTCTACCTTAAAGCCTTTCTGGCTCACAAAGGCTATAGCGAGGAGGCGCTAAAGCGTCGTGAAATTGGGCACGACTTACTAAGACTTAGGGAATTGTGCATGTCCGAAGGGCTGTACTCCTCTGGAATGGACTTCCTTGCTGGCACGTTCGGCAAGCATCACAAGAACTTTGACTACCGCTATTTGAAGCGCGAGACGGTGTATTGGGTGAAAGACCTACGAACTATTTTCTCCGCGTTTTCCTCGCTTAACCTGTTGGTCGACACTGCCATTGGCGCAAGTTCTTCAAGAGGGAAAAAGCCGGGAGACAAGTGGGATTTCCCCACTGATATGGCTTGGCGACTTCCGCGTGCGGAAACACACCCATGATGCACCGAGGATCATCCGACAGAGAAGACAGGCTGGGCCGCATCAGATACGTCGAAGACAGCCCCTACGCTGACTCCGAGAGGGCGGCGCGACGGCTGATGGAGCTTGCGCGTGACGTGGAGCCGGTTCAGGACGGCCGCATCCACATCGAGAAGTCAACTACCCATTTCTCTTTCAGGATAAGGCGAAGCCCGCCGAGTACGGCGCTGGCATCAAGTTTGCGATCGAGCGCGGCTGGCTCTGGATGCACGAGAGCGGCACCTATGTGAAGATCACGCCAGAAGGCGCGGAGCTCTTTGCTTGACCGACATCTTACCGATTAAGAACAAACCGGTGCGCTTCGCGGTAGGTAACCCGAATGGCCTCAGCTCGAATTCATGGAAGGTATGGTCGACAAAAAGTGGCATCTACATCACTTGCAGGGATAGCTTCCGAGAAGTCAAAGTAAGCCTCCATACGTCGAAGCGCTGGCGAATAGGCTTTACCGATAAAGCCATCGAGAAGAGACCGGATTTGCTCAGTTCGCCCGAGCAAAATCGAGCGTGGGAGGTTTGGGATAGACCAGGCGAAACCTTGCCGAATACGACCGTAGCTTTTCATCTCTATTTTCCAACTTCCGAACTGGCTTTACGGCCGGAACACCGCATCGGGGAAGAATGGAAGGACGCGATCTTTTTCATCGATCCGGCGCCTCCGGGAAGAATGAAGATTCTGACCGTCTTCTTCATGAGGAGAGACCTGACGCCGTTGTTTGGAAGTGAGCCAGGCCTTGTGTTGGCCTCGTTCGATTTGGCTAACGGTGAATACGTCAAGCTTATCGCGCATGCTGACCCGGATACCAACATTCAAGAAATGATAGCAAGCAGCGCGGACCAAGCACGGCTGTCAGCCGCATCAAAGGGGGTTCACTCGTTTCCTCCGGACGCGTATCTCTATTTTGGTGGGCAACTCCACGACGGCTCGCGCTACATTATGGGAGCCAGATTCAATCGCTGAGAAAATATGAAAAAGTTCCTGTTGTTGTTCTTGATCGCTGCCGGCCCAGCATGGGCTGACGAATGCATCGATAATATTCCCACCGATGCGCAGATACCCAAGTTGGTGACGCCGATCCTGTATCAGTGGTGGCAGCTATCGCGGCGCATGGCCGACCAAGTCGCGACTGCGACAGTGACGGGTAAGCCCGTCGATCCCTGTGCCAAGGCGCTCGCGTGGAAGCGCCTCGATTTCGAGCGCGAGTTGAAGTTCCGATAGCCGGCGTGCGTCGACTCGTCGGCGGGTTGCGGTAGCCTTTAACCGCCGACTGTCAGTGGAGTTCGGAGGGTGAGCACACCTGCGGCGGCGCCGGAGCGCCCTGCCCGGCCTGCAATGCCCCGGCGTCCGGCGAAGCGCCACGTCTACCGGAGGGGTTCAAGACGATCATCGATAAGGACGGGCCGCGCCACTGAATCGCGCCTCAAGTCAGGCTAACAAATTGATTTTCCTTGTAAAACATTGCTTTCGCCCCTTGAAACAACTACCCGCTACCGCTTTCCGGAGGTTACCGCCAGGCGCTTCGGAAGAACTCACGAAGGCGCGGGCGATGACCAAGAGCCTCATCACTGCACGCTCCTCCTAAAAGCCAGCCGATGATGAGGTGCTTATATGCGAGGCGGATGCTATTCACGAATCTGGCGAGAGTTTTGACCTCGTAGTCGAAAAGGTCGCCAGGGGTATTGATTGCAAGGTGTCTGGGCGATGGCAGACGATGAGAATGACCAGTTTCAATTTCCGTGGAACAAGCCAAGTAGGTCGCAAAGCGAAATTGACGCTGCCGAACAACAAATAGCGTCGCAGATCAAGGACGTTCGTTACATCATTCGGGAATACCCTGTCGAAGTAGTTGTCCAAAAATACTTAAAGGGCATCAACACTGATGAGAACGAAATTTATGTGCCGGATTACCAGAGAGATTTGATTTGGCCTGACGGCCATCAATCCCGCTTCATCGAGTCGCTGCTGATAGGAATTCCTATACCATTTCTCTTTGTGGCCGACGTTAGCGATGACGACGATCCCGACAAAGCTGGGCGAGTGGAAATCGTCGACGGCGTGCAGCGCATACGCACTCTCGCCGACTTCATGACGGGAAGTCTTTCGCTGAGTGGCCTTAAGCGCCTCGCCAAGCTTAATGGCTTCACATTTTACGACCTCCATCCTTCGAGACAGAGGCGGTTTCGTCGCGCCACGCTGAGACTCATCGAACTAACGGAAGCTGTAAGCGAGGAAGTTCGTCGAGAGATGTTCGACAGGATCAACAGCGGTTCAGTGAAGCTAGAGGCTGTTGAAATTCGTCGCGGCATTCAGCCCGGTCCGTTCCTCGACCTGGTGACGGAGTTAGCGGCCGATCCGCTGTTGCGACAATTGGCCCCGATTTCCGATGGTCTAAAAAAGCGCTTCGAGTACGAAGAACTGGTCACGAGGTTCTTCGCATTTTTGGATCGATACGAAACCTACGGGAAAGGCGAGGAAGGCAAGGTCGTCGCCGCGTTCCTTCTCAAATTCGTAGCGGACGCCAACGAACACCTCTCCGAGCCCGACAGCGATGAGACGATTGCGGAGATGAAGCGGCAATGGACTCAGATGCTAAGCGTGGTCAAAGACCATTTCCCGGATGGTTTCAAAAAGAAGGGCCCGGGCAGGAAAGTGCCCAGAGTCAGATTTGAGGCGATTGCTGTCGGGATAGCACTAGCGATACGCGATCTTGAGGCTGACGGTCAGGGCATAAATGATCTGGTTACTGACTATATTCCAAATTGGCTTGAGAGCGATGAGTTTAGGGAATGGACGACAAGCGACGCGTCAAATAATAGATCGAACCTTACAGGTCGACTTGAATACGTCAGAGACAAATTGCTCGGCCAATGACGTACACATTCCTTCGCGATTTTGAGGACCGGAAACGACAGGTCCGGCATTACCTTGCCGTTGTCACTCGACAAGAGCGCTCTGCTGGCATTGGCGCGTCCCGCGTCGAAGAAGGGCGTTTGCTCACGCTCAGGGCTGGGACGTTCCTTGTCCTTTACAATCTCATCGAGGCTTCCACGCGCGGCGCCATTGAAGCAATTCACGACCAGATAACCACGAACGAAGCACCGTTTACATTGCTGTCGACTTCACTGAGAAAGGAAGTCGTGCGCCTGTTTAAGAAAGCAGCAGATCCATCGACTAATCACACGGTCGACGATTTTCCGTCCGCTTTTGTGGCCATCGCTCTTGCGCAGGGCATGGAGCTTTCCGGAAATGTCGATGCTCGCGTAATTCGAAAAATAGGTGCAACATATGGCTTCTCTCATACCACACGCTCTCCTTTGACGCGTGACGGAAACGATCTTCTAACGATCAAGACCAATAGAAACGATTTGGCTCACGGCCGTAAAACCTTCGAAGAAATAGGCCGGGACCACACCACGAGAGAGCTTCTTTTGCTCGCCAGAAGATCAATGCGGTACATGGATGATATTTTAGCGAACGTCGCCCACTATCTCGACAAAGAGCACTATTTGGAATTTCCACCTAAAGAACTAGGTGTTCTACCGCTTTCAAGCCTTGCTCGAACTTAAATGAGTCATGATTGCGGAGCCGATAGCTTTTCCTAGCTTCGGTGGCACCGCGTTGCCGATCAGCTTGCCGATTGATCGAAAGTTCAATTGATCGGCGTCGGGAGCAAATTTGAAATTGCTGGGAAATGATTGCAACAGCGCACCTTCCCTCAATGAGATGGCGCGGTCCTGCTCGGGGTGCCCAAAACGGCCGTTTCCGTAGCCATAGAACTGCGTCGTAATCGTAGGCGAAGATTGATCCCACGACATACGACCGTACACGGACGGATAAGTCTTGCCTGTTTCTTCCCGATGGCAAGCGACCTGCATTTTCGTAGGCCACTCTCGCCACGTGCCTGCTGGCTTCGAGGCGCGAATGCGCAGTAGGTTGCGGTCGGTCAAAGCGCGCGATGAGTGCAACTTATCCTGCGAATTGCGCTGACCGGCTCTTATTGACGGTAGCGCTCCGATTGCCTCTCTGACGGTTTTTGAAGCTCCTTTGCGGGGCTTTGGAAGGCCTATCGGGCCGAGACGCGAAGCAACCAATACCAGGCGCCGACGATTTTGCGGAACGCCATACAGGGAGGCATCAAGCACGCCCCAATTGACATTGTAACCGACTTCTTCGAGCCCCTTAACGAACTGTCCCCAAAGGGGCAAATGAACCAGTCGTGGCACGTTTTCCATCGTGACGATTTCTGGAAGCGATTCTTTGGTGAGACGGAGAAATTCGAGCAAGAGTTGCCATCTATCGTCGATAGCTCGCCGGCGAGTTGTATAGCCCGAGAATGGCTGGCAGGGAGCGCAACCGGCCAAAACCCTGATTGCGCCGTCGCCGAACAAAGCCCTTAGCTCGTCCCCGGTGATAGTCGACACATCGCGCTCAAGAAAAGCGGCGCCGATATTCTGTTCGAACGGAAATCGACACGCCGGATCGAGATCAATCCCGGCGCGGACATCAATCCCCGCTTGCTTCAGGCCCAGAGACAGGCCCGCCGCACCGCAAAACACGTCAACTGCTGTAACCACAACGCTTTTTTTGGCTGTCATAAGACCCGAATCCCCCCACGAATTCTAGCCTACCTCGGGGAGGAAATCGATCCGAAAGTGGGGCCGCGAAGGCTTCCGATTGATCGACAGTATCGATAGGTGAATCGTCAAAGTGGGAATTGCCTGCTCGCACACCCAAATACCCATGACGATTCGTGTACGTCAAGCTCCGCGTCTCCCGAAGCCGACGCTGGACGGTGAGACGCGTGCGGCTGCGGGGCGGCCGGCGCGCCCCGCCCCGTCTGAAACGTCCGGGGGCCGTAGGGATCGCGTCAACTCACTTCCAGAATGGCAACAACTTTGAGGCGCACGAGGCTAGGAACCCGGCAATGGCGGCCATCGCGATGATTATCCAGCGAAAGCCGCGGGCCTGCATCAGAAGGTTATGCATCTCATTGACCTTCGTTTGCATGTCGGAAAGCTGCACGGTGACATGCTCAAGGTTGGCTTCGAGGCGAATAACGCGGTCGCGAGTGTCATCGGTCATTTCTTTATCGCCCTAATTGCAGCGACCGCAGCAACAGCCGTTGACGCTCCCGCGAAAAATGAAGTGAAGATTGCTTGTTCGGTCCTGTCCCAGGCCGATTGACCATCAGGCCCCGGCTTGCCGATCGAGGGCACACCCCAAGAGCCAATCCGGTGATGGATCAATTCCGGATACGGTATTGAACCCCACCAACCCAAGCCCCAGAGCATCGGACAGCTATCGAGCACCATCAACCATTCGTGCCAGATGAAGGGCGCGAGTATCAGCGACATGACGACCAGCGTTGGCCCCCAGATCGGTTTCGATCGATTGTCGGCATTCAACGTGTCCGCGTTCGCAAGGTTCGACAGCACACCGCCCGTAACGCTTGTGATCGCGCTCGTCTTGGCGAGCGTCACCTGTTCGGCGGCTGTGACCTTCGTATTGAGAAAGCCAACGATCGGACCAACGAGCGCCTGCACTATCGCAAGAATTGCGGAAGCTATCGCAGCCATCACTTGCCCCCTTTGCGGATCGAGCGGAGCCGGGACACGAGCGTAATCCCGGCGATGCCCAGGACTACGTTGCCGACGATCTGCGGATGATCCTTGAGGCTATCCAGAATCTGCGCCTTCAAATCGGGATCGCCGAGCACCTGTGCAAGCGGATCGAGCAGACTCCACAGGCCGCCGAGCAAAGCGAGAATGTAGCTCCACAAGATGGAGGCCGATCGGCCGCACACCGCCCATGCTTTGCCCGCAAACGTCTTTTCCTCCGCAAAGAACTTCGCGAAGATCGGGAGGCTTTGAAGTATCGGCCGCAGGATCAGGAGATACCCAACCACGCCGCCGAGCACGCCACCGGCAATGAAAATCGTGTTCATGCCTTCCCCCCACCGAACAGAGACGCAAAGCGCGCGAGCCAGCTTGCCGCCACTGGCGCAGGCACAGCCGCGGGAGCCGGATGTGGCACCGGCAGCGGGATTTCCGGCTTGCGCGTTGCGCCGATGACGATTGACGGATCAAGCCGGATCATCGTGAGCAGAAGCCCGGCGCAGCCCGGTTGCAGATCAACCACCGACGGGCTGTAAACGTTGTCAGCAACGTACTTGCCCGAATGGTATTGATCGGTGCCAGACCAGATGTAAGGGCTTGGCTGTGACGCATAGCGTGCGACGATCACGCCGCTGCGCTTCGTCACCGGACCATCGAAATAGCCAAGGCCGTTGTACTCTTCGAGGTTCGTCAGGATCGAGCCTGGAGTCGACCAATCCTTGTGAGCAAGGAACGGCGCGCAATTCACAAGAGCATCGATCGCCGCGTCTTCCCACGACTTGAAAGGCCCGCGCCCTTTCGGAACGTGCGTCGATACTTCGTTCCACGGGTCACCCTGCGCAAGCGAATCGTGCCAGCTTTGCGAGGACTCGCGCTCATGGATGACAGCAATCACGCACCACGGAACGCCCGTCGCGCGTTCTACGGTCTGGTATCGCGGCTTGGCCGCGACAAGCGACTTGCCGATAGCAACCATGTTGCGCGTGAGCTTGGCATTCGACCAGCGCTCCTCATTCAGCACTTCCAAATTTGCGATATCGGCCACGCTGTTCTCCCAAAAGAAAAGCCGCCCCGTTAGGAGCGGCTTAAGCGTCGAATGTTGCCGTCTACTTATTGTTGAGTGTCGCTTGCGGCAGGAACAGACCGTCCTTGTGCGATTCCGATCAACGCACCATTAGACAATGGGACACCGATCTTTCGGGACTCGCGCACGAGCGCGGAAGAGGCGCGAGCATAGGACTCCAACCGTTCCGGCGTCCGGTTGCGCAGCGCCACCGCCGACTTGGCCCATGTCGCGAGTCGACGTGCAGGCTGTGGCGCGGCGAGAATGCGCGCCGTCGCGTAACCTCCGAGAAGCGCGCCGATCGTCGCAAGAGGATGCGTCAACAGACCGATAATCTCGCCGGCACCGATGACGGTTTGCCCCGTGCCGCTTGGGTTGCCGAAGCGCCGCCCGACCGTGCCATATCGCGTCCCGATCGCGGCGATATCATCGAGCGATTGCCGATGGCTGCCGGCGTTGCCAAACAGGAGCGTTTTCGCTTGCGACGAATACTTGCTCCATTCGCCCGCAAAGCGCTCAAGTGCGAATCCGTTCGGGTCTCGCGGGTCTCGCCCGAGCCTACGCACGATCGCGCCAGCCAGATTGCCGCGAAGATTCTCAGGAACCGCCTTCAGAATGCCCGAGAGCGTTTGGAGATCGCCCCGACCACCCGAGCGCGCATAAGCGTCGATGGCGCTATACATCTGTTCATCGGTCATACTCCCCTTTTTTCCGAAGGCGTCTTGCGCAAGCTGGCGCATGGGGCCGATACCAACAGGCTCTTTCGCGCGTTCAGCGACCGCAGCCCGCGCGGTCGCAGTCCGGCGCAGCGTATCGGCATAGACGAGCGCAAGGCGCTTCTGTTCTGGCGTGAATGTCTTGTTGGCGAGATCACGCCCATAGTTGTTGAAGAACTGATAGATTCCGTCAGCAACCTTGTTTGGGTCTTTTCCTGCGACGCCTTCCGTCGATTGCGTCAGTCTGTTCCAGATGCCCCCACGGATGGCTTGCGCGGCTTCCGGAGCGTTTCCCGTCGCTTCCATGACGCGAGTATACAGGCGCGAGGAAACGCCCGCAGCGCCCACCTTGGTCTCGCCAATGAGCTTGTTGGCGAACTCTTGCGGCGTGACTGTGCCAGTCACGATCCTGTTAATCATCTTGTCGGCGTCGTCGCGCTCATTCCAGCCGAAGCGCGTTCGCCAATCGCGGTTGGCCGCGCGAGCGGTCCTAAACTCCTTCAGCGCATCATCAGAACCCGACATCAGCGCATTGTCGAACGCGTCATTCGTCCAATTCTCGAACTCACGCATGACATTGCGAGCCGCGCGCCGATCGCCATCGGTCGAAGCGCCTTGCGACAAGAAGTTTAGCCGCTGGCGCGTGCGCTCGATGCCGCGCATGTGGAGCGCTTGGCCGCGCTGATCACCGGGGAAGCCAGACGTCCGCGCCGCGTCTTCCTGTTCCAATTGTTGGAATGCGTTCTCAACCGCATCGTCCGGACTCATCTTGTGATCGACCATCAGGCCCGCAGCCCGATTGCGAACGTCCTGCCCGAGATCGCCGTAGCCAGCGGCGGACAGATCATCATGCGCGCCTTGCAGCGCCGCATCCTGTTCGGCCGCCTCGCGCTCAGACCGTGCGGCGGCTTGGCGCGGCGCCGTGGTGCCCTCAAAGCCTTCCGGGTAGCGAGGCTGACCACGAATTTCCGCGTCGAGCGCGTCGAGCAGATCGTTGACCGTCGAAGTGCCGTTGTGATCGCCACGAAGATAGCCGGCCTCTTCCGCCGCCTCACGTGCGACATCGAGCGGCAAGCCACCCTGACGGACAAGCTTGCGGCGGCCGACACCGCCGACGTTGACGGTATGGCTGCCCGCACCGATCGCGTCTAGCTCCGCGTCCGGCCCGAGGCCACCCTGCCGTGCCAGAAATTCGGTCAAGCTTCGCGCTTGCGGCTGCGCCGGCTGTGCAGCGGCTTGCTGTTGCCGCTCGAAGGCGTTTGCCACCTGATCGCCGTAGCGCGCCCGCACCGCGGCAGCATCTTCCGCCGCCTGCCCCGTCAGAGTATCGGGCGGGATATTGCCGATATTCCGCATCGCGCCGAGCATGCGCGTTGCGGCCGGATGCAACACATCGTCAGGAGCCTCGCCCTGCTGTTCGAGCGCCCGAGTGACGAACGTTTGCGGATTCGTGACGCGACTCAAGTCAATCGCGCCTTGCGCCTCGCCCGCGCGCTGGTAAGCCTGCTCTTTCTCCGCGCGTGCGGCTCCCTCGCTGCGCTGCAAGCGTGCAATCAGCGCCTCGCCCATGTCTTGAGGGTTGGTTTCAGGACCGATCGCGCGATTAACAGCGTTGTGCGCTTCCGCTTCATGCTGGTCTATTTGCGCGTTTGCGTTATCAACTTCGCGCTGGCGCGCGGCTTGACGCGCAGCATCTTCCGCCGCCGCCTGATCTTCGATCGATTCGCCGATGCGGCGGGAGACGTTCGGCCCGCTGCCCTCGCCGAACCCGGACGCGACCGAGCGCGCGGCTTCCCCAAGCTGGTTGTGCATCTGCCCAACGGCCTGCGGAATCGGATTGCCCGCAAGCGGGACCGACTTCAAGAACTGCCCCATGCGCTGCACGTTCTGGCTATCTGAGGCAAACGCGGCCGGGACATTGACAGGTTGCCCGGTTGCCTCCGAGATGCGCTGCGCCGCCGCATAAGTCGGGTTCGAGGGCGGCGCGGCAGGACCGGGAGGGGTAGGAGCCGCAGGCGCAGCCGCTTCCGTAGCACCGCGCGCAGCCGCGCCCTCGCCTTCCGCCATCGGAGCACCAGGCGAAAGGATCGACGCGGCGCGGAAGGCTTGGCCGGGACCGGCTTCCGCAAGGGCGCGCTGGTTGGCAACGTCGATTTCGGAGCCGACTTGCGGCGCGGTCGCGGCTTCCGAGCCCTGCACAGCCCCCCTCGCGCCTTCAACGATTTCCTTCGCCATCCACAAAGGACCGCCCGGCGTCGCGTGCTCCCAGGCGTAGTTCACCCGATCGCGGAAAGACTTCTCTTTCGGCGTGGTGTTCACGTTCTCAAACGGCTGCGAAGCGTCGAAAACCGGCGCGGAGCCCGCACCGGTATCGACGTTTTCGAAGGGTTGAGACGGATCGAAAACAGGATCAGCCATCAGTCGATTGCCTTGTAACTGCCGTCGGGTTGGCGCTCGAATGTGTGGCCGTTCTGACGAACACGAGGCCCCGGTTGCGGCGCAGCCGGCGCGGCGGCCGACGGTCCAGCGTTGCGCTGTGCGTCATGGCCGATCGCGAGTTCATTCCGAACCGCGGACGGTGCCCTGAGCGCGTTGTCGATTTCAGTCTGCATGGTCTGCACAACAGCGTGATAAGCCGCCTTGCCCTGTGCGGTGTTGAGCATGTCATAGGCGTGCTGGCGGGACTGATCGGTCGGAACGCCGGTCGGCGAGATCGCGCGCACATACGCGTTGACAAGCGAAGTCGTCGCAGCGACCGCAGCGGCGAGCTTCGGACTGCTGCCAGCACGCTGCGCCCTTTGAACCAACTGGTTCCAAGGCATGAAATCCGACGGATCGAGTTCATCGTATGCTTTGAGCGCAGTCGGGATCATGTTGCGCGCTTCGTTGGCGGCTATCGCGATATTCGCTTCGCGCTGTGCAGCAACACGTTGAGCCGCGACGCGGCCCGCCTGCTCATTGAAGCGGTTGACAACGCCGGTCGGGTCAACGCCCTGCGCCGCCGCTTCCTGCGCGACGACCTTGCGGAGCGCAACAACGTTCGCCGCGCCCTGCACACCCCGGCCCAGGTTCGTGAAAACACGCTGATCGCCCGCGAGATATTGCTGCGCCATTTGATGCAGCGTGTCGTCATCGAGCGTCGGGCTGGCCTGCTTCGCAGCCGCAATCGCCTTCAGTTGATCGGGGTCTGCCGGGCCACCGGAGATCGGCCGATATTCCTTCGCGCCCTCAACCTTTCCGTAATCCGGATTCTTCTCGTACCCGGTCGGCGTCTTGTCCTCTGCGAAGTCCTGACGGCGCACCGCGAGCGCGTTGGTCTTGGCAAACTGAGCGCTGCTTTCCGCAAGCCGCTTCGCTTCCAAGTCGATCCGCTGCTGCTCTTGCTGGCGAGTCGCCTGCTTGTCCTGTTCGGCCTGCCGCTTGTCGGCGGCTTCCTGCGCCTGCTTGCCGAGATCGGACCACGTAGACAGCCCTTTCAGACCGCCCTCGCCGAGCGCAACGCCGAAGAAGGGAGACTTGCTCGAAAGCATGCCAAGACCGGCCGAGAACAGCGCTTCGCGCGTCCGATCCGACAGCCCGAGCGGTGAAGTGCCGAAACCGAAATGCCCCTCAGTGGGTTCGCTAGCCCCGCTGGAAGGGCTTCCAGAAGTCAGGGGCGAACGGCCTGCACCGCCTGCGTATCCGAGCGCATCGGAAGGCAGCCCGCCGCCGCGGCCCGACGCGGAGTCGATCGCCGCAACAGGATCATCGCCGTTCGCAATGGCTTCCGCCGCTGCCGCGCGCCGCCCCGACGTATCCGCCGAGCGCTCATAGAGATGGTTCACGGCAGCCGCAGCTTCCGCAGGCGTGCGCGCTTGCAAGAGCGCGCGATAGGCTCTGTTTTCCGGCCCATCCATTTCCTGACGCATGAACTGCTGTTGCGCTTCCGTCGTCTGGTATGTGTCCGGAAATGCCTTCTTCAGCGCGTCAAGACGATCGCCGCGCCACTGCCCTGCGCCTTCGGCCGTGCCGTGATCGCCGGTCACACCCCAAGGCGTAATATCCGGCGTGGCCTCATTCATGAGATTGCCGACGACACCCGCCGCCTGGTGATGCGCGAGCCCGAGCCCGCCCTGATCGCGCGGGCGCTCAAGGAAATTCATCCACGAGTCGGCATTCGAGTCGTTCTGCGCAACATTGACGGTCGGAGCGCCATCGCCAGCCATCGAAGGGGGAAGCGCGACATCAGCATTCGCCGGTAGATCGTCCCCCGGAGCGGCGTCGGGGATCAAAGGGAGATCGTCATCCGCCCCGCCGTCGGCGAAATGTGGAACGCCGCCGTTGGTGTAGCCAGCGAACGGCATGTCGATTGACACCTCACCGCCGCGCGAGCGCCGCACGGCGTGACGGATTTCGTTCACCGCGTCAATGAAACCGCCGCGCTTGAAGCCCGCGCCATAGTCGGACGCATCGAGACCGGGAAGCGGATTCGAGGAGCTTCCGCCCCACGCATCATCCGAGAAGATATTTCCGCCGCCAAATGACGCGCCGCCAAGCTTACCCTTCAGACCCTTGAGGCCCGAGGTGATGCCGGAAAGGCCGCCGTTGTCCTGAGAAGGCTTTGCGAACTGCAACTGAGGAACTTGCAGTTTCGCCGATGGCGGGCTGGTGCTCGGAATATAGCCGTTCCCGCCGCTGTAGGGCATGCCGCTGCCGCCGTAGGGCATACCGCCAGTGGCAAAGCGTGCAGGCACCTCGCCGCCGTCCTTCAAGAACAGGCCAGCGCCAGCGAGGCCAAGGCCGCCAAGCTGCGAGAACAGGTTCGGGCC
>NZ_AUEZ01000103.1 GCF_000426245.1 Bradyrhizobium sp. Ai1a-2 | reverse complement strand
GTATTTCCATCCTATCGGGGAACAGCCGCCCTCCAAGTCTCTGATTGGTTTTCGGGCAACTCGCTCCTGCGATTACCCCATGTGGACGCCCCGCCCGACGGCATCGATGTGCCAAAGTGGAAGTGTTGAGCACCACTTAAGGGAGGCGTCCGTGTCAGAAGTTATCACAATCGGTCTGTATATCGCCAAGCGCGTTTTTCACGTTCACGGAGCGGATGGGCGGGGTCGAGCGATGTTCAGCAAGCGGATCAGCCGAGGAAAGCTGCTGGATTTCTTCGCAGCGCAGCCGAGTTGCACGGTAGCGCTGGAGGCATGTGGTGGAGCACATCACTAGGCCCGTCAGCTGACCCAGCTTGGCCATGAAGTTCGGCTGATCCCGCCCGCCAATGTAAAACCGTTCGTGAAACGGCAAAAGAACGATGCGATCGATGCCGAAGCGATTTGCGGAGCGGCGCAGCGGCCCAATCTCTGCCACTGCGATCGCCGCCCTAGCACCGCCGGTCGAGACCTTCGCAAAGGGCCGTGACTTTGCCGCCTGGCTGGGCCTCGCGCCCCTTTAAAGATCGACGGGTGGCAACGGAAACTTGGCGCGACGTCCAAAATGGGCGAGCGCACGCTCAGACGCCTCCTGATCATCGGCAGCAGCGCCGTCGTGCAACAGGCGAGCAAACGCGGGGCGCCGAAGGGGTCTTGGCTCGAACAGATGCTGGCTCGCAAACCGCGCATGCTGGTAACCGTCGCGCTCGCGAACAAGATGGCGCGGATCGTCTAGGCGCTGCTTATAAAGCAAGAGAACTACAGGGCTCCGGTCGCAGCCAAGGCGTGAGCCCGGCGGGCCTGAGATCGTCGCAGGTGTAGTCGGTCGAAGGAGGGTATGGCGCAACGGGCGGTGAGACGGTGCCGGAAGAACCAGATGTACCCATCGTGCCCAGAGCGCGCATTTATGATTTGGTTCCGGTCCGCGAACTCCCATACGGCCAATCTTCTTCAAAAACCGCTTGCATCTGGCGGGGCGCGTCCACAGATGGCCCAGGGAGTGTCGACGACCGTCCGCGCGCTGCTCCAGCGAGCTGCCTCTCGACCAGGTTCAATTTCACGGCATGCCCCAGATCGACAGGAATTTAAGTGCAACCGAAGACGTCGACCGCGCCGCGCGAAGTCGCAAAGCGGCATCGATCGCTATTGAGAAATCTCCGATATCGGTCGCAAGCTGTTGATTTTGAAATATTTTGGTGATGAAAACTCTGATGGTCGGCAAGCAAGAAGAGCCCCCTGATCGGCTCGGCCATTCCTCTTTCGGGAATGATCCGAAAATCCAAATGCCCGCGGGCGTTTACAGAAACGGCAGCAAGCTGTCTTCTCAACGCGCGCACGCTCTCGATTTTGACCTGCGAGCGTCACCATAACTCTGCGCGGTTGCAGCGAAGCGGCCACAGCTTCTCACTCGCAGTTCGCGCGAACGCGCATGTCGCGCGGCGTCATGCCGTAGGAATTTCGGAAGGCGCGATAAAATGTTGCAAGGCTGTCGAAGCCGCAGGCATAAGCGACATCCGCGACGGGCCGTGACGGCGCCGCTGCCAGCAGCCCGCCCGCCTTGCGCACCCGCAGGGCCGCCAGCGTTCGCGAGAATGAGAGCCCTGTCGGCTCGAACAACACATGAACTTGCCGCAGCGATATTCCGAGCTCCTGCGCGACCGCTGCGGGCGACAAGCCCGGCTGATGCAGGTCGCGGACGAGAATGTCGCGCGCGGCATAATAGAAGCCCGAACGCAGCGCCGCGCGACACTCGGGCATGCCCGGCAGGAGACGGCCCCGCGCCAACATGGCCAATCTTGCGATATGCGTGATCTCTGCCGAGGGATCGACGACATCACGCGGGTCCTGCGTCAAGGCATGAAACAGCGCGGAGAGTGCCGTGAAGAATGGGCTCTTCTGCAACAGCGTCGCCGCGAAAAGGTCGTGGGCCGGCGCGCCCAGCAGAAGATGGCCACTGAGGGGGATCTTCAGCATCAGAAAGTCGAACCCGTCGGAACGCTCCGGCGTGCCCTCGAAGGGAGTGTCGGAATGGTTGATGACGATGTCGCCGTCGGCCACACGATGCCCCCGCCCCCGACCGACATCCATCCAGCCGGCTCCGCGCGCCTGCCACGCAATGCACAGGCTGTCGGCCGGCATGCGCGCGATATCGCCGCTGGTCCGGCTGACCCGATAAGACGAGGCATGCATCCGCGAGACGATCGCCCCTCCGATATCGATCGCGGAGAACTGGCCCTGAAAATCGATGCGGCGCTCGGCCGGCAGCTCGATCGTGACACCAAACAGGCTCTTTCCGCGCACCTCGCGCCAGTGATCGAAGCGATGCTCGGGGTCGATGTCGTCGGTGGTAAAGCGGAGCACAGGGGTCTCGTCGTCCAATAGGAATGAAAAACGTCTTTGTCTCAAAACGGGGCGAGACCGGCGTGCCGACACCCCGGGGGGGGCCCGAACTGATCCCGCATTCGTCCCATGATGGCCGCCAGACGTCCTGATGCGGTGCCCGTGGCGTTCTGAAGTTTTTCTGATATTTTCTGAATGAGGCGCCACAGGACGGATTTTCCGAACATTTCCGGGCGGCGTGGGGCAGTTTCGGGGAACCGGGGGCTGGGTGTTTCGTTTTGCCGGATTTGAGCTCGATCGGGAGCGCGCCGAGCTGCGCGGTCCGGATGGCGAGGCGATCAGGCTCAGGCCGAAAGCGCTTGAGATGCTGCAGCTATTCGCCGCCAATGCGGGCCGGGTGCTGAGCAAGGAAGAGCTGATGGAGGCGGTCTGGCCGAACGTCCATGTCGGCGAAGACAGCCTGTTCCAATGCATCCGCGAGATTCGCACCGCGCTGGGCGATGACCGGCGCCAGACGATCAAGCTCGTGTCCGGCCGCGGCTATCTGTTCGCAGCGGAGGTGTCGATCAAGCCGCCCGCCCCTGCCGTTGTCGTGCAGGCAGGCGCCGAGCCCATTGCGAGCGCCGGGCCCGCGACCGAGGTTACAAGACCGCGGCGACTCTTCGGCCTGCGCAGGCCGGTTGCGGCTGCCGCAGCAGCGGCGCTCTGCGTGGTCTTCGGGTTTGCGGTGGCCGCTCCGACCTTCCGGCCCGACCTCATGTTCGGACGATCGCCGCCGACCATAGCAGTGGCGCCGATCGTGGATGCAAGCAACGACGCCCGAGGGGCCGGCATGGCGGCGGCAGTAACGGACCGCCTGACCGACGGTCTGGCCAGGGTCGACAATATTCGCGTGGTCGCGCCGCGGCCGGTGGCGGCGGCCACGGCGCCCGCATCCACGCCCTCGGCCCAATCGGACTTCGTGCTGAATGGCGAACTGGAGAAAGGACCGCAATCCTGGATCTTGCGGGCGCGCATGATTGAGACCGCCACCGGCGAAGTCCAGTCGGTCGCCGCGGTTTCGGTCGACGCGACCGAGCCGGACGTGCAATTGCAGCAATCGCGGCTTGCCGCGGGAGCAGGTCATGCGCTGGCGCGGCGCCTGAACGCGCTGCTGGAATCCGGCGCTCATCCCGCCACGGCTGGCGACGCCAAAGTTGCGATCGAGCAAGCCACGGCCTCGATCAATCGAACGACGCGCGAACGTTTTGCCAACGCGCAGACGATGCTGGAAAAAGCGCTCGCCGCCGAGCCCGACAATACTGAGCTCCAGGTCGCGCTGGCCGCCCTTCAGCTGCGCGGGATTCAGATGGCGTGGTACGCGCCGGCCGAACGTTCGGCGGCGGAGCGCGACGCCGGATCGCTGCTGGAGCGCGCGCGGCAGAGCACCCCACGTTACCTTCCGGTGCTGGAAGCCCATTGCCGCTTCCTGGCCGCGACCAACCAGTTCGTTGAAAGTCTGGTGGCCTGCGCGAAAGCATTGAGTTTTGATCCGTGGAACGGGTTGGTCCTCTACCACATCGGCCTGGCGCAGCTTCAGTTGGGACGCTTCGATGACGCGCTGGCAACCTTCAAGCAGGCCGATCGCTTCGACACGCCGGAAGTTTCGCGCTGGACCTGGATGCTCGGGGCGGGATGGACTGCGCTGCTCATGGACCGCAACGAGGAAGCGCTGTCCTGGCTGCAGCGGTCGATCGCCATCACGCCGGCGTCGGGACGCCCTTATATGCTGCTGGCCGTGGCCTATCAGCGCCTGGGCCACCCGGACGAGGCAAGGACGGCGATGGCAAAGGCCATGGCGTTGAGGCCCGATTCGACGGCCCTCAACATCTCGCTGCCAACACGCAATGCCAGCCCCGCTTTTCTCGCGGCGAGCGAGCTGAACATGCGGACGCTGCTCGAACTCGGCTTGCCGGAACGCTGACGATAGAGCGTGATGACTTTTTCTTCGAATCATCATCCCGCTCTATTCTTCTTGCTTTGACGCGTTTTTCTTCGCGCGAACCGGTCCACTTCGCTCGAAAACGCTTTAGGGCGTAGGCAGTTCGCGGCGCTCCCTCAAGGTCAGGTAACGGCTTTCCTGATCGGTGAGCTGTCCTGATCCGAGGATCTGGACGGCACTCGATGTGTCATACGCGACGCTGCGGCGTGGCGCCGAGGCGTCCGATCGTTGATCATTCGGACGTTTGCCCTGGCTCTCGTTGCCGCCAGAGGATCCATCGCCGCCGCCATAGCCCACGAATTCGACGATGATGATCGACGCGCGATCGTTGGTGTTAGGCGCAGCTGGCTGAGCCTGCTGCGTGGCTGCCGCCGTGTTATTGGCGGAGGTCAACGCCGCGACCGGTGGCGCCTGCACCGTGGGAATGCCGGTGATGCTGCCCTGCGCCTGGATGTTGGCGGCGTTGACGATCTGCAGCGCGGCCAGGTTGACGTTGCCTGACACACGGATGCCGGCTTCGCCGGCATCGATGGTGCCGAGCGGCGCGATCAGGTCGATATTGCCGCGCGGCACTTCCGGGATCGGATTGAGCGTCGCAATGCCGGCACCGGTCGAGGGCACGTTCGGCGACAGCGTGATGGTGCCGTAGGAGTCATAGACCCGCCGCGGCGGCGTGTAGAGCACGGTGGTCTTCGAACCGCGGCCGGCGTTGATGTCGCCCTCTGCCGACCAGGCAATGATATTGCCGCCGAACGTCGTCATGATGCGGCTCTGGCCGAGCAGGATGCTGTCGAGCGAATAGATCTGGATGTCACCCAGGCCCTGGGTGATGAGGCCCGCGCCGGCCCCCGGCACAATGCCTTCAAGGCCGATGATGGTGGTTCCGCCCGGGTTCAGGATCTGGATGTCGCCGCCGAAATCGGTGGTGATTCCGCCATCAACGACGCCGGGCGTTCCGGGCGCAATGCCGCTGAACATGGTGACGCCGCCCCTATAGGTGATCGGCTTGCCCTGCGCATCCGTGGTGGGGAACAAGGCGGCGATAGCGTTGCGGCCACGCAGATAGCTGCCAAGCCGCGGACTTTCGATCGCGCCGGTCTCCTCTCGTCCGCCGGCGGTCAGCTCTTTGAAATAGACCTGGCGTACGAAGATGCTCTGTTGCTCGCTCGGCAATGCCAGGAACAGCTTCAAGGCGTCGGCGCCCGTACCGCTGAAGCCAAACAATTTGTGCAGCCAGTCGATAAGCTCCTGATCATAGGTGTGAACCACCTTGCCGCTGCCGGCGAGCGGTGTGCCATCGGTCGGGAGCTGGTTGGCGGGATCGAAATAGAGCTTGGCGAACCCGGCATAGTCCGGCCCCGTTGGACCGACGCCCGCCAGCGCCCAGATGCTGGCGCCGCCCGACCTGTTCGAGGCGTTCACGTCGAACAGGGGGCCGACGCTTTCCAGCTTTCCGTAGTAGCCCTGATAAAGGTTGCGGCCGGCCTGCACGTCCAGCAGTCCCGAGCCGGCGATGGTGATCGATTGATAGATGATGTCGCGGCCAGCCTTGACGAGCGAGACGTAACCGGCGCCGTCGCCGGTATCCTTGATGAACACATCCGGGTTGTTGAAGAACACATCCGGCGTCCTGCCCGTGCCGACGATGTCGCGGCCGGCGATGACCTGGAACGGCTTGGCGGCGAAGTACCAGGTCGTCTGCGACGGCACGAAATAAGTGCCACTCGCAGTCATCGTTCGCACCTGCCCGAGGATCAGATCGTCGATATCGATCCCCGCATAGACCAGCGCGGGCTGCGAGTCGCCGGCGTGCAGATTGGTCAGTGGCGTGTCCGGCCCGAAGGCAATCGGACTGTTGGGCGAAATGCCGCGATAGGCCGACGTCAGGCTCGCACTGTCACTGATGCCATCGATCGTTGCGAACACAGGGTGCATCGGCGTGGCGAGCGAACTCATAGCAGCGCCGGACATTTTCACCACCTGTCCCGACCCGTAGATCGAGCCGGCCGCCAGCAATTCGAGTTGGCCGAACGGGGACGGCATCAGCTCGATGTCTGGATATATTGCGTTAAGCTCGGCGGGTTCCGCAAACCGCATATCGCCATTGGCGGCTGCGGCGATCAGCGTGCCCGGATAAAAGCCATTGCCGTTCTGGGCGTTGTTTTTGTAGCTTCCCCCGACCTGCCCTGCCAGCGGCGCGACGTCGCCGCCCGCCGCGTACAGATTGATCGAGGTCGCGGGCGTCCACAGCGTGAAGCTAGCGTTACCGCCGTTCGCGGCGAAGGTAGGCGTCCCGTCCGGCGCGAAGGCGGTGTAGGATCTGCCATTCACATCGACCGGCGTTGCCATGCCGGCGTCGCCGGCCCCACCGAACACCAGGTCGCCGCGCGTCGTGATATTCACACTGCCGTCGCCCGGCGTGAAGACCGGGCCGGGCGTCGGCGTCGAGTGCTTCAACGTCGCCGGATCAAGCGTGCGCGGATCGACCGATGTGAAATAAGCCGCACCAAAGTTCTGCACGACCGCACCGATGGAGCCGGCAGTCACCGCGATATTGCCGCGCAAGTCGGTGATCGAGCCGAAATAGTCGGGCGGCTGCGTCGTGGCCGTGCCGATAATGACCGGATTGAGCTTGCCGCCGATCTTCACGGTGAGATCGCCGCCGCCGGACTCCACGACCGTGCCGTCGGCGAGCACCCGCCCCGTCGATGCCACCGCGAGATCCAGGCCGGTCGAAGCGCTGCCCGTCACGCCGGCGTTGCGTCCGGCGATCAGGGTCAGGTTGCCGCCGCCGAGGGTGCCTATGCCCTGGAAGCCGACCAGCGCGCTGCCGGGAGGCCCAGAGAAAGATGGATCGGTTGTCGCGAAACTGCCGAAATTGATCCACCACGCCGCAGGATCGGCGGCCAGGCTGCCGCCACCGCCCTGACGCCAAAGCCAGTTGGAGACGAGATCCGAGTCGACAAAGCGGGTGCTGTTGTTGGCGATCTGGATATTGCCTGTCACATCCTGCTGGGCCACGAGCAGCAGGTCGCCGCCATGCTCCGGATACCAGGCCTGGGAGACGCCGTCGCGCGCTTTGCCCACAAGGTCATAGGGGTTGCTGCCGTCAGGCGCCAGGATCGGCGCCGACTGCGTACCGGCAGTGTAGACGCCGTAGGGCGTGGCTTCGCTGAAGCTGCCGCCGGCCAGCAGTTCAAGATTGCCGGTGCCGGTACGAAGCACGCTGAAGAAACTGCCGTTCAGCGTCGAATTATAGGCCGGGTCGTTGAGCGTAAGATTGCCATTGCCGTTGAGCGCATGTGCCGTCTGAAGCGCCCGCTGATCGGCGGCGGCAAGATCCGCGCCGCCAACGAGACGGATCGATGCGGAAAGCGAACCGGGCGCGAGCATCCGCGCCGCGGCCGACGTGGCGGAGGCTCCCGGGACGGCAGGCTTTTCCAGGACCGCGATATCCGGCAACGGGGCCCCGGGGTCGAATGCAATCCAACTATTGTGGTCGAGGACCGTACCCGCCGGGATCGTGTCTCCTGGACCGTAAAAATGTCCGTTGACGTCAGTCTCGCCGCCCCAAATATTTACATAGAAATTGGTGTTCGGAACGGTCCAAGGCGCCACGACGACTACGTCAGTGGTATCGTTAAACCAACAGGCGAATGGGTCACACCAGCTGGAATTGCCAAAGATCGGGCTGTGGGCAATGTCGACGTCGACGTAGGTAGCCGGCGTTCCCGGCGCCGACTTGAACCCATCAGAGATGCTTCCCTTGATGGTCAGGTTGCCGCCCGCGCGGATCACGAGCGCCATCGGCTCGCCGGCGCCGTAAGTTGCGGAGTTCGGATCACGATCCGCACCTGTCCCGTAGCGATATTTTGCGAGATCAATGTCGCCCGAGGTCGAGAGATCGCCGCTCGAGGTGATCTGGACGCCGGGCCTCAGGTGGAAGGCACTGCCATAGGCTGACAGGCCCGCGATCTTGCCTCGCAGCGTGTTATTCGCCAGCGCGGCGTTGATAAAGGACGTGCTTGCAGTGTCATAGCCGTCGAGCGTCGATTGCGTGATAACGCTGCCGCCCGACAGGTCGTAGGTCCAGAATGCATTGAGCGCGATGCTGTAGGCGCCACGGATATTGAGCGGACCGCCGGCACTGATGAGAATGTCGCCCGAGGTCTCACCGCTACGCTGCGCGTTCAGTTGAATGTCACCATAGGCGACGCCGTCAGGCGTTGACAGATCCATCGTTGCACCGGGCGACAGTGTGAGCGTTCCGCCCGCGGCGGTCAGCTCGATGTGACCGCGGTTCTTGGCCTCGATCGGATGGCCATAGCTGTCGACCCAAAGAGCCGAGCTATGGGCATCGAGCACGGCGCTCGACATCAGCGTCAATCCATTGCCGGCCGCAAGGCGGATGGTGCCCGGTGCCATACCGGACGCATCGATGGTGCCGTTCACGGTGAGACTGCCGCCGTCGAGCGAGATCGAGACGTTGTGCGCCTTGACGCCATCGCCGACGATCAGATCGCCGGTCTTGATGTCGAAGCTCCGGGCATCGAAGATGCCCCCTTGGGCGAGGATGGCATTGAGCCCGGCGAAGTCGGCGAGCGTGCCGGCGGTGACGCTGAAATCGCCGCTGGTATAGCCATCGGTCGCGCCGCCGTTCAGCGCACCACTGAGCGCCACGAGCCCATTGCCGGCGTTGACGGTGATCTCACCAGCACTGGCGTTTGTCGCGGAGACGTCGATCACCGAGCCCGCCGCCTGGGTCACGTTGCCCTGCGCACTGTTGAAGATCACCGTGCCGCCGAAGCCGTACACAGTCGCCGTCTGGATCTTGGACGGCTGGCCCGACAGATCGATCCTGCTGCCGGCATTCAGGTTGATGTCATTGGCGGCGTTGACCACCAGCTTGCCGCTCGGCAGCAGGATGGTGCTGGCGATGGCGACGCTGTCGCCGTTGAGGTCGATCTCCGCTCCCGAGATGGTGGACGTCGCGGCGCTCGGCGCATGGCCCGCCGGCGCAGTCACGTTCAGCGCACCGCCGGCCGTATAGGCCATGACCGACTTCTGCACGCCGGTCAGAAGCGGCGTCGACAGCGTCAGGTTGCCGCCCGTGCCGCTCTGCCCGAACACGGCGCCGGATGCGGTGCTCGGTGCCTGATAGACGAACAGCTTGCTGTTGCCTGCAGACACGATCTGCGAAGCGGCGGTCAGATTGACATTGCCGAAGCCGTAGATGACGCGACTGGTGGATGTAGCGTCGAGCGGGACGAACCTGCCGAGGTCGATCTCATCGGCGACGAGATCGAGCGTGCCGGCGCCGGTGCCCGGCCCGCCCGCGGCGATGGCCGGCGGCGTTGCGCCGGTCGCGTTCCAGGCGATCTTGCCGGCGGCGATGGTGGCGTGGTCGCTCGTCCCGCCATAGCCATAGATCGCCGGCGTGTTCAGCACGAGATTGACCCCGCTGCCGGTGGCATCGAGGCTGGTGCTGCCGAACAGGTTGATCGAGCCGGCGGCGCTCAGGATGATGTTCTCGAGCGCCGGCGCGCCATGGCTGGGATCGCCGCTGACGAGCGTGTCGAACAGCGCCTGATTGAACAGCAGGCCGGCCGGCGACCCCGCCGCCGCGATAGCGGCGCTGTCACCGATATTGATGGCGCCGACCGCGAGCGCGATATTGCGCGCACCGAAATGGGCGCTGGCATCGATGCTCGACGGCGCGTTGGTGGCGAAGGCCAGCGTGCCCTCGGCATAGAGCTGCGAGCGGGCGCCGATCACGATGCTGCCGGAACCGCCGTTGGAGCCACGAAAGTTGAGATAGCCGTTGGACAGCGCCAGCACCGTGTTCGATCTAGCGTAATAGCTCATGCCGGTGGAGACGGAATCGTACGGCGGCACGCCCTGTCCGATGGTCGTCAGCGTTACATCGTTGCCGATGCTGATGTTGCCGCCCACCAGGAACAGTTCACCCGCCCGCAGCGTGACGCCGTCGCGGACGAAGAGATCATTGCCACCACTGATCGCTATCGAGCCATTGACGATGCTCGGAAAGCCGTTGATCAGCAGCCGCGGCGTGCCGATGGCATTGAGGTCGTCAGCGTTCACCGAGACGCCGCTGAATCCGCTGGTTCGGCTGCCTGTATAGATTTCGCCGACGTTCATCAGCACCACCTGGCCGCTGGCACCGCCCTGGTCGGCCTGGAACAGCGCCGTTCCGTCGAACGTCAGCGCCGATCCGGCCGACGGGTTTGTGGTCCGCTCGAACAGCACCTCCAAGGTCTTGCCGTCCATCGGCAGCAGCGGGCGCTGGCCGCCGAACTGGGTGGCACTGGCGACCAGGAAGTCGCTGTAGCTCTGCTCGTTGTACTGCGAATATTTGCGCACCGCCGTTCCCGGCGTAATCAGCATGAGCGAGGGAAGCGCGCCCTTGATGTTCGTGTTGGCGATACCGGTATAGCCCGAGGTCACATAGGTGCCGTTGCCGATGGCGCCGTTGACCGGCAACCTCGTCGTGCTGCCGAGCTCGACCCGGTAGGCACCGGGAAGCAAGGCGTAGTTCGATGGCAACAGCGTGTAAGTACCGGCGGGCAAGCCCGGCACGCCGGCCGGAATCGTGATCTGTTGACCGATCGCAGGATCGCCGGCGCCATTTTCCGGCGCCACCGGTGCGTAGCCGGAGGCATAACCGGGCAGGATGGCGTAGACCTTGTTGCCGGCCTTGCTGACCGGCGTCGTCGGATTGGCATTGATGAGTGGCGTCGTCAGCACGTTGACCGAGCCGCCGCGGCCCGAGATGAAGCCCGCACCGGTGAGTGTGCCGCCGCCGGACAAATCGAGCGTCGCGCCGCCCTGTACGTTGACGGATTGCGCATCCAGTATGATGCCGGACTGCGGCGCGCCATAGGGATCGAAGTTTGTCAGGCTCTTTCCGCTGACATTCGACTTGTTATAGCTGTAGGTCACGCCATCGACGGTGCCGCCATAGGGAATGGCCAAGCCTGCCATCGAGACGGAGGTCAGGCTGCCAGGCAGCACATCCACCCGTCTGGTCAGACTAGTATTGAAAGACGTATTGTCGTTGCCAAGCACGATGTTGCCGAACGGCGCGCGAACGATGCCGCCCTGCTCGACGATTGGCCCGGCAAGTTTGAGGCTGCCGAACACGGAGAGCGGCGCCTCCGGAACGTCGTCGGTGGTTCGGCCAATGGTCAGGGTCGGCGGATGCGCGGGGTCGTAGTTCGGGTTGTTCGCTCCCGCCGTGACGACGAAAAAGGCGTTGGTCGCCGGATAGATCTGGGCCGCGTCGAGTTCGAGGTCCCAAGTGGTTGACAGGTTTGCCGGCTGTTGCTGGGTGCCGCCAAGGAAGCGGATATCGCCCTGGCTGACGAGCTTCGTCGTCGCAAACCCGGGGGCATCAATGGCGGCGTCAGCGGAGAAAACGATCTGGCCCTGGATGTCGATCTGGTTCGCATCCACCTTAAAGCGCGCCGTGGTCGGCAATGTTGAGGCGGCGGGATTGCGGATGCTGGCGCTCTTGACGCCGTCCCCAACGTCAACCGTGGGTTCGTTGAACAGCACATAGGGCGCGGACAATCGCACGCTGTTGGTGGTGGGCAATGGATTGGGCACGGCGGGCCCTGAGGTGAAGGCGCTGGCGGTGAGCGTCAGGCTGCGGCCGAGCGCGAGCGACACATCCCCGGAGAACAACAGGTAGTCGCCCGAATTCAGCGTCAGCGAGTCGAAGCCGCCGGCCTTGACCATGTCGGCACTGACAGTGGTTTGGCCAAACACCAGCGACGAGGCATCCGTGCCCGGCGCGACGTCAGCCGGCAACGGCGACGCCGAGCGCGCCTGCACCACGGTGATCACACTGGGGACAAAGGCACTTGCCGGCACGGCGACACTGTTGAGATACATCGGCGTCGACAGCGCGACCGTCAGGCTGCCGCCCGACGCTCCCGTGCCGCCGGCGGCGGCATGGATAGCGCCGTCCATGTAGATGCCGCTCGCAGAGGCGAGCACGATCGAGCCGCCATCGCTCGCAACCGTTAACGCACTGCCTGCGACGCCCGGCGCGAGCCCTGCTGCCGTATCGACAACGACGCTTGCGCCGTCAGCATTGAGTTCGGCGCCGGGGCGGATGATCACGAAACTCGATCCGCCCCCGAGGCTGATACTGCCGCCATTCGTCGCCACTCCATAGCTGCGTCCCGCCCGATCGGTGGCGGTGTAGCTCGCCCCCGAAACATCGAGCTTGGCGTCGCCATCGATCCAAAGCGACCGGCCGCGGCTGTTGCCGAGCCCGTCGAAATTGCGTCCCTTGTCGAAGTCATTGGACGCTATGTTGCTGACGCTAATGCTGCCGCCATGTGCGACAAGAGCGCCGTTGACGTTGATCTGGTCGAAGGCTTCGAGCGAGATGCTCTGACCGGGATCGACGGTGAGCGAGGCGCCGGCGCCGACGATGATCGCGCCACCACCCGTGACGAGATTTTGCGCGGATCGGGTCACCGAATGCACCGCCAGGCTGGCGCCGCCGCGTTGCGTCAATGTGCCGTTTGTCGGATTTTCGGTAAAGAGCGGCGGCAGCCACACCGACATCGCCGAGGCCGGATCGCTGCCTGACGGCGCCGAGAAGCTGTTGGCGGCGAACTGGTAGACCGGCATGGTCAGCGCGATCGCCGCGCCATCCAGCACCTGCACACCGAGTCCGCCGCTGATGTCGTACTTCGAGAAACCCGATGAGAACAAGCTCCAGTTGAGCGTCGGGGGCGGCTGGACCGCGACAGCTTGCTTGAACGTCGTGCCGACCGGAATCACAGCACCGATCTGATAGGTGGTCGGCGTCGACAGCACTGTCCCGGCTGGCGTGGTGAGGTTGAATGGTTGCGTGTTGATCCCGTTCGGGAACGCATCCCGCGGGATGACATAGCCAGTTGGGAACGAACCATCGAAATAGGAGAGATTGGTTCCTGCCCGGATTGTCGTGCCGGCGAAGAAGATCTGCGCGCCACCGACGAAATTGTACACCGTCATGCCGGGCGGCACGACCCAGTCCTGCTGTACGGTGATGCCCACGTCGCCATCGGCGTCCTGACGCGAATAGAATGGCGTAACGCCGGCAGGAAGCGGCGTGCCTGGCGGAGCCACCGTCGTCTGCACGCTGTAAGGCATCGGCAGCGGCTCACCTGCCGCAATGGTGAGCGGCTGCGACAGGACGAGTGGGACGGGGGTGGGCGTGTTGGCGGCGATCGTTCCGCCGATCAGGCTGGCGCCATCGGTGATGAGGACCGTCCCCGGTGAGGACAGCGTTAGCGTGCCGCCGCCATTGACGCCGACCGCGCGGATTTCGCCCTTCAAAGCCAGGTTCGGCGGAGCGTCGGAACCGCCCGGATGGCCGGCGACGAGCGTGACGTTGCCGCCCTTGCCGCCTTGCGTCTTGCCGTTGACAAGGATCGCGCCGCCGGACGAGACGTCGATGACGCTTTGTTCCGCGATGGTGACGTTCTGCGTGGAATCGAAGGTGACATTGCCGCCGTTGAGGAAGGCAAGATTCGACTGGCTGTCCGGATCGGTCAGCGCATTGACCCACAGGCCGCTGGTGTCGATGGTGATCCCGGTCTCCAGCGTCAATTGCGAAGTGCCCGCCGCCGTGGTCAGCGCGACTGCGATTTGACCAGCCTGGTCCGGCTGCAGGAAGTTGCTCACAGTCACGCTGCCGGCGTGCGCCGTGATTTCGGCGGCGACGTCGACGTTCGGAGCGATCAGCTTGACCTGCGCGCCCGGCGCGAATTGCAACGGTGCATTGACGGCGATCGAACCCTTGGTGGCAACATTCAGCCCGCCGAGCCCAACACTGTCGAGCGTCGGGGCATCGAACCAGGCGGTATTGACGCGATCAGCCGGCAGCGCGGCGCTCGCATCGAGGCCCGCCGTGACAGGCGCGACGGAATCAAACTTGACGTCGGTGGTGTAAGCGTTGGCCAGCCCGGTGCCGGTGTACTGGCCAAGTGCAAGCGTGCCGGCAACCGGCGCGGTGGTCTGCGTCAGCTTGTAGCCGTCGATGACGCCGGACGGACGCGCACTCGTCTGGCGCTCACCGTTGATGACGTCGGCGATGATGTCACCTTCGAAGACGGCGGTCGGTGTCGAGAGGATTAGCTTGCCGGCGTCGCGGCCGACCGTGTAGCCCTCCTCCCAGCGCACGCTCTCGCGGCCCTTGCCGAACGGGCTGGTCCAGACCTCGGTGACTTTCCAACGGTCATGCTCGCGGATGAAGCCGTCGCCAAGACCATAGAAAGTCATGTCGGCGCGGGCATTGTTGATGTTGTAGAGCCGCCCGTCCGATCCGAGGAAGTTCGTGGTGCGGATATAGCCGGCCTCATAGCTGACCGAACCACCCGAAATGTCGAACACCGATCCGGCCTGCGCGACCACTTCGGGCGCCGACAGCGTGATGGTGCCGCCGACCGCGCTCCATTCGCCGATCTTGTGCGCCGTGTTGGCGAGATAGCCGCCGACCTCAAGCAGGCCGCCGGGCGTATAGTAGCGATCGCCTGCGTAGCCGCCGGTGCCTGCCGGAACGTAGATGAGGTTGCGGATATCGATCCAGACATCGGCGTTTTTCAGCGCATCGTTGTCGCGGTTCTGCGGCGAGTCGCGCAGCTCATTGCCCTGGATATTCACCATGATGTTGTTGGCCGACATCGCCAGCGACACGTTGCGTACGCCGGAGACGTCGATCGTCGCGCCGCTCTCGGTGAAGATGCGGCCCGCCGCCGACACCGCCACCTGCCCGCCTTGCGCCATGGTCAGCGAGCCGGCGCCCGGCGTTGCGCCGCCCTTGAAGATCACATTGCCGCCGGTGACGATCTCGATGCGCGACTGATCGAGACGATCGGCGAGCAGCGACAGATTGTTGAACACCCCGGTTGCCGCGCCGGCGCGCAGCTGGTTCGCGGTGGCGGAGGCTGCGATCAGCGCGTCGCGCTGGCTGTCGAGCGCGGTGTCCTCGCTCTCGAGTTCGGGGATAACAGTGGTGAGGCTGCCCGAGCCGAGCGTGACGCTGCCGCGCGTATCAGTCGCCGAATTGAGGAGATGGATGGTGCCGCGGGTGTTGACCGAGGTCGAGGCGACCAGGGCGCCGTTCTGCTCGATCGCGCGGCCGGCCAGCGTGATGTCCCCCTGCGCGCTGAACACCATGCCGTCGTTGCGGACGAGTCCCGCGAGGCTGCCGGTACGAAACACTGGCGCGATCTCGTTGCCGCGCGTCGTCGAGTACTGGTTGGCGTCCGTTCCGTAACCACGTCGCAGCACGAAGTCGTCGCCTGCGGCGAATTGGGTCTGACCGCTGGGCGTCGTGATCGCGCCGGCATTGATGACCTGCCCACCCATCAGCAGCACGAAGCCGCCACCTGACGTGACGGAAGCCGGCGCACGGGTTTGAATCTGTGCACCTGCCTCCACGTTGACGACACCGCCGCCGGAGCCGTTGCCGAGCAACGCGGCCGCATCGGTGAAGCTTGGATTCCACGTGTTGCCGGTCTGGCTCGAATAGATGCCGCTCAGGAACTGGTCGTTGGTGATCTTTGCAGTCGAGGCGATCAGCGATCCGACATTGATCTGGCTGCCGCCGCCGAAGATGATGCCGCTCTGGTTGATGACGTAGACCTGGCCGTCGGCTTTGATGTTGCCGAGAATCTGGCTCGGCCCGGTGCTGGCATCGACCCGGTTGAGAGCAGCCCAGTTGGCGTTGCCGTGCTGGTCGAAGTTCAGCGTGGTCTGCGATCCGACGTTGAAGGTCTTCCAATTCAGGATTGCCTGCTGCCGGGTCTGGTCGATGTTGACGCTGGTCTGCCCGCCCGCGACCGATTGCGTCGGCGCGTTGGCGCCGGTCCAGCCCGCCGCCATGTCCGGCATCAGGCCGCCGCGCGTCAGCCCGTCCGGAACATTGATGTTCAATGTCGTGGAATGCGGCTGCCCCTGCGCAGCCGCACGCGCCGCATCCTGCAGGCCGCGGATCGCCTGCAACGCCTGCGTCGCGCGATTGAGCGATTGCTGGGCCTGCTGCGCCGCTTGCGCCGCCTGCTGTGCATTGGCGACCGCATCGTTGACTGCCGTCAGCGGCGCGCTGACCGAGTTGGCGCCGAGCGGACGCGCGATGGCTCCCTCGACACCGCCCAGCGCAAGCGCCAGCGCACTGGTTCCGGCCAGCAGCGCCTTGCGCACGGCGCGGCGTGATGCGAGCAGCGGGGGCAGTTGCAGGTCCGCCGAACGGATGCGGCGCGGGCGGCTGCCATTACGATGAACCTGCATTTTAGCTCCCCTTTTCGCAAGACGTCGGCCGTTGCTGCAAGCGCGCGCAGACCTGACCTTCGACCAGCGACATGCAATTGACCCCGACCCCGACGTCGCGGCTGCGACGATCTTCGAAGAGCAAGCCCGACCGCGACCGGCCGAACCGCTCCCTATTCGTTGACGACCGGGCGGGCCGCCATCAGAACCGGGGCGGAGAAATTTTTCGAAGCGGGGTGAAGAAAATTTTCTAAGACGGCTCAGGACCGAGAGATCATCCGACCAGAACGAGACCACCCGGCAATTGCCTGACAGCAACCGCAAAGGCCTGCTCAAGATAGACGAGCACGTTCTCCAGCCGGTTCAGCTGAAAGCTCGCATCGATCAGGCGCTCTCCGAGATGTCGGTTGACGAGAATGATCCGCCCGGACCGATAGCGGTTGACCTCGGAAATGACATCCGACAAAGGCGCCTTGCGAAACACGAGGCGGCCTTCCTGCCAGGCCACGGCCGTTACGGGATCGACGCGTTCCGTCTCGCCGATGCCGAACCGATCATAGATGACTCTCTGGTTCGGCTCGAGAACGACGGTCTGCCGCTCATGTTCGACCTTGACGCGGCCATCCAGGCAAATCACCGCCACGCGATCGTCCCCATCGTGACGCACGTCGAACTTTGCGCGGGCGGCCACGATACGTCCGGCGCCTGCAACGACGGTGCAGGATCTGTCCGCTTTCGGCACGGTTGCGACGATCGCCTCACCCCTGATCAGTTCGATCCCCGCATCGCTCCCCGCGGCCAGCGCCAGGCTGCTCCGGGTATTGAGGTCGACCGAGACGCCCTCGGCGACATCGAGCCGGCGCCGCTCACCGGGCGCCGTGCGAATGTCCGCTCTCAGTTCGGCCAACGAAGGCCAAAGCCCGAGCGGAGGATGGATAGCGACGTAGGTTGCGCATGCCGCTGATGCCGCGACCGCACCTGTCAGGAACGCCCGCCGCGCGAGAACCGGCGTCGAAGTTGCCGCAGGACCAGCAACAAGCGGCCGCTCCGCCTGGGCGGCGACTTCGGCAAGCCTGTCCCAGACCCGTGCCGCCCGGGCATAGGCCCTGGCGTGCGACGGATCCTGTCGGCACCACTCCTTCAACGCCTCGCCGTCCGCTCGCGTCGCGGTCCCGGATGACAGCAGGGACAGCCAGGCCATGGCTTCCCGCTGCAGCCGCTCTGGATCGGCCGGCTGCGATTGTCGATTGTCTGGCGGATTGCCCACGTTTCCCATCACGTCTTGTGACATGCCTCCTATTCACTAGACGATTTGGGAGGATGCGAACCGAACCGCGTGATCACAGTTCTTTCAAGCTGATCGGAGCAATATTCCAGTGCGCGCCGCAGGTCCTTGTCCACCATCCGTTCCGAGATGCCAAAGCGCTTCGCCAGCTCGGCATGAGGTGTTCCATCGACGCGCACGCCGATCAGGATGGCTCGCTGGCGCGCTGTGAGCGCGTCGAAGGCGCGAACCAGGGCAGCGAATTCGGCACGCGCCTCCATCTCCTGCTCAGCGTCGATGGCCGCGTCGGCATAGTGATATAAAGCGTCGACTTCGGAGTAACTCAAGCGACGGTCCTCGGACCGGCGCTTGTCATGGGCAATGTTCAGCGCCACACGAACGATATAGTCATGTGGCCGCAAGAACAGCGTCCCGTCTCTCCCGTCCAGCCGCAGATAGGCCTCATGCAGCGCCTCGCTGGCGAGTTCCTCCGAACCGAGGCGACGCACGAGACGACGCCTAAGCTCGGCGTAGCCGGCGACCAGCAACTGCCGGAGCGAAGAACGGGATGAGTTTGTCATTCAGAGCAGTCGGATGCAGCCGGACGTCCGGACTGCAGCGCCCCCGGCGTCGGGTCAGTTCGCCTCATTCTCTTGCCGCACCTTGCGACTGGCAGTCTCTTGTATGTTCAGCCGACCTCGGCAATATGACAAAGGTCACCGGTTGCTCAAGATCGGATGGCGGAGCTTCCCCTACCGAGACATGGCTGATCCGCGCGATCAGGTTCGATGCAGCCTGGCCCTCGGCATCCGCCCCGAGAATGCGAACGTTCTCAATCTCGCCCGCGGCCCCGATCCAGATCGCGACCGCGGCACGGTATTGTCCGGGAGCTGTCTCAGTCGATCTGCACAAGGCGCGCTTCAGCGCGACCTGAAGCGCCGCGAAGAAGCGATTGCGCGCCGGATCGGCAGACCATTCCGGCATCCGGCCGACCGGCGGCTCCTGAGCCGCGGGGGCAACCAGCGTGTAGCCCTGATCGGCCGCACGACGGATGTACAGCCCGGTCGGCCGCAGCAAAGCGCGCAATGCGTCTTCGAAGGCATACACGCCCTGCACCGGCGCCGATTTCTGGCCGGCTGCCAGTGCGTGGTCGACGAACACTTCGACGCCCGTCACCGCCGCATAGGACATTAATGCATCTTCGAGCGGCTGAGACGGTATGTCGAACTGCGCGGAAGCGGCAGTCGCTCCGCCCCCGCCGCTGGCGCGCTCCTCGGCGACGGCATGCGCGGCGGAGAACGCAAGAAGTAACATCCATGCCGCGGTCGCTGCAGAACGAAAATCCGCGATGGCGAACTTATCGTCTAACCATTGCAACATCTGTCGTTCGTCAAGCCGCACCCGTCGCCGCAAAAAGGTAAGCGCGAATTTCTCCGCACCTTTTGCTTTTGAGTGCTCTGATGCATGAGGTGTCCACCAAAATAGGTGGACACCTTGTGATGAGCGACG
>NZ_AUEZ01000102.1 GCF_000426245.1 Bradyrhizobium sp. Ai1a-2 | reverse complement strand
CGCCTTGTCCTCATACACCGCACCGAACCGCTGTTCCAGGACCGACCAGTCGATCGTCCGCGAAAGCTTCACCAGTGCATGATCCATGTCGAGGATCGCGTCCAGCCGGGAGCGCAGAAGATCGGCCTGTCCGCTGTCGCGTCGTTCCTTTGGCTTCATCGTCCCCTCCGGTCAGACCGAGGGAATCACGACGCGCGATTCGGCGGTATCCTCAAATGCAGATTTGCAAGCTTTTGCGGCGTCAAACCCCGAAAGCTTGCAATCTCAAACCCCCTCACGACCGAAAAATCGACTCCACATCAATGGCTTGGGCGATTCTTCACGGACGACGAACTAGTCTCGGGTCGAGCGAGGCGACGGAGATCCCGGCAGCTGAAGAGTATTCATATCTGACCTCCTGTCCGGAGCCCACAAAGACTGGGCTTGCAGGTTGGATTCTCGGAAGGTGGCGCTGCAAAAGCTTAAAGCAGTCGTTTGGCGCCACAATTGCGACGGCGGTTGCATCCGGCCCAGTTCGGGGCGACTTCAGTCAATCAATTCCTTAAGCCGCACCAGTCACCATCTCGGAGCGCCGGCGTCGAAAGTGTGGAGGCTACCGTGTCACGGACGGGGTCAGTTTCATGAACCCTTCCGTTGGTCGTTTGTCATCCGCTTGCAACGCTTTCAAGGCTTAGGATGCTCCGCAAAGCGACCGCGCGAAGCGATATACCTTAAACAGCCTGCAAGAGAGGATCTCTCGTTTCTTTTCGAGAGCTGTCATGGGAGGTGCCGAACTCGACTATGGAGGGCTACTGGCCGTAAGGCACTTCAGTTCGATCTCGGCGCGGGCGCCGCGGCCGGCTGCGCGGCGGCCTGCGGCGCGCGGCCGACGACGACGGTCAGAAGGCCCTGCCCCCACAGCCGCCTTGTCGCCTGCTTGGCGTCATCGAGCGTCACCGCCTCGATGATGGCGTTGCGCCTTTCGATATAGTCGATCGGCAGCTTGTCCTCTTGGTATTGCAGCAGCCCCTGTGCGAGCTTGGAGGAAGCGTCGAGCGCGAGCATCTGCGAGCCCTTGAGGTAGGACTTGGCTTCCTCGAGCTCCTTCTGCGTCGGCCCTTCCTCGGCGATGCGGCAAACCTCCTTCTCGACGGCGTCGATCGTGTCGCCAGCGCGATCAGCACGCGTGCCGGTATTGCCGATGAACACGGCCGAGTGCTCCATCCAGAGCAGCGATTCGAACATCGAATAGGCGAGTCCCCGCTTCTCGCGCACCTCGCGATAGAGCCGGGACGAGGGGCCGCTGCCGCCCAGGATGTGATTGACGACATACGCCGCCATGAAGTTGGGATCGCTGCGCTTTACGCTGGGTCCGCCGAAGGCGATCACGGTCTGCGGCAAGACGTGCGCGTCGGCGGCCTGGCCGCCTCCACATCGGCCACCGGCATCAGCGTCCCCTTTGCCGGCAAGCTGCCGAACGTCTGGTCTAGCAATCTGCCGAGCGTTTCCGCGTCGACATCGCCGACGACCGCGATCTTCAGCGAGCACGCGGCCAACATAGTCGTTCATGTCGGCCACGGTGATCGTGGGGACGCTGTCCAACGTGCCGCTTGCCTGATGCCCGCACGGATGATCGCCAAAGGCGATTTCGAGAAATTTCCGGTTCGCAAGCGCGCTCGGATTGGTGGTGTCGTGGCGCAGGCCAGCGGTGACCTGCAAGCGGATGCGCTCGACGTCGGCCGGATGGAAATGCGGCGAGGTCAGCGCCATGCGCAATAGATCGAAGGCTTCATCCTTGTTGTCACGCAGCATCCGCGGGCTGCCGCGGAAGGTATCGCGGCCGGCGCTGAAGCTGAGCTCGATGGCGCGCCGCTCGAGCCGCTCATGAAAAGTTTTGGAATCGAGATCGCCGGACCCTTCGTCGAGCAGAGCGGCGACGAGGCTGGCGACGCCCGGCTTGTCCGCGGGATCCTGCGCCGCTCCGCCGGCAAACGAATATTCCACGGCGATCAGCGGCACGACAGCATCCTGCACGAACCAGGCTTGGATTCCGCCGGGCGAGATCAGGTGCTGGATCTTGGCTGCGGCCTGTGCCAGCGAGATCGCCGCGAGCGAGAGCGCCAGGCCGGCCGCAACGGAGAGCGCGATGCGTCGAGTACAAAGGAAAGAACGGGTCACGGACGCTTCTCCTAGCGCTTGGTCGTGGTGGTGTCCTTGATCAGATAGCCGGTCACCGAACGCTTCTTGTCGAGCCATTTTTGCGCGGCGGCGCGGACCTGCTCGGCCGTGACGGCGCGAATGCGGTCCGGCCAGCTCTGGATGTCCTCGACGGAAAGCCCCGTGGTCAGCGCGACGCCATACCAGCGCGCCAGCATCGACTGATTGTCCTGGGCATAAACCGCTTGCGCAACGAGCTGGGTCTTGACCCGCTCCAAGTCCTTGGCGCAGATCGGATTTTGCGCGACGTCGGCGATGACGCCCGCGATCACCTGCTCGATCTGCACGAATTCGACGCCGGGCTTGAGAAAGACCGAGATCCAGAATTGGGTCGACTCAAGCGAGGTGCTGGAGTAGTCCGCACCAGCCGAGACCGCGAGCGGCCGATCGACAACCAGCGCTCGGTAGAGATAGGAGTTGTTCCCACTGCCGATTAATCGCGCGAGCACCTCGAGGGCAGCACTCTCGCCGGGGGCGGCCGTGGTGGCCGATGGTACCAGAATGGTACCAGATAAGTGCGCAGCACAGCCGGCTGTTCAACGCGTGGATCGGCAAGCGTTACGGTGCGTGGCCCGTCCGGCTCCGGCTCAGGCGGTCGAATGCGATCCTGGTGATCGCCGGCTGCGCCGGGATCGAACCGAAGGTCTGCTCGACCAGCGGACGCACGTCGGCGGCCTCGACATCGCCGGCGATCACCAGGATCGCATTGTTCGGCGCGTAGAAGCGGCGGCAGAAGGCGAGCGCATCCTCGCGATCAAGCTTTTCGATCTCTTGCCGCCAACCGATAATCGGCCGTCCATACGGGTGATTGAGGTAGAGCGCTCCCTGAATCTGCTCGATCAGCCGCGCGGCGGGGCTGTTGGCAACCCGCATGTTGCGTTCTTCGAGCACGACGTCACGCTCGGGTAGTACGTTCTCGTCCTTCAGAACCAGGCCGGTCATCCGGTCGGCCTCGAGGTTCATCATGGTCGGCAGTTGTTCGCGTGGGACGCGCTGAAAGTAGGCGGTAAAATCAGTGGAGGTGAAGGCGTTTTGGTTTCCGCCAACGCGATGCACGATCCGCGAGAATTCGCCAACCGCATGCTTCTCCGTGCCCTTGAACATCAGGTGTTCGAGAAAATGGGCGAGCCCGGATTTGCCCGGCGTCTCGTCTGCGGAGCCGACCTTGTACCAGATCATCTGCGTCACCACCGGTGTGCGATGGTCCGGGATCACGACGACCTGCAGGTCGTTGTCGAGCGTAAAGCGGGTGAGCGGCACGGACGTCGGAGGGGTCTCGGCGGAGACGTCACCTATTAAGAAGGCGCAGGTCAGGGCCAGCGCTAGAAGACAAGCGACCGACCGAGATGAGGACGTCGGGAGCCTTGACAACACTCGAAGTAGAATTTCCGAAACGAAAGCACGGTCGGGCGGCTGATTGGGCGCGGCATTGTCGTCAACATGGTTCGTCAGCCGCTGGATCGGCATGGCCCTTTGCAAGCTCCATTGCATCTGGTTCTGGATGAGGAATGAGGTCATGATCGAAGTCATCTATCGGCTGCTCCGTACTCTTGGATGACCAAATCGACAGCTCGCGATTGCTCCACGGGAATATCGTCGGTCCGGCGCGTCGCCGGCTAACCCAAAGCATTAGTCGTGCCAACGAAGAAACTCTTTTAGATACAACGTGGTCGTCCAAACCAGCCTGTTCGCATCTTCAACATCGTCGTGTATCGGACACGGTGCGCTGCCGCAGGGACGCTCATTACTGAGCGCCCACCGGACAGATCCGGACATGCAGCTTTGGCGAGTAGGCCGGTGGAATCTCACCGCCGGCCTCTCATAGATCCCAGCGCGAGACTCTCGCCTCACTTGGCCCCATCAGGCGAAGGAGCCGCGTATGCCGATCTTCCAGTGTGCGAGGAACCCCGGACGTTCTCGAGATAGTCGTTCGAGAACGTGGCCGGCCTTGGCCTTGCGCCCCATAAAGCGTTTGAACTTCCGCATCATCCAAGCCTCAATTGTCTGATTGATGTATCGAAGGATTGGCCCCAGAGCCGCCCGCGTGAATCGACCGTAATACTCAATCCACCCCGGCAGGAGTGGATTGAGCTGCCGAGCGATGTCAGCCATTGACACATGGGCCCGTCTTCGGAGGTTCAAATCCCGGATTGCCGCACGCATAGACTTCAGCGCCGAAGCGCTGACCCCAGGCAGAAAACTGCAGAACACCGAGGCGTCTTGCGAGTTCTTTGCTCGTCGCGGCCGGAAGCAGTAGAACTTAGATTACGGGGTTGGCATTCGATCGGGCGTATCGACGGTAATGCAACCGCTGGTCGCACGCGACACGCAGGTGCACAGCTTCCCGTTCGTCGCCCGCTCCTCGCTGCTGAAGAACACGTCGCGATGATCGACCGGGGCCGACGCCTCCAGGATCGGCAGGACGCATAGGCCACATTCTCCGCGTCGGCAACCGAAGATCATGTCGACGCCGGCATCTTCAAGCGCGTCCAGCATGGAACGGTTGGCAGGAACGTCGAGTTCGAGACCCAGTCGGGGAATCTTAATCTTGAACGGCGCGTCCGCAAAGTTGCCAGCATTGCCGAACGTCTCGTAGCGGAGGTGCGCCACGGGCCTGCCTGCTTCGTACCACAGGCGCCTGACCGCCTCCAACATGCCGAAGGGGCCACACACATAGAGCTCGCCGCGCGGATCGAGTTGGGCGATCTCGCCGGCGATGTCGATGCGCTGTCCCTCTTCACTGACGAAGAGCTGAAGCCGTTCGCCGATATGACGGGCCAGCTCGTCTGCGAGTGCAAGGTCGCGGCGGCTGCGCGAGGCATAGAGCAGGCGAAACCTCGCGCCCGCTTGGTTCAGCGCCAGTGCCATCGTATAGATCGCCGTGATTCCGATGCCGCCGGCGAGCAGCAGATATTCCGGCCGGCCGTAGCTCAATTCGAAGCTGTTGCTCGGCGCGGAGATCGTAAGCCGTTCGCCCGCCTTGAGGCGCCACATGCCGATAGACCCGCCCCGGCTGGACGCGAGCCGTTTAACGGCGATGCGATAGAGTCCGTCCGGACAAGGTCCCACCAGCGAATAGCTACGAAGCTGCGGCCGTCCGTCAATGGGCACAACGACGTCGATGTGACTGCCGGGCGTTGCTGTGACGAATGCGCGGTCCGCCTCGATTTCGAGGAGGAGGACGTCAGGAGTAAGCTCGCGCCTGGCGCGAAGGCGCGCGCTAGCCCATTCGATCGGCTTGGCCATGACTTTTCGCTCACTCGGCCGCAACGTTTGCGATCATGCGGGCCTGTTCGTCGGCCAGCATCCGGTCGATCAGTCGCCGCGCCCAGAGCGCGCCCGCATCGATGTTGAGATCGTAGAAGGGCGAACGCGGGTTCTTCTCGATCGCAGCCTGCTGCGCCTCCAATACCCTGTGATCCTGATCGTAGACGCCCGCTCCGCCATTGACGTGGGCGAGCTGGAGCTCTCTCGTCAATTGCGCATCATTCCTGCGATAATTTCGGACGAAGTTCCAGAAATAGTGGCAGGTCGTCTCGGTCTCGGGCGAGATCGCCGCCAAGAACGCACCGTTGACGCCGTGCGAGCGGTCACCTTGCGGCGCGCCCGTACCTGTCAGCGCCACGCCGACGTCGCCGACGACGACCGACGGTGCCTGGAACGTCACGATCTGCCAGCGATCGACACGGCCCGGCCGTCCGAGCTGGCGGGCCCAGAACGGGGGCGGCTCGATGTCGATCATCCAGCGCGTCATCGTCGCCGTGTCGCCGGTGTGGGTCACATCAAAGGGCGCGGCCGTGATCGCCTCGTCGCCGATGCTGCCAGCGTGCACATAGGTCTCGTGCGTGAGGTCCATGAGGTTGTCGATCACAAGGCGATAGTCGCATTTCAGCTGATAGAATGTGCCCCCCTCGCCGACCCAGTGCGTGCCGTCGTTCCAGTGAAAATTCGGAATTTTGGCAGGATCCGCCAGTGCGGGATCACCGGGCCACAGCCAGACCAGGCGATGCCGCTCGGCGACCGGATAGACGCGCACGCAGGCTGACGGATTAATCGTCTTCTGCGCGGGCATGTAGGTGCAGCGGCCGGCCGAATTGAAGACCAGCCCGTGATAGCCACACATGACATTATCGCCCTTGAGATGTCCGAGCGACAGCGGCAGCAGCCGGTGCCAGCAGGCATCCTCCAGCGCGGCGACCACGCCGTCGGTGAGCCGGTAGAGCACGACGTTCTTGCCGCAGATGGTGCGGGCGGACAGCTGGCGGCCGATTTCGTGGCACCATGCAGCCGCGTACCAGGCGTTGAGCGGAAAAGGCTTGGATGCGCTCATGGGTAGCTTCTCTCCCGGGTCCAGTCGATGTTCGTGGGCTTGTCTCAGCCCATTCCAATAGCCTGCGCCTTGCCGCCCTGGCACGAAATGTGCCTCGGCGGTCACTCATCACCCCTCAAATGACAAGCTTGAGAATTAGACTAGCAAGCCACGCCACTCGAATTGGTTTGTCAATGAGCTACAGGCGCTGCCAAGCCTACAACCTGACGCCACGTCAGGTTCAAGCTATTTTGTGCTCATCTTGTGGGCACGGCGATGTAGCGCTGAGCACCACAACTGGCGACTTCTCGTCGTCCGCGACTTTCATCATCACTGTGCCATCTCCCGACCGTCTTAAGCCTTGCGTTGGGTGTCCACATCGGTGAGCCGATTTGCAGCTGTGGCACACGATCTGACATGAGCGACTCAGATCATCGCAGATGCCGCTTATGACGCCGATCACATCCGCGATGCTGCGGCCGACAAAGGGGCCAAGCCATCATTCCCAACAACCACTCGCGATCACTCAAATATCCGCTCGGCAAACACCTCTACGCCCCTCGTCACCTCATCGAATGCTGCTTGAGCAAACTGGAGCAATTTCGCCGCGTGGCACCCCACTGAAAACACGACCGGAAACTACCTGGCCGTCGTCACGATCGGGGCTACCGTGTTATGGCTCCGATAAATGTCACACGGCCTAGAGAATCAGGGTAGCGAAACCGCACCCCAGCCGCGAGCAGTGTTTTTTTCGATTACCAGACGAACTTCGCGCCGTCCGGCAGTTCGCAGACGAATTCGCCCTGGTTCACGGCTTCAGTCGCCCCGGCGGCCACTTTGGAGGCCCGCACCGTGAGCTTGCCTTCGCGGCTGAGGCTGTGGCGAATGTATTCCGTCACCGGGTGTCCCAAGCTGTCCACGGTTTGATGCGCATCGGCGAAGCTGATGCCGTTCCGGGGGGTCACCCTGAAGGCACGGATAACCAGCCCGCCCTGCACGGACGGCCCGGGCTTGCCGCCATCTACGGTAGTACAGCGGTTGAGGTCCAGAATGACCTTCACATTCTTGCCAGAGTGCAGGGCACTGAGCACCTCGGCATATTTTGGCGAGGGCTCGTCGGCCTTGGCCATCGTGCTCACGCTTGCAGCCAAAAGCAAATAAAACAAGATCGACAGGCTTCTGCTGAGTTGCATATATGCTCTTCTCCCCACTTGAACCACAGGCGCGAAAGCGCCAACTGCCGATGTCGTGTTCGCAACTAGCTTAGCGGATTGCAGACATTCAGGCACGTCCGCCTTCGCGACAACTACACGTGTCGCAACCGCGCGCAAGTGGTTGCGACGGCAAATCTAGCGTCACAAATTCGTACGTAAGGTTTGCGAAGTGGCGTCACAATTTGCGACACCCTCTGCACTGTTTGGTCAGGCTGTTCGGAGAAAAGGCATAGCGCCATGGGGCCAGCGATTGACGGTAATGCCCTGGATATCCCGTCCTCATCGAAGCTGCTGCCAGCGAGCTGGCGACTGAGCTGGTCGCGGACATCGTGCTCCAACTTGTCGAAGGGCGTCTCGAGCAATCTCTGGCGCCCGAGCGTCGACTGGTCGCGTGCATCCAGGCCTTGATTCGGCGTGGTTGGTGCGCAGCACATGTGAACGCACATCGTCTCTGACAGCTCCTTCGGGTGTTCGTATCCGCCGAGACTGACTGGAAAATCCATCTTGACGCGGGCGTATGTTCCGGTCGGCACATAGAGTTCGTGAATGAATACCGAGCTCGAGAAACGCCTTCCAAGTCCGCACCACCACGTTTGTCTAGATCAGCGGCATCTTGACGTTCTGCCGGAGCGCTAGATTCTGTTCCTCCGGCAGTTCAGGGCAAAGGAATGGGATCATCATGTTGTATCCGGCGAGGATGCATTTGCGTCGCCGAACCTTGCGTAACGTGCCTCCCTTCACATAACTGACATCTGCATGATCATCGACGTTCCTGACATTTCACCGCGATGCTATTGAGGCGTAGGCGTACCCGCGAACTGGCTTCGTCGAGCTTGCTATAGTCGAAGCGTGCAAGGACGATGTCATCCATTGTCGTGCCCGGCGCCCCACCAGGGATGAGGCTGCGGACCAGCAGGCGGGCAATGGAGGCATTGCCGTTCGGGAAATGGCAGATATAGGGATCATCCGCGTCCTTGTCGGTGGCCCGTGCGGTCTTCATGCCTAGGCCATCGAAGCCCGGGAAGCCGGTGTTCATCGCGGCCAGCGCCGACACCGTGTCGGAACTTGACGCGAAGAGGTCGTTAAAACGTCCTTGAAAATACTGCGCAGCCCTCTCGCTCATCCCGGCGTGCTTGATGAGATAGTCTCTGTAGCTGGTCCCGGCGAAAATGTTCTCCTTGGCATCCAAAACCATTCCCTTGAGGCAATCGATAGGCTTTTCATGGAAGGCAACAAGAGCCGCCTTGTCCGCTTCCCCGGGTGGGAAATCGGCGATGAAGGCTTTTAGCGGGAGGGCGTTGAGCCGGGTTGGCAAGTTGGTCGTCGCCTGCCATCCAGAACGGATCGCCGGTCACGAGCTTGTCTTCTCCCCAATTCTCCTTGTTGAAGAAGACGCCGCGGCTCAGATTCCTGGATGCGTAGAAGGTACGGTCGAATGCCGCGCTAAAGCGATCGAGATCGATGGGCCAGCGATTGCCGGCTGCGACTTCGCTATAGCTGGTGCGCCGGGAATCGATGGTTTCCGTACCCCGATAACCCCTGATTAGCCGGCCACCGACTGTGAATTCATTGCCCTTGGCGTGCCCGCCGAAATCATCATGGTTCTCAAGGATGAGAATTTTCTTATCAGCAGCATGCTTCTGTCGATAGAACCATGCGGCAGACAAGCCGCTGATGCCGCCGCCGACAATGACCAGATCGTAAGTTTCCTCCGCAGGTGTTTGTGCAACTTGGAAAACCTTACCCTCGCGTCCAAGTGCGCGTGCCGCCTCGAATGAGTCAATGGCTGCCGCGCAGACCAGTCAGAGATGGCGGATAATAGGGTGAGAGCTGTTCAGTCCGAAGGAAGTCGACAGGTGCCATACCGGCGATGATGGCAAGGCCAGTACCAGCCAGAAAATCGCGACGACTAATAATTTTAATCACCTCATTGGTTCTTGGTTGCCCTGCCTGCCGCATCGCCAGCACACCGCGCGCCCCTGCAGCAGCGCCGTTGCTTCCCGTGGAGGCCATGCGCGCGCCACCTCATATTCCTGACCGTTGCTCTTGAGAACCTTGAGATTCTCCTGGAATTGCTCCCAGCTGATATAGCCGGGATGGGCATCGGGGATGAAAGCCAGCCAGTCATCGTGGTCACGCCGCTGCAGGGCCTTTTACGTCGACGGCCCATCGATAGCGCGGCCGCTCATAGGCGTAGGTGCCGGCGTAGCGAGGGTTGTTTAGGACGCGTATCGCCGTCGAAGCGTCGCCGGCTGGAAAAAACCATCGCTGACCAAGAGCTGAAATCCCTCCCGCCAAGCGGCCGATGCACCGGACTCGCAATGATCATTGTCGATAACGATGATTTGCTCGTCGCGCCATCCGAAGGCAACCGCGCGTCCGCGAAGCGCATACTGCCGTTTGGCACTCTCGACATTCTCGACGACTTGTCGCATCCAGGACTGGCGAATGTATAGATAGGCCGAAAGCTTCATGAAAACCATGAATGTCGAGGCGGTCTATCCGATGGCCTACGAGACGTTCGAAGACGTCGTCGATGATCTTCCACGCTTCACGGACGAGATGTACAACAAACGCCGAATGCATTCAGGCCTAATGCTCTGGGCCCCGATGATGTCCCTTGTCAAGTTAACCCGCGATCTCCGATCGCCGTTGAGGCATGGTGCCGGCGCGCTCGTCTGAGCTCGGTGAACTGGTGGAACATGACAAACAGCGCGATCATTCCGGCGCCCAGCTCAGCGATTGCTTGACTGGCCAACAGTCCGTTGAAACCCGATATGACAGGGAACAACAGTACGGCCGGTATGAAGAGATAGCCTTGCCTCGCCATGGATACAACCGCACTCAGGCGCGCTCTCCCGAACGACTGAAGCATCGCCGTCACGAGACTCTGAATACCAAAAAGTCCGAAAAAGAGATGGAAGACGATGCAGGTCGAGACGGCAATTTCCGTGACCTTCTCGCTATCGCTGAACAGCCTGACCAAAGGCCGGGCAAAAATCACAACGGCCACAGAATACGCGACGGAAAGAGCGACAGTCATGGATAGTATGAACTTCACGGCCCTTAATACGCGAGCAAAGTCGCGTGAGCCCCAACCGAAACCCAGGAGAGCTTGAGAGCCTATACAGAAGCCGGTGATAGGCAGTGCGCCGATCGTCAGCAATCGCACAGCTATTCCCACGGCCGCGATGGAATCGTCCCCGAACGGCGCAGCAGCTCCGTACAAGAGCATAAAGGCAACGGCAGATAAAATACTGGTCATGGTCGCCGGCGCTCCTATGAACGCGAGCTCTCTGATGCGATCTGCTCGCAATGAGATGTGAGATATTCTGACGACGACTATCCCGCGAAGGTTCGTAAAATACGCGATATAGAGGCTAATAGCAGCGATCTGAGATACCAGCGTTGCCAGGGCTGCGCCTCGCACGCCGAGGTCCAGCAAGAATATGAAGACGGGATCGAGCACAGCGTTCAGAATGAACGCGGTAATCATCGTCCACATGCTGAATCGTGTGTTACCCTCGGCCCTGACGATGAAACCGTTGACGATGTTTAGAAGCATAAGGGTGTACCCGTACAAAAGCGTCGCCGCGTAGTCGAGCGCTGCGGGCATGATGGTTGGAGTTGCCCCGAGCGTTACGAATATCCCTCGCAGGCTTAGAAGCAGAGCGACAGTAAACATGATACCGATCGGAGCGGCCAGCGCGAGTGCAGTACTCGCGCCTCGACTCGCCTCGAGGTACTCACCAGCGCCGAGATGACGAGATATGATCGACGCTATTCCAACACCGATCCCCTGTCCGACTGCCGTGAGCAGGACCACGATCGGCAAAGTCATGCCGACAGCTGCGATCGCCTGCGCGCCAAGTACGCCAACAAAGATCGCATTGACGGCCTGCTGTAACGCATGAATCGATAAGCCAACAACAGACGGAAGGGCGAGCCGCAGGATAAGGCCCAAGAGATTGGGGTCCGATAGATCGTTGTACTGTTTTTTCTTTGGCATCACATCGCGATCGCTCTCGACGACAAATTGGCCTCCGGCTCATTCATGGATGACAGTGTCGCCAAATCCTCCGAATTCGTTGATCGTCCGCAACAGCTCCTGTTGCAACACCGTGCAAAGATTGCGGGTCACCTCATAGCTGACCTGAGTTGAATTATACCTCGTTTCGATCTGTAGATGGCCGGCTTGATATCCGACACTGAACCAGAAGAGGTAATTCACGCCCGCTTCATCCATGTCTTTGCCGATCCAGAGTGGAGAAGGTTCCTCGGCTAGGAAATGCCGTGGAAAATTGCGCTGCAAACCCACTCGATAATTCAATCCAATTCTGGGCAAGGGCAAGCGATCCACCCGGCTCCGCACCGCTGGATCTCGGTTCAGGAATTTCATGGCCCGAAAGCCAATTCCCCCGCGTGGCAGGGCGTTGCGCTGGCGGAATATTGAACGAGCACGATCGGTACGGGGCTCCGTTCCCGTGAGACTCAAGGGAAGCGGAACGATCTCGCTGATAACGCCGATAACCTGAGATGGATCGAGATCGTCAAACAGCCGACTTCGGGTCGAGGTAAGGCTATCGATCCAGAGCGAATAGTTGCCGAAAACACGTCCAAATGCGCCAGATATCGCGGCAAGAAACACGTCAAAGTCCTGACAATGCGCCCATCCAGCCGCAATATTGAGGAGATCAGCCGTCGCTTTTTTGTCAATCTCCAGATGGTACTTGGCCTGATCTTCCCAAAGGGACCGGCAATTCGTTTCATCCATGCGACCTTCAAGGCATGCATAGTGAAGCTCTCTCGCGGTCACTTCCGAAAAGCTCGCGCCGCCCGATGAAGTGTCGCTGACGTGCAAATCGAACTCATGGTAGTTAATCCTCTCCCAGTACTTGAGTTCGGCTGGCGCTTCGCTGTTCGCGTAGCGCTCAAGGCGTTTCAACCATGGAGAGAGCATTTGTATGTCCTCGGAACCACTCGCGGCGAGGCCTGAGGCAAGGGTGTTGTAAGCAGCATCCAATGCTTCCAAGAACAGTCGATAGCCTATCCCGTCTGCTACAAAATGATGCATCAAGATCAGCAGATAGTAATCTCCGCTCTCCGACGTGCGGAACACCGTGGCTTTAACAAGAGGCGTCTGGCCGTCAAACCGAAACGTATGTTGATGTCTTGCTGAGATGCTCTCGATTGCCTTACGCTGCTGTAGGCCGCTCATTCCGACAAGATCGATCTCCTCCACGAGGCGTTCGGCCGCGGAAGATCCGATTGTCAGACGGAGACCATCGTCGGTTCGAGCAATACGGAGTCTGAGGCCTTCGTGCCTATGCATGACATAGTCAAGAGCGCGCTCCAGCATTCGGATATTCAGGGTGCCGGCGCGCAAGAAGAACAGATCGCCGATGTTGAAATGCTCATCGAAGCCGACAAGGCGATTCCAAGATGAGATTGCGGGGGTAACTGGCAAGGAGCCATCCGTGGAAGGGAAGGATGTAACCGCCGCTCCGTCTGCCGCCAATTCCCTGATGGTCGGGGTTCGATAAATTTGGTGGACAGTGAGATTCAGCCCGGCCTTGCGCGCCAACGTGACGCAGCGCACGCATAGAAGAGAGTCTCCGCCGATATCAAAGAAACTCCGATCGATTCCGACCCGCTTGGCGCCTAATAGATCCTGCCAGATCCCAGCAAGAATGCGCTCCTCCCTCGTGCGGGGCTCAGCAGATGGACTAGGCCCGACCTCGCGGTAAGGAACGGACGACAAGCGAGCACGATCTATCTTTCCGCTCGCCGTAAGGGGGATGCTATCAACCAAATGGAAGGCGGCAGGAATCATGTGGGAGGGCAATGTGTGGCGCAGGTGGATGACAATGTCTTCAGAGCTTAGACTGTCGCGGGCCGGAACCACGCTAGCGGTCAAGCGACGATGGTCATTCATGCCTGCTGCGACGACCGCGGCCTTTGTGATTGCCGGATGAGATTCAAGGGCCGCTTCGACCTCCTCCAGCTCGATGCGAAAGCCCCGTACTTTGACCTGGTTGTCCGAGCGGCCGCAAATCTCGAGAAGGCCGCTGGTCGAAATGCGTGCGATATCGCCACTTCGATAAAGAACGCTGTATTGTCCGTCATCATACGGATTCGGCACGAAACAGCGGTTGGTCCGATCTTGATCCCGCCAGTACCCAGCGCTCACGCAGCGTCCCGCGATGCAGAGTTCGCCGGCGGCTCCCACAGGGACTCTCCTCAACTGGGCATCGAGCACGTAGAGTTTGACGTTATCGATTGGGCGCCCAACGGGGACGAGCGACGAGTCGTCGTAGGCATCCGATGTATCGTAGACTGCTGCATTGGATGCGCATTCCGTCGCACCATAGAAATTCCACAACGGCACATCCGGGAAATACGCACGCCAGCGAACGGGGAGCGAGGAAGGCATCGGCTCGGCGCTGCTTGTGACAAACCGCAAGGCGGTCCGTCGCGGGTGCCGTTCCTGGGAAGCAATGAGGCCGGACAGGAGTGGCGGCGAGGCAAATAGGTGTGTCACGCGATCTCTCGCCAGCCTGCACAACAACCGATCTGGATCCAGCAACTGCTCTTGGGTCAGGATCAGCGCTGGCACACCTCTCAGAAGTCCCCCAAAGTATTCCCAAGCGGACGCAACAAGTGATGCGGACTTCTGGACAACCATCACGTCGGTACTGTCGAAGGGAAAGCTTCGCCACATCCAGTTCAGCCGATTGAGAATTGCCGATTCCGGTATAAGAACCCCCTTCGCCTTCCCGGTTGAGGACGACGTGTATATAAGGCTTGCAATTCCCTGATCTGATGGTTTGTCGCTGCATTGGAGATCGTGCGCGGGCGCGCCGCACCCTTCTAGAGTCGATAGAAAAATCGACGGCATGTCAAAACCAAGGTCAGTGGTATTTGCGTGAACCAAAAGCTTTACCTGACTATCTCGCAGGATATATTCGATCCGATCACGCGGATAATCCGGCGATATAGGGACAACAATGGACTGCAAGGCTCGCGCCGCAAGAATAACAGCGGCCACGTCAGGCGACCGGTCGACCAACATGGCGACCGTGTCGCCAACGCCCACGTCAGAAGCCCGCAGTAACGACCTAATAGCTGTTACGCGCTCACGCAGCTGGCCGAATGTGACCTCACCGAAATCACCAAAGTATGCCGGCTGGCTGCAATTGGAAACGCTAATTTGCTCGAACGCTTCGACAAGCGGACATTCAGTCTCATATGGTCGCGCCGAGCCATCCAGCGAGTTCAGCATAGTGACGTCTGATGCGCTGAGGCAGCTCAGATCTTGAATCGGTGCAAGCGGGTTCTCAACGCAGGCTGCAATCAGACCGCGCAGGTTGTCGGCCATGCGGACAATCAGATCGCTGGAAAATATGTCTTCCGAATATGCTAGCTGGAGGGCGATTTCCTCGCCTTGCTCTTGTGCGTACAATGTCAGATCGAATTTGACATAGCCGGTGTCGTATTCGCGGAACGTCAGATCCAACTCATGCTGGCGAAGTGGGTCCGCGGCTTCGGAGTACATGTTGAACATGACCTGGAAGACCGGTGATCGTCCCGCTTCGCGATATAGCCGGGTATCCCTCACCATCCAGCCGAACGGATATGCCGAATTTGCGATAGCATCGCTGACCAGGCCCTGGACGTGCAAGGCATGAACCGCAAAGGATTGGCCGCCATTGATCGCAGTGCGGATTGGCAGCATATTCAGGAAAAAGCCGACAATGTCGGCGCTGCCAGGTTGATCCCGTACGACGTGAGGTATGCCAACGATAATATCGTCCTGGCCGCTATACATCCGCAGCATCAGCTTGAAGCATGCGAGGAGTGTTGTCGACGTGGTGCACCTATGTCGGCGCGCAAACTCCCGTACCTGATTGGAGAGCTCGCTGCCAAGCAGCACCGCATGCGAGGCGCCGCGGCAGGAATTTGTCTGCGGCCGCGCTCGTTCCGTTCCAAGCGAAAGCACCGGCGGATCAGCACCAATCTGACGACGCCAATAGCTACCTTGGCTGGCCAGCGCCTCTGGAGTAGCGTGTTGTTTTTCCCAGACCGCGTAGGTCGAGAGTGAAACGCGGTTTTCTGGCAGAAGCGACGCGCCATCTACGTACCTTCGTCTAAGGTCCCTGAGCAGAACAGAGATCGACCAGGCATCGATAATAATTTCGTGAGTGGTGATCAGTATGAGATGGTTGTCAGTGCCAAATCGGATCATGCGCGCACGAAACAAATGGCCTTGGCTGAGATCAAAGCTGCCGCTTAGCTCGGTTCGCCGTAACTCTGCGATCAGCTCCTCAGCTTCCTGCGCGGTGAGATGAGATGCATCATCCAATTCGAGAGTTGCGGATTGCGGAGCATCAAAAAGCTGAACCGGGCCGTCCTCGTCGATAAAGCGCGCCGAAAGTGCCTGATGGGAATGAACGACATCAGTCCAGGCGCGATTGAACGCGGCCAGATCGATGATGCCCTTTATTCGCAGGCCGCCTTGAATGATGTAGTTCCTGGCAGAGGGATCGAGCTGCGAGAGAAACCATAAGTGCTCCTGAACTCGCGTCAGAGGCGATCGCGTAAGCTTTCCGTACGTCGGGGCCGTGCACAGTTTGGATTCGGATTGGGCCGAGATCGAAGCCGCAAGAGATCGGATCGTTCCATTCAGGACCATCCTGAAATCCGTTCTCACTCCAAGCTGTGTCTGCAACTTGCCCAATATGAGCATTGCCCGGAGCGAGTCTCCGCCGAGGCTTATGAACTGATCGTTCACGCCAATGTTCTCAATACCCAGAACGCCGGACCACATTTGACACAGCTGGGCTTCGAGCTCTGTTTGCGGCTCCTTGAATGGCGTCGGCAGTGAAGGGCGAACACTGGTCGGGTCCGGCAATGCTCCAAAATCGACCTTTCCGTTTCTGGTCAGTGGAATACTGCCGACGTGGATGATCCTTTCTGGGAGCATGTAGGTGGGAAGCGCTTCGGCAAGAACGTTCTGAAGCTCGCATTCCGCCACTTCAGCCGGAGCCACCACATACGCGATGAGCCGTTTCGATGCAGTTTCCCCCTCGGCCCTGGTTATGTCTCTCGCCATAAGCTTTACGCCTGCGCAGACGGCAGCGACCGCGACGGCGCCGCGTACCAAATGATGAGCGGAGAGGCGAGCCTCGATTTCTCCCAGCTCAATTCTGTGCCCGCGGATTTTGACCTGGCGGTCCCGTCGACCGAGACATTCCAAAAGGCCATCGGAACGAACGCGCCCGAGATCACCTGTCCTGTATAGGCGCCGGAACGACGGGGCACTTGAGAAAGGGTTAGGCCCAAAGGCATCCTCGGTGCGGACATCGTCATTGACGTAGCCAGCAGCGACCCCAACGCCGCTAACACAGATTTCGCCGACCTCTCCCGTGCTGCACAGCCGCGATCCGTGGGCAACATACACCTCAAGATTAGAAATCGGCTTGCCGATCGGCACATAAGTGTCAGCCAGCGCAGGTGGCACGGAAACCAGATGATGCGTAACGCCGTCCGCGCACTCGGTCGGCCCGTAGTGGTTGAGAATGGGCTTGGGATATAAGCCAAGCCATACGCGCGCCAGTCCGGGTGTTAGAGGTTCTCCGACCGTAGAAATAATCCGCAAACTGTCCAGAGCTCGCTCAGCCACCGCAAGCGACTGCAGATATTCAACAAATATCGCAAGCATCGACGGAACGAATTGAACAGCTGTCACGCCATACTCTTGAAGTGCTTTGAGAAGGGATGCTGGCGATTTCAGTGTTACATCGTCAATGATAGCGATACAGCCTCCGACGCAAAGCCCCGCCAGAAGCTGCCACAGCGAGATGTCAAAGCAGTGCGACGCCGTCTGCGCGATGCAATCGGTCCGAGTGAGGGTTAGGGCATCAATCTTCGCCGCCAAATGATTGTTTAGGGCTGCGCGCGCGATCATTGCGCCCTTAGGCTGGCCCGTCGAACCAGACGTAAACAGAATGTAGGCGAGTCTGTCCTCGCTCGATGATGGCAAGACAGACGAAGTCTGGCCCTCGCGCAGCGCCGCCTCTATCGCTATGAATTGCGTGGTGCGTTTGCTGCTCGCCTGGAACTGGCTGAGCGAATCCGGCTTGTCTGGGCCAATAATCAGCGCGCACCGACTCTGATCGATCATGAATGATGTGCGCGAAGACGGCAACGATGGATCGAGCGGCAGGTACGTTGATCCGGCCTTCAAAATTGCGACGACCGCCGTCGCCCAGTCGAGGTCCCGTTCACCCCAATAGCCGACGACCGCGCCCTGAGCGCCATGCTCTCGTAACGTCCTCGCGCAGGCATCCGATCTTAATCGCAGCGCCCCGTAGGTGAGTTCGTCTGCGCCGTACCTCAGCGCAACTCTCTCTGGATCCGATCTGGCAAGGCGATCAATCGCTGTGATCGCGTCGATCGATTGACGTTCCACAAACTGATTTTTGCCGGGTTGATTTTCCGTAGGCTTACGCGTCCCACCATTCATCGCTTTGTGCGGCCTTTAGATCAGAAAATTGTTGGTAGTCCACCGCATCCGATACAGCTGCCCCGCGGCAGGGCCGTGCGCTCAGTGAGCTGAACCCTCACCACTCTCAGCAACAGACGTGCCAACTTTCCAAAGAGACTGATTCGCACGCTTTGCGTTGGCCGGCGGGCGCGCCTCGCGTGTTTAGTGTCTGGCCCCGAACATAGGCCGTCTTCAACCGAACGCGGTCATGTCAGGTGACTGCTGATCAATCATGGCTGGATGGGGCGATGGCAAGGACACCTCGTCGTCTGCGCCCAAAGGCGAATATGATCGAGCCGATGGCGCGAGTCACCCTCCCCGCTATGCCCACTCGACCGTACCGCTTTGATCTCGCCTCTTCATGGCGGCGCCGGTCCGCGGCGACTTTATTGGTGTGGACACAGCGCGGTAGCTGTCTAGGATACATTTTGAGCTGTCACTGGCTCCACGCTCGCTTCGAGCTCGAAAACGGCTGAACCCTCGACCTATGAAGACGTGCCGATCTGCCCGGTGGCGGAGCGCACTGGTGGCGTCTGGATGGAGGTTAGGTTCACTCATACCGATCTCGCCGCGCACTGACATCAGCGCCGTGCGAACGGCCTCACCCACGACATCGGCCTCGTCATTGCAAAGGCCAGATATTATCAGCTCGCGGCCACCGCCGGCGTACGAACGTACGGTTTCATATCGCATCTGCTTCCGATTGGGCGTGGAGAGCAGGACGGAGCAGACCCGACGCCATGAGCCAACAAAGCGCCGAGTCCACCCAGATCACTGGACGGGTTGTGGTAATAGTGATTTGAATAGAGCAAGCAGCCTGCCGAATTGAGGACTGCAGCTCACTCGCGCTGTGGTGCCTTAGGTGGTGTGGACACTTATCTCAGCCATAAGACGATGGCTGCGAGAGTGACAACAGCGTGGTAATTTCGGGCGGTCTTTTCGAAGCGGGTTGCGACGCGACGGAACTGCTTGAGTTTTGAGAAGCAGCATTCCACGAGATGACGCTGGGCATAGAGATGCTTGTCGAGCGGATATTTGAGCGCACGTGACGGGTTGTTGGGGATGACGGCCAGCGCTCCCTTGGCGGCGATGGCTTGGCGCAAGTGATCGGCGTCATAGGCCGTATCGGCCATGATGACCTCGGCAGGCAGTCCCTCGATCAGGGCCGCAGTTTGCGGTGCATCGCCCTTCTGGCCTGCCGTAAGGGTAAACCGCACCGGG
>NZ_AUEZ01000101.1 GCF_000426245.1 Bradyrhizobium sp. Ai1a-2 | reverse complement strand
CTTTCCCTGCGCGATGGTGTTACGGCTTACTTCGTGCTCTCCCCGGTGACCGGGCTCTTTTGCCACCGTCACCCGCGGCAGCTCTTGCTGCTCGCGAGCTTAGCGCCAGCGTCGGGGCGCCAGGACCACACGACTTCGCCGTCCGTGATGTGTGTGCTCGTCCGTCACACGCTTCGCGTCCACCGCATCTCACCGCAACGTTCGTGACGATCGCGAGCCGCCCCTCATTCGGGTGAGACGCGCGGAGTTAAATCACTGATTTGCCCGACGGGTTAAGCGGTTTATTTTTCGCGGGAGGAGTGGACGGAGCAAATCACGTTGAAATCTCTAGGAAAATTGTCATGGACGTGCATCGCGTTTAGGGGCGCGCGACGGTGTCAGACACGTTGCAAAGCTGATCGGAGCCGTCGGGCATGCGAGCGCCGGGGGGCCGAATACGTCGCCGCCACTGCCAGCCGCGGGAACTTGGTCGCCTGATCTGCTTTGAGAAGTGAGCTCGCGCGGCCGCGCCGAAGGCCGCCTCACGGGTGGGGGATCATGATCGCGATCATCCGCGGATTTTCCTGGCGGGACGGGCTGTTCTCGCTCAAGTCCTTCGCCGCTGCGGTGCTGGCGCTCTATATCGCATTTGAATTGGACTTGGCCCAACCGAGCTGGAGCATCACCACGGTCTATGTGGTGTCCCAGCCGCTGGCCGGAATGGTGCTCGCCAAATCGCTCTACCGGGTGCTTGGGACCGTGATCGGCGCGGTCGTGTCGCTGGTCCTGGTCGCGCTGTTCTCCAATGCGCCGGAGCTATTCTGTCTTGCGCTGGCGCTCTGGATCGGTGCGGGCACGGCCGTTGCCATCTATCTGCGTGATGCACCGCAGGCCTATGTCGGCACGCTCTCCGGCTATTCGGCCGCCATCATCGGCCTCCCGGCAGCGCTCGCTCCGGAGACCGCCTTTGACTTTGCCGTGGCGCGCTGCCTGGAAATCATCCTCGGAATCGCCTGCGCGACGCTGGTCCACCATCTCGTGTTTCCGCGACGAGCAGGCGCTGCGCTGGCCGATGCTCTGTCGTCGACCCTGCCGACAATGGCGCGTTGGGCGGGAGACAGGTTGTCGGCCGAATCCGCCGAAGCTGAAATTCAGACGGACCGGCGCCGCATGATCGCTGCCGTCGTCAGCCTGGAGCAGTTGCGCGTCTTCGCCAACCTGGATACGCCGGCGGTCAGGGCGGCGGACAGCCTGGTCCGCCTGTTCGAAGCCAAGCTGCTATCGCTGCTGGCACATCTGGTTTCGGTTCATGACCGGATATTGCTGCTGCGGCAACGCGACCCGCAGCAGGTCGAGCGGTTGCGACCGTTACTGCAGATGACGAAGGCGCATATCGCCGCCTGGACCGCACCGGCGACGCCGGATGACTCCCGGCGGGAAGCAGGCGATGGAACGAGGATCCAGGCCGAGCTCGACGCCGCACAGCCGTCGCGGCAGGAGCTTGAGAGCACACCGAATGCCTTCCTGGTCCGCAACATCCTGCTGCGGTTGCAGGACATCATCGATATCTGGCGCGATGCGGTCTGGATCCGGACGCATATGGGCCTCGGAGTGCTGCCCCCGACGCGCGAAGCCGCGCCGTCGTTTCAGCCCTATCGCGAGCCGGCGCTCGCGCTGACCGGCGGCATTGTCGCCGCATTGACGATCGTCCTGGTCAGCCTGTTCTGGATCTATTCGGCGTGGCCCAACGGCGCCACCGCCGTTACCTTCGCCGGCATCATGTGCGCGATCATGGGCGCGCGTGACAACCCGGCCGCCGGCGCGCTGGTGTTTTTTCGCATGACGGTGGTCGCCGCCGTCATCTCCGCGGCCTACCTGTTCGTGCTGTTGCCGCGGCTCGATACGTTTGCCGCGCTGGCGGTGGCGCTTGCGCCATTGTACCTCGTTTGCGGGCTGCTGCTGACAGTCCCTCAGGCCATTCCGATGGTGATACCCCTAGTCTTCGTCGCCGGCGGCCTGATCGGCATCTCCAACCAGATGACCTATGACTTCGAGGCGTTCGCCAACAACGCGCTGGGCTACCTGGTCGGCGTCGGCTTCGGCGCGATCTCGCTGGCGCTGTTCCGTCCGTTCGGACGAGAAGTGGCCGCGACCCGCATGATCCGCGGCCTGTTGCGCGACCTGAGCCGTGTTGCGACGGCCGCAACGCCGGAGACTCGCACCGCGTATGAGAGCCGGACGTTCGATCGGATCAATGCGCTGTTGGCGCAGCTCGATCCCGAAACGCCACGCTATGGCCAATCCGTGCAAGGCGGCTTTGCCGCGCTTCGCGTGGGGTTGAACATCCTCATCCTGCGCCGGGAACTGCCACATGCGCCGCCCGATGTGGCTGATGCGATCGAGCGGGCGTTGGCCGGCTTGTCCGCTGCATTTCGGGCAACCCTGTCCGGACGTGCTTCCGCGTCGGTCGCACCTCTGCTCGAGTCGGCGCGCCATCGCGCGCTCTCGGCCGAGGGCGATCTCCTGGTCGTTGCCGATGCGCTCAATGGGATCCAGACCACTCTCGAGCAGCATGGGGGCTTCTTCTTTGGCGATCGGCGCCTCGCGTCCCGGTCGGTGAGCGAGGCCGCAACCGCATGATCAAGGAGATCAACCTGGGCGGCGTCTATCTGTCCCCGTTCCTTGCCTATATGGGAGCGGCCGCGGTCATCTGGGTGCTGATGCGGCTCGTATTCGACCGCATTGGCCTCTATCGTGTCGTCTGGCATCCGGCGCTGTTCAATACGGCGCTCTACCTCATTCTGCTCACATTGGTCGTCGGCGTGAGCATGTGAGATATTGGTGAGCTGTTGCCATGCCGAGTCTCGGGCGCTTTGCGCAATATGCGGTTACGATCGCGGCCGTCGCGGTGGCGATCGTTGCGGGATGGTGGCTGTGGCGGCTGTATGAGGAGACGCCGTGGACGCGCGATGGTCGGGTCCGGGCCAACGTCGTCAATGTCGCTCCCGATGTCGCGGGCGCGGTGGTCGACCTGCGCGTCAAGGACAACCAGCAGGTCAAGCTCGGAGAAATTCTTTTCGTCGTCGATCCGGCGCGTTATCAGCTCGCGCTGGAGGAGGCGGAGGCTACAGCTGCGGGGGCCAAGGCGACGCTTGACGAACGGCAGGAGGAACAGGATCGCCGCGAGAAGCTCAGTGCTGCTGCGATTTCGGTTGAAGCCCTCAATCAGGCGCGAAGCGCCACGCTGTCAGCCCGCGCCGCTTACGACGAGGCGATGGCGCAGGTGGGCGTCGCCAAGCTCAATCTCGCGCGAACCAATGTGCGGTCGCCCGTCAACGGCCATATCACCAACCTGCTTCTCAACCGCGGCGACTACGTCACGGCGGGAAAGCCGGTCGTTGCCGTCGTCGACCAGGATTCCTTCTACATCGCCGGCTATTTCGAGGAAACGAAGCTGCGCTACATCAACCTGGGAGACGCCGTTTCCGTCCGCTTGCTCGGATTCGACGCACCGCTGAAGGGACATGTCGAAAGCGTTGCCCGCGCGATCACGGACCGGGAAAACGTCATCGGCTCGGACCTCGTTGCCAATGTCAATCCGACGTTCAGCTGGGTACGCCTGGCGCAGCGGATTCCCGTCCGCATCGCAATCGACTACGTGCCGGAGGGCGTCACGTTGAGCGCGGGAATGACCGCGACGCTGCAGGTCACGGGCCCGGGCCACGAACCCGATGGCGCGGTTTCGGTTTCGAGCAAGTAGTCGTCTCGGCCTGTCCACGCGTTTCACCTCTCCCGCTTGCGGGAGAGGCGTAGGCCGCCTATGGCGGCCGTTCTTAAGAACGCCGAAGCGAAGCTTCGGCTATGGCGTAAGCGCCGGGTGAGGGCTCTCTCCACACGGTCGGACAGCGTGAATCGCGGAGAGACCCCCACCCCAGCCCTCCCGAGAGGGAGCCCAGCAGCGATCGCGGATGCAATTCGACCTGATCTCATCGCGCTCTAGATTATTGTTTTTGACGCGTTTTCTTTGCGCGAACCGGTGTCCGCTGCGCTCGAAAACGCTCTATTCGTCATCGAGGCCAGGCGATCGCCGCAGCATGAAATGACCAAACGCCGAGGCGATCGGCTTGGCCGGGTCATCCTGCCAGGCCTGTGCCTCGAACGCGACGATGCGCCGGCCCTGTTTGACGATGGAGACCTTGGCGTGGCTGTCGAGGGCGCGGCCGGAGCGCAGATAATTGATGGTCAGGCCAATCGGCTTCGGCGGCGCCGAAACGCCGAGTTCGCGCGTCACGCCCACCACCGCGGCGGTCTCGAGAAAGGCGCCGGTCATGCCGCCGTGGATGGCGGGCAGCAGTGGATTGCCGATGATCTTCGGTGAAAAAGGCATCACCAGCGCGCCGTCCTCGCCGATGCGGATGCCGAGACAGCGCGCGAACGGGCTGTTTGCGAACGGGCCGGTGGGATCATCCGGTGCTTCGAGCACAGGTAGCTCGCCATCTTTACGCAGCTCGTCGAACAGCATGTTGGTGCGGTTGGCGCCGACCATGAAGCAGGCGGTCGCGGTGGCGACCGGATCGTCTTCGGAATCCTGGTACGCCGTTGCGCGCACGAAGGCGATCGAGCGGGTGACGCGATAGCAGATCGAATGCGCGTTGATGTCGTGGCCTGGCGTGGCGGGCTTCTGGTAGTCGATGCGCAGGTCGAGCGTGGCGATGGCGCGCGTGCCGTCCAGCGCGAGCTGCACGGCCATGCCGCAGCTCTCGTCGAGCATCGCGGTGACCACGCCGCCGTGCAAAACGCCGGTCTGCGTATCGCCGACGAAGACCGGCCGATACGGCAGGCGTGACCAGGCTTCGCCGGGCGCGGCGCGATCGAGCTGCAGGCCGCTGATCTGTCCGTAAGTCGAGCGGCGCCGTTTGATGGCCTCCGCCAGTTCGTCGAACGGTAGCGGTGTATTGAACGTCGATGTCTCGGACATGCCGTTGTCTTAAACCACCGCAGCGACGTGAGCAAAAATTTCGTAGGGTGGGCAAAGCGCCGCGTGCCCACTTTTCTTGCACCGACCGTGGATGGTGGGCACGCGGCGCTTCGCCCACCCTACGGGACTCCCACAAGGGGAGAAGGGTCAGGTGCCCGGTCTCGAGACCTCGGTCTCCTTGCTGGTGATGAATTCGAGCAGGACCGGGATGCCTTCCTTGGTCTTCTGGATGCCGCGCTTGATCGCCGGCACGATGTCCTCAGGCCTGGTCACCCGCTCGCCATAGCCGCCGAAGGCGCGTGCCATCGCGGCATAGTCGCCGGAAATGTCGGTCGAGCGGTATTTCTCCGTCGAGATCGGCATCACCTTCAATTCGATCGCCATCGAGAAATTGTTGAGCAGGATCGACATGATCGGGATGCGCTCGCGCACTGCGGTCTCGAAATCCATGCCGGTGAAGCCGATGGCGGCGTCGCCCCAGACGTTGATGCAGAGCTTGTCGGGCATGGCGAGCTTGGCGCCCATCGCGAGCCCGAGGCCGTAGCCGAGTTGCGTGGTCTTGCCCCAGCCGAGATAGGAGAGGGGCTCGACCGACTTCCAGAACGGCGAGAGCTGGTCGCGCGGACTGCCGGCATCATGGGTGATGATGGTATTGTGGATGTCGACGGTGTGCTGCAGGTCCCACAGCACGCGGTAGGGATTGAGCGGCGCCTCGTTATGGGTGAGCTTCGGCATCCACTTCGCGAGCCACTCATTGTTGATGGCGGCGATCTCGGCAGCGGCCGCGCTGGCATCGCGGTCCGACGTGACGGTCTTGCCGACCTCGTCGAGCAGCGCATCGAGCACCAACGCGGCATCGCCGACCAGGCCGACCTTGGCCTCGACATCCTTGTTCAGATGATTGGGGTCGAGGGTCGAATGGATGATGGTCTTGCCCTTCGGCATCGCGATGCCGAAATTCGTCTCCGTGAACGAGCAGCCGATGCCGAAGATCACGTCGGCATCAGCGAGGAATTTCGGCACCGCGCGCGGCACCGCCAATCCGCCCGAACCTAGCGACAGCGGATGCGTCTCCGGAAATGACGACTTGCCGCCGAGGCTCGTGGTGACGGGAATGGCGAGCCGTTCAGCCAGGCGCTTCAGTTGCGGCCAGGCTCGCGCATAATGCACGCCCTGGCCGGCATAGATCACCGGACGCTTGGCGTTGATCAGGAGTTCGGCAGCCTCCTTCACATGCACGGGGTCAGCGCCGTAGCGCGTGCGCAGTACCGGCGTGTAGTTCAGGGGCTCTGGCACCTCCTCGTTCCACATGTCGGCGGGGATTTCGACGATGACGGGTCCGCCGCGACCGTTCTTCAGCTTGGTGAAGGCGCGGCGGAAGATGTTGCAGACCTCGGAGGCGAGAATGATCGGCTCCGACGATTTCGTGAACGCCTTCATCGCCTGGCTGGAATTGAAGTTCGGCTCGATGTTCGCCAGCCGGCGCGGATAGCCCATCGGCAGCACCAGCACGGGCACCGACTCGCCGAAGCACTGCGCCACCCCGCCCATCGCATTTTCCGAGCCCGGGCCGTGCTGCATGCAGAACGCGCCGATGCTGCGGCCGGACGTGACGCGGGAGATCGCGTCCGCCATGTGCACGCCGATGCGCTCCTGCCGCACCATGATAGGGCGGATATCGGCGTTGGCGGCGTGCTCAATCAGATGATTGACGGGATAGCCGCAGAGGATCTCGATTCCCTCGCGCTTCATGATTTCCGCAATCGCCGTGCCGAGCTTCATGACCGTCTCTCCCTTGGCTCGCGGCCGGTTCATCCGACCGATTATCGACAGTAGGAACAGGATTTCGCGGGCGCGTAAAGCGTGGGCTGCGTCCGTCCGCGGAATGCAGATATGCATTTCGCGATGCGGAGATGCGCGATACGCGAATGGCCGATCAAGATTTTGTGCTGGCAGATCTGATCTGCGCGACGCGAATACGATTATTCGATGAGCTTCGAAGCGTAAGCGTGGCGAAAACGCCACATCGCGTGGCCAACAGCATCGACCTCACCGCGTTGTTATTCGCTCCGGAAGTTTTTCCATTAGGTAACGGCTCAAGCATGCGTGTGCATGTTGGGGACCAGGAGATTTGATGAGATGTTACGGGCGCGAACACTAATTCTCGGCGCAGCCGCCGGCCTGATGGCCGCCAGCGGCGCACAAGCAGCCGATCTTCCAGTCAAGGCGAAGGCCGTTGAATATGTGAAGGTCTGCTCGCTATACGGCGCCGGCTTCTGGTACATCCCGGGCACCGATACCTGCATAAAGATCGGCGGCTATCTGCGCGTCGACACCACCTTCAACGGCGGTCCGCAGGGCCAGCCGGCCTGGAACGGCGATCTAGGGCAGAGAAATCGCTTCGCCGACGATTTCGCGACTCGCGCGCGTATGGCGGCGACGTTCGATACGCGCACCTCCACCGAGTACGGCGTGGTCCGTACCTTCATGCAGGCCGACTTCCAGTTCTCCACGCTCGGCGGCTCCACCTACAATCCGAACTCGATCAACGGCTCGCTGCCGGTTGCCGGTTCGCAGCTGCTCGACACTCCCGGCGGCGGCTACGTCGCGGTCGAGTATATCTTCATTCAGTTTGCCGGTTTCACGTTTGGTAAGTCTGCTTCCGCCTACGCCACTCCGTGGCAGGGCTTCCCGGGCAACAACTCGTCGTTCGTGATGGGCGGCCAGAACACCGACACGGGCGTCAACAACATCCAGTACACCGCGCAGTTCGGCAACGGCGTGTCCGCCAGCATCGGTCTCGACGATCCGGCGGTCTGGGACCGCACCACGATCTACAACCTGTCGCTGCCGCTGAACGCGACGCTGAATTCCGGCAACGCCTATGCGGGCGTTCGTTCGCCTGACGTCGTCGGCAATGTCCGCCTCGACCAGGCCTGGGGTCTGTTCCAGATTTCGGCTGCGGCGCATGAAGTGAGCGCGTCCTTCAACACCCTCAACGCGGCCGGGGCTCCGGCGGGCGGCGTCGGTCTTCCGGGCGCGGCGCCGACCGCGGCATCCGAGCTTTCCGGGCATCCCGACGACTCCTGGGGTTACGCGACGATGATCGGCGTGAACATCAAGAACGTCCCGACCGGCCCCGGCGACGACATCAAGTTCGATGCGAGCTACGCCAAGGGCGCGACCAAATACGTGATCGCGACCTCGTCGGCCTCGCCGAGCTTTGCGATGTTCGGTGGCAGCGGCGCTTTCGGTGCGTATCAGAGCATCGGCTTCGGCGCGACCACTGACGCCGTGTACCTGCCGGTGGCGGCCGGCGGCGACGGATCGCTGCATCTGACCGAGTCCTTCGGCATCCGCGGTGCGTTGAACCACAACTGGGATCCCTACTGGTCGACCAGCTTCTACGGCAGCTATTCGGCGGTTCGGTATGACGGCACGGCCAAGGCGTTCATCTGCGCGAACTTCACGACGCCCGCCAAGGCGGTCAGTGGGGATTACGTCTGCAACCCCGACTTCAACGTGTCGCAGCTCGGCGCTGTCACGCGCTGGACGCCGGTCAAGAACCTGACGTTCTCGGCCGAATTCCAGTGGTTCCACCTCGACCAGAAATTCGAGGGATCGGCCGTGCTCGGCGCGTCGGCGCCCAAGCCGACGACCCGCTACGAGTTCAAGGACCAGGATACGTACTTCCTGCAGGTTCGCGCTCAGCGTAACTTCTGATCGCGCTTCACTTCGCGCTCTGCGAAGAAACGGCGACGAGGCAGTCCGGCATCCTCCACCGGATTGCTTCGCGCCACGCGTCAGCGGGTTGCCCATCGCGGCGGCCCGCTGATTTGCTCCGCAATCCACGCGTGGCCTTAATCAATCATTCATCCTGTCCGTCAATGCGGCATCAACCAGTCAGCCTCTAGGTTGCCGCCAGGACGCGAGGCGGGAGAAACCCGTGCGAGGCGTCGGCGGGGATTTTGATGCGCCAGTTGACGTCAAGCTTTTTCAGCGATGAGCGCGCAGCAACCGCGATCGAATATTGTCTGATCGCCTGCAGCATCAGCATCGTAATCGTCGCCGCGGTCACCGGCATTGGCGAAAACGTCAGGCAGCTTCTTGTCCGGGTCCGCGACGGCTTCCCGCAGTGATAGCTTGCGTGACCGTCAACCGGCTTCGTCTTCGTTGAGTGCCCGCAGCACCGCGATCCGCGCGAACATCAGCCAACCGCCGCCGCTCTCCGCGGCATGGATCAGATTCTCGACCGCGGTTTGCCAGCGTTCGCGCTGCTGCATCGGCTCCGGCAATTTCATGATGTAGTCGGCGGCGTGCTGGAGCGTTACCAGCTTGCGGCCGCCGCGCAGGACGATCGGCTGCTCGAAAGGCGTCGACCACGGCATTTCAGCTTGCCGGCTGCCGGGTCGCTATCATCGCATGAGACCGCCGGGCTGCTCCTGCCTATCCGGCCTTCTTGGCCCGGGTCGGCGCGCGCACGGGCTTTTCCGCCTTCTTCGGCTCTTCCTTGGCGGCGCGCTTGCCGGCGGCGGTGCCGCTTCCGGCGATCGGCAGCAGCATTTCGCGCTGGCCTTCGGCCCGCTTCTTCGGCTTCTTGCCTTTTGCTTTGGCGGGAGCGGGCGCCTGCTGCTCATTGGCAAGGCTACGCTTGAGCGCATCCATCAGATTGATGACATTGCCGGTCGATTTCGGCGCGGGCTTCGCCACGGGCAGGCCGTTGCGCTTCTGGTTGATCAGCTCGATCAGCGCGGTTTCGTATCGGTCGTCGAACTCCTCGGGATCGAAGTCGGCCGACTTCTGCTCGACGATGTGCTTGGCGAGGTCGAGCATGTCCTTGGTGATCTTCACGTCCTGCACGTCGTCGAAATATTCCTTCTCGTCGCGGACCTCGTAGGGGTAGCGCAGCAGCGTCCCCATCAGGCCCTTGCCGAGCGGCTCCAGCGCGATGACATGCTCGCGGTTGGTCAGCACCACGCGGCCGATCGCAACCTTGTTCAGGTTGCGGATGGTCTCGCGGATCACCGCGAACGCGTCATGGCCGACCTTGCCGTCCGGGACGAGGTAATAGGGGCGGATCAGATAGCGGCTGTCGATGTCCGCCTTCGGCACGAATTCATCGATCTCGATGGTGCGGGTCGATTCCAGGGAGATGTCGTCGAGTTCGTCCTTGGTGATCTCGATGTAGGTATCGGTATCGACCTTGTAGCCCTTCATGATGTCTTCGGCGGCGACTTCCTCGCCGGTCTCGGCATCGACCTTGGCGTATTTGATGCGATGCCCGGTCTTGCGATTGACCTGGTTGAAGGAGACCTTTTCGGTGTCCGACGTGGCCGGGTAGAGCGCGACCGGGCAGGTCACGAGCGACAGCCGCAAAAAACCCTTCCAGTTGGCGCGGGGGGCCATGGCGATACTCCGAAGACGCAACAGACGGGAGGCAGAAGATACCACCGCAGAACCCGGTTTCAAACATGGCCAAACGGTGAACCTGCCTATGACGGTTAACCGCTGATCGCCCGCATGGTTCTTGCGGATTTTCCTCGCAGCCGCATGCGACGCAATGGCTCCTTCAGCCAGCCCAGGTCATCCGGAACATCACTTCCGATCATGCGTTGCGCCGAGGGGGACGGGACATCCAGGCATTAGCCGGCAGTTACAGGCAGTTAACTGCTAACCGAATGGAAGAGGTGGCGCATGGCAACAACACACCGAGATGGCCGGATCGTTGAAACCACGACCGAGGCGCGGCAGGCTGAACCGGGACCCTCCGTGGCTGCGCTGTTGTCGATTTCGACCGGGCTCGCGGTTCTGATCCTGGGCGTGATCTGGTTCGCATTCTTCCGCACCTGAGAAAGGGCGCGTGATCGGAGGTTCGGTCGATTGTGGCTGCCAAGGCAGGTGCATCGGCCGAAGACCCCGAAAGCCGAGCGATGCCTCGGCAACTTCACCAACACGTGTCGCCCGCACAAGGGCCGTGGAACGCGGCGGTTGGAGAGCTGTCACCAGTTTATCGAATTTGCATCGTAGAAGCCGGATCTGAAGGTTTCCATCGCAGATCCGTTATGCTCTCCCCACCAGAAAAAGTTTCGTTCCTGACGCGGGCGAAGGCGCGCAGTTTCTCCGGGGCATTCCTGGCGGTGGCGCTGCTGGCGATGGCGGGCTGGGTCTATCTCCTGGGTTCGCTGTTCCTGAAACTGATGCTCTGGTGTTTCTCCTGATCCGCCGCAGGGCGCGACGGCCGCAACTTTACCGTTCCTTAACTAAGACGGAGCGACTTTTGCGCGTTGCTCGTACGGGGCGGACCGGACCAACGCAGATGTTTCAGCTCTTCTTGCGATCCCGAGCGCAGAACTTCATCAAGGCCCGGCTGGGGATCGATGAGGGTTTTCGGGCGCGTTCGCCGGAGCGCGACGCCGAGACCGACCGGCTGCGGGTGGGATCCATCGTGGCCGCGATCGACGACGCGTTGCAGGCCGCCGAGAGCGAACAGAACGGCCTGAGCCGCCGCGTCGACGATGTCCTGGCGCGCGCCGCCGTGACGCTCGGCAACGGCACCGACGAATATCTGGAGCGCGAGCCGCTCGACAACTATCACCAGGACTTGTTCGACGCCGAGATTGCCAACGGGCAGCGCCGGCTGCAGGAACTCGCTGCGGCGATCTCGCACTTCAAGTTCATGAAGGCCGCCGTGCTGAGCCGGTTTCCGGAGTACAAGACGTCTGCAAGCAACTAGGCGTCCAAAAGCCGACAACCGGTCGCTCGCATCAAGCATAATTGCCCGATCGGTTCCGCTAAGCCTTCACAGCGACGCATTGTCCGGCGATCGTGGTGGTACTGGGCGTCATGGCGGAAGGATAAAGAGCGGTGTCTGCAGAGGATCTGCTGGTTACGGGTTGCGCGGGGTTCATCGGCCTTCATTTCACACAACGATTGCTGGCGGCCGGCCAGCGCGTCATCGGCATCGACAATCTCAACGATTATTACGATCCGGCGCTCAAGCTCGCACGCCTCGACCTCATCAAGGAGCATCCGAACTTCAGCTTCCGGAAGCTCGATCTCGCTGACCGCGCGGGCATGAAGGCGCTGTTCGAGCAGTACCGCTTTCCGGTGGTGGTCCATCTGGCGGCGCAGGCGGGGGTCAGATATTCGCTCCAGAATCCCCACGCCTATGCCGACTCTAACCTGGAAGGCTTCATCAACATCCTGGAAGGCTGTCGGCACAATGATTGCCGGCATTTGCTGTTCGCATCGTCGTCCTCGGTCTACGGCGCCAATACCAAACTACCGTTTTCCGTGCGCGACAATGTCGATCATCCGATCAGCCTCTATGCGGCGACCAAGAAGGCGAACGAACTGCTCGCCCATTCCTACAGCCATCTCTACCGCATCCCGATCACCGGGCTTCGTTTCTTCACGGTGTACGGCCCCTGGTATCGGCCCGACATGGCGCTCTATCTTTTTGCGCGCGCGATCAGCGAGGGCAAGCCGATCAACCTGTTCAATCACGGCAACATGCGGCGCGATTTCACCCATGTCGACGACGTCGTTGAGGCGATGACGCGGCTTATCGACCACGTGCCGCAGGGCGATCCGGACTGGTCCGGCGACAAGCCCAATCCGAGCTCGAGCAAGGCGCCATGGCGCATCTACAATATCGGCAACAACAAGCCGGAAGAATTGATGCACGTGGTCTCGCTGCTGGAGAAGGGGCTTGGCCGCGAGGCTCAGAAGGTGCTGCTGCCAATGCAGCCCGGCGACGTTCCTGCAACCTTTGCGGATGTCGACGACCTCGCGCGCGAGATCGGCTTTCGGCCGCATACCCGGATTGAAGACGGCGTCGAGAAGTTCGTCGCATGGTTCCGCGACTATCATCGCGTGTGACCGGGTAGCTTCAGTCTCGAAGCACTGCCCTTTGTCATAACGACATACCATCAGCCGTCGTAAGGCTGCCTCTGATCAACATCGAGGCAGCTTTCTGCACATTGAAGCAGTCGTCTGAATAATGTTTCAGCGTCGGCAATCATGATGTCGTCACAACCGGCACATGAAAATATTGTCAGAACAAGATATGCTGTCACCAAGCATTTTGGGCCGATGTCATGTTTCCCGCGTTGATTTTGTTCGTCACCTTTTCAGTGGGCTTTGTTCTGGGATATGCGGCGCGCGATTGGCGCTCGCGAAAGCGTCGGGCGCACTATCTCCTTTACGCGCCTTATGGGATTCGCGGTTCTTCCGAGAAGGCTTCCGTCGCTGAAGCATCACCACGTGCGAAGGCGCATGATCGTGCCGGCGCGTTGATCCAGGATTGATGATCGCAGCCTGATATCTGCTCGAATTGCATCCGCGATGGATGCTATCTATGATTGATCGCCGAAACCGAACCCTTGTCATAGCCGTCAAGGCTTGACGATCTACCGACTAGAAGGTAGGTTCGCGTTATGAGTAATCTTTCAACGACCGCCGACGACATCCTGGCTTGCACGCGCTCGCTCATAATTGCCGGAGGGTACCACGGCTTCAGCTATGCGGACGTTGCGGACGTGGTGGGAATCCGGAAACCAAGCATCCACCATCATTTTCCCAGCAAGGTGGACCTCGTTCGCACGTTGGTTGCTCGTTATCGCGAAGAGGCTCGGGCAGGAATTGCGCACCTCGAACGGAATATCTCAGATCCGATCGAGCTGCTCCGCAGTTACACTGCGTACTGGGAAGCCTGCATCACTAACGCGAGCGCGCCTTTTTGCGTTTGCGCGCTGCTCGCGAGTGAGCTTCCTGTCTTGCCGGAAGAGGTCGCACTCGAAGTCAGAGCGCATTTTCGCTGGCTGTCAAATTGGCTTGCCTCAGTGCTCGAGCGTGGCTCGCATGAGGGACGCTTGCAACTCGTGACAACGCCGCGCGTGGAGGCTGAAACGTTCATGGCAACTGTCCACGGCGCGATGTTGTCCGCACGAGCATATGGCGATCCAAAGACGTTCGGCACGATTCTCAATCCATTGCTGGACCGACTTTCCGCGCGGTCTTAACGATGCAGGTTTGCCTTTTCTAAGAAGCTATCGGACGGCGAGCGGCGCACCGTCTCGAGCCAAGTGTCAAACTGCGCCGCATAGTCTACCAACTAGTAGGTATAGGATGACAGTCCACCCACCACATTCCGCCCTCACCAGGCAAGAGCAATGGTTGAAGGGCTACTATTTTGTCCGAGCTGCATTCTCCGCAGCCTGGGTGGCCGCGGCGCTCACGGTCGGACAACAGTCCTCGTCGATCGCAGCGACCCTCCTCCTCGCCTATCCCGCGTGGGACGCGGTGGCTAATTATGTCGACGCATTGTGCAACGGCGGATTGGGTGAGAATCGCACGCAGGCTCTCAATGTCTTCGTGAGTTTTGCGACGACAGTGGCGATCGTTCTGGCGTTGCGGATGAGCATGAACTCCGTGGTCGGGGTTTTCGGTGCGTGGGCGCTGCTTGCTGGACTGCTCCAACTTGGCACCGCAGTCCGGAGATGGAAGATTTATGGCGCACAATGGGCCATGGTGCTTAGCGGCGGCCAGTCAGCCCTGGCGGGCGGTTTCTTCATCGCGAATGCTCGGCTGCCGACGCCGCCGTCAATCGCCAACCTGGCGGGCTATGCAGCCGTAGGCGCTTTTTACTTCTTGATTTCGGCGATGTGGCTGACCGCGACCGGACTAAGCCGCAAGTCCGCGCGGACGTGACCGACGACCACGTCGTGCGTTTCTAAGGCCTCGACGTCGGCCTCATCGATCGGAACGGGCTGTACACCCAACCTCTCTCAATCGGGAAGACGTCGGATCGATCGTTTCCCGATGAGAGAGGTGCAAACGATGCCATCACCCTTTAGCTCGCCGACGGCGTCGGTCTGCCCACGCTTTCATACTTGAAGCCGTGAGCGACGACGTCGCTCGGCCGATAGATATTGCGGAGATCGACGATGGCTGGGTAGGCCATCTTCTGTTTCAAGCCCTCCAGATCGAGGGCGCGGAATTGCTCCCACTCGGTGACGATCACCAGCGCGTCGGCGCCTTCGGCGCAACTGTACGGGCCGTCGCAATAGGTGACGTCAGTCAGTTCGGAGCGTGCCTGTTCGATGCCTTCCGGATCATAGGCCCTGATGGTCGCTCCCAGATCCTGCAGCGCCGTGACCAACGGGATCGATGGCGACTCCCGCATGTCATCGGTGTTGGGCTTGAAGGTCAGGCCGAGCAGCGCGACGGTCTTGCCACGCAGCGACCCGCCAAGGATCGAGGCCACCTTGCGCGCCATCGCGCGCTTGCGGTTTTCGTTCACCGCCAGCACCGCTTCGACGATGCGGATCGGCGCTTCATAGTCCTGTGCGGTCTTGATCAAGGCCCGCGTATCCTTCGGAAAGCACGATCCGCCGAACCCTGGGCCAGCGTGGAGGAACTTGGTGCCAATGCGGTTATCGAGGCCGATGCCGCGCGCGACCTCCTGCACGTCGGCACCGACTTTCTCGGCAAGATCGGCAATTTCGTTGATGAAGGTGATCTTGGTCGCGAGGAAGGCGTTCGCGGCGTATTTGATCAGTTCCGCGGTGCGGCGGCCGGTGAACATCAGCGGCGCCTGATTGAGGTAAAGCGGACGATAGATTTCGGTGATGGTCTTTCTGGCCTGCTCGTCGTCCGTACCGACGACGATCCGGTCGGGATGCTTGAAGTCCCTGATAGCGGCGCCCTCGCGGAGGAACTCGGGATTGGAAGCGACCACAACATCGGCGTCGCGATTGGCTTCGCGAATGATCCGCTCGACCTCGTCGCCGGTTCCGACCGGAACCGTCGATTTGGTGATGACAACAGTGAAATCCCTGAGGCTGGCTGCGATCTCGCGCGCCGCTGCGTAGACGTAGCTGAGGTCCGCGTGACCATCGCCCCGCCGCGACGGAGTTCCCACGGCTATGAAGACGGCGTCGGAATGAGAAACGGGATCGGCGAGATCGGTTGTGAACGACAGCCGTCCGGCCCGCGTATTGACCTCCACCAGCCGGTCAAGATCGGGTTCGAAGATCGGAATCTCGCCGCGCTTGAGCGCCGCGATCTTTTCCGCGTTCTTGTCGACACAGGTAACCTGATGGCCGAAATCCGCAAAACAGGCGCCAGAGACCAGGCCTACGTAACCCGTGCCCACCATCGTTATTCGCATATCGGATCCTGAAAGCTGTTCCTAAGTGGCTCGCCTACGTTGAGGCGCGTGTGGTTTCGTCACGCTGTGACTTGAACGGTCATAGCTGAACCATTTCCATGATGACCGAATGACGGTCAAAGGCAATCCCGCACCAGTTGCGTGGCTCAGGTCTATCCCAGCCCGATGCGGGCGCGTTGGTAGCCCCGATCGAGGATGGCCTGCCACCAGGCACGATTGTCACAAAACCAACGCGCCGTTTTCGCAATGCCGCTCTCGAATGTTTCCAGCGCGTTCCATCCCAATTCGCGTTCCAGCTTGGAGGCGTCGATGGCGTAGCGGCGGTCGTGGCCCGGGCGGTCGGCGACGAAGGTGATCAGGTTGCGGCGGGGGCCTTGCGCGCTCGGTGCAATCTCGTCGAGGAGATCGCAAATGGTTTCGACCACATGAAGGTTGGTGCGCTCGTTGCGGCCGCCGACATTGTAGGTCTCGCCGACCACGCCGCGCTCCAGCACCAGCGTGAGTGCCTTGGCGTGGTCCTCGACATAGAGCCAGTCGCGGATGTTCTTTCCATCGCCGTAGACGGGCAGGGGCTCGCTGGCCAGGCCCTTGATGATCATGTGCGGGATCAGCTTCTCCGGGAAATGGTACGGGCCGTAATTGTTCGAGCAGTTGGTGACCAGCGTCGGCAATTCGTAGGTCTCGCGCCAGGCGCGCACCAGATGGTCGGAGGAGGCCTTGCTCGCGGAGTAGGGCGAGTTCGGCGCGTACGCCGTGGTTTCCGTGAAGAAGCCGTCATCGCCGAGCGAGCCGAATACTTCGTCGGTGGAGATGTGGAGGAAACGGAACTGCTCGCGCTTCTCAGGCGAGAGCGTGCGCCAATGGCGCAGCGTCTCCTGTAGGAGCGTGAAGGTGCCGACGATGTTGGTCTGGATGAATTCGCCGGGGCCGTCGATCGAGCGGTCGACATGGCTCTCGGCGGCGAGGTTCAGCACCGCGTCGGGCTGATATTTCTCGAACAGACGGCGCAGCCCGGCACCATCGCAGATACATTGCTTCTCGAAGGCGTAGTTCAGGTTCTGAGCGGCGCCGGGCAGCGAATCGGGGTTCGCCGCGTAAGTGAGCTTGTCGATATTGACGACGCGGGCATGGGTATCGCGCAAGAGATGACGCACGACGGCGGAGCCAATAAAACCTGCGCCGCCGGTGACGAAAATGGTCGAACCCTTGAAACGCATAGTGAGCTGCCTCTAATGCTCAAATGAACGATAAACCGACATTAAATATTCGCCGTAGCTGCTTTTCGCGGTCTTTGCGGCCACCTTCTCGAACGCTTGAAGCGAGATGTAACCTTGCCGCAGCGCGATCTCTTCGGGGCAGGCGATGCGCAGGCCCTGTCGCTGTTCGAGTATCTGAACGAAATAGCTGGCATCGACCAGGGACGCATGCGTGCCGGTGTCGAGCCAGGCAAAGCCGCGGCCGAGCACTTCGACATAGAGATCGCCGCGCTCGAGATAGGCGTTGTTGACGTCGGTGATCTCGATCTCGCCGCGCGCCGATGGCTTCACCTTTGCCGCTATCTCGACGACGTCGTTGTCGTAGAAATACAGTCCGGTGACGGCCACATTGGACTTCGGCTGCTTCGGCTTCTCCTCGATCGAGAGCGCGCGGCCGCTAATATCGAGTTCGATCACGCCATATTGCTCGGGCGTCTTCACGACATAGCCGAACACGGTGGCGCCCTTCTTGCGCGCCGAGGCCGCGGATAGCATCTCCGGCAGACCGTGCCCGTAGAAGATGTTGTCGCCCAGTATCAGCGCCACGGGATCGGTGCCGATAAAGTCGCGGCCGACGATGAAGGCGTCTGCAAGTCCGCGCGGCGTCTCCTGCGTGGCATAGGAAAAACGCACGCCGATCTCGCTGCCGTCGCCGAGCAGTCGTTGAAACAGCGGCATGTCCTGCTGCGTCGAGATGATCAGGATGTCGCGGATGCCGCCCAGCATCAGCGTCGACAGCGGATAGTAGATCATCGGCTTGTCGAAGACGGGCAAGAGCTGCTTTGAGACCACCGTCGTCGCCGGGTAGAGGCGCGACCCCGTCCCGCCGGCGAGGATAATGCCCTTCATGGTCAATCCCGATTTAATATAAAGCAGATTATAAATAATCCGATTTCATTTTAAAAATAAAGCCGGATATAATACTAATATTTATTGTATTGCTTATGTGATTGAATTCGTTAGGGAATGCCATCAAGCCCCGCCGCGCTAGAGACGGCGCCGGCGGTGCGTCGGTGCCTGTTCCGATCAAACTTGAATGTCGCACCGTTGGCAAGGCCGCCGGAGAAGCGGACCCCGAGCGGCAGGGCACGGCTGGGGTGCGTACCATCGTACCAGCTCGCGCCAGCGAGGCCTCCGCCAAGAGATCCGCAAGGGATCGGCCGAGGAGATGACCGGCAAATTGGGCCTCGACCCACCGTGTTTGCGTGGTCATTTTGGAGTTGATATGCCACTCATGGAAAGTGGCGCTGGGCTGAGAAAGCGCTGACCGTTGACCAATTTCAACCCGGTCCAGGACCGGTAAGACACGTGGGTTGCGCTATGATGGCCAGGGCTAATCTCGTCGGCTTGATCACCGCTTTTGTTGTCTTGTGCGCATGCAATACCCCGGCGCATGCGATTTCCGTGGAGGTCGCGCGCGCCTGCGATGCCCTGGTGGCGAAGACGTTTCCTCCGCGCCAGATCGGCAACCCGGCCTCCGGCAGCGCCAAGGGGACGGCCAGGGATCAGCGGGATTTCTTCAACAAGTGCGTTGCGAACGGCGGCAAGATGGACGCCGAAGCTGCGAAGGACGCGAAGTAACCGTCATCCCTTTCAACGGTTGAAAGGCTTTTGCTCGCGCGTCGGGCAGGGCGAATAGAAGGCGCCGTTCGCGGCGTTGACGCGCTCGACGCATTGATTCGGATCCGTCACCTGTCCCGAGATCGAAAAGTCATATCCGACGCCCTTGACGACCAGGACGTATCGGCCTGGTGACAGCACCAGACCGTCATTCTCCGGTTGTATCAGCAGCATCTTGGGCTGGTCCTCGACGGGGCCGATCTTGAACGGAAAGGACGCGCTGCGGATAACCCAGGAGTCCCCGCCTGGCGTCATCTTCGCCTTGCCGGCGCTGTCGACACCCATGGTGCGCAAGACCTTGGCGACGACGCGAACCTCGACCGGGCCGGCGGAATCCGCGCCAAGCTCCGGCCTGAACGAAATGAATTTGACATCTCCGCTCGGAACGCTGGTCTGGGGCGGCGTCGGGATCGCGGCCGAAATGGCGACCCGGCGGTCCGCTATCCGATTCACACATTTTCGAGCCTCAAAGTGGTGCCGTATTTGATGCGGCGGAAGGCTTCGAGGCCTAGGCGCATCACCTTTGGGCCA
>NZ_AUEZ01000100.1 GCF_000426245.1 Bradyrhizobium sp. Ai1a-2 | reverse complement strand
TTGACCGCTAGAGTCGAGCCGTATTGGTTGGTCCAGGTCCAGAGAGGTTGCGCCTTTGCCGGTCCCGCCAGTAGCAGCCCGAGGCAAGCCGCGCCCATCCATTTCGCCAATTTCCAGTTTGCTTGAGACATTGCCCGACTCCATATCGCTCCAGAAGCGGAGCTGGCTGCTTATAAACGTGGCTGACCGCTCTCTAAACTTCAGTTCGATGAGGGAGGGGGCCGCGGTAACCAGAACAGCGCGCGACGGCACCGCACACTGGTGTTGCCGTGCTGTTGCAGCTGCCGTACCACCAATTGACCGGGACACCATCGCCTTTGTCGAGATCCTCCAGGGCCATGAGGAATCATCCATTGTGGCCGGTAATGCCGAGCTCACTGGCCGTGTGCCAGGGGAGCTCGCAGAGATGCACATTAATGGGGTCGATGTCCCAGCTAAGCCTGCGGAAGAAGTCTCTCCTCTCGGCTGGCCACTGTCGAAATTGCCGAGTCGTTGTCAGCTTGGCACGTTTTGCGGATGGCATCGCTTCAATCTCGGCTTGGTCCCTTGGCTGGAATGAAATTAGAGAAATTCTGTCCGAGCAGTAGATCATAGTTGGTTCGGATCGGACCAACGCCGGCCGTTCTGTCGAAACCCGAATGCATGCCGGATACTGTGGAAACGCGGGTAAGCCGCTTAGACGATGCACAACGCGGGGCGGGTGGGCAAAGGACAACCACGCCGTGTCCACCGCGTGCGTGGATTATTTTGACACTCTGGGCCTGCGCCTACTGCCCACCGATCTCCTGCCACAGCCAACGCGCCACCGCGGCGGGCGAGGAGTTCGCATTGCTGCCACTGGCGCGCAAATTGGCTTCGCGCATTGTCGCAATGTCGATCCGCTCAAGGAGCGGCTTCAGCGCCTCCTGCAACGCCGCATCATGCGCGCGCCGCGGTGCCAGCAGCACGACCGCATCATAGGGCGGGATTGCGTGCTTGGGATCGGCCAGCGTCTCCAGGTCGTATTCCTTGATCCGCCCGTCGCTGGTATAGCCAGCGATGACGTCGACGTCGCCGCTAGCCACTGCCGCATACATGAAATCCGGCTGCATCTGTCGTTGCGTGCGGAATGAGAGGCCGTAAGCCTTTTGCAGGGCGGTCCATTCGGGGCGCGAGAAGAACTCGTAGTCGCCCGCAATCGACAGCGTCGACGCGTGCGCGGCCAGGTCAGTGATTGAATGAATACCGAGTGCATCGGCGCGCTGCCGCGGCATCACCAGCGCATAAGCGTTCTCGAAACCGAGCGCACCGAGCAGGGTGATGTCCTGCTTCGTCAGGATTTCCTTCAACTCGGCAAGCAATGTTTCGCGCGGCGGCATATCGGTGCGGTGAAACTGGTTGACCCACAGCGTGCCGGAATAATCCACATAGACGTCGATGTTGTTGGCCGCGAGCGCCTGGAAAATCACGCTGGAGCCGAGGCCTTCGCGCGTCGAGGCCTGCAATCCCGCCGCTTGCAGCCGCTGCTCGATCAGCGCGGAGAGCACATATTGCTCGGCAAACGTCTTGGCGCCGACGACGTAGGTCGACGGCGCCCGTGCCATCGAAGGTATCAGCGTGGCCGTGACCAGTACGGCGATCCCGACACTGCCGAGCATGGTGTGGAGGCGCTTGCGCTCGCGCAATCCGCGCTCGATGAGCGTCAAGAATTGATCGACCGCGAGCGCCAGCAGCGCCGAGGCGACGCAGCCGAACAGCACAAGCACCCAGTTCTGGGTCTGTAATCCAGCGAAGATGTAATTGCCGAGGCTGGTCTGCCCGATCGGCGTCGACAATGTCGCGGTCCCGATCACCCACACTGCCGAAGTGCGGATGCCGGCCATGATCACCGGCAGCGCCAACGGCAATTCCACCGTGAACAGCGATTGCCGTGGCGTCATGCCCACCCCTTGCGCCGCCTCAAGCAACGCGGGATCGACGCCGTTCAGCCCGGTGATGGTGTTGCGCAGCACCGGCAGCATGGAGTAGAGCGCCAGCGCCAGCATGGCGGGCAAAAATCCGAACGCGGAAAAGTCGAAGCCGAACCAGCGAAGCGTCAACGACGCAATGACGAGCAGAAGCGGGTAGAACAGCGCGAGCAGCGCCAGTCCCGGCACGGTCTGGACGACGCTGGCGAGGCCCAGCAGGATGCCGCGGATCACGGCATGGTTGCGTGCGAGGATCGCGAGCGGCAGGCTGATTACGAGCCCGAGCGCCAGCGCTGCCAGGCTGACCTGAACATGGCTGCCGAGGTAGTCCGGCAGGTGCGCCGCCGCGTCGCGCCAGCGGGGGTCGGACAGGAAACTCATCCCGCGCTTGCTCCCGCGAGCAGGGCATTCAGCCGCTCGGCCTGCCGCCTTGGCGTGCGCAATAGCTCCGCCACATAGGGCTCGTTGTTATTTGACAGCTCAGCCGGCCGGCCTTGCGCCACAACCCGTCCGGCCCGCATCACCGCGATGCGATCGGCAAGCAGCAAGGCCGCCGTCATGTCGTGAGTGACCATTACCGAGGTCAAGGCGAGCCTGCAATGCAGGGCGCGGTATTCATCGCCGAGGGTGTCGCGGGTCAGCGGATCGAGCGCGCCGAAGGGTTCGTCCATCAGCATGATACGGGGACGGGCGGCGAGCGCCCGCGCCACGCCGACACGCTGCTGCTGCCCGCCCGACAGTTCATGCGGAAGGCGATCGCGATGGAGGGAGTGATCGAGCCGCACCAGCTCGAGGAGTTCGTCGACCCGCGCGGCGATCTCGGCGGCGGGCCAGCCGAGCAGTCTCGGCGTGACGGCGATGTTGTCGGCGACGCGCATATGCGGAAATAGCCCGCCGCTCTGGAACACGTAGCCCATGCGCCGGCGCAAGCGCACCGGATCGACGTCGCGCACGTCCTCGCCCTCCACTATGACGCGGCCGCTGTCGGGGGCGAGCAGGCGGTTGGCAAGCCGCAGCAGGGTGGATTTGCCGGAGCCGGAGGCGCCGACGATCGCCAGGAATTCCCCCGCGGCAATATCGAGCGAGACATCGTCTACGGCAATGACGCGTTCGGCGTCATGACCGTAGGCAAAGCTCTTCCTGACATGGGCGTAGGCGATCAGCGGTGCGAGTGCCATGGCTGGACTGGACCAGTGCGCTAGTGTCCCGAATCTGAAGTTCGCTTCATTCTGCGGTGGACACGTTAGCGAACTTCGGATTCGAAGGACACCAGCAAGTCTATGCGGCCCGCCGTGACGCGCGGCAAGACGCTTGGTGTTCTAAGACTTCGAAATTGGTAGTGGGGCCGCGGGCATTTCGGTACGAAACGTACCGTTATGACTTCGTCCGCTTCGTACAGAGTTTGCTCGGTGATCGAGAACAATCTGTCAGCGCAACGTTCTCCAAGGAATGTAACGATCTATAGCACTTGTTGATACGCGCTTAATCTAGCTTGGCCGACCGCTCCGCAACAGCTGCCGATAGCCATGTCTGGCCGCCCACTTGGCACGAGCGAGATGGGTTTCATATGCGCGGCGGGCGCGCTGCGGTTCATGTTCGGAATCGATATGCAACACGACCTCTGCAACTTCTTGCCAGTCGGCGTCCTCTGCATCTGCGTCCAGAAGGCGCATATAGGTGACGGCGTGTTCTTGGTCGTAGGGCGTCAAGATCGAATCCGTCGGCGCTGCATCGTTGACATCCGGATCGAGCGGCGGATTTTGCATGGTAATCTTCCCAAGACGAGATCGGTTCAATGACGGTGCTTGGCTGATTTCAGGTTGGGGGAACGCAGGCGTCAGGTCAAGTTGTCATCTGTGCAGCGCACGGTCCTCCCCGCACACAATCAGTTGTCAGTCGACGTGATGAGCTCTCGCCGATCCTAATTTTGGGATACCAGATCCTCTTCCTAGCTACGAGCTCTGAGTTTGTCCTCTGAAACCGGGGGTAAATTCGTCGGAATTTGGTGGGCGATGATTTGGAGGAAACAATCGAAGGCCTGCGAATGCCCGATGGGGTTCTTGACCGAAATCGCTCCATCCTGTGGCGGCAGGCGCGTTTCTGACGGGCGGCGAGTTTCTCAGATTTCGCTGCCTGCTCGCCATGGCAAGTCCTATGGTTTGTGCAGCGCTTGGTTCAGGATCATCGCCAGCCGCACGCCCGCTTTGCTCAGTTGGATTCCGACGTCATTTGTTGCAGTCGTGACATAGTCGTCCGTTAACCGAAAGCTTCCACGCGCGTTGGGAGCTGGAAGCTGTCCATACGCATCATCCTTCGACAGCGCGAACGTCTCCTTGGCCCAGTCGGCAGGGCTTCCTGATTGCCACTGCGTCTGCTGATCCTTCGTGATGTGCCCGATGAGATCAGAGGCGATTGTCTGTGAATCGGGCCCCAGCTGATCTACGAATTCGGTATCCCAGAAGTGATGGAGATTGCCGGCACTGAATCCGGCAGCTGAGACCCTCTTGGCATTGCCGCCGCGATCGTGATCGTCCGAGCTGTGCAACGGCTGGTGCACGTCGCCAACGAAGTGAAGCAAGAACTTGAGCGCGGCGACTTGTTCCTCGATATCCGTCGCGGGGTTGGCGAGCTCGGCCGCGAATTGGTCGATCTTGTCGACCACACAATCGGATGCCGGCCCGTCGGATGCGGTGGTCCCGTTGGGGACTGGCGGATGATTGAAGCAGGCTTCGTCAAAATTCGGAGCCGTGATCTCTATGTCGACGAAATGCCACTGCCGTGTCCGCTCGCGAGAATTGTTCACGTTTGCGTCCCGGAACTTGTCTGCCCAGGTGGCCGCCGACGCGATATCATGCGCTGTGAGTGGATCGGTATCGGCGGCAAGCAGTGCATTGACGCGCTTGCGCACGTCTCCATCAAGGAATGACTGAGCCACGAGCGCCACAACTTCGTGGCCTTCGTCGCCCCAGGCAAGTGCGCCACTTATGTGAAAACAGCTGAGAACCGCGCCGCAAGCAAGGGTGACAAGGTTCGTAGCAAGCCGGATCATAATCCTCTCCCTCAAATCACTGGCGAAACAATGAAGTTCAAAAATGCGCAGTTAGAGACCGATAACGCTGCTAGGCCTTCTTTCAGCGTTCGAAGCCGTCAGAAGGGCCTCGTCACGAAGACCGCGCTTGTAACTCTCGCATAGATTGAGTTAATGTCAATCAACACCCGGGAGAGCGGTTCAGATCAATTTTCAGCTCCTTCGGGCGAGAGCGCAGTTCACGGTGAATGCGCTGTGCAAACCATGCTCCCGTTCGCATGGTTGAGTCGGCAGATGGTGTCGTTATCTGCGTTCAATCTTCGTACGGAACGGACGTTCGACGGAGGTGGAGCGCTACTTATATGGCCCCACGCACAATCCACCCTAAGTCGTCGGCACTGTCACACAGTCGACGTCGCGAGCGGGAGATGCTACTGCCCGTCAGCAGCAAGGAGTCGGCGAAGGAGTCCGCGATCGGCGAATAGGACTGTCGTCAAGCGCAAGTCCGATTAGCCAGCCACCCATTTTAATGCCGTCCAAGAAGGCGATCTGAGTTGACTTCGTCATGCAGCCGAAAATTGTTTCGGCTATCCGAAGTTCGGATCGGTTCACTTTGCTCCGTACACAATACAGATTTTTCGGTGTTTTCACGCGATACGTCTCGGGAAGAATCGACATGATCCTGAAGAGGCGCTTCGCGCTGGTCGGCTCGTTCGCGATCTGTTGCTGCCGCTTTTGAACTTCGCCGCATCCTCCGACTACTCGACATGTCCGACCGCGGGTATTGCGAGATTCAGAAGAGTTGCCGTCAATCCTGCGATGGCGCCCGCTCCGCAGCCAATTCGCAGGTCAGCGCGTTGCCCGACGTCCGCGAGAATGCCCTGACGACAACACGGTTTTCTATTCGCACAACATGCAGTGGCTCCCAACGATTACCTGCAGGCAGCGCGTCGGGACATCGTCGCGACGCGCCGCAGGTATCGACATTAATCCTCTCAACTGGCGTAGATCGAACTTGATCCGGAGGTAATCGTGATCGGAATCGCCGGACGGTCATAGGGCTGTCACCTCGTCCTGGCCGGAACTCTAACCCTGGTTCTCAGTGGACAAGTTATGGCCCGACCCGATGGGCGCTTATGGGGCAGAAAGGCACATCGACGGGCCGATGGCCCCGCTGGATCCGTCGAAGATGACTCCAGCCCGACAGAGACGCCTTGCCGTGCCGTTCGCAGGTTGCACAATTGTTTTGATGCCGTCTGACCGATCCTCACCGATCTGATATGGTGCGATAGGCTGCGTTACACTTCGGAGTTTAGCTTGGGAGGTAATCATGTCGAACCAGCCTTCGGAAGTGAAGCCGACGCCCTTGGAAGCAAAGCTTGAGCAGCTGAAGCAGAAGGAGCTGACGTCTTTGGAAGAGCTTGAGCTGCTGAAGCTGGAAGCTAACCGAGAGCTTGAGCGGCTGAAGCTCTTGTTCGACTATACGAAATTCCATATCGGGCTTTATACGACTGTGGCGACAATCTTTGGTGCGCTCATCGCAGCCAGCGCCGCCGGCGATAAAGGCACGCAAGGCGGATCGCTCGGTTCAGCGGCACCCAGCACTGCACCATTTCACTTCGCGCACGGCTGGTTGGGTGCCTCGGTCATCTTCATTTGCATAGCCGGCATAGCTGGCGGGACGATAGCCAGCAGCATTCCCGGCTACAGCGGTTACACGGAGTTTTGGAATGCAGAGATCGGACCCTTTTGGGATAAACCGATCGGGTCCTTCAGCTTCAGTTTTGAGCGATTGCGATTGAGAGCCGAAACTTGGACCTACATAGAACATGGCGCTTTTTGGGTAGCCGTGATTCTGGCTCTTCTCTCGATTATCTTCGCTTAAGCGAGCCGAGGCCGCTGTCGGTGCCCAACGAGCGGTATCTAGCCAGAGATGCTCATCCACAGCGGATGATGACCCAAATCAAATGGGCTATGCGCGCACATTGACCCACCCAGTTCAGAAAGCTCTTGCTCTCGTGCCCGCCTCTTTATCCTAGCCGTCAAGGATGCATCGGACTTCACCGGTCGGACTCTACGTGCTGCGCTTACCGAGCTCCGCAGATCCCTGCGCGCGGGATGCCGGGGCTCGGCCTTCGGTCAGGATTCCTTGCGCAAGACCAAAGGAACGCTTCGCCGGGAGCGCTCACTGAAGGGGCCCGCCGTCATTGCATTCCGGCGTCGCTATCACTGCCCCGTCATCGGGTGCCCTTTTTACCGGTCTCAGCGTCCGCGGGTTCACTCCGCTGCGCTCCGTCTGACACGCGGTTTCACTCTCGCGCTGCGCGGCATGCGACGATGACGAGAGCTCGTTGCCAAGGCATTGGCGAAACTCGCGCCGAGCTCGCAGCCGAATACAAGAAAATGGCCGAGGATGGCATCCTGCCCGACGATGCCGAGACGTGTGATGATCTGATGAAGCGTTGTGATGAGCTGCAGAAACGAGCCAATGCCTAAATGAGGTTCAACGTGACAGCCAGCACCTCCTGTCACGCGGCCGACGCAATGGCGTTGCGAGCTTTCCTGAGGTATATGGGCCATGCGCTGATGGAGGGTCGAATCGACCACGCCATGTTTCTGTTGTATCGAAATTGCGGCGGAGCGAGCGGCTGAAGTCAAGGAATTCCGGCGCGGCGGACGCGTGGTGCCTAGCCCGTCAGCTTTTCGTCAGCTGACACAAATACGGTTGATGCGCGTTCCCACACGCACAAGCAAACTTCGCCCCTTTGCTTGGGCCTCGCCTGGTGGTGACATCGGGTGAGGCTGCCGGGACGTTTGTGACATAGGCCATGTCCCGCTCCGTCCATCGACCGCATGACTCGATTCTCTCAAATCGCTTAGCGAACTTCGGATTCGAAGGGCACTGGCAAGTCTATGCGGTCCGCCGTGACGCGCGGGAGGACGGTTGGCGGCCAAGGTCGACTGGGGAGATGCCGAGCCTACTTTTGTTCCCGTCGAGATCACGCCTGTGGCCTGTGGCGGCTCCGATCTCGAGCGGCGCGCCACACTCCCCGCCCGGCAAACGGTCTACGGAACGGAATAATGCGACACGGGCGAGAAATACATGCCGTGGCGGACGCGCGATTTGAGCGAAGATCGTCCCACGGATTGACGATCACTTCCAGCTGTCGCGGCAGAGTTTTCATGGGCCGCACTTCGGTCGCTTGCACAACTTCTTACAGGTATCCTGACCTTACACCCATACCAATTGAGTGGTCAGCTCGCTATAACGGCAAGCTATGGAATGGATTGGCTCTGTATTGACCGCTGTCATCAATGCGGGCTGGAAGATCTATCTTGCAGCGTTGCTGGCGAGTGCCGCATTGCTTTTTCTTCCCGACGGCTTCGTTCGGCAACTCGATCTAGAGGAACTGCGACAAACTTATCGGATGTATGCCGGCGTCGTCTTGGTCGTATCTGCCAGCTTGCTTTCGGTCGCGCTGATTTCTGCTCTGACCAAAGCTGCGATGCGGCCTTGGAAGGACCGGCAATTCCAGCGCTTGGTACGCGAAACGCTAGAACAGTTGACCGAAGCCAAAAAAGAGTTCTTGCGTCCGTACATCGTCGCAAATGAGAACTCCATCTACGCTCCGATCAGCGACGGGATAACGGCGGCTTGGTCGCCAAGCAGATCATTTACCGGTCCTCGCAAGTGAGCCACGGGTTTAACTTCCCGTACAATCTTCCACCGTTAGTCCGTACGATTCTAACCCAGCATCCGGAACTGCTGGAGTGAGGACAATGACAACATGAAAAAACGAGGGGCGGTCGCCAAGGTTGCTGTCAGCAATTGCTAGGGCGCCATCGACAAACTGAAGCAGGCCCTTGGTCAGCCCCGGGGCAGGATTGGCGGAGAGTGTCGGGGATTGTTGCCAAATTCTGGTCCAAGACGCGGCACGCATCGTGAGATTGGCAACCTGGCTGGGGCCGTACCCCTTATCGCATTGTCCAAAGCTGCTACGGGCCCCGCGTCTTCGCGGCGGCCCGAACTTTGTGCGGCGCCGTCTCGGGCATCATCAGCATAGCGCAGAGCCCGGCCGCGGTTGCGACAAGCATGTACCAAGCGGGCGCCAACGCGTTCCCAGTAACGTGGGTCAGCCAAGCGACAACGAGTTGAGCTGTGCCCCCGAAGATCGCGATCGCAAAAGCGTAGATCGTCGCGAAGGCGCCGCCGCGGATGCTCTTGGGCAATCCTTCGGCCATACCGACATAGAAGGCGCTATACGGAATCGTTCCGACGAGAGTGAGCGCGCCGAGACCTGCGAGAAGCGCCATGGGACTGCGGCTCTCTACGATCCACAAGAACACCGGATAGGTCATCAGCAGCGCGGCGATCTGCGGCCATATCATGATGGGCCGGCGTCCTGCCCGATCTGCGAGCCAACCGCCCAGGAGTGCCGCAGCAATGCCCACCGCATTGCTGACGACAGTGGCCGCAAAGGCGAGAGGCGCGGCAACTTGCAGGGTGTTCAGCGCATAAGTCGTCATATATTCCGTGATATAGGTGAAAATCGTGCAGCTGGCCAAAATGACCAATCCCAAGCTCATCATGCGGCGGCTGGCACGCAATTTCCTTGCGGGCTCGACGGCGGGAGCCGGCGCTTCAGGTCGGTGCAGCGTTTCGGGCAGGGCCCTGCGCAACCAAAGTCCGAACGGCAGCGTACAGGCACCGAGTAGAAACGCGATCCGCCATCCGTACGCATCCAGCGATTCGCTTGTCATGGTGAGGGAGAGTATTTCTCCGACCAGCGCGCCGGCCGTTGCTGCTATTTGTTGGCTGGCAGGCTGAAACGAGACGGCAAGGCCCCGGCGTCCGGCCGGGGCCGCTTCCATCAGATAGGCGGTCGTCGGACCGACTTCGCCTCCCAGGGCGAAGCCCTGCACCAAACGCGCGAAAATAACTAATAACGGAGCGGCGATCCCTATCGTGTCGTACGAGGGCGTCACAGCCAACACGAGTATCGCGACACTCATCATGACAAAACTGGCGGTCATTGCGGGCCGGCGTCCGACTCGATCCGAGTACGAGCCGATCACAATGGCCCCGATGGGTCTGGTCACGAAACCCGCTCCGAAGGTCGCGAGCGACAGCATAAGGCTGGCGAACTGATCCTTCGCTGGGAAGAACGTGTGACCGATCTGGATGGCGAAAAAGCTATACGTCCCGAAATCGTAAAATTCGAGCATATTGCCGATCGTCGCGCCCAACACAGCATGGCTAGTCAAGCCTTCGTCTGCCGCAATGAGGGTCGGCTTCGAGCTTTGCCGAGTGAATTGTTTAGCCATGCACCTGGCCCCGTCTCGAATGCGATCCTGAAACGTTTCGACAGACTATGCGGAGCAGCTTGCGTTCTGCATGAGCCAGGAGCGGGTTCGCGCGACTCGCAATCTCAAAAAGCAGGATCACTACGGCGCAGCCCTGAGCCTGTACGTGGCCCATTACAATCTTTGCCGCGTCCATGAAAGCTTGCGGACAACGCCAGCGATCGCGCTCGGCGTCGCGGGTCGGGTCTGGGCGATGGCAATCCGTGTGGGCGCAGCGCGACCAGATGGCTGCGCTTTGAAAGGATAGCCTTGTAGCTTAGAGAATTCCGGCAACACTGTACCGATGCAGCTCGTGAATCGTAGCCCGAATATGCATTGGTGTTGAAATAGCTTGAATCTCACGTAGCGTAAGGTTGTAGAGTTGAAAAAGCGGCCGCGCGAGAATGGCGCGTTGGCGCAAATGACTAACAGGCAAGAGAGCTCTGATAGCGATTGAGTTGGGATCCAATCACCTCGACGATGAGGATCGTCTCGGTGCGAACGCCCGCCGCATTCTCTTGACGTGTGATGATGCGAAATGGCGGGATGAGTGGTGACGGAGTTGGAATAGCGGTGAGGTGCTGAGCCGGGACGGCCAACTCTCTCGCTTTGCGCCGATAGAACTTGCGAACCTACTGAATGGATTCAGCAAGTGGCCGGAAGACGCCCGATCAATCCGTTAACCCCACGCGCAACTGCTTTCAAGCATTGCCACTGCATCGAACGTTGCGATCTCAAACATCGCCGGCACTGCCGGTAATGGTGCGTGGCAGCAATGCGATCGCTTTCATCGCAAGTCCGGCTGTTGAAGTCAGCCGAAACGGGAAGTCGAATATTGGCAGGTACCTTTCGTCCTTCTTTTCAGTACGCTCAGGCGATGAGCTCAATGTCGAAGATTGTAGCGGTCGGGGCAATTTTCTTAGGAGAAGCCCTTTCGATAATCGCGGAGTTGGTCGCCTCAAAGCAGTTCGAAAAAGCCGGCGCGAATCTGACAACGCTTCTGCCGATGTTCCTGCTGATAATGATTGGTGGTATCCCTCTTGCGCAAGCAGCTTCTTCAGGGACGCCGCTATCGCTGGTTTGTCCCAGGACCGGCAACGGGCGCGACGTTCTTGCGCCGTTCGGAACAGCGAAACCGGCACGATCGGTTCGAAGGCAGCAAATCTTGTCCATGAAGACTCAGGAGTTTTCAGCACGCGACCTTGCAGCCGGTGAGAGGTGCGATTGTACGTCATCCGCCCGATGCAAAGTTCGCTTGAAAGAATGGTACGGATGGTGGCCGGGCTTAGAGGATCGTTCCCGTAGCCCTTTATGCCTTCCTTGGCAAAGCGCCGGGCAATTTCGACGATCGAAAGCTGGCTACGCACGTAGAGCCGGAAAATACGCCTTATCACGGCGAGTTCTTCAGGTGGACCCGGGATGACAATCACCTTGTCATTATCGAGTGCCTTCCTCTCACCGTTGGCCAAGACTTGCCTGGGCTTGCGCGCCGAGTCTACAAGAAGTCGCCGGAAGCCGTAGACCAGCTTCGCGCCCTGGCGAAAGCCCAGTTCCGCTTGTTGACGGTGGGCACGGGCCAGTTTTGTCGAGAGTTCGCGGCTGTACTCACCAGCCATCACCCGCTTCAAGTGCTTAACGATCGTTGTGATAGGAGCAACGTCTTCTCCGAATGGTTCTGCGCAATAGATGACGCGGAGTCCTGCCTGCCGACACAAAAATTCGTAGTGCGCAGCTTGGTCCGGATTTTGAAAACGTCCCCACCGGCTAACATCGAGGACCATAATGGCGTCAAAAGCACGCTCGGTGGCGAGGGCGTCGCTGAGGAGTTGCCGCAGCGCGTCGCGGCCTTTCAGCGAAAGTCCACTCTTTCCTACGTCAACATACGTCGCCACGACTTGGTAACCATGCTGCCGAGCATACTCAGCAATCGCATTCTGCTGGTTTTCAGTTGAGTAGCGCTGGTTCTCGGACGACATGCGCAAGTACTGCGCCGCGCGTATCGGGGCATCGGATGATGATGTCGGGAGACTATGGGACATGGCCCCTCCTTCGGCGCGTCCCGGACGCGACTTCGAGAGGCGGCGGCGGACCTCCGAATTTTGCTGTTCAGTAGGTGCTCGCGACTTGGGGCTGCGGGACATCATGCGAGACTGGTGCCGCCATCAATTTGGCAACAGGGAACGATCACATTCCTTCCCGGCTACGGCGTGTTGCTGAGGAGATGTCGATAACGATTTCCGGGCCATTGAGTTTGGGCCTTACAGCCCGTTCGATCGTTCTTTCCAGGCAGCTAAACGAACAGGGAGCTACGCCCCCAAAGCGCAGCTCAAATTTAAGAGCACGACGTCAACGAAAATGGTCGATCCCAATCGGTTGGATGATTCGAGCTCAGGTTGTGATTGTCAAGGACAACCGTAGCCAGCTCAGATCCGGGATTTTGTACGAACCGGACGGACGGAGCTGGCAACCCATCTGTTGAGAATCTGCGTGATGACACCGAAAGGCGCTGAAGGGCTGCGCGATCTGCGCTGCATATTGATGGACACCAGTCGCCCTTCCGATTGGAAAAGGACCCTTCGAGAGCAGATTCCAAAATGAAAGACTAATTGATCTTGACTCATGGGCGAGCAACGCTCATCTAGCGTATATTGCAACCACATGTTGTCTGACTATCGCGACGGCTTACTGATTTCATTTTGTTTGGGGAAGAAAATGCCGCGGCGCATCGTGCTCCTCTCAGATGGCACTGGCAATTCATCGGCAAAGGTCTGGCGAACCAACGTTTGGCGCATGTTCAGCGCGCTGGACCTCACCAACGACGATCAGGTCGCTTGCTATGACGATGGGGTCGGGACCTCGTCATTCAAGCCGTTAGCTCTTATTGGGGGAGCATTTGGGATCGGCCTCCGTCGCAACGTCATCACGCTCTACAAGTTCGCATGCCGCAACTACCGCAACCAGGGCGACGAGATATTCGCATTCGGGTTCAGCCGAGGCGCTTTCACGATCCGCGTGACGATGGGATTGATCCTAGATCAGGGCCTGATTCCGGCAGAGGGCATCTCCGATAGCGAATTGGACCGGCAGGCGAAAAAGGCCTACCGCGCATATCACAGAAAGCATTTCCACACGAACTGGCACTTGATGGGTCTCGGCCTGAAGAAATTGCTTGGAAGAGAAGTGTCTTCCAAGCCAATGGGAGTGCCGGCCGGGAGGGAGACGCCGGTCATCCGCTTTCTAGGGCTGTGGGATACGGTCGCCGCCTACGGTCTTCCGATCGACGAAATGACCCAGGGCGTAAGCCAATGGATCTGGCCGCTGGAATTGCCCGGCCACACGCTTCATTCTAGTGTTAAGCGCGCGTGTCATGCGCTCTCCCTCGATGACGAGCGCACCACATTCCATCCCGTCCTCTGGAATGAGAGGCAGGAGACGCAACCGACAAGCGTAGCTACTCGTTACACCTCCGCGGAGAGAATTAGCCAGGTCTGGTTCGTCGGCGTACATGCGAATGTTGGTGGCGGATATCCGGACGATTCCCTGGCGCAGATACCGCTGTACTGGATTATGGAGGAGGCGAGAGCCCAAGGTCTCTGCTTCAAGTCATCGGATCCTGCAGCGCTCGCGGAAACCAAGCAGGCGCAGGATAAAGACGGCCGGCTATATGACTCCCGCGCAGGCGCGGCGAGTTACTACCGCTACGGGCCACGGCGCGTATCCCGGCTGACCCGGCAGCGCTTCTCCTGGACGACGGGTGATGAGGTGTATGTTGAGAAGCCCAAGATCCACGAGACGGTATTAAGGCGCATAAAGAACAACGCCCACGTCTATGCGCCGATTGGAATTCCACATGACTATGATGTTGTCTCGCCAGAGATAGCCCAAGACGGCAGCGTCCGCTTCAGAATCGATAGCCTGCCGGACAGCGCGTCAGGACCGACAATCAACACGCCGGAAACCTCGGGACAAGCCCAGGCGCGCGTTGTCGCCGAGCGCGAGAACGTCTGGCCGCTCGTCTACACCCGCGCGGCGCTGTATTTCCTCACGTTGGCGGCGACCGTCGTATTTGTCGTATTTCCCCTTACTGGGCGGAGTGATCCGCTTGGTGAGAGGGTCAACGCGCTCAAATGGGTTTCGGACTTTATCCGAGCGCTGAGCGGGTTCCTGCCTTCGTGGGTATCCCAATGGCTGGCTTCCTATGCGCAGTATCCCGGGACGTTCCTAATCCTGGTGGGGATCATTGGAGCCTTGATCGTAGGCGGTAGCCGCGTTGCTTCGGCGATCGACGACCGAATGAGCGCGCTTTGGCGCAAAGCGTTCGCGGGAAAGCTTCCCGTGCCGAAGACGGCTCCCAGCTCCACGCCAGGAAGCCGTGAACGTGTCCTCATGGGAGTCCGCTCAGGATGGCGCTACTATCTGGGTCCGGCGCTTTCGGCCATTGCTATTGCATATCTGGCGCTCACCGTCGGCGACCGCCTTGTATTCACGGCTGTGGACCAGGCGGGGCTGATTTGCAAGCGAACGGACAAGCTGGAGTACATTCCGGATGCCGGAACGCTGGTCTCCTTTCCAACCTCCGACCCGTGCTTTGCCACGGGTTATAAGGTCGGCCGCCTCGAGCGATACTACATTTGGACCAACCCGGACCCGACGACGCTGGCCCGTCAGTATGAGAAGTATTCGACCAGCAAGGACACATGCAAACTAGCCGCGGGCGCCGGGGAAGAGCCCTTGATGAATGGCAGCGTTGAAACGGACGCGGGCGGATATTCGACTTTCCATAATCCGGAGGGCGGCATTCAGCTGTCCTGGACCGAGACCGCGATCCATATTCTCGCATCACCGCTGCGGCGATACTATTTCCAGCCCTGGTTTCAACCGGTGGCGCGCTACGGCTCCCTTGGCAGCGAAGTGGACTTTCTCGAACCTGATCCAGACCGGCGCGTGAAGAAGATTTCCGAGTATGTCACGCCCAAGGTCACCGATGAGCTTTTCTTTTACGTGAACGACGCGGTCCTCATCCTCCCGCGCACGTATCAGTGGCTCTACAACGACAATACGGGCTGCATCTCATTCTTCATCAAGCCGTCGAAGTAGCGAAGATACTGTCGAGGGCCTGATCGGCCGAAGAAAGAATTCGGATAAATGAACACCGAGCGTTTCGGCGATGCGTTCGAGGAGATCAATTATCGGATTTTTCGATTGCCGCTCAAGACTAGCTGAGTAGGAGCGATCAACGCCGGGCCTCATAAGTCAATTTTCTTGCGAGACTCCGCGATCCACGCGTATCCGCGAACATTCCAGGCCACAAGCGCACCAGCTTTCATGTGTCAATGGTGCCGTGCACCCGGATCGTCAAATTACTGGCTACAACCCAACTATTAGGGTTCATGGTGCCGATGCAATGTGCAAGGGATCAGGAAGTCAGGCAGCGTCAGAAGCGTCGAGAATCAGTCCTTGGTGGGCTCAAATTCATATTGGGCGGAGGCGGTTTTTAGGGCTCTGGATAGGCGGGCCGATCCCTGAAGTGTACGAAGTGTACCGATGCCGTCGAGCCAGGCGAAACAGACCCCCGTCGCGAGATATCAATGCCTCGCTGGTGGGGCACATGGACCTATTGCTCTTCTCATCCGTCGCCTTTTCAACTCATGCGGGTGCTGGTATCACTTTTGGCTGTTTTGAACAGATACAACAAAATGTTTAGCTGAAGATCCGGATAATGCATTCATGTAAGCCGCCGAGGAAGGCGCTCAAAAGATGGCTCGAAGACTATCCCTCTGAAGAAGGCAATTACGGTCATCTGCTTCTTGAGGAGCGAACGCCAGCAGGCAAGGCGCCTTGCGATGACTTGATCCCGTATTTCGAATCCGCCCATCTCGATGCGAGGCAGTGTTTCCACAGGCTCGCACGCATCAGCCTCCATCCAGACGAAGGCGAAATTGGTTGTGACGCGCAATATCCTTCCGCGCTCCCTCTCACCGCGCGAAAAGGGCTGTTTGGGGAAGTCATGTCCGGCATGATGACCGAAGCCTACGAGTTTACCGGAAGCCATGAGTGGCTGGTGCCGGTCTTCCTCTTTCGCAATCACGAGGATGCCGGATAATACATCTACACGCTGAATCGCGATCCTCAGCGAACGCGGGAGGTCCTTGGGCGCAAGGGAGACGATTTCATCGCTATCGTTGTCAATGAAAAGGGGCGCGTAACGCGATTCCTCGCAGGCGAGGCCAAATGGCGCGGCACCTGGACACCTGCGGTGTTGGATACTGTCATGCTGGGTCCAAAGATCGATGATCCGGCCGGTAGCGGCAAGAAGGTGCACAACAATCGGGGCGTCTGGTTCGAGATCAATCGTGCTCTTGCCGTGCCGCTGGGACTTGAGCAACTTCACTCCATCTTAGAAGAGTGTGATGCTCACGAACTCGTCGCTCATCTCCCAGGTTCTCTGCATATCGGCGCAAGAGCCTTTCGATTTGTTCCGCGCACTCGACGCCGTCGATACCGAACTCGATATCGAAACGAGACAAGAGATGAAATACGCGATCCGCCTCGTCAACCGTCGCTGGAGCATCGGCGCTTCGGGGCGTTATGCTAATGTGGTCAAAGAATTCGCGGTGAGTACCGATAAAATGTGCCCCAAAGCTCCTCCTCTCGACAGCGTCGAGTTCATCAGGTGCTGTCACGTTCTTCACTTCAGCAAGGAACGAAGTAAATTCTTCCAGTCGTCCGGCGCGACCATCCGTCACAAAGCGGTAACGGGCCAACGCCGGTAGCGGGGTTGGAACGGCTTTTCGGAGGTCGCGTAGAGCAGATTCAATATCCGCGACAGCCCAGGTACCGCCGCGTCGTGTCTTGTACTGCTCCACGAGATAAATCCCAGCGGCCTCTGCACGTGCGTCACCCCCACCGCGCGGCTCCAGGACGAGACATGCTTCTTCGATCTCCTGGCCGTCTAAACGGCCCGAGAGGGCAATGTCCGCCAACCGACCGAGATGCTGGATCATCTGGTAGAGAAAGCCGTTGATTGCGGCTGGTCCGCCTGCTTGCGTCATCTCTGCCTTCCGCCGCCCTCACGGACTTTGACTCGTCGCGTTAGGGTTGAAATGAGCCGCCGGTTCGACCGGCGCTTAGGCGACTAAAATCGGCCGATGCGCTTGAGACCGCAACCTTCATTCCGGACGGCCCAATTCACAGGACCATCGTACCTATCGCTCGCCGCGTAAGTATCTGATTGTACGAACATAAAGCTTTTTGCCACAATACATAACGGGACCGATTCTTCTCGCCTCCATATTTAAGCCCCTATGATCTTGGGCATGAGAAAGCGAATCACAGGCAGCCAAGTCGTCGGCGAACTCGGCGAAGACGCCGTCAAGAAAGATCCATTCTGGAAATGCAGTTCATCTGCGATCCCGTGTGGTCGGCTCGAAGCTGGTACGGGCGGCGTCAGTGTAATGCGTAATCCCAGCAGCGGCGCACCGCTCGGCGTGCTGCTCGATGCTCAGGTCAAGTCGACCACTATATTTAGCGCGCCGGTACGTCCTGTTTTCCGCAAGTACATGTGAATGGAACCGCCTCAAATGAACCGTGAGATTGGCGCAAGCGACGAAGCAAGTGCAGTGGAGCAAACGGATGTCTCGCAGCCTGTTTGGCTACAAGCGTCTCTTGCTGATCTTGAGGGGTTGGCATTCGAAAGTCCGATTGCTGCATCCAACAGCGCTGATAGCCGCGACCTAGGGGATCTGTTTCGCGCTGCAGCCGATAAAGGGCAAGATGGGCCCGCGGTGAGGATGTTCAGGATGCTCTCCGCCGCAGCCGGAATGATGCTTAGATCCAAGGAGAAAAGTGAGCCGTTTGGACCAATGGCAGTCTTCGCCGACGGGCGTCGATCCCCGATTCCGGCTGACTTTCGCGGCCCGTTACAACAGGTGCTCGAGGCCGCTGCTGACTTGGCGAAGCACCCGGCGCTGAAGGCACGTCTCGCCGATCTCTGTTGGAGTCTGGATCGCAAGAAGGGAAGGCTCGCCTTGGCGGCCATCGCGGCATACGTCGATATTGTCAAGGGCGTGGATGATGGCTCGCTAGTCTTCAAGTTCGACAAAGGACAGGGTGCGTTGAAGCACGATGCGCGCGATCATCTGCGACGCGCGCTGCAAATTAGCAAAGCCGTCGGGTGGGATAAGCCGGAATCAATGCTCGCTCGTGAGGTGGCCGTCCAATTGCGTGGACGAGCCATGCAGAAGGCGCTGCCTAATCCGGCATTCTGGTTTAGTGATCTCGACCTGGATTTTGGGATCTCTGATCCAGCAGTGATCGGTAAAGATATCGAAACCTTGATCGCGGGCCTTCCGAGTGGTTCTGATGGTCACGGTGTTATCGACCTTTGGCGATTGGCCGCTCGGGCATACCATCTTGCAAAGAACGAGGACGACAAACATCGTGCACAGACCGCTGCGGCCGAACAATTCGTTCTCATGGCCGAAGGTCAGCCCATGGCTATGCTTGCGTCGTCCTTGCTATCTGACGCAATTTCCGAACTCCATGGCGTTCCCGGCAAGAAGGATAGACGAAGGGAACTACGGCACCGCCTGATCGATGTTCAGGCCGGGATAGCGGAAGAAATGTCGCCGTTCTCGTATCCCCTGGACCTTGAGGACATCGCAAGAGAAGTCGAACGAACCATGGACCGCCCGACGCTTCGCGATAAGTTTTTTGTATTCGCGGCGCTTGATCAATCACCGGATCCAGCGAAGCTCGCAGCGGACGCATCCCAATCAATCCGAGAGCATCCGCTCTCTTCTCTCTTTGGCGCCTCACATCACGATCGAGAAGGAAAGGTAGTGCATCGCACCGACGGAGGCGGACTTGGTGACGGTGGTGACGAGTCCGCGATCAGAGATCACATCGCGCGGCACGAAAGCATTCGCCGTCAGATAACCGTCTCGGGGCAGATAGAGGTGGCGCGGCAGTCGATCGCGCGTGATCACTTACTGTCGGACGATGTATTTGCGCACCTTCTAATACATAGCCCGTTTGTACCAAGCGATTTGGTCAGAACGTTCAGCCGCGGTTTCTTGCGGTTCTTTCAGGGAGATTTCGTTAGCGGTCTCTATATCCTAACGCCGTTGCTGGAAAGCTCGCTTCGCCACTTGCTGAAAGCCAACGGCCACGATGTGACGATCTTCGACGACTCGACACAAACACAACAAGACCGCACGATTTCGTCGCTCTTCGAGCAAATGAGAGGCGAGCTCAGTACGATTTTCGGATCTGCTATTATGACCGATATTGAGGGTGTCTTCTTGAAAAAGCCTGGGCCATACCTTCGTCATGCGTTGTCCCATGGTCTGTTGCATGACGGTGATCCCTATGGTCACGACGCAATTTACAGTTGTTGGCTGATCTTCCGCCTTTGTCTTCTTCCGCTGTTTCCGTACCGCGATCAATTACACCTTCCGTTTGACGAGCCCGCGCACCTTGAGCCGGCGTAGCTACGGCGCAGCTTGTGCGTCTTCCGGCGCCTCGCTGAGGCCGTCAGCTCTACAGCGTGCCGGAGGGCTCACGCGTAGGAAGGCGCCGCGGGGAAGATTATTGAACGAACTTGAGCCGGCGGCCGGAAAGAACCGGCTTGGCGTGATTACACGCGCCGGCGACGGCATGTTGCGAACCGTTTGGTGGCTGGTGCGACGGCGGTGATCTCCGTGAACTCCAGCGGAGACTTCAACGGCGTTCAATGGTTGCGCGAGCGGGGCCACGCGCCGATGCGGTGACGGGCTATATCGCAAAAGGCGACTGGATCGATGATGCGATCCGCGGCGTAAGGACACGGATCCTGTCACCTCGAGGCGCGCAACAACGAGGAGACCTAGTCGCCCGTGAAGAAGTCTGATTTCAGCTTGGGACGAGCTGAAATCGGAGGATGAGCCTGACCAGGATTTGGTGCAACAAAAGCTCCAGCCAGCGGATGAGACGGCGGAAGTTGTATCCGGCGGCGGCGAGGACGGCGTTGGCGGCGTCGCCCTTGCGGTACCAGAAGTAGTTGCGCCCCATGCGATGCTCGGATTTGAGATGGCCGATGACCGGCTCGACGGCCGAGCGCCGGCGCAGCTCGCGTTTGATCCTGGGCGTCACGCGCCGCTTCTGGCCTGAGATGAACACCCTGAACTTGTAATCGGGTGGCGCATTGTGACCTC
>NZ_AUEZ01000099.1 GCF_000426245.1 Bradyrhizobium sp. Ai1a-2 | reverse complement strand
GACATCGCCTCGAAGATCCGCCACCAAACGCCCTTGATGCTCCATCGACTGAAGCGCCGAAATACGCTGTTCCAATCCCCGAACACTTCCGGAAGGTCGCGCCACGGAGAACCCGTACGCACGATCCACAATACGCCTTCAACAAACATCCGATTGTCGCGCCCGGTCGAGCCCTTCTGGTCGGGACGACCTATGATCAGCGGCGCCATCCGCTCCCACGCCGCGTCGCTCAAAACCAAACGATCCATCACACCCAAGGCCGCCTCCCCAAAAGCAGCCTTGAATCTGATTTGCTCCTAAAAGGGAATCCTTAGAGTCCACACCACCTAATGCGCCCTACGCCTCCATCCTGCCGATAAACCTCACTGCACAAGACTGCGCACCGCCCACAGCCCCACGAACAGCGCGCCGACCGAGCAGGCGAACGATACGGCTACATAGAGCAGCGTCAGGCCCAGCTCGCCGCGTTCATAGAGCAGGGCCGTATCGAGCGAGAACGAGGAGAAGGTGGTGAAGCCGCCGAGGATGCCCGTGGTCAGGAACAGGCGCCAGGTCTGGGCGGCTTCGCCGCGGAAAGCGAAATAGCCTGCAAGCAAACCCATCACCAGCGAGCCGACGACGTTGACCGTCAGCGTGCCATAGGGAAAGCCGGTGCCGAAGGTGCGGGCGGTGGAGAGATTGACGCCGTGACGTAAGGCGCCGCCAATTCCGGCGCCGACGAAAACAAGAACGTAACTGAGCATATCACCTACTTTCTATCGGGTGGGTACATGGAGATTTCGGCAAGCGCCGTCGCGACGCCGAGGATCAGCAAGGCGATGACGAGTTCGGCCGCCGCGCCGAAGACGAAGGCAAGGATGGAGGTTGCTGACACGGCGCAGAGAAGGGCGCGCGCGAAGCGGTCGCCCTTGATCAGGCGCAGCAAGGCGCGCAGCCGCGTCATCGGCTGCCTCCGCGATATGCGCGTTGCTTTGGCTGCATCGCCGCCTCTTTCCTTTTCGAGGCAGCAAAAAACCCGCTGTCAGCGGGTTTGATCGATGCTCCCGCCGCAGCGAGGCTTGCCGCCTCACTCAGCAGGAGTCATTAGCCCACGACGGGCGGGTATCGGGGGACTCCATCCCCATCTGTGATACTAAGCTAACACATGATGGACGGCGGTCAAGGAACCTTCGCCTGCAATGAGGCGCGATCCTCATCCGCCGATGGTCGACAGCATCTCATCCAAACCGGCCGGTCAGGAATCGTTCCGTCTGCTGCTTCTTTGGGCTGACAAAGATATCCTGGACGGTTCCGAACTCGATCAACTCGCCGAGATACATGAAGCCGGCGAAGTCGGACACCCGCGCCGCCTGCTGCAGATTATGCGTGACGATGACGATCGCATGATCCTTCTTGAGCTCGTCGATCGTGTGCTCGATCTTCGCCGAGGAGATCGGATCGATCGACGAGCAGGGCTCGTCCAGCAGCAGCACTTCCGGCTTTGCCGCGATCGCACGCGCAATACTCAGCCGCTGCTGCTGGCCGCCCGAGAGGTCGAAGCCGTAGCGCAAGAGGTCGTCCTTGACCTCGTCCCACAGCGCCGCCTTGCGCAGCGCCGCCTCCACGAGTTCGTCCATCTCGCCTTTGGTGACCTCGCGCTGCAGCCGGATGCCGAACGCGATGTTGTCATAGACCGTCATCGGGAACGGCGTCGGCTTCTGGAACACCATACCGATCCGCGCGCGCAGTTGATACACGTCGATATGTCCGAGGATGTCCTCGCCATTGAAGAGGATCTTTCCCTCCGCGCGCTGGCCCGGATAGAGATCATGCATGCGGTTGAGCACGCGGAGCAAAGTGGATTTGCCGCAGCCCGAAGGGCCCATGAACGCCGTGACGCATTTGTCGTAGATCGGCACCGTCACATTGCGCAGCGCCTGGTTGCCGTCGTCATAATAGAAGTTCAAATTCCTGATGCTGATTTTTTCCGCCGTCGGATGGCTCACGCTTTTCCCATTGACGATGGCCGACATGGCTTGCCTTGTGGTGTCCGGCTGTTGTCCGGTTTTGCCAAGGGGCACGAAATTCGTTGCGGCTACGGGCGACATCACGGGACTCCCTACATTGTTCGCATCTTCCCGGCTTCGGCATGATGGTGCGCCGAATATCGCTCGTGCTCCTTGATGCGCATCAACCTGGGGCTTTTTCAGACGAACGTCGCGCGATAGTCGCAACGCAGGCACTCGCTGCGCCGACCGCGATCGTCACAAAAGCGCAACAGCAAGAATCCAGAGCTTCGGTTCTGATTCCATCAGAACCGAAAATGCTCTGGCGCTGCGCTCTTGACCTGATGTTCGCGGAGGGCGCCGAAGGCATCAGCTCATCCCCGAGCATCGCAACTTCCATGGATGCTCCGCGCCAGCCCCGCAAGCTGCGGAGAATCCGACAGGAAGGTACGATATTGATTCGACCGCACGTTTCCGAACCCGTACAATACAACTCTGGTCTTGCGGCGCGCGGCGCAAGCGCGCGGCAGCGAGGCCGGGAGCGCTATATGCCGCCATGCAAGTCGGTTTCGCCGGCGCGCGAGCGCCGAGCTCTGTTTCAATCGTTCAACAGAACCTTTCCGAAGTTCGGCGATTAGGCGAACGAGGAAACCCCTCAAAACCTGCGGAGAGTTCCATGCAAGTCCAGGAAATGATCAGTCGGCACCCACGGGCTCATGGCCAGGGCGATGGCCTGCTCGTCCGCTGCATCGAGCAGTGCTATTCCTGCGCCCAGATCTGCACCTCTTGCGCCGATGCCTGCCTCGCGGAGGACATGGTCAAGTCGCTGACGCAATGCATCCGCCTCAACCTCGACTGCGCAGACGTCTGCAATATCACCGGCAGGATGGCCACCCGTCAGACCGGCTGGGATGGCGAGATGATCCGCCGCATGCTGCACACTTGCACCGCGGCCTGCCGGCTCTGCGCCGACGAATGCCAGAAGCATGCGGGCGAGCACGAGCATTGCCGCATCTGCGCCGACGCTTGCCGCCGTTGCATGCAGGCCTGCGAAGAGGCCGGACGCAGCATGGCGCATTGAGAGCTGTAACCGGCGGTTCCAGAATTAACCTGAATCCGTAGCATCAAGCTTAATTCTGGTATTCTGCTGCGGAAGGGAAAACTTGGCACTAGGTTGCGGCATGCCCAGCCGCAACCGCCGCAACGAGCCGCCATCACCGCCCTGGATCAGAAACGATCTGCGCGCGAGGTACGAAGAGATCCTTCGCCTGCGAGCCAAGCTGAAGCGCCTGCTCGCAAAGAAGGCCCGTGGCCAATCGAAGCGACGCTCTTGTCGCCATTAGAGCGTTTTCGAGCGAAGTGGAAACCGGTTCGCGTGAAGAAAACGCGTCGAAACAAGAATCTAGAGCTTCGGTTCTGATTCCATCAGAACCGAAAATGCTCTAGCTGCAAGCAGCACTCCGCCGTTCGCTTGAACCAACTCCCGCCGTCATTCCGGGGCGTCCGAAAGACGAGCTATGATGTGCTCTTGCGCATCAGCGAATCCATTGGGGCCACTGGCGCGGCGGTGAAATGGATTCCGGGCTCGATGCTTGCGAACGACTTAGCTTACGAAGAATGGCTCGTGTAATTCGCCTGGCCTCTAGGCCGTCTTCTGCTGAACAAGCCCGATTATGACCAGGAGAAGCACGGCACCGATGACCGCGTTTACGATCGCCGCCAGGATGCCGCCAATGAAAACGAACCCGATCAGTGGGAGTAGCCAACCGGCAATCACTGCGCCGACAATGCCGACCAGGATATTGTTGACCAATCCGAGGCCACGACCTTTGACGATGAGGCTCGCGAGCCAGCCAGCGATCGCGCCGATCAATAGCCACGCAATCAGGGAAGTAAGCATAACCTTTACTCCGGATTTTGAGAGGGCCAACGCGATAAAAGGGTGATGAACGATTTCGCCAAAGCCTCAGGGCGTCTTGATCTGGATCAAGCTCGGCGGATGGTGCGGTGAAACCGCGAAAAGGTTTGATCTAGGTCAAACGAAATACAGGCTGGCGTCAAAAACTGTGGACAGTGCTGGTCGCCGTTGGCGCGGGCATCGCTGCTGGAGCCATCGGATCGACGGCACCTCACAATACCAGGAGGATGCCCATGGTTCGTTACGGTCTCATCGGCTTCGCGGCAGCCATTCTCGTTGCTGCCAGTTTGGTTCCAGATGATGCGCTTGCCCGCCGTGGTGGAGGTGGCGGGTTCCGTGCCGGCGGCGGTGGATTTCATGGTGGCGGCATGCGCGCCGCCGGCTTCCGGGGCGGCGCCGTTCACGCCGGGCGCGTCGGCGGATACAGGGTCGCCGGGCGCGGATATGGGTATCGGCCAATAGCGGGGCGCCCGGTTGCTCGAGGGGTTTACCGCAATGCGGCATATCGCGGGGCTTGGCGAGGAGCGGCCTATAGTCTGGGTGCGGCAGCAGTAGGAGCGGCCGCGGCGGGCGCCTACGGCTACTACGGCGGTTACAACAACTGCTCCTACGACACCTACGGCAATTGGGTCTGCCCGGGTCAGTATCCTTATGGATATCGGTACTGACGAGATCGATTGCGGACGGCAGTGCGCCAAGGCGGCTGCCGCCCGCTCTCAGATTTGTCACCGCTTCCACCTTCAAATCGTGAAACAGAAACCCGACGACCAGTCACTATGAGGTTGGTGTAACATGGGTGACACTCCCAAGCTCTCGGTCGAGAAAGCGCTTGAAAAGCTGCGCGGCAGCGAGCAGCCGAAATCGAAGGACGAGCGGCTCGGCGAAAAAATGGACGCGCTCGACGAGGAGATAAAGCGCATGAGAGCGCAGAGGCTTCGCCTCGATCAGAACCGGCGTAAGCGGGATTGAGCGTCGAACCAGCGGGCGCTGAACGGGGCCCGTGTCAGTCAGATCGGCTGGTGCGATCCCGGCGGCACCATATACAGCGTCATGGCGAAGATCGCGTAGATGAAGACCAGCAAGGCACCAATAAACCATGCTGACCGTCCGCTGTTGGTGATGAAGCAGGACGTAACCGTGGCGATCATGACCATGGTCACGGCACCCGGCCAGAACTGCAGGTCCATTGGCTTCGGACCGACAACATAGCTGAGAAGCACCAGTACCGGCGCAACAAACAGGGCAATTTGAGAGGCGCTTCCGAGCGCGATGCTGACGCTCATATCGAGGCGGTTCTTGCGGGCTGCGGAGAAAGCGACTGCCATTTCCGCCGCAGCACCGACAAGCGCGACGATGATGAAGCCGACGAAGGCGGGGCTTATCCCCAAGGTCTCTCCCGCCTTCTGTACCGAACTGACGAATATCTCGCTCACCAGGGCGACCAGCACCGTGACAACAATGAGCGTGCCGATCGCCAGTCCAATCGGCCAACCAGCTCCGCCTGTTTCGCCGTGATCCTCGCTGGCGAACAGATCCTTGTGCGTCTTGAGCGAGAACAACAGGCCCAGGCCGTAGGCAAGTATGAGCAATACGGCAAGAGCTGCACTGAGCTTCTGTGCCATCACGTCGCCCCTTGCCGGATCGAGGTCGGCGACCGCGGCCGGTGCAAGGAGAGCGATCGTGGCCATCAACAGCAACGCCGAGTACAGCCTTCCTCCGGCGCGATTGTATTCCTGGACGTGATACCTGAGCCCACCGAGCAGAAATGAGGCTCCCAGCATAAACAGCGAATTGGTGACGATGGCGCCTGCGATCGACGCCTTCACCAGCATGTACTCTCCAGCGCGCAGCGCGGCGATCGCAATGATCAGCTCGGTTAGATTTCCCAAGGTCGCATTGAGCAGGCCGCCTATCGCATCACCCGTCTTTTCGGCGACGCTTTCGGTTGCGCGACTAAGCAGAGCCGCAAGCGGTACGATAGCCAGGACGGCGAGGACGAACAGGACCGTGTGAGCGGAGGGCGCTGTTCTTTCGGCTACCAGCACGATAGGCACAAAAACCAGCATCCAGAGCAGGGGAGTGTGCCGGATTTCCTTGAGCAGAAGGTTCATTGTTTTGCCCGCCGCAAGCTGATCGACGACACTTTTCTGAACGTGAAAGCCCACTCGTTTTATTGATTTAGCTCAAGCGCTAAGGGCCTGCTGAGTAAAAGGATGCGGCGCGCCACATCTCGATCGTTTCTTCCCTTCATACACGCAAGCAACAGCACGCGCTGCACCGGGACGATGAGCGGGAATGATGACCTATCGAACCCTAGACGCTGTAGCCAAGCTACTTAGCTGTCCCCGTCGTAACGCCTGGCGCCGGCGTAACTCCGCGCCGTATTTGGCGCGCCTCACGGCGACCCTCACGCCGCACTTCGCGCGCTTCACGGCGCCCCTCGCGGCGTTCGCGCCGCCCCTCGCGTCGATCTTGCCGCCTTTCCATGCCAGCCGTCTGCGCCTCCGCATCAGGGACCATCAGCACGGTCGGGAACGCTGCTATTGCGGTGGCCAAGCCCAAAGAAGAAAGAAGCTTCCGTCGAGAAATCATGACTGCCTCCTTGCTTGGTTGCCCCAAGATTGGAAGTATATTCGTTCTGCCCGCCCTTGGCTTGATCTATGTCATTGGATCGTACCCCGTGCTCTTTGTTGCACAGGACCCATGGGTGCAACCGGACCCGGCTTTCCCTGCGCCCTCTGCTATCGAGGAGGGTGGAAAGCGAGGCAAAGCTCGGGCGCAAAGCGTCGCGAGAACGCGAACTCATATCCCCGCATTCCACCGTCATGACCGCGAAGGCGGGCATCCAGTATCCGGCGGCCTCTCGGCTCAAGCACGGCTGTCTCTGGAATAGAGGATCGTCCGCTTTCGCGGACGATGACAGCGAAGAGCTGTTTGACATTTGAACCAGTAGGATGGGTAGAGCGCAGCGAAACCTATCATTGTCCCGCGTGCTCCATCGCGATGGGTTTCGCTGCGCTCTACCCATCCTACGGCCCGACCTCACTCGCTCGCCTCGAGCCATTCCGCGGCACCGCGCCAGAGCGTGTCGCGGTGCTCGGGGCGGAAGAAACCGAAATGGCCGATCTTCTTAACGCCGGCATCCGCGGGGGAGATCGAAACGATCTCCGGCCTGGCGGCTGTGAAGCCGGAACACAGCAGTTCGACCGCGGGCCGCGTCGCCCATGGATCGTCGCTGATGCAGAGCGCGCGCAGGGCGCCCTTGAACTTCGCGAAATTCGACACCGCGGTAAGCGCGGCATCATCGAACAGATAGCGCGGGCTGTTCACCCAATTCGTCCATTGTTCGAACACGCCCTTCGGCAAATCCGTGCCGAGCCCGGCCCAGCCCGGCGTGTAGCCAAGCAGGCGGGTCAGCGGCAGAAGGACGAAATTCATGGCGGCGTAGACGCGATAGCGTTCGGGCGAGGCCATCAATCGCCAGGTCGCCGCCTGCGAAGCGACCAGCAGCGCGCGCGACACCTCGGCGTTGTTCGGGATCAGCCCGAGCGCCTGGCCGCCGAAGGAATGGCCGACATAGGTGAGCGGCAGCGCCTGGTAGCGCTCGCGGACCCACCTCACGGCGGCGGTCACGTCGAGCGCGGCCCAGTCCGACATCGAGGCCTTGAAGCCGACCAGCGATTTCGACTGGTTTTGTCCGCTCGCGGCCTTCGGCCTGGAATCGCCGGTGCCGCGATAATCATAGGTGAGGACGACAGAGCCGCGCTTGGCGAGATAGGCGGCAAAGCCCCTGTAGACCTTGCGCGGCACAGCGGTCGCCGAATTGATCAGGACGGCTTGCCGCTTGGCGCCGCGGGGCAGGAACAGTGTCGCTGCAATCGGAAAGCCGTCGACGGCGGGTACAATGATGTCGTCGGTGAAGACGTCGTCCGGCGCAGCCTCAGCCACTTACGGATTTTCCTTGAGCGTTGACGTGTTGCTCTAACAAATGCGAATTCGGCTGTTGTCGCAAGGGCTTGAGCGGGCAGGTGGAAATCCGGCTGGCGGTCTTTCAACAGCCTGTATATATAGCTTCGCTTTCCCGGATAAGTAGCGGTTTTTGCTCAGGAGTTAACGCCCATGTCCGAGCGCTGGACACCCGACAGTTGGCGCGCCAAGACGGTTTTGCAGATGCCGGACTATCCGGATGCCAAGATACTGGCTGACGTCGAGGCGCAGCTTGCGACCTTTCCGCCGCTGGTGTTCGCGGGCGAAGCGCGCAACCTGAAGAAGGCGCTGGCGCGTGTCGCTGCAGGCGAGGCCTTCCTGCTGCAGGGCGGCGACTGCGCGGAAAGTTTTGCCGAACACGGCGCCAACAACATCCGCGACTTCTTCCGCGTGCTGCTGCAGATGGCCGTCGTCCTGACCTATGCCGGCGCGTTGCCGGTGGTGAAGGTCGGCCGCATCGCCGGACAATTTGCAAAACCGCGCTCCTCGCCGACCGAAAAGGTCGCTGGCGTCGAACTGCCGAGCTATCGCGGCGACATCATCAACGATATCGCCTTCACCAAGGAGGCGCGCACGCCTGATCCGGCGCGGCAGCTGATGGCCTACCGGCAGTCGGCGGCGACCCTCAATCTGCTGCGGGCGTTTGCCACCGGCGGCTTCGCCAATCTCGGCAGCGTGCATCAGTGGATGCTCGGCTTCCTGAAGGACTCGCCGCAGTCACGGCGCTACAAGGAACTCGCCGACCGCATCTCGGAAGCGCTGAACTTCATGCGTGCCTGCGGCCTCGATCTCGAGAGCCATCCGGAACTGCGCTCGACCGATTTCTATACCAGCCATGAGGCCCTGCTGCTCGGCTATGAGCAGGCGCTGACCCGGGTCGATTCGACGACCGGCGACTGGTACGCGACCTCCGGCCACATGATCTGGATCGGCGACCGCACCCGCCAGCTCGATAACGGCCATGTCGAATATTTCCGCGGCATCAAGAACCCGATCGGCCTGAAATGCGGCCCGTCGCTGCAGGCCGATGAACTGTTGAAGCTGATCGACGTGCTGAGCCCGGACAACGAGCCCGGGCGGCTGACGCTGATCGCCCGCTTCGGCGCCGACAAGGTCGGCGAGCATCTGCCGGCGCTGATCCGGGCGGTGAAGCGGGAAGGGCGCACGGTGGTGTGGTCCTGCGATCCCATGCACGGCAACACCATCACCTCGACCTCCGGCTACAAGACCCGCCCGTTCGACCGGGTGCTGTCGGAAGTGAAGTCGTTCTTCGCCATCCACCAGGCCGAAGGCAGCCATGCCGGCGGCGTTCACCTGGAGATGACCGGGCAGGACGTCACCGAATGCATCGGCGGCGCGCGCGCGATCACGGACGAGGATCTCAACGACCGCTACCATACGGTCTGCGATCCCCGCCTCAATGCCGAACAGTCGATCGACATGGCGTTCCTGATCGCCGAGCTGTTGAAACAGGAGCGGGCCGGCAAGGTCAAACCGATGCCGGCAGCCGCGGGGCTCTAACACTTGCAGCGGTTCTGGCGGGCCACCATCAACTCGTGGAACGGCCTCGGCTTTGCGATCCGCTCCGAGCAGGCGGTTCGCGAGGAGGTGGTGGCGCTGCTGTTGTCGGTGCCGGCGGCGTGGCTGATCGGCGCCACGGTGATGCGCCGCGTCGAGCTCGTTGCATCGGTAGTGCTGGTGCTGGTGATCGAGCTGCTCAACACCGCGATCGAGAAGCTCGCCGACCGCCTGACCATGGATCACGATCCGCAGATCGGGCGGGTCAAGGACATGGGCTCCGCCGCGGTCGGCGTGGCGCTGGTGATGGCCGGGCTGTTCTGGCTCTTCGCCCTCGCCGAGCGCATGGGCATGATCTAACGCAGGCGATTGCAGTTTACACAGGTGCAAGGCACCATCGATCTCATGAGCGAACCTGAATTCATTGTTACACTGGCGCAGTTGAATCCGACCGTTGGCGACGTCGCCGGCAATGCCGTGAAGGCGCGTGCCGGGCGCGAGACGGCGAAGGCCGCCGGCGCCGATCTGGTGGTGCTGTCGGAGCTGTTCATCGCCGGCTACCCGCCGGAGGACCTGATCCTGAAGCCGGCGTTCCAGGCCGCCTGCCGTGCGGCGGTCGAGGAACTGGCGCGCGAGACGGCGGATGGCGGTCCGGCAGTCCTGATCGGGACTCCCTGGGTCGAGGACGGCAAGCTCTATAACGCCTGCGCGCTGCTCGACGGCGGCCGTATCGCTGCGCTGCGCTTCAAGGCCAATTTGCCGAACTACGGCGTGTTCGACGAGAAACGGCTGTTCGCGCGCGGACCGGCGCCGGGCCCGGTCACGGTGAAGGGCGTCCGGGTCGGCGTGCCCATCTGCGAGGACATCTGGCTTGAGGAGTCCGAGGATTACGAGAACGTCGTCGAATGTCTCGCCGAGACCGGCGCGGAGATCCTGGTCGTGCCGAACGGCTCGCCTTATGCGCGCGACAAGAACGATCTCCGGCTTTCGATCGCGGTCGCCCGCGTCACCGAGAGCGGCCTGCCGCTGATCTATCTGAATGAAGTGGGCGGGCAGGACGAACTGGTGTTCGACGGCGCCTCGTTCGCGCTCAACGCCGATCTCTCGGTGGCGGCGCAGCTTCCGGCCTTCGAAGAGAGCATCACGACGCTGCGCTGGACCAGGGGCGAGGCGGGCTGGCGCTGTAACGGGCCGACCGCGCCGCTGTTCGAGGGCGACAAGGCAGACTATGCGGCCTGTGTGCTCGGCTTGCGCGACTATGTCCGCAAGAACGGCTTTCCGGGCGTGCTGCTCGGCGTCTCCGGCGGCATCGATTCCGCGTTGTGCGCGGCGATAGCGGTGGATGCGCTCGGCGCCGACAAGGTCCACGGCGTGATGCTGCCGTTCCGCTACACCGCGCAGGTGTCGCTGGATGATGCGGCGAGCCTGACCAGGATGCTCGGTATCCGCTACGAGGTGCTGCCGATCGCAGACGCCGTGAACGGGTTTGAGAAGATCCTGGCCGAGCCGTTCAAGGGCCTGCCGCGCGACATCACCGAGGAGAATTTGCAGGCGCGCGCCCGCGGCACCTTGTTGATGGCGCTCTCCAACAAGACCGGCGCGATGGTGGTGACCACGGGCAACAAGTCGGAGATGTCGGTCGGCTATGCCACGCTTTATGGCGATATGAACGGTGGCTTCAACCCGATCAAGGACATCTACAAGACCGAGGTGTTCCGGCTGTCTGCCCTGCGCAATATCTGGAAACCGGAAGGCGCGCTCGGCCCGTCGGGCGAGGTGATCCCGCCCTCGATCATCACGCGGCCGCCGACGGCCGAACTGCGCGAGGACCAGACCGACCAGGACTCGCTGCCGCCTTACGATGTGCTCGATGCGGTGCTGGAACGGCTGGTGGAGCACGAGGAGCCGTTGGCGTCGATCGTCGCCGCCGGCTTTGATCGCGAACTGGTGGCGCGCATCGACCGCCTGCTTTCCATCGCCGAATACAAGCGCCGGCAGGCCGCGCCCGGCGTCAAGGTCACGCGTAAGAATTTCGGCCGTGACCGCCGCTATCCCATCACCAACCGCTTCCGCGACCGCGGCGAGATGTTGCCGCAACCGGACGAGAGGCTGGTCACCCGCGGCACGCGCGCCTCGGTGGAGGCGTTCGAAGGCTGACTATTGTTGTTTCTTCGGGAGGAAAGTCGGGCCGACGGTGCGGATCGGCCGATCTCCCGGCGGGGTCTGGTCGACCGGCGCCGCCGGTGCTTCGGGAGCCACGCTGGCATTCGCCGACGCCGGGCTCTTCTTCCCGGCCGGCGCCTGTTTCGTCGCCTGCTGCTGAGCGCGCTGCTGCATCTTCCGCGCGCTCTCCTCGGTGACGATGATGTCGCCCTGCTGCTCGACGGCCGCCTTGTCGTCCACCGATTTCAACGCCTCCGCCCAGGTCTGGCCTGCCGGCTTGCAGGAACAGGACGGGTTGAATTCGGTGCGGAACTTGAACGCGTTCGGCAGCGACGTATAGGGCTGGCCGCTGATCGAGACCGCCTGGTTGATGTCCTCGCCGGGATTACGATAGGCGAACAGGGTCGCTTCCGCCGCCGGACACTGCGCCTTGCAGGTCTTCTCGTCATCGGCAAAGCGCCCCTGCACCGTCGCGAACGAGACCGGGAAATAGGCGCCGTCGCAGCTGCGCACGCAGACGGTGCGGTAGGTGCCGGATTGCGGGGCGAGGTCGCCGGTCGGCGGCGCAATGGTCACGTTGCCGTCGCTATGATTGCCGAACAGATTGTCGAGGAAATTGCCGGGACCTCGCGCGGCATTGGCATATTGCGGGCCGCAATTGTTCTGCGCCAGCGCTATCAGCACCGAGCGGCGCTGGTTCTCGCGGTCGGCGCCGCCGAGCCCGCCGCTGCGCATACGCTCCAGGCTCGTCGTCATCTGATCGAGATTTGCGCGCATCTGCTGGATCTGGGTGTTGATCGGACCGCATTGCGCCGAGTTGTTGTTGAACAGCGAGAAGAAGCCGGAAGAGTCGCAGCCCATGCGCCGTGCCTGCGCGGTCACGCGGTCGAGCTCGGCCTGCTGTCTCGAGGCGGCGTCCTGGTAGCGGCGGATCTGCTCGTCCCTGATCGAATCGCCGCTGCCGCCACCGCGGTCGATGCTCGCAAGCTGGCCCTCGAGCCGGATGCACATCGGGTTGGACGAGCCGCCCTGTTGCGGCGGGGCTTCCTGAGGCATCTGCGCGTAAGCACCGTCAGGTGTCTGCGCCAAGGCATCACTGGCCGGCAGGGCAGTGCCGAGCAGGAGGGCAGCGCACGTCAAAATCCAGGGGGAGAAGCAAGCGTTCAGGCGATTGGGCATGTCCAGTCACAGTATGACGCCGCGCGGCGGGCGAGCCCGACAGGCGCGGCCAAGGCCGCTTGCAATAGCCGTTTCTCGGGGCAGCGTCACGTCGTTTCCGGGGCCCGGATGTGGCAAAACCCCGTGAGAATACCGACCCTTGGCTGTCCCGTGGCGGGCGCGCAGGCCCGGATCAGCGCTGGCAGGTGATGGCGATGTATTCGCCGCAGGCGCCGCCGCTGCAGTTTGCGGTGGCCTTCGGAACGGCGCCGGTAATTTCGTCGGGGTCGACGCGGCGATAGGCGGTGGCCTGGGCAAAATCGCGTGATTGGCAATAGGAGCGGGCGGCGTGTGCCCCGCATTTGTCGCCTCGCGCGAGGCATTCGTCGACACCGTAGCCGTCGTCGTGGTTGGCAATGATGAAGACGCGGCTGTCGGCCAGTGCTGCGGAAGTGGCTAAAATGAATGTGCAGGCAAGAAATGCGGATCGAAATCGCATGGGGCACCGAGGCGGGAAGGGAACCAGTGCCTATCCGATTACGCCCAAGACGTTAATAATGATTAACCATGCAGCTTTTGGAATCATCGCAGCGGCCAAATTCGCCCTCAAAACCGGCGCAAACAGACCTTGACGCCGTCCCCCTGATAGCGCCATGGTGGAACCATGAACGGTCACCTCGCCATCTGCAACATTTGCCGCGAGATTATTAGCTAGCGATTCGCTGGCTGAGGCCGTCTTTTCTCACATCGAGATCACGTGACGCCCCGGCCACAACCGGACGGGTATTCCATGCAATTGCGTCTGTACGATACGTTGACCCGGGGAAAGCGGCCCTTCGTGCCGCTCGATCCCAACCATGTGCGCATGTATGTCTGCGGACCGACGGTCTACGACTTCGCCCATATCGGCAACGCGCGCCCGGTGATCGTCTTCGACGTGCTGTTCCGTCTGCTGCGGCATGTCTATGGCGAGAACCACGTCAAATATGTCCGGAACGTCACCGACGTCGACGACAAGATCAACGATCGCGCCGCGCGGGATTATCCCGGCCTGCCGCTGAACGAGGCGATCCGCAAGGTCACCGAGCAGACGGAGCGGCAGTTCCACGAGGACGTCGACGCGCTCGGCGCGCTGCGTCCCACGGTCGAGCCACGCGCGACCGAGCACATCGCGGAGATGCGTGTGCTGATCGAAAAGCTGGTCGCGGATGGTTTTGCCTACGTCGCCGAAGACCACGTGCTGTTTTCGCCGCAGGCGATGAATGCGGCCAATAGCGGGCTGCCGCGCTATGGCGCACTCGCCAACCGCTCGCTGGACGAGATGATCGCCGGCGCCCGCGTCGACGTCGCCCCCTATAAGCGCGACAACACCGATTTCGTGCTGTGGAAGCCGGCCAAACCCGGCGAGCCGTCATGGCCGTCGCCATCAGGCATCGCCGCGCCGGGACGTCCGGGCTGGCATATCGAATGCTCGGCGATGGCCTGGAAACATCTCGGCGAGCAATTCGACATCCATGGCGGCGGCATCGACCTCGTGTTCCCGCATCATGAGAACGAGCTCGCGCAAAGCTGCTGCGCCTTCCACGAAGCGCGGATGGCGAACACCTGGATGCACAACGGCTTCCTTCAGGTCGAAGGCGAGAAGATGTCGAAGAGCCTCGGCAACTTCGTCACGATCAGGGAATTGCTGGCGGATTGGCCGGGCGAAGTGCTGCGCCTCAACATGCTCAGGACGCATTATCGCTCGCCGATCGACTGGACGCTGAGGGGACTGGAAGAAAGCGCCCGGACGCTCGACGACTGGTACGCCGTCGCGGCCGATGCTGTGGGCGATCGGCCGGCGGAGGCCATTGTCGAGGCGTTGTCCGACGATCTCAACACGGCGCAGGCCATCGCTGCGCTGCACGGGTTACGGAATGCTGCAGTGAGCGATGAACAGGCGCGGGGAACCTTCGCGGCGTCGCTCCGGTTCCTGGGCTTCCTCGGCCAGAGCGCAGCGGAATGGAAGGGCCGCAAGCAGCAGGCGAGTGGTATCGACCCGAAATGGGTTGAAGGCTTGATCTCGGATCGGGCAGCCGCGCGCGGGCGGAAGGACTTCAAGGAGTCCGATCGCATCCGTGACGAACTCGCGGCCAAGGGCGTCGTGCTGAAGGACGGCAAGGATGCCGACGGCAAGCCGGTGACAACCTGGGAGTTGGCATGATGGCACAGGCACTCCCACAACCCGGACTGCGACCGTTCCTGCCGGCGGATACGCCGATGCTGGCGGCGATCTTCGTGGCCGCGATCCAGGAACTGACCGGAGACGACTACGGTGAAACGCAGCAGGAAGCCTGGGCAGCCGTGGCCGATGACGAGGTGGCCTTCGGCAAGAAGCTGGCAGGGGAGCTGACGCTGATCGCAACCGTCCAGAATTCGCCGGTCGGCTTCGCGTCGCTGAAGAACAACAACCAGATCGACATGCTCTATGTGCATCCGAGCGTGGCCGGGCAGGGCGTCGGCGCGATGCTGTGCGATGCGCTGGAAAAGCTCGCCGGCGCGCGCGGCACCAGGACACTTTCGGTCGACGCCAGCGACAGCGCGCTCGATTTCTTCCGCAAGCGCGGCTACGTCGCCAAGCAGCGCAACAGCGTGACCATCCAGGGTGAGTGGCTCGCCAACACCACGATGGAGAAGGCGTTGGCGAGTGGCGCCGCGGGAGGCGCGCCGTGACCCGCGAACGCCTCTATCTGTTCGACACCACCTTGCGCGACGGCGCGCAGACCAATGGCGTCGATTTCACGCTGCAGGACAAGCAGGTGATCGCGCAGATGCTGGACGAACTCGGCATCGACTATGTCGAGGGCGGCTATCCCGGCGCCAACCCGACCGACACGGAATTCTTCTCGGCAAAGCCGAAGTTCGACCATGCGCGCTTCACCGCCTTCGGCATGACGCGGCGTCCGGGCCGGTCGGCGTCCAACGATCCCGGCTTGGCGGCGATCCTGGAGGCGAAGGCGGACGCGATCTGCTTTGTCGCGAAGTCGAGCGCCTATCAGGTGCGTGTCGCGCTGGAGACCACGAACGAGGAGAACATCGCCTCGATCCGCGACAGCGTCGCTGCGGCGAAGGCGGCCGGCCGCGAGGTGATGGTGGATTGCGAGCATTTCTTCGACGGCTACAAGGAGAATGCCGAGTTCGCGCTGGCTTGCGCCAAGGCCGCTTATGATGCCGGCGCGCGCTGGGTGGTGTTGTGCGACACCAATGGCGGCACCATGCCGCACGAGATCGAAACCATCGTCGGCGCTGTCGTGCGGCATATCCCCGGCAGCCATGTCGGCATCCACGCCCATAACGATACCGAGCAGGCGGTAGCGAACTCGCTTGCCGCGGTGCGGGCCGGCGCGCGCCAGATCCAGGGCACGCTGAATGGCTTAGGGGAACGCTGCGGCAACGCCAATCTCTGCTCGTTGATCCCGACGTTGCGGTTGAAGAAAGAGTTCTCCGAGAGTTTCGAGATCGGCGTCACCGCCGAGAAGATGACGACGCTGATGAAGGTGTCGCGCACGCTCGATGACATGCTCAACCGAGCGCCCAACCGGCACGCAGCCTATGTCGGCGAGAGCGCCTTCGTCACCAAGACCGGCATCCATGCGTCCGCCGTGCTCAAGGATCCGCACACCTACGAGCACGTGCCGCCGGAATCCGTCGGCAATTACCGCAAGGTGCTTGTGTCCGATCAGGCCGGACGCTCCAACGTCATCGCCGAGCTCGATCGGGCCGGCATACCCTACGAGAAGAACGACCCGAGGCTCACGCGGCTTGTCGCCGAGCTGAAGGAGCGTGAGGCAGCGGGCTACGCCTATGAATCCGCGAATGCCTCGTTCGAGCTGCTGGCGCGGCGCACGCTCGGAAAGGTGCCGGAATATTTCAAGGTCGAGCAGTTCGACGTCAATGTCGAGCAGCGCTACAACGCGGTTGGCCAGCGCGTCACGGTCGCGCTCGCGGTGGTGAAGGTCGACGTCGCCGGCGATCGGCTCATCTCCGCTGCCGAAGGCAACGGCCCCGTCAACGCGCTCGACGTCGCCTTGCGCAAGGACCTCGGCAAGTACCAGAAATACATCGAGGGATTGAAGCTGATCGATTATCGCGTGCGCATCCTCAATGGCGGTACGGAGGCGGTGACGCGCGTGCTGATCGAGAGCGAAGATGAGACCGGGGAGAAGTGGACCACCGTCGGCGTGTCACCGAACATCATCGACGCTTCGTTCCAGGCACTGATGGATTCGGTGTTCTACAAGCTGGTGAAGTCAGGCGCCCAGGGATGAGGCTCGCGGTGACCCATCGGCAAGCACCGTCATTGCGAGCGAAGCGAAGCAATCCATCTCTCCGCGCGCGCGGACGTATGGATTGCTTCGTTGCTTCGCTCCTCGCAATGACGGTGGACTTGGGGTGAGCGCAACGCATGATCGACCATATCTCCGTCGGCGTCAGCGATCTCGAACGTTCCGCGCGGTTCTATGAGGCCGCGCTCGCGCCGCTTGGCCTGTCGCGCCTGGTGACGCGTCCGGCCACGATCGGGTTCGGCAAGAGCTATCCCCAATTCTGGATCAACCTGCGCGCTGGCATGAAGCCGGTCGCGTCTGACAGCGGCAGCCACGTCTGTCTGCGGGCAAAGTCAACCGCCGAGGTCGATGCCTTTCATGCCGCGGCCCTGAGTGCCGGCGGCCGTTCCGACGGCGCGCCTGGCCTGCGCCCGCACGACCGTGTCTGGTATTACGCGGCCTTCGTCACCGATCCCGACGGCAATCGCGTCGAGGCGGTAACGTTTCCGAGCGCGTGAACTCCTACAAGCGACGCGCCACGTCCGGCGCGAGTTCCTTGCCGGCCTCGGGGGCGCGGGCGGCAGCGGCGCGCAGGCGCGGCACGATATCCTCGACGCGGTCGGCCGTCAGCACCTCGAGCGGCAGCGTCGCGCGGATAAAAGCCGTCGAGCGCATATGGTCGAGCAGCGCGAGCAGCGGCTCCCAGAAACCGTCGATATTGGCGAGCAGCACCGGCTTCGTGTGCCGGCCGAGTTGCTGCCAAGTGAGCTGCTCGACCAGTTCCTCCAGCGTGCCGATGCCGCCGGGCAGCGCTACGAAGGCATCCGAGCGCTCGAACATCAGCCGCTTGCGCTCATGCATGTCGGGCGTGACGATCATCTCCTGGACGCGGGTGAGCGCGTTCTCGCGGGCGCGGAGAAAATCCGGGATGATGCCGGTGACCTTGCCACCATGGTCGAGTGTGGAGGTCGCGACCGCGCCCATCAGTCCGATCGAGCCGCCGCCATAGACGAGGCGGATATCACTCTCGGCAAAGATCCTTCCGAGCGTGTTGGCTGCTTCGACAAAGCTGGGGCTGGTGCCGGGGCCGGAGCCGCAATAGACGCAGACGGTTTTGATCTGGTTCATAGGTCTGATTTGGTTCATCCGCTCATGTGGCACTGCAACGAAAAAAACGTCAAGCCCGGCATTTCACTTGGCGTGGCGTAAAAGTGGCGTAAATCGCTGAAAATCGTGAAAGATCCATTCCTTGAGGGTTTCCGCGCGAGCAAAATCGCCTATATGACGGGCACAATGCTGATCCATGCAAATCACGTGACAGCGAACCGGCGCGCGGTCCTGGCGTCGGCGAGCAGTTAATGTCGTCCGAACCCCAATTGCGCCTGAACGATATGTCATCTGCCGAAGCAAGCAGAGCCGAGAAGGCGACCCTGATCGGCACGCTTGCGCATCTGTGGCCCTATATCTGGCCGGGCGACCGCGCTGATCTGAAGATGCGCGTGCTGTGGTCGATGGTGCTTCTGCTCCTCGCCAAGCTCGCGACGCTGTCAGTGCCCTTCACCTTCAAATGGGCGATCGACGCGCTGAACGGCACGCCCAGCGCGCCGGTGCAATCGTCGAACTGGACGATGTGGCTGATCGCTTCGCCGCTCCTGATGACGGCGGGCTACGGCGCCGTGCGTGTCCTGATGGCCGTGCTGACGCAATGGCGCGACGGCATCTTTGCCCGCGTCGCCATGCATGCGGTGCGGCGGCTCGCCTACCTCACCTTCGTGCACATGCACGAATTGTCGCTGCGCTTTCACCTGGAACGCAAGACCGGCGGACTGACGCGCATCCTCGAACGCGGCCGCACCGGCATCGAGACCATCGTGCGGATGGTGATCCTGCAATTGATCCCGACGGTGGTCGAGGTTGCACTGCTGACGGCCGTGCTGCTTTGGCAGTTCGATTGGCGCTATGTCGGCGTCGTCGTGATCACCGTCGCGGCGTTCATGTACTACACCTACATCGCGACCGAATGGCGGATCGAAATCCGCCGCAAGATGAACGATTCCGACACGGAAGCGAATACCAAGGCGATCGACTCGCTGCTCAACTACGAGACCGTGAAATATTTCGGCGCCGAGGCGCGCGAGGCCGAGCGTTACGACCGTTCGATGGAGCGCTACGAGCACGCCAGCATCAAGACCTATACGTCGCTGGCGATCCTCAACACCGGGCAGGCGATCATCTTCACCGCCGGGCTGACTGCGATCATGCTGCTGTGCGCGATCGGCATCCGCAATGGCAGCAACACGGTGGGCGATTTCGTGCTGATCAACGCCATGATGATCCAGCTCTACCAGCCGCTCAATTTCATGGGCATGGTCTATCGCGAGATCAAGCAGGCGATCATCGACATCGAGAAGATGTTTGGCGTGCTGGCACGCAAGGCGGAGATCAAGGACGCAGCCGATGCCAAGCCGCTGGTGGTGACGGCGGGCAGCGTGCGCTTCGAGGATGTGCGGTTCGCCTATGAGCCGGACCGACCGATCCTGAAAAGCCTCTCTTTCGAGGTGCCCGCCGGCAACACGGTCGCGATCGTCGGCCCCTCCGGCGCCGGTAAGTCCACGATCTCGCGCCTGTTGTTCCGCCTCTACGACGTCTCCGGCGGCAGGATCCTGATCGACGGCCAGGACATCCGCGACGTCACGCAAGCCTCGCTCCGCGCCTCGATCGGCATGGTGCCGCAGGACACCGTGCTATTCAACGACACCATTCGCTACAACATCCGCTATGGCCGATGGGATGCTGATGATGCCGAAGTGGAGGAGGCGGCGAAGCTCGCGCAGATCGATACGTTCATCCGGATGTCGCCGAAGGGTTACGAGACCCAGGTCGGCGAGCGCGGCCTGAAACTGTCGGGCGGCGAGAAGCAGCGGGTGGCGATCGCCCGTACAGTGCTGAAGGCGCCGCCAATCCTGGTGCTGGACGAGGCGACATCCGCGCTCGACAGCCACACCGAGCACGAGATCCAGGCCGCGCTCGAGCGGGTCTCGCGCAACCGCACCTCGCTGGTGATTGCGCACCGGCTTTCGACCATTGTCGGCGCCGACGAGATCATCGTCCTCGACCAGGGTCGCATCGCCGAGCGCGGAACCCACGCCCGGCTTTTGGCGCAGGGCGGGCTTTATGCCAGCATGTGGAACAGGCAGCGCGAGGCCGAGGAGGCGCGGGAGAAGCTGGCGATGGTCGACGACGACAAGGAGGCGCCGAACCGCGAGCCTCCGCCGGTCGACGAACCCGAGCCTGATCCAGTCGAGAAACCCTTGCCGACGGCTGCAGAATAGGCTCCATCTCCGTCCCGGGCATGATCTTTCGGAAACCGGTTTCCACTTTTCCGGATCATGCTTTAGGACTGGGAAACCGAGTGAGATTCGATGTCGATCGCCAATTCCATCCGCGCGCAGATTCCGCCCATTCATCCCGAGGGCTATCCGTTCATCGGCGGCTTCGCGCTGGCGAGCCTGATCCTGTTCTGGATCTGGACGCCGCTGGGCTGGATTGGCACCGTGCTGACGATCTGGTGCGCGCTGTTCTTCCGCGACCCCGTGCGGGTGACGCCGGTGCGGGACGGGCTTGTGGTGGCGCCCGCCGACGGGCGTGTCTCGATGATCACCCAGGCCCTGCCGCCGGCCGAACTCGGACTGGGCGACAAGGCGCTGCCGCGGGTCTCGATCTTCATGAGCGTGTTCAACTGCCACGTGAACCGCAGCCCGGTCGCGGGCCGGATCGACCGGATCGCCTACCGGCCGGGCGCCTTCATCAATGCCGAGCTCGACAAGGCCAGCGAGGACAATGAGCGCAACTCGCTCGTGATCTCGACGCCCAATGGCCGTATCGGCGTGGTCCAGATCGCTGGCCTGGTGGCGCGGCGCATCGTCTCCTTCGTGCGCGAAGGCCAGTCGATCGGAGCCGGCGAACGGTTCGGCCTGATCCGGTTCGGCTCGCGGCTCGATGTCTACCTCCCCGAGGGTACCAGGCCGCTGGTTTCCGAGGGCCAGACCGCGATCGCCGGCGAGACCGTGCTGGCCGATTTCCGCAACCCGGAGCCGGGGTTGTCTAATCGCTGCTGAAACGTCAAGGAAATAATCTCCTTGAGGGACTGCCGGGTGCATGGTTGTCTTCGCGGTCGACAATAGGCGCCGCATGATGGAGCTTCGCGGGACGAGCCTTCAATGTGGACGACGCACTTTGCTGAGTCAGCGGTGCAACCCCATCAGCGGAATGGCTCGGCTCACGTCCCGGCAAGGAACACCTCAAGCATTCAGTTTCTGGACGCTGTTCGGATTTCTATGCGACGGCTCCGGCCGTTGGATTGAACAGCTCGCCAGTCTTAAGCATCGTATGCATTATAACCGCCAGCTTGCGCGCCACAGCCACGGCCGCTCTTTT
>NZ_AUEZ01000098.1 GCF_000426245.1 Bradyrhizobium sp. Ai1a-2 | reverse complement strand
CGGCAGCACCAACTGGCCCAAACGCGCCCGGCGCCGCCAGTCGTGCACCTGCTGGGGCCGGCAGCCATGGCGACGGGCGACGTCTGTGACAACCGCCCCCGGCTCGAGGCTTTCCGCGGCAATCTGTGCCTTCAAATCATCCGGCCACCGCTTGCGACCTGCGCCAGCATACACTTCGATACGCGGCGACAACGGTCGTCTTATGTCATCCGAATGGTCGTCCATTGTAAGCACCCTTGCTGAAGATGACTCTTCTAACGGTGCTCTTAAGACCCCGCACAAACAATCCGACGGGCCTCTGCGCTACGCTTACGTTCCATTCGCCGAACGCTTCGGGCAGATCACGCCACGGCGAACCGGTTCGCACGATCCATAACACGCCCTCGACAAACATCCGGTTGTCGCGGCCTGTCGAACCACGCTGGTCCGGCCGACCGATGATCAAGCCGGAGATACGGTCCCATTGCCTGTCGCTCAGAACGAGCCGATCCGTAACGCCCAAGGCTTCCTCCTAAAAGAAAGCCTTGAATCACGTTCCATCTGATTTGAGAATCCCAAGAGTCCACACAGCCTAGAGCGTTTTCGAGCGAAGTGGATACCGGTTCGCGTGAAGAAAACGCGTGAAAACAAGAATCTAGAGCTTCGGTTCTGATTCAATCAGAACCGGAAATGCTCTAGTGCCTGGTCTCAACGGCAACTTATTGAGAGCAAAGCCGCAATGTAAGTCGGCAGCGTTCGCTCGTTCGTATGCGCTTGCGGAATCATTTGCGCCGGCAATCCATGATTGCAGACAAAGAGAATTAGTATCGCATCGCGTGACCATCTCATTGACTCCATCGATCCGGCAGCGTAGTGTAATACAACGTGACGTTGATTATTTCGCACAGCACATTTTGCAAATTCACGAAGTTTCAGAAGCGATTAGTCGTCGAAAGATTTGATGGCGGCTAAACGCCAAATCGATAGGTAAGAAAGTCAGTATTCGGATTTGGACAACAGCACGCACATCGTTGTGCTCCCACCATCCGAGTTCGGAATGATGCCCGATAGCTGAGTTGACGGAGAGTTGCTCGAATAGATGAGCGGCTTTCGTAGCCGTTTTTGTCTAGCGGGCGGCACCAGACTGCCGCGAAGAGCGGAAGAGCGCACGTCTAAAATTGCGACTGCATGCTTCACACGACACGCCCAGCGGATCGTGACGGGAAGCTATTCGTTCAAGACACCATGTTCAAACAGAGCGAGGAGAGGACGATGTCGTTAGACGCAAAGCAATTGGCACAGGAAATTACGCAGACCGTTCGCGCCGCCGCGGCGGCTCACCCAGCCGGTGGCGCAGCGGCTGAGGCAGTTGGTGGTGATTTTTGTTCAATTTGGCCCAAAGCGAAGCCCGTTCTCGAATTGCTGGCTGGCATTGTGGCATTTATTCCCGGACTCGGCGCAACTGCAGGAGCCGTACTGCAGGGCCTCATAAAGGTCGGAGATAAAATTGCCGAGCAGGCGTGCCACTAAGGCGTCCGACGTGAAAGCTGAAATTGTGGAGTAGTCGAGGGCTGAGCCGCCACTTCGAAACCCTGCGACGTCGGTCGGCTTTCCGCGCTACCCGGGGAGTTGATCTCCCCGCTCCTGTTAAGCGCTGACAGCTTCATTCTGAAGAGACTTGCCGCTCGGGACCTCGGCTCTCGATGCCACGGACGTCGAGAGCGACAACCGGAGACAGAGTAACTCACGCAAGCCTTCGAGGGGGCGCAGATGACTGTCGCTGGTCGCTTGCATCCGGTGCAGACACTGACACCCGCAAGACCAGTGGCAGCGCAACTTGCCGGCAGCGATGCGAGATCGTCAGGATCGCTGCAAGAGTTCGTCGTAGAAGAGCAGCTTCAATCGGAGTGGACGCAGTGCAGGGTAGCTGCGGCCGAACTCGCCCCACTCAATTCCCGAATATGCTGAAGAGCCCGCCCGGCCGCTGCTGGGGTGGAGGTGGTGGCGGTTGGGGCTGCGCCGGCGGTTGCTGGTATTGCGGCTGCTGCTGGGGTGGCGGACGCGGGGCGGCCTGCTTCTGCGCCGGCGGCTTCTTCTGTGCCGCAGGTGGCGGGGTCGGCTGCTTCGGCAGATCGGGCGCCGCGTTGACGATGGTCTGCTCCGGTCCTTTGCAGTCGGTCAGCCAGATATCGTAGATCGGATGCTCGACACCGTGCAGGCCCGGACTTGCAGCGAACATCCAGCCCGAAAAAATCCGCTTCACCTCGCCCTGCAGCGTGATCTCGTCGACCTCGACAAACGCGTCAGTGTTGGCGGCTTCCGTCGAGGGCCGCGTGTAGCAGGCGTCCGTCTTCACGCGGAGCGCACCGAACTGCACGGTCTCCCCGATGTCCTCCTCGAAATTGATGATGCGCCCGGTGATCTTGTCGAGCCCGGAGAAGCTCGCCTTCTTGTTCGCGATCTTGGTCGACGGCGGCTCGCTCACCACCTCGTCGCCGGGCTGCAGCGTTGCCGGCGTCTGCGGCACGCTCTTGGGCTGGCGCTGTCCGGGCGGCAGTCCCGGCAACGGATTGGCGCCGGGCGGCGCATTGGCCACGTTGGGAGCACCGGGCGATGGCGGCTGTACAGCCACCGCGGGCGGTGCGTTGGGCGGAGGCCCCTGAGTCCCCGGAGGCGGCGCCAAGGGCTGTGACTGGAAGCTGCCCGGCGGCGGCACACCCTGCCCCGGCGGCGGCCGGTTCGGCGTTGGCAGCAACCGACCGCGCGGCAATTCCGGCACTTCCTCCTCGTCCTCGGGAGCCACCTGCTGGCCACCGCGCGGAATCGCGCCCGGCGGGCGTGGGGCGGGATCGGAGAAAATAGTACCGATCTGCGCGCGCGCGGGCGGCGCAAGCGCGACAGTCGAGGCGGCGATCAGGGCCGCAAAGCCAGTCAGGGCAACGGTTCGGGGCATCTCGCGCGGCTTCAAGGAACGAATCGGGCTTTCGACATACTAAATCAATTATTGGCTAGGGCCGCTCGCAGGATCACCGGTTAACACGCCGAATACGGCGGGGAAAGGGCGGGCATCCGCCGCTGGTCAGGCTCCCTGCCCCATGAAATAGTTCCGGCCTCCACTAAACGTGCGCAGACCGCAACGCGGAAAACAGCAAAAATCCGGAAATCGCAACCGGACGATCCAGAGGAAGCCCGTACACATGCCTGTCGTTCTTGATCCCGATGCCGCTGCCGTCTTCAAGGCCTTTCAGGAGGCCGGCCGACCCGCTTACGAAACACTGACCGCCCCCGAAGCACGCGCGTACTACTCGCAGGCGCGCTTTGTCAGCAATCCGGAGCCGCCGGAGCTGGCACAGGTCGAGCCGCTGTCGATCCCCGCGCCGCACGGCACGATCCCGGCGCGGATCTACCGGCCGAAGAAGCTGCGCCAGAAGGACGGGCTGTCGCCTGCGCTGGTGTTCTTCCACGGCGGTGGTTGGGTGATCGGCGATCTCGACACACATGATGTGGTCTGCAGGAAGCTTGCCGATGAAGGCGAGCTGATCGTGATCTCCGTCGACTATCGTCTGGCGCCCGAGCACAAATTCCCTGCGGCCGTCGACGATGCGATCGCGGCCACAAAATGGGTGGCGGCAAACGCGAAGCAGCTCGGCATCGATGCCGCGCGCCTGAGCGTCGGCGGCGACAGCGCCGGCGGCAATCTCGCGGCAGTCGTGTCAATCGCTGCGCGCGACGGCAACGGTCCTGCAATCGCGGGACAAGTGCTGATCTATCCCGCGGTCGATTTCGCGATGACGCATCCCTCGCACAGCGAACCCGAAACCAGCATCCTGCTCACGCACTCCGTCATCGGCTGGTTTCGCGATCATTATCTCCGCAGCGCCGCCGACGCGCATGATTGGCGCGCTTCGCCGGCGCGTGCGACGACCCTGATCGGCCTGCCGCCGGCCTATGTGCTGACCGCCGGCGCCGATCCCTTGCGCGATGAAGGCAACGAATATGCCGAACGCCTCAAGGCGGCTGGTGTACCCGTCACCTACAAGCACTTCCCCGGCCAGTTCCACGGCTTCTTCACTATGGGAAAATTGCTCAACCAGGCCAACGTCGCAGCAAGCGACATCAGTGCGTGGCTGAAACTGCTCAACTGAGTTAGGCGAACGGATCCCGGAGATCGAGCGACGGGAACTTTCTAAAATCCCGATCGTTGGAATACAGGGTCCGAACGCCATGCTGAAACAGGATGGCTGCAAGATGGACGTCAGGAACGAGGTTTCCTCGGACCGGCGTTTCGCCCGCAACGTGTTTGTAGGCGTCCAGAAAGCCATCGAGCTCGGATACCGCCCGCACGTGTGGGAGCGCAAGAAGCACCCTGATATTGGCGAGCGCTTCATCCGGTGAGAGCGGCGCCGAGAAAATCCGCGAATGGGTGGCAATCCGCAAATACGACATCAGCGTTGGCCAAGTTAGGCAAAGTATCTCCGGACCGGACGCACAAGTTTCGATAAATCGACGAGCGCGGTCATGGAGGCCACTTGATCGATCAGACGCGTAAAGAAGCACGTTGACGTCGAGCGAGTAGCTCACGACCGATCCGAGTCGAGAATAGCGTGGACGGCTTCCTTATCGGACAGGTCTACCAGGGCCTTCATTGGACGAGAGGTCCATCGAAACGGAGACCTCGCGCGCGATGGGCGACGGGTTGCGAGCGCTTCGGCGAGCAACTCAGAGACGATCGCACCCATTGAGCGGCCTTCCTTTTCGTGGATGGCCTTGACCTCGCGAAGGATGGGGTCATCAATATCGATCGTGGTACGCATGATGTTTGATGTTATTAAATGGAGCATCCGATGTCAACGGTGGACGCGCCGCGCTATGGGCTACCCCGCCCTCGCCGCCCGCCGCATCGATTGCGGCGGCTGGCCGAAGGCGCGGATGAAGGCGCGGCGCATCCGCTCGGGATCGCGGAAGCCGGTCGCCTCCGCGACGCGCTCGATGGCTTCTCCCGAGGACTGTACGCGCTGCCGCGCCACCTCTATGCGCAGGCGCTCCACCGCTTTCGATGGCGTCGTGCCGGTCTCCGCGACGAAGGCGCGGGTGAAGTGGCGCGAGCTCATGCCGGCCTTCTCCGCCATGTCCTCGACCGTCAGCGGCGCATCGAGATGCTCGCGCGCCCAGGCGAGCAGCGGGCCGAAGCGGCCGTTTGAAGCCTTCAACTCCAACAGGGAGGAGAATTGCGACTGGCCGCCGCTGCGGCGGTGATAGAGCACGAGATGTCGCGCGGTCTTCTGCGCGATCTCCTCGCCATAGTCTTCGGTGATCATCGCCAGCGCCAGGTCGATCCCGGCGGTGATCCCGGCAGAGGTCCAGATGTTGTCGTCGCGGGTGAAGATACGATCCGGCTCGAGCTTCACTTTCGGATAGGCGGAAAGGAAATGCTTGGTCCGCTGCCAATGCGTGGTGGCGCGACGGCCATCGAGCAAGCCGGCCTCCGCGAGGATATAGGCGCCCGAGCAGACGCTCGCGATGCGGACACCGCGCTTGGACAGCATGCGCACGAAGGCCAGCGTCTTGGCGCACTTCGCCGCCGTCCGCACGCCCTCGCCGCCCGCGACCACCAATGTCGTGATCGCCGCCGATGGCCGGAGCCCTCGCGCGAACATCTCAGCGCCTGAGGACGAGCGCACCGGCCCCGGCGTCACCGCGATCACCTTCAGCGCTGGCGGATTGTCGACAGAGCGCGTGGCGATCTCGAAAGCCGAGATCGGGCCGGCAGCATCCAGCAACTGAAATTCCGGAAAGATGAGGACGCCAATCATCGAACCTTCTCCTGTCGATCTCCGGGACGCGCGATAGTCCTGAAACGGGTGTCCCGAAATGAGGGAATTATGCCATTTTGGACATGAGGCCACCATGCCATTCTGTCGCGGTCAACCGATATTGAGGTGCTCTCATGTCCACCCCGCTGCAAATCGGACTTCTGGTGTTTCCAAAGGTGACGCAGCTCGATCTCACCGGTCCACTGCAGGTGTTCTCCTCCGTGCCCGGGGCCAAAGTGCATCTGGTGTGGAAACGGATCGAGCCGGTGCCGAGCGATACCGCGCTGGCGCTGATGCCGACGATCAGCTTCGCCGACTGCCCGCAGCTCGACGTGATCTGCGTCCCCGGCGGCATGGGCACCGACGATATGGTCAACGACGAGGAGATGCTCGCCTTCCTGCGCAAGCAGGCCGAGGGAGCGAGATACGTCACCTCGGTCTGCACGGGATCGCTCGTGCTCGGCGCCGCCGGCCTGCTCAAAGGGTACCGCGCCGCGACGCACTGGTCGGCGATCGATTTCCTCGCCGCGTTCGGCGCGATCCCGGCGCGAACTCGGGTTTGCGTCGACCGCAACCGCATCACCGGCGGCGGCGTCACCGCCGGCATCGATTTCGCGCTGACACTGGTGTCGGAGCTCATCGACCGCAGGACGGCGGAAGCCATCCAGCTGCGTCTCGAATACAACCCGAAGCCGCCGTTCAATGCCGGCTCGCCGGACACTGCGCCGGCCGAGATCCTCGCCTTCATGAGAGAGAAGATGGCGGCATCGCAAGCGCGCCGCGGCGAGATGATCGCCCGCGCCGCGGCACGGCTTGGATAATCTCGACGCAAAGAAAAAGGCCGCCAGGTTTCCCGGGCGGCCTTTCCTGTCTTACGGTAGCCTCACATTAACGGGCGATTTCAGGACGTCTGCACCAGGGGCCTATGTCCCGGCCGCATCCCACTCGGAGGCCGCTGCTTATCGGGGCAGTCGCGATTCTGGAGCCCGATCCGACGCGATGGTCATCCACCTCCGTAAGATGTTCCTATTGAGCTCCGATCCCGCGTGAGGCGCAAGGAGGCCGTGTTGCCCGTCCCCGCTGTTACCGCTGTTCACAGGCACGCGTGCGCCGCACGCGCAATTGCGCGCTCGCACAACGTACGAATGAAGTTGATTCAGCCCGCGGGCGTCCAGGGCTGGTAGTCGCCGGTCGCCTTCGGTCGGCGGCCGCTCGCCAGGGTCGAGCCGGACGGACGATATGCCTCCGGTGTGCCCGTCATGTTCGGCACATGCGGCTTTTCCCATTCCTGCGGCGTGTACTTCTCTTCGGTCGGCGGCAAGTCGACGACGTGATGCAGCCAGCCATGCCACGACGGCGGCACCCGCGAGGCTTCGGCGTAGCCGTTATAGATCACCCAGCGGCGCTCGAAGTGCAGCACCGGATCGATCTTGCCACCACGGGTGCGATAGTAGCGATTGCCCTGCTCGTCCGTGCCGACCAGTTCGCCGAAGCGCCAGGTCCAGAGCTGCGTGCCAAAGGTCTGGCCGTTCCACCACGTGAAGAATTTGAGCAGGAATTGTTTCATGAAGCGCCGGCCGGTTCGGAATCCTTGGGCTCTGATGCCACCGGCGGATCGAATTGTCCAGATTGCCGCACGCGTTGTGACCGAGAGCGGAACATCACGGCGCAGTGTTGGCGGCCAATTGTCGCGGAATTCAGTCTAACCCGTTCATTTGCCATACAGTTCCTATCTGACAGCTTGAGGTCCCGCGCTCGCACCGGCGTGGGGACTCGGGAACCCCGGCCCCCAGTAAGGGTTGGGTCATGTCCCGCAGATTGGAGTCCGAACACATGATCAATCTCAAGATTCTAAGTACCGCTGCGGCGCTCGCGCTGGCGGTACCGCTCGTCATTCCGAGCGAAGGTTTTGCCCAAGGCACCAAGTTCTCGGCTGGACGGGTCGGCGGCGGCGGAGGCTTTGCAGGCGGCGGCGGTGGATTCCGCGGGGGCGGCTTTGCCGGTGGTGGCGGAGGCTTCCGAGGTGGCGGAGCAGCCATTGGAGGCGGCGGCTTCCGAGGCGGCGGCGCAGCCATTGGAGGCGGCGGCTACCGCGGCGGCTTTGCCGCCGGTGGCGCTGGCCTTGGCACCAAGTTCGCAGGCACTCCCGGCTTCCGCGGCGGCGCCGTAGCCAATCCCGGCTGGAGTGGCGGCCGGCCCGGATGGAGCGGCGGGTATCGGCCCGGCTGGCGCGGCGGCTACTATGGTCACCGCCGCTACGGGGTTTGGCCTGGTGTTGCTGCAGGTGCCGTGATCGGCGGCGCACTCGCGTCGAGCGCCTATTATGACGACTACTACGGGTATGGATACGGATCGGGCTACTACGACGACGGCTACTACGATGACAGCGCTGCGGTAGCGGTCGCGCCCGGCGGCGGTGACGCCTCCTACTGCGCGCAGCGCTACAAGTCCTACGATCCGGCATCGGGTACCTATCTCGGCTATGATGGTCAGCGTCATCCCTGCCCCTGATCGATTGATTCCTCGCGCGTGAAAAAAGGGCGGCGAAAGCCGCCCTTTCTTGTTGAGAGGTTGCCTCCAGCATCGCGAACGTGAATTCCGCTGCAAGCAAATCCGTATGCACGGCATCTTGCAGACGTGCTAACGCGCTTCCGTCTTAATGAGAGAGTCGACCGTGCGGGTCGGCATATACCGATATCAACTCAACAAGAGGATCCGTCGTGCCGCGCGTTCTCGTGGTCGATGACGACCCCATGGTGTGTGCCGCCATCGAGGTCTGTCTGAAGCGCAAGGGTTTTGACGTTACCGTCGCCGACGGCGGCGAAGCCGGGATGGTTGCGCTCGAAGATCGAAGCTTCGATGTGATGCTGGTCGATGTCTTCATGCCGCATATGAGCGGCTTCGAATCGATCCGGATCTTTCACGAACGCGCACCTGATATCCCGATCATCGCGATGTCCGGCTACGCCTTCGCCAACGCCCAGCGTGCGCCGGACTTCCTGCGCATGACGCTCGAACTCGGCGCGACGCGCTGCCTGCGCAAGCCGTTCACACCCCAGGCGCTGGTCACCGCTGTCAACGAGTGCCTCGGCAAATCAGCGGCATCGACCCGCCTCTCGAAGTAACAAGGCGGTCGATCGACTAAGAGCGCGTGGCGAGCACCACGGCGGCGAGCGTGAAGACGAGCGCTGCGATCTGCGTCGGCCCGAGCGGCTCGCCCAGTGTGATTGCGGACGCCACCACGCCGATCACCGGCACCGCCATGGTGCCGATTGCCGCGATCGAGGCCGGCAATCGCCTGAGCGCGGCGAACCAGCTCACATAGGCGATGCAGAACTGGATCACGACGGAATAGACGAGAAGCCACCAGCCGAGCGTCGTCACGCGATCGAGATGCGAGGTCTCGATCAGAAGACCGACCACGGCCACCGGCAAACAGCCGAGCCCGATTTGCCAGGCCGCCGCCGGGATCGGCTCCATCTTCAACGGCAGCCTTTTGGCGAGCACCGTGCCGAGCGCAAAGCCGAAGGAGCCGGTGATCGCCATGATGATTCCCGGCAGCTTTTCGCGGCTCGCGGACATGCCGTCGCCGCCCATGATGACGGCGAGCCCGGCAAAGGCCATCACCAGCGCGATCGTGCGGAGCAGTGTCGGCCGTTCGCCGAGCACGGGCCAGGCCAGCATCGAGGCCCACACCGGCATGGTGTAGGCGATCAGCGCCGCTTCGCTGGCCGGCAGCCAGAGCAGCGCCAGCCCCATCAGCACCATCCAGCCAGTGACGTTCAGCAGCGCCGCCAACATCAGGCGCAGCCACATCTCGCGCCCGACCAGCAGGCTCTGCCCGCGAATGACCGCAAGCACGGCCAGCAGCGCGGCGCCCACCACTCCGGTCGAGCCGCGCAGCGTCAGCGGCGGCAGTTCGCTTAGCAGGTACTTTGTCACCGGCCAGTTGAAGCCCCAGCCCACCGAAGTGATGGCGAGGAACAAGAAGCCCGCGGGCGCGAGTCGGCCGCGCGCGGTCGGTTTTGATTCTGTCATGGAGCCCGGCAGGGAATGGAATCGTCAGCCACCATGCCTTCCATTTGGGCGGCCGACCATGCGGCCGCCAGCATGCCTGCCCGTAGTTCCTCCGTATGCTCACGTGAGTCCTGGGAATTCAATCCATCAGGCGCCAAAAATACCTGCCCTGTGAAAAGCGGGCGAAGCGTTGTTCCACAGCACCCATGAGATTTTTTTCTCTTGGGAATCCCTGAGGACTCACTGATACTTGGCTCGATCACGGGCGCGGCACTGGCCCCTGTTTTCCTCCCTTTTCCACCATATTTAGTATTTGATTCAGGAACTCGTACTAGTCCTTGACGGGCGTCACGGACTTGGCCTAGCTTTCCTCCTGTTCGGCGCGAGTGTGTTTCGGGTCCCCGCCGGTCGCTCCCAAAAGGGTCCAGAACGACCACTCCACCAGCCGCAGCAGGCTGCGGGTGAAGGGCTTTGCTGCCCGCGATTTCGGAAATTCCTCCCGGAATTTCCCGGGCATTTTGGGACGCCAATAACGAGCCGAAAAAGGCTCATCGGTGACCTCGCGTTACGAGTTTTGGGGCGTTGAACGCATGACCCGAACGGTCCGCCTGGGCCGGTCCGGGCACATGCCGCCGCCGGATCGGCGCCAGCCGAATCCTGCGGTCGAGAGAAACAGGCCGGTCCACCGGCTGAGCTGGCGGGACTCTGGCCCCCACCCTTCGGCGAAGGGATGGGACCGGGGGCTCGCTCTAGGGATAACATTTCCGGACCACCCTTGCGCCAATGCAGGGAGGCCGGGCAGACGACGGGGCACGACGCATGCTTATCGAACGGCGCAACACCACTGCCGGACAATCTCCTTACGCTGGGATCAATTTCAGGCTGACCACGTCTGAGATCCGCAATCCCGATGGCTCCGTCGTGTTCCGCGCGGACAATGTCGAGGTGCCCGAGTTCTGGTCGCAGGTCGCCTCCGACGTGCTCGCGCAGAAGTATTTCCGCAAAGCCGGCGTCGCTGCGCGCCTCAAGAAGGTCGAGGAAGAGACTGTCCCCTCATGGCTGTGGCGCTCGGTGCCCGACACCGAGGCGCTGGCGCTGTTGCCCGAGAGCGAGCGCTATATCGGCGAGACCTCGGCAAGACAGGTGTTCGATCGTCTTGCCGGCTGCTGGACCTATTGGGGCTGGAAGGGCGGCTACTTCTCCTCGGATGAGGACGCCCAGGCCTTCTTCGACGAGATCCGCTTCCAGCTCGCAAAGCAGATGGTGGCGCCGAACTCGCCGCAATGGTTCAACACCGGCCTGCACTGGGCCTATGGCATCGACGGCCCCGGCCAGGGCCACTATTACGTCGACTACAAGACCGGCAAGCTGACCAAGTCCAAATCCGCTTACGAGCATCCGCAGCCGCACGCCTGCTTCATCCAGGGCATCGAGGACGACCTCGTCAACGACGGCGGCATCATGGACCTCTGGGTGCGCGAGGCGCGCCTGTTCAAATACGGCTCCGGCACCGGCTCGAACTTCTCGCGCCTGCGCGGCGAAGGCGAAAGGCTCTCCGGCGGCGGCCGCTCGTCGGGCCTGATGAGCTTCCTCAAGATCGGCGACCGCGCTGCAGGCGCGATCAAGTCCGGCGGCACCACGCGCCGCGCGGCCAAGATGGTCGTGGTTGACATCGATCACCCCGACATCGAGACCTATATCGACTGGAAGGTGAAGGAGGAGCAGAAGGTCGCCGCCCTCGTCACCGGCTCCAAGATCAACCAGAAGCACCTGAAGGCGGTGCTGAAGGCCTGCGTCAACTGCGAAGGCTCGGGCGACGACTGCTTCGATCCCGAGAAGAACCCAGCGCTCCGCCGCGAGATCAAGCTCGCGCGCCGCGCCATGGTGCCCGACAACTACATCAAGCGGGTGATCCAGTTCGCCAGGCAAGGCTACAAGGACCTCCAGTTCGACATCTACGACACCGACTGGGATTCGGAGGCCTATCTCACCGTCTCCGGCCAGAACTCCAACAATTCGGTCTCGCTGAAGGATGACTTCCTGCGCGCTGTCGAGACCGACGGCGACTGGAACCTGATCGCCCGCACCAACAGGAAGGTGACGAAGACGCTGAAGGCGCGCGATCTCTGGGAGAAGATCGGCTACGCCGCCTGGGCCTCGGCCGATCCGGGCCTGCACTTCAACACCACGATGAACGACTGGCACACCTGCAAGGCGTCCGGCGACATCCGCGCGTCCAATCCGTGCTCGGAGTACATGTTCCTGGACGACACCGCCTGCAACCTGGCGTCCGCGAACCTGCTCACCTTCTACAGCACCACGACCAAGCGTTTCGACATCGAGTCGTACGAGCATCTGTGCCGGCTCTGGACCATCGCGCTCGAGATTTCCGTGCTGATGGCGCAATTCCCCTCGAAGGCGATCGCGGAGCTCTCCTACGAATTCCGCACGCTCGGCCTCGGCTTCGCCAATATCGGCGGCCTCCTGATGACCATGGGCCTGCCCTATGACTCCAGGGAAGGCCGCGCGCTCTGCGGTGCGCTGACCGCTGTGATGACCGGCATCGCCTACAAGACCTCGGCCGAGATGGCGGGCGAGCTCGGCACCTTCCCCGGCTACAAGAAGAACGCGGCCCACATGCTGCGGGTGATCCGCAACCACCGCCGCGCCGCCCACGGCAACGCGTCCGGCTATGAGGCGCTCGCGGTCAACCCGGTGCCGCTCGACCACGCCTCCTGCCCCCAGGCCGACATCGTCACGCATGCGACGAGGGCCTGGGACGATGCGCTCGCACTCGGCGAGACCAATGGCTATCGCAACGCCCAGACCACGGTGGTGGCGCCGACCGGCACGATCGGCCTGGTGATGGATTGCGACACCACCGGCATCGAGCCTGATTTCGCGCTGGTGAAGTTCAAGAATCTCGCCGGCGGCGGCTACTTCAAGATCATCAACCAGGCGGTGCCGGCAGCCTTGCGCACGCTCGGCTATCGCGAGAGCGAGATCGCGGAGATCGAGGCCTACGCCGTCGGCCACGGCTCGCTGTCCAACGCGCCGGGCATCAATGCCTCTACGCTGAAGGCAAAAGGCTTCACCGACGAAGCCATCGCCAAGGTGGAGAAGGCGCTACCGACCGCCTTCGACATCAAGTTCGCCTTCAACAAGTGGACCTTCGGCGAGGACTTCATCCGCGACACGCTCGGCATCGGCACTGAAGCCATCGCTGCCCCCGGCTTCGACCTGCTCTCGGCGGTCGGCTTCTCCAAGCGCGAGATCGAGGCGGCCAACGTCCACATCTGCGGCGCGATGACCGTGGAAGGCGCCCCGCATCTTAGGCCTGAGCACTATCCGGTGTTCGACTGCGCCAACCCCTGCGGCAAGATCGGCAAGCGCTACCTCTCGGTCGAGAGCCACATCCGCATGATGGCGGCGTCCCAGCCGTTCATCTCGGGCGCGATCTCCAAGACCATCAACATGCCGAACGACGCCACGGTGGAGGACTGCAAGTCCGCCTACCTGCTGTCGTGGAAGCTGGCGCTGAAGGCCAACGCGCTCTACCGCGATGGCTCGAAGCTGTCGCAGCCGCTCAACTCGCAGCTCATCAGCGATGACGAGGACGAGGACGATGCGGTGGAAGCGCTCTACGAGAAGCCGGTCGCCGCGCGCGCCGCGCAGGTGTCCGAGAAGATCGTCGAGAAACTGGTCGAGCGCATCGTCGTGATGCGTGAGCGCGAGAAGATGCCGGATCGCCGCAAGGGCTACACCCAGAAGGCGGTGGTCGGCGGCCACAAGGTCTATCTCCGAACCGGCGAATATGACGACGGCCGCCTCGGCGAGATCTTCATCGATATGCACAAGGAAGGCGCGGCGCTCCGCTCCTTCATCAACAACTTCGCGATCGCGGTCTCGCTCGGCCTGCAATACGGCGTGCCGCTCGATGAATATGTCGACGCCTTCACCTTCACCCGCTTCGAGCCCGCGGGCCCGGTGCAGGGCAACGACTCCATCAAGTATGCGACCTCGATCCTCGACTATGTCTTCCGCGAGCTCGCGGTGAGCTATCTCGCCCGCTTCGACCTCGCCCATGTCGATCCCAACGAGAGCGGCTTCGACGCGCTCGGCAAGGGCGTCGAGGAAGGCAAGGACCCGGAGGGGCCGCAGCACCAGGCGACGAAGTACCTGTCACGCGGCCTCACCCGCTCGCGCACCGACAACCTCGTCGTCATGCGCGGCGGCTCGACCGCCGTCAGCCAGACCACCGACAACGCCCCCGCCGGCGGCTCCCGCGTCACCGCCCTCTCCTCGCAAAGCGCGCCGTCCCGCGTCTCCGACACCATCGAAGGCGCAGTGGCGTTGAAGCAGGAGACGGAGCACGACCTCTCGCCCGCGGAAAAGGTGGGCCACTGGAGCAAGGCCGGCACCGCCGCTGCGGTAGCACCGACGAAGGCCGAACGCCGCGCGGAAGCAAAGGCCAAGGGCTACGAAGGCGAGATGTGCTCGGAGTGCGGCAACTTCACGCTGGTGCGGAATGGGACGTGTATGAAGTGTGATACGTGCGGAAGTACAACCGGCTGCAGTTGATATTCCGACTTAGGAAAAACGGTCGTTTTCGACTGTTCAACGCGGATAGTGCGCCCCCAGAATTTGATATTCCGACTTGAAGCAGAAAACCCCGCCAGCAATGGCGGGGTTTTCATTTTGGACGAGTCTCGGGTTCGAGCATTTACCGGCCGACATGAGGTGGAGCTATTGCACCTCGAACCGTCTAGCCTGCCATGCTCTCTGAGTAGATGTCCTTCAGCGACATGGAGAAGCCAACTGCCGTCAGGTCGATAACCGCTTCGGCGTCGGCGAGGTTCAATCTATCGTAGCCGCCTTCGGTCTGAGCATCGTGCTGGACCGCCATGCGTTCGGCGTCGACGAGGAGGATGTGCCGGATTGTCGGCAAATTCCAATAGTACGAGTGCTTGAGACGTTCATCGCGGGACTTCGATTCGGGCGACATAACCTCGATCACGACGATTGGATCGTCGATGTAGGTACGATCTCCGATCGGACCGCGGCGGACCAGAATATCGGGACGAAGTTCGGTCTCTCGGGATTCCTCGTCGCGACGAACCGCCATGCGGACGTAGGTGCGGCACCCGATGCGATCCATCGCTGGCTTGAGCGCGCCGACGATGTTCGCCACGATCTGTTCGTGGTTCTCCGTGAAATCTTCGAGCGCAGTCCGATCGCCTGCCAGCATCTCGAACTCGCGGTCGTCGTCGCACTCGGATGATTCGTCATCCGCCGCCGGTCCGAGGTTTTCAAACATCGCGCGCCGCGCGGCATACTCCTCGTCGGTCTCGCCCGGTACCCGGTCGAGCTCATAATGCTCCAACGAAAACCGCGGCGTCTCCGGAACCTCCTGGTCCAAGTCAATTTGGCAGCAGCTTGCTGCCAAATTGGAACCCGCCGTAAGTCATTGCCAAACCATGCAAATATCCCGGAATTGTGCGACCGCAACAGAGTCGGATCGACATCTCCCAATTAGCAATACCGGGTAGATGCTAGACTTTTCGCGGTTAATGTGCTAGTTTATATCATCAGATATCTATCAGCCTAGGAACTACAAAATCCGTGCACACTCCAATGACCAGGGAGCAGCGGCGGCTGGTGGAAACCATGCGTTCCACGACCTTCGACTTCAGCGCTCTCGCCCGATCGCGGGACGAGTTCGGCGGAGGCATGCAGTGGCTCAAGGTCAAGAAGTTTGAATATCTGACCCGGTACCGGCGGAATCCCGTCACAGGGGAGCAGAAGGCGACTTCGATCGGACGCCGATCGCCAGAGACTGAGGGGATCTACGACCGCTTCATCACGGGCCGCGCCGATCTGGACCGGCAGATGGACGCACTCCGGCCGGAACTGGCCGAACAGGCCCGAATGGCGAAGGCGCTCCGGCTCTCGCGCGCACCTTCGGAGATTGGTGACGTTGCGCGCGCGATCGGCCTCTCCGAGATGATCGACCACATCACGATCATCGGCGAGGCCGCGGTCTACAGCTACGAATGCGAGATGGCCGCGCTCCTTCCGCGTGAGATCTTGCCCGACGGTGGTATGGACTTGCTGGTCGCCGGCGTGCATCCGACCGACGTGATCGACGAGATGATTGCGGTGTTGAGGCGCGCCCGGATCGAGGTGCAGCGTGCCCGTCTGAGCCGCGACAAGGCGGCGGTCGAGCTCAAGACCGAGGAAGGCCTGAGCGTCCGGCTCTACACGATATCGACGCTGGATAACCTGGTCGATCAATACGCACAGGTAGCTTCGTACGGTGCTGAGGCGGTGCGCTGGGCCCTCGACCAACCAGTGATGCGTTCGATCCTGATTGATCGGAACGGGCGAGCCGCCTTGGTCGCGGTGCTCGAGCCGCGGGCGTATTGCATGCTGCGCTTCATGGCTCTCGACGTCGAGGAGATGTCGCTGATCCGGCGCGAGTCCTCGACCGAGCTCAACGCCGCAGTAGTGAAGCTCGTCCACGAGCGATGGACAGAGCCTTTCGCTGAGGACCACGTCCAGACGATAGGCCCGCTCCAGGATGCCTTGGGCGATGACGGCCCTTCGGCGCCAAGGATGTAGTCGCGGAAGTTTTTCAAGGATTCGATTACCACGTCGCCATCCCGGCGACGCCGCTAACTTCTGGTTGAGGTTTGGGCGTGATGTTGCGACCAGGTTCAAGTACAGGGGGCGCGGATCCGGCGAAGACCGGAGCGTTTCAAATCAATTGCGGCGGCGCCTCGATCCGAGGCGCACATCGTCCTATCGCGAAGCGCAACAGGTCTAGCGTGCGCCCATCCCGGGCGCGCGATGCCGGCCGCCAATGCGGCATGGTCAAGGTTTTCCAAGCGATATCGAGAATTCAGCGAGAAGCAGGTCCGAAAGGTCCAGGACGCGGTCTTCGCCGAAATCTCGACCGGCGGCGTGGTCGATCCCACACGTCTGCGCCTCTTAGTCGCCAACGGGACCATCACCAGTGAACAGGAGCGGCGGCTTCAGGATTTCAGGCAGCGGACCCGGCTTGGTCTCGGGTGTCTCGATCCAACCAATCCGCCGCGCCAGGTTGCACCTGACCACAAGGCCGGTGCTCTGTGCCGAGTACAGCGCTGCACGGGCTGCCAGCATGGCGTCGTGTTCAAGGAGAGTCTATGGGCCCAATTGCGGACTCGCGATCATGTCCTGCGACGGCGAACCGTGCGCTGAGCCCTGCTTTCGGTAAGTAATGATGGCAGCTTCTTCGGTCGGACGACTTAAGCCCGACCTTTGATCTCGGCCTCCGTAGCGCGCCGAAGATCGGCATTCGACAACGCGGCGAGCTTCTTCATACTGAAACCCTCGACCAAGAGAATAGGGTCGCTCACGAAGGCGAAATGGGCCAGACGTTTCTCCGTCTCAACGTACCAAACGAAGTTCCCGGACGACATGCGCAATCCCGCGTAAAGTTTTTGGACGGTCTCCCCCGTCCTCAGCTTCTGGCAAAGCAACTCCGCGCACGCGAGTATAGGCAATTGGCGGGCGACCTGAATCGCATCGGCGACGTGCTGCTCAGGCAGTCGCGCGATCTCTTTTTGCACCTTGCTGGAAAGAAAACTGAATTCGTCGAAAAGGTCAGCGTGCTGAAGCTTCATGTGTTCGCCGAGAATTTCTTGGGTGAGCCTGCGCCCGTCCTGCATGTAGAGCTCGTGGAGCAAGACGACGTCTTCGAGCAAGAAGGCAATGAGGGGCCCCTGCGCGGTGTGGATGGTCCATTCTATGCGCTGCCGTTCGCCCGGCACCTTGGCGTCGCGGTCAGCCCTGCGGATCCCGACGACGGGCAAATATCCCGCCGCAGTGCAGAGAAGTTGCCCCGCTACCCATAGCGGATCGACAAGTCTTGCAAGCAGCACCTCGCGCTTGCGGACGGCGAAGCCCGGCTCACGCGAGCCCAAGACCTGCCGAAAAATGACCACTTGTTGTCTCCTGCGCCCATCATGTGCCCACGCAGCCGCGATCTCGCGGCGCGAGCGGAAAGTTTCTTTCAATGTCAGCGCTTGGGGGTAAGGCCGAGTACGTCGACAAAATACACGTGATGACCACCTGAAGACAATCTTCCTTTGGTGGGACAGGAACATGACGATGTGGGCCAGGGGTCAATAGCGGCGATCGAAGGGCCCCACAAGTCCAGGCTATCCCAGAAAGCCGATGATCTGGCGAAGTCTCGGTCTTAGGGGACGTACTTTGCTCACTGCCTCGCATCTGGTTGCCGAGTCCGGGAATCCAGACGGTGTGATTCCAGCGACTAGCGGACAAGCTAGGGGAGATACTTTGCCCAGCGCCGCAAGCACGAAGGCCGCTCTAAAGAGCGGCCTTTTTGTGAACCTTCACCCATAACGACACTCTACCGAGCCGTACAGACTGAGCGCGCGATGACGTTTAGTTTTTCGATACAAACCCCGTCCGGCCCCAAGAGTTTTCATCTCGAACCGGCAACGTCGCTGTTGTTCGTCGGTGCTAATGGCAGCGGAAAGACGAGACTCGCAGTCAAGATCGAGGAAGATCTGGGTGAAAAATCTCACCGTATCTCTGCGCATCGCGCCCTAAACTTAAATCCTTCAGTACCCAAGATAGATGAGCGCGCCGCTCTGTTCGGTTTAAGGACTGGTCATCCTTTCGCAGGGACATCAGCTCAGATGCGTGGTGGTGGCGCTGGCAAAGTAACGCCGCGATTTATCTGCTTAATGACTATGACTTTCTGCTCCAGGGCCGTAGGGCGGATTTGGCGAAGCATGATCCGCCGCTCCCCCGCGTGCGCGAAATGCGCTTCGTCGACGCGGTCTGCGGAGGACAAAGGAATGGAGCGTCGCGCGCCAGCCTTGCCGCTGACGGCCGCACAGGCATCCGGTCACCCCGGTCCTGAACCACTACAAGTGAATCGTGCGCAGTCCTGGTAGACACCCCGACACTCGAACGATGGCAACTGTTTCATACGACGGCAGCCCTTAGGGCGGACTAGCGTCAGCGTAATCCGCCGCTCACTCTCCGTACATCGGCGGGTTACGCTTCGCTAACCCGCCCTACGCACTGCGGCCTCACCGACCGGCGGAGCACCTGGAATCTCGCACTCCGCAGGGCTGTCGAGGAGACCGTCCCTGAGCTCCAGGAAATTTTGTGACTTCCAGTAGTCATAAGCGCCCAGCGTGAGCAGCGGGTCGAACGCCGTCTGCCCTGCCGTGAAGAGCTGCATGCCGAGCGCGATGGTGTGTTCATATACGACCGTAGCGAATGCCGGTCGCTATGCTGCGACAATCGCCACAAGCCGCGAACCCAAGGTCATTATCTCATCGCGTTACCAGTTACTGGGATCAGACACATTGCCGGAAGGACCAACGTCATTCTTAGGATTGTACCCGGAATCATGCAGATTCCGCATATGCATCCCGTGGTGACCGATGTTGTCATTGAGACTGGCATTGGCATTGAGCAAAGCCGGACTGATCGTAGCGCCCATCACTGCGGCGCGATGATGATGGGTCCGGTGTTGTTGAGCTGCTGCTTGTGCGTCAGACACTGAAAGAAGAGAAGCAGTTGCGATCACAATAGGAATGACGTTTTTCATGATCACGCTCCTGTGAAATACCAGCTCGTAAAAAAACGACGTGAGGTTAGCAAGCGGATGGCATGACTTCTTGGACTTTCGCGCACCGAACAACAAAAGGCTCGTACGTAAAAAACTAACGCCTTGCGCTTTTTGGTCGAACGCTACGACCAAAGCGAAAGCTTGCCAGATATAGATTCCCCCATCACGGTCGGAGAGCCCTCGGACGCCAAAGGAGGAAGGTTGAAAATATCAGCGCGCAGTCCGTAGGGCGGATTAGCGTCAGCGTAATCCGCCACTCACTCTCCGTACATCGGCGGGTTACGCTGCGCTAACCCGCCCTACGCGCTCAGCCAATCCGCCCGCGCGCTCTACCGCTGCCGTTGCGCCAGATAGAATCCGGACAGCACCAGGACCAGCCCCGTCGCCTGCAGCGCGGTCGGAGGTTCGCCGAGCAGGAGCCAACCGACGAGCAGGGTCAGCGCCGGCACCATTGCCGGGAAGACGGCGGCGCGGGCGACGCCTAGAAGCTGGATCGAGAATGCGAACAGATACATCGCCGCAGGGCCCGCCAGAACCCCCTGCCCCACGGCCTGCAGCGCGTTTTCGCCGAGGCCCAGCGCGATCACGCGGCCGAGCCCGCCGGATGCCGCATAGACCGGCAGCAGCAGGAGCGACACCACGCTGATGACGGTGGCCGCGGAAAAGGCGGAGACGCGCCAATGGCGGAGCAGCGTGCCGAACACCGCGAACATCAGTCCGGTCAGAACGAAGATCAGATCGCCCAGCACGCCGTGGGGCCCGATATGGCCGATCGATTCAGCCCCGATCACGGCCAGGCCGCCGACGATGACGACCGCCCCGAACACCCGCGAAAACGAAATTCGCTCCCTCAGCAAAACCGCGGCGAGAAACAGGCCGCCGAGCGTCGCGCAGGAAGGCTGGATGAGGCTGCCATGCCCCAGCGGCACGAACAGGAAGCCGGTATAGCTGATGATTGACATCACGGGTCCGCCGAGCACCATCAGCGCCAGTCCACGGCCCCATCCGATGCCGCAGAGATTGCCTATTCCGGCGCGAAGCACGAGCGGCAGGAACGCGATGCCCGACCACACGTAGCGATGCATCAGCAGGTCCGCGGGCGTGAATCCGACTTTCAGCCCGTGCCGTGTCGAGACGAACCCGAGCGCCCAGCACAACGCCGCGCCAAGGCCGCAGGCGACCCCGAGCAAGGCCTGTTTCGCATCCGTTTCTTGGGTTGGAGCATCGGCGCCGATGGTCGGCTTGGTCATCGCCGACGCTTACGGCAGCCGCCGCAGCGGATCAACCCACGGCCATGCAAGGCTGACGGGCGCATGGGCCGATTGGCGCCCTGCCATCGTCATCGTCATTGCGAGGAGCGCAGCGACGAAGCAATCCATGCCTCCGCTTGCGGCGTTATCGATCGCTTCGCGGAGCCTGTCATCGGGCGGCGCTACGCGCCGACCCGGTGGCTCGCAATGACGATGTGGTTGCGTTGAGCGCGACATAACAACCCGACGGGCAAATCAGGACGAAAGTCTGTCCAGACCCTCGCACAAAAACATTCCGCTTCCGTCGTCGGGCAAATCAGTGATTTAACTCCGCGCGTCTCACCCGATGAGAGGGGCGTTGCGCAACGTCACGAACGCGCGGTGAGATGCGGTGGACGCGACGGCTCGCGACAGACGAGCGCGGTTGTTCGCGGACGGCGAAGTCGTGTGGTCCCGGCGCCCCGACGCTGGCGCTAAGTCCTGGGGGATGGAAACGTCCCTAAGGGTGACGGTGGCAAGAAAGCCCGGTCACCGGCTATCCGATTCACACATTTTCGAGCCTCAAAGTGGTGCCGTATTTGATGCGGCGGAAGGCTTCGAGGCCTAGGCGCATCACCTTTGGGCCAGGCTTTCCGTAATAGGCGGTCCATCCTCCGAGCCGAGCAATGACCCACGCAGCGAAGGCGAGCGTGCCTTTTGGATGTGGGTTCTTTTGCTTCGCGGTAGTCCCCTCGAGTTGAGAAGACACGGCTTCCAG
>NZ_AUEZ01000097.1 GCF_000426245.1 Bradyrhizobium sp. Ai1a-2 | reverse complement strand
ATCGGTCTGACGGTACTTCATGTAGAGCCTCATCTGGTGATCGGTAATGTGTCGGCCTGGCAAGCGAGTGATTCCTCTTGGCGGAAGAACCACTTGCATAACCAGCCGGCCGCGATCACCAGACGGCGCGATCCCCTGTGGATCGCGCCGTCGCCGGGCTCGTAACTCCGGTCGGGCTACGCCCTCCCTGCGTCACGAGCCCGGCGACGCTCTCTCATCCTGATTGACGCTACGCTTCCACCCTAATTGCCGCGCGGCAGAGCCGACGCTAGTCCACAACGGATGGTGCGTCGTATGTGATCCGAATGGGCACAACGCTACTATCGCAGGACTTCCGTGCGGGCGACTCGCGATCCGCTCCACGCCATCAATGTCTCGCGTGGTCGTGTGCCTGATTGATCCGAGCGCAAGTATTGTCACGGGTATATTTCGGCGACGAACTGACCGCTACCAGGATAGTGTGCGCGCGGGTCCATTCACCATCGTCGCCGATGAGGTGAGCACCGGCCGGGCTTTGCGGCGGTGAGCGAGACGTGGCCGACGCAGCCCTGCAGCTGGCTTGCCAAGTTACGTGCCGCTTCAGGCAGCCGGGGTCCGCCAAGTACCGCAAATTTTCCGCGGCTTTGATGGAAATTCCGAAGTGCAATGTCCCACGCAGCCGCCGCTGTTTTGTTTCGAACAGGAACAACCGAGGACGTCGCTGGACACCATTGATGTCGGCTTTGCAACAACCATCCGTCTCGCTGCGCGAACACGCTATCTATTTGCAAATGCGCTGATTTTTGCGTTCAGACCATGCTGGCACGCTCGTTGCTAAACTCTTGGCAGTGAGCCGTGATCGCAACAGGAACCTTTGAAGGATATCAGCATGAGTCTCGCCACTACGGAGAGTGTCGCAGAAATCAAGGCCCGCAATAAAAGGCTTATCGAGGAAGTGCTGAAGGTTTATCCCGAGAAGACCGCGAAGAGGCGCGCCAAGCACCTCAATGTGCACGAGGCCGGCAAATCCGATTGTGGCGTCAAGTCCAACCTCAAATCCATTCCCGGCGTGATGACGATCCGCGGCTGCGCTTATGCGGGCTCGAAGGGCGTGGTCTGGGGGCCGATCAAGGACATGATCCACATCAGCCACGGTCCGGTCGGCTGCGGCCAGTACTCGTGGGGCTCGCGGCGCAACTATTACGTCGGCACGACCGGCATCGATACTTTCGTGACGTTGCAGTTCACCTCCGATTTTCAGGAAAAGGATATCGTATTCGGTGGCGACAAGAAGCTGGTCAAGATCATCGACGAGATCCAGGAGCTGTTCCCGCTCAACAACGGCATCACCATCCAATCGGAATGCCCGATCGGTCTGATCGGTGACGATATCGAGGCGGTATCCAGGGCGAAGTCCAAGGAATATGGCGGCAAGACCATCGTGCCCGTCCGTTGCGAGGGTTTTCGTGGTGTGTCGCAGTCTCTCGGGCATCACATCGCGAACGACGCCGTGCGGGACTGGGTGTTCGACAAGATCAGGCCTGAGGAGAAGCCGAAGTTTGAGTCGACGCCTTACGACGTCGCGATCATCGGCGACTATAATATCGGAGGGGACGCCTGGTCGTCCCGCATCCTCCTCGAGGAAATGGGCCTGCGGGTGATCGCGCAGTGGTCCGGGGACGGGTCGTTGGCCGAGCTTGAGGCAACGCCGAAGGCGAAGCTTAACGTGCTGCATTGCTACCGCTCGATGAACTACATCTCGCGTCATATGGAGGAGAAGTTTGGTATTCCGTGGTGCGAATATAACTTCTTCGGACCCTCAAAGATCGCGGATTCGCTGCGCAAGATCGCCGGCTATTTCGATGACAAAATCAAGGAGGGCGCCGAGCGGGTAATTGAAAAATATCAGCCGCTGGTGGACGCGGTGATCGCAAAATATCGCCCCCGCCTGGAAGGCAAGACCGTGATGCTGTTCGTCGGCGGTCTTCGTCCGCGTCATGTAATCGGTGCCTATGAAGACCTCGGCATGGAGGTCGTCGGCACCGGCTATGAGTTTGGCCACAATGACGACTATCAGCGTACTGCCCAGCATTATGTGAAAGACGGCACGCTGATCTATGACGACGTCACCGGATACGAGTTCGAGCGTTTCGTCGAGAAGATGCAGCCCGATCTGGTCGGCTCCGGCATTAAGGAAAAATATGTGTTCCAGAAGATGGGCGTGCCGTTCCGGCAGATGCACTCCTGGGACTATTCGGGGCCGTATCACGGCTATGACGGGTTCGCTATCTTCGCGCGTGACATGGACATGGCCATCAACTCTCCGATTTGGAAGAAGACCAAGGCGCCTTGGAAGGACGTCGCCAAGCCGAAGCTGTTGGCTGCGGAATAATCGGCGTGTCCGGGTCTCTTGTGAGACCCGGAGCCGAGCCGACATGATCACGATTTTTTCGAAAGGATCTCTCCAATGGCGCAGAATGCAGAACATGTGCTCGATCACGTCGAGCTGTTCCGCGGTCCGGAATACCAGCAGATGCTGGTCAACAAGAAGAAACTGTTCGAGAATCCTCGCGATTCCGCGGAAGTCGAACGTATCAGAGAGTGGGCGAAGACGCCCGAATATCGCGAAAAGAACTTTGCGCGGGAAGCGCTGATGGTGAACCCGGCCAAGGCCTGCCAGCCGCTCGGCGCGGTGTTCGCCTCCGTTGGCTTCGAGGGCACGCTGCCCTTCGTGCACGGCTCACAGGGCTGCGTGGCCTATTACCGCAGCCATCTGTCGCGGCACTTCAAGGAGCCGAGCTCCTGTGTCTCCTCCTCGATGACGGAAGATGCTGCGGTATTCGGCGGCCTGAACAACATGATCGACGGGCTCGCCAACAGCTACAACATGTACAAGCCAAAGATGATCGCGGTCTCCACCACCTGCATGGCGGAGGTGATCGGTGACGACCTCAATGCCTTCATCAAAACGTCAAAGGAAAAAGGCTCGGTTCCGGCAGAGTTCGATGTGCCATTCGCGCATACGCCAGCTTTCGTGGGCAGCCACGTCACCGGCTACGACAATGCCCTGAAGGGCATCCTGGAGCATTTCTGGGACGGCAAGGCCGGATCAACGCCGAAACTCGCGCGCGCGCCCAACGAGAAGATCAATTTCATCGGCGGCTTTGACGGCTTTACTGTCGGCAATATCCGCGAGATCAAGCGCATCTTCGAACTGATGGGCATCCAGTACACCATCCTCGCCGACAATTCCGAGGTGTTCGATACACCGACCGACGGCGAGTTCCGGATGTATGATGGCGGCACTACGCTGGAAGACGCCGCGAATGCGGTTCATGCAAAGGCGACGATCTCCATGCAACAGTGGTGCACGGAAAAGACGCTCCCGTTCATCGCTGACCATGGCCAGGAGGTCGTGGCTTTCAACCATCCGGTGGGCGTGTCTGCGACCGATGAGTTCCTGATGGCGTTGTCGCGCATCAGCGGCAAGAACATTCCGGAGGAACTGGCGCGCGAGCGCGGCCGCCTGGTTGATGCGATGGCTGACTCCAGCGCGCATGTCCATGGCAAGAAATTCGCGATCTATGGCGATCCAGACCTCTGCTATGGGTTAGCTGCCTTTTTGCTCGAACTTGGCGCCGAACCGATCCATGTGCTGTCCACCAACGGCAACAAGGCTTGGGAAGAGAAGATGCAGTCGCTGTTTGCGAGCTCGCCGTTTGGGCAGAACTGCCGCGCCTATCCGGGCCGCGACCTGTGGCACATGCGCTCATTGCTGTTCACCGAGCCGGTTGATTTCCTGATCGGCAATACCCATGGCAAGTATCTGGAGCGCGACACTGGTACGCCGCTGATCCGAATCGGCTTCCCAATTTTTGATCGGCATCACCATCACCGCTATCCGGTGTGGGGCTATCAGGGCGGGATGAACGTGCTGGTGAAGATTCTCGATAAGATCTTCGATGAGATCGACAAGAACACCAACGTTGCCGGCAAGACCGACTACAGCTTCGACATCATTCGTTGATGATGACGACATGCGCCATCGCCGGCGGACGAAAGCCTCGCCGGGCGATGGGGCCAGGCGAACGAAGGGCTTAGCTGCGCACGAAAACCTCGCTAAGGGGGAGATAAATGAGTTCGCTTTCGGCCACCATTCAGGATGTCCTTAACGAGCCGGGCTGCGCCAAGAACGCCAACAAGTCAGAGGTCGGGCGCAAGAAGGGCTGCACCAAGCAGCTGCAACCGGGCAGCGCCGCGGGCGGCTGCGCCTTCGACGGCGCCAAGATCGCGCTGCAGCCTTTTACGGACGTCGCCCATGTCGTGCACGGTCCGATCGCCTGTGAGGGTAATTCCTGGGACAACCGTGGTGCAGCTTCGTCCGGTGCCAGCATCTGGCGCACCGGCTTCACCACTGACATGAACGAAACTGACCTCGTGTTCGGCGGCGAGAAGCGTCTCTACAAGGCAATCAGGGAGACTATTAACAAGTACAACCCGGCCGCTGTCTTCGTCTACCAGACCTGTGTCCCTGCCATGATCGGCGACGACATCAACGCGGTCTGCAAGGCGGCTGCGCAAAAGTTCGGCAAACCGGTGATTCCGGTCAATTCGCCCGGCTTCGTGGGTCCGAAAAACCTCGGCAACAAGCTTGCCGGCGAAGCTTTGCTTGAGCATGTCATCGGCACCGAAGAGCCAGACCACACCACCCCCTACGACATCAACCTGATCGGCGAATACAACCTGTCGGGCGAGCTTTGGCAGGTCAAGCCGCTGTTTGACGAGCTTGGTATCCGCATTCTCTCCTGCATCTCGGGTGATGGCAAATATCGGGAAGTTGCCTCGTCTCACCGGGCGCGCGCTGCCATGATGGTATGTTCGAGGGCAATGATCAATGTCGCGCGCAAGATGGAGGAGCGTTACGGCATCCCGTTCTTCGAAGGCTCGTTCTACGGCATCCAGGATTCCAGCGAGTCATTGCGCGAGATTGCTCGGCTCTTGGTCGAGCGCGGCGCGCCGGAAGATCTGATCGAGCACACCGAGGCGGTGATCGCGCGCGAGGAGGCGCGGGCTTGGGCCACGATCGAATCCTATAAGCCCCGCTTTGCGGGCAAGCGGGCATTGCTGATCACCGGCGGCGTCAAATCCTGGTCCGTGCTGGCGGCGCTGCAGGAGGCCGGGCTCGAGCTGGTCGGCACCAGCGTGAAGAAATCCACGAAGGAGGACAAGGAGCGGATCAAGGAGCTGATGGGCCATGACGCTCATATGATCGAGGACATGACGCCACGCGAAATGTACAAGATGCTGAAGGACGCGAAAGCGGACATCATGCTCTCGGGCGGGAAGTCGCAATTCGTCGCGCTCAAGGCGGCGATGCCCTGGCTCGATATCAACCAGGAGCGCCATCACGCCTACATGGGCTATGTTGGGATGGTGAAGCTGGTGGAGGAGATCGACAAGGCCCTGTTCAACCCGATCTGGGAGCAGCTGCGCCGGCCGCCGCCGTGGGACGGTACAGTCGATAATCGGAAGATCAAGACCATCGCGCAGGTGGATGCCCACGCGGTCGAAATCGTTGTCGATCCCGCACTTGCGGAGACGACCCGCCGCGCAAGAAAGATCTGCTTTTGCAAGGCAGTCGATCTCGGCACGATCGAAGATGCGATCCGCTCGCATGGCCTGATCAGCGTCGAGGCAGTCAGACAGCACACCGACGCGGTCGGTGGCTGCTGCAAGAGGCGGATCGAGGATATCCTGGCGGCTATCCCGGCCTCCTTGCCGCCTGCCATGCTGCAGGCAGCGGAATAGGACACATCATGGCCATCGTCACCACGCCCGAGAAGGCCTGCGCGGTCAACCCGCTGAAGATGAGCCAGCCGATCGGCGCCGCATTCGCCTTCTTAGGGCTGCGTGGCGCGATGCCGCTTCTGCATGGCTCGCAAGGGTGCACATCCTTCGGGCTCACTCTTTTCGTGCGGCATTTTAGGGAGGCGGTACCGCTGCAGACCACTGCGATGAGCGAGGTGGCGACCGTGCTCGGCGGTTATGAAAATGTCGAGAAAGCTATACTCAACATCTACAATCGGACCAAGCCGGAGATCATCGGGATCTGCTCGACCGGGGTGACCGAAACCAATGGCGATGATGTCGATGCCTACATCAAGCTGATTTGCCAGAAGCATCCGCAGCTTGCCAAGTTTCCTCTGGTCTATGTCTCCACGCCCGATTTCAAGGACGGGTTCCAGAACGGCTGGGAAAAGACGGTGACGCGCATAGTTGAGGTGCTGGTGGAGGCCCCGGCGATCGAGGCGGAGCGCGATGCCGCGCGGGTGAATGTGCTCCCCGGATGTCACCTGACGCCGGGTGATCTAGACGAACTGAGGACAATTCTGGAGGATTTCGGCCTGAAGCCATTGTTCCTGCCTGATCTGGCGGGATCGCTGGACGGGCATATCCCCGACGAGTTCACACCGACGACCATCGGCGGGATCGGGGTCGACGAAGTCGCGAGCATGGGCCGGGCCGGCTGGACCATTGCCATCGGTGCGCAGATGCGGCGGGCGGCAGAAGCCATGCAGGCCAAGACTGGGGTGCCGTTTCGCCTGTTCGAGCGGCTATGCGGACTTATCCCCAACGATGAATTCGTCGCGTTCCTCAGCGAGATCAGCGGGCGCTCGGTGCCATCAAAGTACCGGCGGCAGCGCGGCCAACTCGCCGATGCCATGCTGGATGCGCATTTCCATATCGGCGGCCGCAGGCTTGCGATTGGCGCTGAGCCCGACCTTTTGTTCGATGTCGCCAGCATGCTGCAGGAAATGGGTGCGCAGGTCACCGCGGCCGTGAGCACGACGCAATCGCCGGTGCTAGAGCGTGTTAAGGCGAACGAGGTGTTGATCGGCGATCTTGAAGATCTGGAGGAACTCGCCAAGGCGCGCGCATGCGATCTTTTGATCACCCACTCGCATGGTCGCCAGGCCGCCGCACGACTAAACATTCCGTTTTATCGCGCGGGATTTCCGATGTTCGATCGAATCGGCGCGGGGCACCAGCGATCCGTCGGTTATCGCGGCACGCGCGACCTGATCTTCGATATCGCCAATCTCGTGATCGCCGACCGCGAGGAAAATCAGCAGCCGACGCCCGATACCTGGCGATCACCGAGACCAGCCTACAGGTCCCGGCCACCGCAGCTCTATTGACGCGACAGAGAGGTCGATTGCATGAAAGTCGCATTCGCTACCCAGGACTTGAGGCGCGTCGATGCGCATTTCGGCTGGGCCAAGAACATTGCCATATATGATATTGGGCCGAACGGGCACGTGTTTCTGAAAGCAGTTCAGTTCGACGGAGATCTCAACGAAGACGGCAACGAAGACAAGCTTGCGCCCAAGCTCGAGGCGATCAAGGATTGCGCCATCCTCTATGTCGCTGCCATCGGTGGTTCCGGTGCCGCGCGGGCGGTGGCGAACAACATACATCCCATCAAGGTGAACAAGCCCGAGAATATCCTGGCGCTGGTCGAGAAGCTCCAGTGCGTGCTGAAGGGGACGCCGCCTCCGTGGTTGCGCAAAGCCTTGGCCAAGGGCCAGGAGCGCACGTTCGATTTCGAAGAATGAGGGCGACATGACTGCGACCGTAGAAATACCGCAAACCGACAGCGCTCTCGATGCGCCGTTCGTCAAAGACCTGGTCAAGATCTGGCGCGCTGAGGACATTCATGGCGCCTGGGAAGGCAAGAGCGATCTCGATCTGCTCCAGCCCTACATCCTCGACAAGGACAAGCGGCGCACGTTGCCGATCGTCGGCGATCCCGATCCGGATACGGTGTGGCGGCTGGAGCTGTTCTTCAATGCGGTCGCGCTCTCGATTGAAAAGGCGACGGGCGTCATGATCCAGCCGATGCTGAAGATGCACCATGAAGGCTTTGGCCGCATGGTACTGATCGGTGGCCGGCTGATCGTAATAAACAAGCAGCTGCGCGATGTGCATCGCTTCGGGTTTGACAATCTCGGAAAGCTGGCCGCCGAGGGCGGCAAATATGTCAAAGGCGCCATCAAGATGATCCGGAAATTTCCCGACGTTGCGAACTATTGAGGGCAGCTTATGAGCGATCTTCAGACGCTGAGGGCGGAAATAAAAAGCTTTCGACCAAGGCGACGCAGGCCAAGATGGATCTCCACGATCTTTCGGAGGAATTGCCTCTCAACTGGACCTCTATCATGACGGTGGCGCAGAAGGCGCACGATGCGTTTGCCGAACTCGAGCGGAAGCGCGAGGATCTGAAAGCGCTGGAAAAGGCGTAAGGAGGTCCAAGCATGTCATTTGCAACGCGCGATGGTCGCAACTGGACGCCGGATTTTCTGATCTCGATCGATGCCAACCACTGCATCGGCTGTGGCCGGTGCTTCAAGGTCTGCGGTCGGAACGTCATGACGTTGAAGGGAATAAACGAGGAGGGCGAGCTAGTCGATCTCGATGATGACGACGATGAGATCGAGAAGAAGATTATGGTGATGAATGACCAGGGCGCCTGCATCGGCTGCGGGGCCTGTGCCCGGGTCTGTCCGACTGCCTGCCAGACTCACGTGCCCGCCTCGGCGGAAGCGGCTTAAGCGGCGCCTCTGTCCACCTCTCCCATGGAGCAGAGAGGTCGACACTAGCATTGGGCGAGGGGACTCTCGATGGTGCTGCGCTCGCGGATGAGCCTCCACCCCGACACTCCGTGAAGGGGAGGGAAGATCACTCAATCCCCTGTTCGCGCCCATTCCTCATCGCGGCGATGCGGAAGCGTTCGTTAATAACGATGGTATTAGCCAGCTTCGCGGGATCGGCTTGCTTGAAAGAAACGTATACGATGTCCGCCTCCTCTCGCGTCAACGGCACGCCGCGCGGCCATATGGGGGACCTGCGGGACGCGCAGCCAGGATGACACGCCGGTTCGGGTGCGCTAGCACCCCCACCAGTTAATCGCTGCGAGCTTGCCGTCGAGACAGATGGCAAACCCAATAACCTCGAGCTTGCGTCCGTCCAGTTGTGGTCTTGACCTGCGGCCTCCCCTGATCCGAGAGCCGCGCCAGTGCCCAGTCGACACGCAACGCCGGAAGCTGCCGTCGCAAGGCCGTGAGTAGGTATCGAAGCGCCGTCCGTCGCGCCTGCGAGATACGACACAAAATGATCCTTCCTGGACAGCCAGCACGAAGAGCTGCGTCGACGGACGCGGTCAGTTCAAATCTCTCGCTCATCGAATGAGGTCGACGTCGCGCGTCGGATTCGCCGCAGAAGCGACCAGATCCGTCACTTGCGCGATTTTTGCAAGGCTCATCGCAAGGTAACCAATCACAGGCGTCTTGTCATGAGCGAACAACGGATGCAGGCGAACACCGCCTATGCGATCTGCGCCTTCAACGACATTCCAAGTCGGCGCGCCATGGGCTTCCACCTCATGATCCTCGACGAAGACGGCAGTCAAAGGCCGTGGCCCATTATCGTCGTGCGCTGGGGTAAGCAGGTGTTTGGCTATGTTAATAAATGCCCGCACAATGGCGTCAACCTGGACTGGGAACGCAACCAGTTCCTTGATCCCAGCGGCAACCGGCTGATGTGCGGCAAACATGGCTCGGCCTTCGAGCTCAGCACCGGCCGCTGCGTTGATGGCCCGTGCAAGGGTAGCGGGCTCACGCCCATCACGTTGACAGTGTTGGACGGCGACATCTGCGTCACCGGAGTGCGGCTCCTCGAGGAGGAGCACGATCCCTCCGGCAAAAGCTGAAGCCGATGCTCAGACCGGGCGGTTCTCGTTGCGGTTTTTCACGGGCTCCATCCTTTTCAGCCCGTCTTCGTAAGAGATATCGTCAAACCGCGCTCCGACATCCTGGGCCGCGCCGAGCAGGCAATCGAGCTTGCCACCTGCATTGAGCCTCTTAATATCGTTCCTGTCGACCCCGACCAGGTCCATCATTTCCTTCCAAACGGTGGATTGATCGCAGGGCAGCACGTGGAAGGTGATATCGCCGAGCTTGATTCGGTATCTCGCCAACAGATCTATGTTGTTGCAGAAGATGAAGTAGCTGCCGTCAGGGCCCAGCGCGCCGCCTAGAACCTTTACGACATCGGCGAGATAGGCAAAGGAGTGCAGATAGCCGGCCAGCACCGGAATTGTGCTTTCGCCTTCCTGCGCCACTATCAGTACCTGCTCGAGCGAATATTCGGGCGGTCGTTTCTCGTCCGCGACCTGGGCCTGGAATTTCAATGCAATATCGCCGCGAAAGCCGAACTGGCCCGGCCTGGTGGTCGGGCCCTTGAATACGGCGTTGAGCAAGCGCCCCTCCTTCTCCAACCGGCCGAGCGCTGTGTTCTCGATTGCAGTCATGAATAGTCGTCCCTCGATCTAAGATAATCGCCGGACACCTCGGCCGGCGCGACACGCAATGCAAGTTGTTTGCCGCCGTGTGCGCCACGCTTCATCGGCGAAATCCATAAAGAAAACACGCAAGCGAGCCGCGATCCCTCGAAGCCTGTTGTCAGAAACCCTACACGCGTCGCGAGGCGAACAGGCGTGATTTGAAAAGGTGAGCATGATCAAGCGCGTGTGCGCTGGCATGCGACTTGCCCTTCGCAGGCAACCGAGCGAGGGACAAAGGTGAGCCATGATTAATTTGACTGACAGCGCAGTGAATGCGGTCAAGAGCGCGATTTCGACGTCGGCGAAGCCGACGAGCGGCCTGCGCATCATGGTCGAGGTCGGCGGCTGCGCCGGATTCAAATACATGATGGGCCTTGCCGACGAGCCGAAGCCAGACGACACCGTAATAGAGCGCGATGGGGTCAAGATGTTCGTTGACAACAAAAGCCATGAGCACCTCGCCGGCACGACCATCGACTTCGTGGTGGCACTGGAGGGCTCAGGCTTCACCTTCGACAATCCAAACGCAAAGTCGAGCTGCTCCTGCGGCAAATCCTTTGGCTGATGACAAGAGAAATCGAAGCATGCTGGTCGAACTCAAACAACTGAAGCAACCGCCGGTGACTGAGACCGATCGGCGGAAAATCATTCATGCCATAATCGAGGAGATCCGCCCCAATCTGCAACGCGACGGCGGCGACTGTCAGCTGATCGAGATCGACGGCAACAAGATCATGGTCAAGCTGACGGGTGCCTGCGTGTTCTGCAAGCTTTCAAGCGCGACGCTGGAAGGTATCCAGGCGCGGCTGGTCGAAAGGCTCGGTGAATTCGTTCGCCTAGTACCCTACGCCGGCGCCGCCAAGCCGCGGCATTGAACGAGGCCTTTGTGTCGGTTTATCTCGACAACAATGCAACAACGCGGACGGATCCGCGTGTTGTCGAAGCCATGTTGCCGTTCCTCACCGAGCAGTTCGGCAATGCTTCCTCGGCGCATGACTTCGGGAACAAGGTCGCGGGCGCTGTGAAGCAAGCGCGCCGCAGCCTGCAGGCCTTGTTAGGGGTTGCCTACGATCATGAGATCGTCTTCACCTCTGGCGGGACCGAATCCAACAACGCCGCCATTCTTTCCGCGCTCGTGACCCAGGAGGGGCGGGACGAGATCGTCACCACCTCGGTCGAGCACCAGGCGATCCTGGCGCTGGTCAAACAGTTGACGACAAGGGGTGTCAAGACCCATCTAATCCCGGTGGATTCGCGCGGCCGGCTTGATGTTGAGGCTTTTCGCTGGGCGCTTGGACCACGCACGGCGGTTGCGTCCGTCATGTGGGCCAACAACGAGACTGGAACCATTTTCCCCGTAGAAGCTCTCGCCAGGATGGCACGAGCGTCCGGCGCGCTGTTTCACACCGATGCGGTGCAGGCCATAGGCAGGGTGCCTATCGACCTGAAGGTCAGCGAAATCGACATGCTGTCGCTGTCCGCGCACAAGCTACACGGACCAAAGGGAGTTGGCGCGCTCTATTTGCGCAAAGACACAAAGTTCAGGCCGCTGATCTGGGGTGGAGCACAGGAACGAGGACGCCGCGGCGGAACTGAGAACGTTCCCGGCATCGTAGGTCTTGGAAAAGCCGCAGAGCTTGCGGCAGAGCGCCTCGAGGCGGAGCGCGTTCGCGTTGCTGCGTTGCGCGATCGCCTGGAACGGGCGACGTTGCAGAACGGCCAGTGCATTGTCCTGGGCGACGTCAGCAACCGGTTGCCGAACACGGCCAATATCATCTTCGAGCATCTCGAAGGCGAAGCGATCGTCCATCATCTCAATCGCGCCGGCATTGCCACTTCGCTCGGATCAGCGTGTAGGTCCGGTTCAATGGAGCCATCGCATGTGCTGCGCGCCATGAACGTGCCGGCGGGAAGCCTGCGCGGCGCTGTGCGTTTTTCGCTGTCGCATGAAACCACTGTGGAAGAGGTCGATCAGGTCGTCCGCGTGCTGTCCGATATCGTAGCTCGCCTGCGCGCCATGTCGCGGACGCACGCCAATCCCGTCAGCGACCCGTCCGATTTACGGAGTTGATCCCATGAAAGTCATGATCCGCCGCTCTCCGGAGGGGAGCCTGTCGATTTACGTGCCGAAAAAAGATCTTGAGGAGCCGATCGTGGAATCCGAGCACGAGACGCTGTGGGGCGGTTGGATCAGAATAGCCAATGGCTGGGTGCTTGATCTCCCCGACATGGCGAAGGACACGCCACTGCCGATCACCATCAATGCCAGAAAACGGGGCGAAGACGGGGACGAGCGATGAAGGCGATCCGACACATCGATATTGTGAACGCAGCCGATGCTGAGGCGATTCTCACCGATGTCGCGGCGAGGCTGCGTGCCGGCAGCATTGTCCCCTATCTCGGACCAGGCGTCGCCGAGTTGTCCAAGCCAGATGTGCCGATGACGCCAGAGGCATTGGCGGCCTTTTTTGCCAGCAAGGTCGCGCTGCCGCGTCGGGCCAAGGGCAATCCGTGGGCGTCGGCGCAGTACATCGAAAGCAATAAGCATCGCTCCACACTGACGGCATTGATAGCGCAGGCCTTCGCCGCGTCGGTCGAGCCGACGCCGCTGCATCATCATCTCGCCTCACTGCGCCTGCCTGTCGTCGTCGACGCCTGGTATGACGACGCGATGCGTGCGGCGCTTCGCAAGCGCGAGGGATGGGGTGAGGTGCAGGGCATCACCCGCGCAGGCATCGGCGAGGACCGCTGGTATCGCTTCTATGATGCAGAAGGCAAAGAGGTCGATCGCGCTGCGGCTGGCAGTTGGACGACAGTCCTCTACAAGCCGCACGGCGGCCTGCTGCCCGCCGCGAACTTCCTTATCTCCGATGCAGATTATGTCGAGGTGCTGACCGAGATCGACATCCAGACGCCGATTCCGGAAATCATCAAGGAGCGGCGAACCGGGCGGAGCTTTCTTTTCATCGGCTGTCGCTTCAACGACCAGCTGCTGCGCATCTATGCGCGGCAGATCAGCAAGCGTTCAGCCGACGGCCATTATGCAATTGTCGAGCCGGACGCGCTCTCGCGCAACGAGCTGCGCTTCCTGGCCGAGCAGCGTCTGACGCCGCTGGCGATTGCGCTTCCGCGCGCGGTCGAGATCTTGATCTGTGCCTAACGGGATCTTGCCTTCGAGCTCTCAACGGAGCTTTCGCGCGCGCGTCTTTGACAGATTGATGTGCGCGTGATCGCATTCCCGTGCTGGATCGCGACTTCTGTCACGTTTGCAACAACCCTCAAATTTCTGTGTGCGTGCGCGAGGGCATGGCTAACGTGCTGACTTCGGAGAGAAATTTCCGAGACGCCTTTTATGGCACGCGAGTTGCTAACTCTCACTTGAAGTTTCCGCCTGCAGAGAGAATAGCAAATGGATGTGTCGGGACGTAATGAGGCAAGCTCCTTGGGCAGCGCCGCTGATATCAGCGAGATCAGGCAGGCGATCGCCGAGCACAAGGGCTGCGGCACCTCGGGCGGCAGGGGTAAGGCAAGCTGCGGATCACAGGCCGGCCGGGGCGATCTGCCGACCGCGATCTGGGAAAAGGTGAAAAACCATCCCTGCTATAGCGAAGAGGCACATCACCATTACGCCCGCATGCATGTCGCCGTCGCGCCGGCGTGCAACATCCAGTGCAATTACTGCAATCGCAAATATGACTGTGCCAATGAATCCCGCCCGGGCGTGGTGAGCGAGAAGCTCACGCCTGAGCAGGCGGCGAAGAAAATGCTCGCCGTTGCTTCCACCATTCCGCAGATGACCGTGCTTGGCATTGCCGGCCCCGGCGATCCCCTGGCCAATCCGGAGAAAACATTTAAGACGTTCGAGCTGGTGGCCAAAGCCGCGCCGGATATCAAGCTGTGCTTGTCGACCAACGGGCTAGTCCTGCCCGATCACGTCGACACCATCGCCGGCTTGAACATCGGTCACGTCACCATCACCATCAACATGATTGATCCCCAAATCGGCGCCAAGATCTATCCGTGGATTTTCTTTAGCCACAAGCGCTACACCGGCCTCGAAGCGGCAAAGATTCTGGGTGATCGCCAGCTGCAAGGCCTCGAGATGCTCACGGAGCGCGGCATTCTGTGCAAGATCAATTCGGTGATGATCCCGGGCATCAACGACCAACACCTGGTCGAGGTCAACAAGGCCGTGAAGTTACGCGGCGCATTCCTGCACAACATCATGCCGCTGATCTCCGCGCCCCAGCACGGTACCGTGTTCGGTCTCAAGGGCCAGCGCGGTCCGACGGCGCAGGAATTAAAGGCGCTGCAGGACGCTTGTGAAGGCAAGATGAACATGATGCGGCATTGCCGCCAGTGCCGCGCCGACGCCGTCGGCCTACTCGGCGAGGATCGCAGCGCAGAATTCACCACGGAGAAGATCATGGCTATGAATGTCAAGTACGACCTAAAGACGCGCAAAGCCTATCAGGCCAAGGTAGAGGAGGAACGCGTCGCCAAGGTCGCGGCCAAGCAGGATCAACTGGCCGACCTCGCGGGCGAGATGAGCGACATCAATCTTCTAGTTGCGGTCGCAACGAAGGGCTCGGGCTTGATCAACGAGCATTTTGGCCATGCCAAGGAGTTTCAAGTATACGAACTCTCGAAATCTGGCGCCAAATTCGTTGGTCACCGTCGCGCCGATCGCTATTGCCAGGGCGGTTATGGCGAGGAGGGCAGCCTTACGATGATCATCCACGCCATCAATGACTGCCATGCGGTGTTCGTAGCCAAAATCGGCGGCTGCCCGAAAAGCGACCTGATCAAGGCCGGAATCGAGCCCGTCGATCAATACGCGCACGAGTTCATCGAGAAATCCGCGATCGCCTGGTTCAAGTCTTATCTCGAGAAAGTGCAAAGCGGGGAGATCCCGCATGTCGAACGCGGTGGCGAGGGAATCCGGCAGGGCGCGCTGGTTTCGGCGGCGTAAGGGAGATATCGATGCCGTTCAAGATCATCGCCTCGCAATGCACGAGCTGCTCGGCCTGCGAGCTTGAATGTCCCAACGTCGCAATCTCGGAGAAGGGCGGGACGTTCGTGATTGATCCTAAGAAATGCACCGAATGCATCGGCTATTTCGACGAGCCGCAATGCGTGGCAGTCTGTCCGGTCGACAATACCTGTGTGCTCGACAATTCATTGCCGCGCTATCAGGCGCGGGCATAAGGGAGGGGGTCGTGAATTTCACGCTGACGCCGGCTTCGGAGAAATCATGAGCTTTGAGCTGCGCGCAGATGACGCCGCTGACTCCGGCTTCCGACTCACCGTTACAGCTGCCGGCTGCACGGGATTGTCTGCCGATATTGGTGTTGCGGTGTTGCGGCGCCACTGGGGCCCGGTCAGCAAGGCGCCGAGCGCAACGGCCTAAACTGGTTTCTTAATGCCGAGGACGGGCCGCTGCCAAGCGGTGCGACAATCGACTTGACCGGCCCGTTTCGCGGACCCGACCTGGCTCGAAGCAGGTGTGTGCTCAAGCAAGGCCGCTAGGGCTGCCCATTAGAAGAGGAAAGCTGCCGATGAGCCTGGATGTAGCAGGCAATCCGCTGTCCGGGAGCGAGGGGGCGCTGATCGCGCGCAGGCTGCTGGGCGAAGGCCTGCCGCGCGAAGCCGAGGATCATCTTTGGCAGGCCGGGCTCTCCTATCACCTGGACGAGGTCGTAGAAAAACACCTGCACCAAGCGCGGGCGCTGGCGCCGGGCAACGCCGCCGTCCTTATCGTCCTCTATCGCTTCTACTTCTACAAGGGCCGGTGGTCGGAGGCACTGGAGATCGCACGCCGCTGCATCGCCCAGGCCGCGCGTGAAAGCGGACTCGCCGACGATTGGCGACAGGTCAAAGCAGCCGATGCCGCGTTCGGCAGCTACGAAAGCGTCCTGCCGCGCTTCTATCTGTTTTCACTGAAGGGCTATGCCTACCTGCAGATGCGGCTCGGCGATCTGGACGAAGGGCGCGTGGCCACGAAAAAGCTGCTCGAACTCGACCCGGCCGACAAGGTCGGCGCCAGGGTCCTTCTGGACGTGCTGGAGCGGATGGGGCAGGACGATGACGGATAACATCGATGAGGTCCGCGACTGGCATGGCCATGGGGGCAATTGCAGCGACTGCATCAACCTATCGCTGAAGAGAACGGGCGGTTGGCCGCTGACGCATGCCTGCGTCAATGACCACTACGCCCGGCGTATCGCCCGTTTCTGCAACTGGAAATCGGCGCTCGCCAACGCCGACATTGCGCAGGCGCATTTCGAGGTGCGGGCGATCGCGGACAAGTACGGCCATCTCGTTCTATCGGCGCCGCTTCCTAATGGCGCCAAAGAAACCGTGCGCTGGAACGGGGCGCGGCGGCTGCCCAAGTACCATGTCATGCGGCTGCACAACGACTTGCAGTTCGGACGGGCGATGCATGAGCAGGAAGTCGATCTCCACCGCATAGGAGGAGGTCGTGTTCGCTACGACTGGGTGCGCACCATAGCGTGCAGGACCCGAACGCCTTCGTGCGGCTCGATTGCGCAGCAACTATCGCCAGAATCTCCGACCGCTCTGCGGCGCGACCTCGATCGGGGGGTCAACCACGAAGTGGCGACGCGCATTGCAGCTGTCGAGTTAGCAGGCTTCACCGACAGTGCTGTGCAGGAGTTGCCCGCGCGTGGCCGTCCGGCTTGCAAGTCCGCGAGGAAGTGATGCATGAGCAACATCGTCCGCGACAGTGACGTCGTCGAGCTAAGTGGACCGCCGTCCTTCAACCTTGGCGAACAGGTACGGGCCAAGCGCACGATCCGCAATGACGGCACCTATGCCGGCAAGGAGATCGGCGACGTCTTGGCCAAGAAAGGCGAGGTGGGTTACGTTGTCTCCATTGGGACGTTCCTGCAGCAATTCTACATCTATGGTGTCGAGTTTCTTGAAAGCGGCAATCGCGTCGGCATGAAGCGCAAGGAGCTCGATCCGGTGCACGCGCGCGAGGAGCCCGACGACCTGCCGTTACCAGAAGAGATCGCGTCATGATCGAGCCGCGATTTCCGAAATACCAATGGGGCCAGCGCGTCAAAGCCGCGGTCGACCTCGTTAACGACGGCTCGTTTCCCGATGCGCCGGCTGACGGGCTCCTGGTCGGCGCCGGCGACATCGGCGAGATCGTGAAGGTCGGCATGCAAACCGAAGCGAACTTGCCGATCTATCTTGTGGAGTTTGGTGAGCGGCTTGTCGTCGGTTGTCTTGAAGAAGAGATCACAGTGCCTTGAGGTGGCCTTTCGCGATGAACGCCGCGGTCGGAAGAAAGGTACGGGTCGGGCTGGTCGCTCACCCGAACGAGCTCGACCGCAAGCGGATCGAGCGCGCCTTGACCTCGCGCAAACGCTATCGCTATGTCTCGCCGAATGTGAAGCCGGTAAGGAGTGGCTATCTCATCGAGAGTCCGTGTTGCTCGCGCAATATCGACAAAGACGGCGGTTTGATTGATGTCGCGCTGATCCATCATGACGCGACGAGCGCGACATGGAAACTGTTTCGTAAAGATCACGCGCGCGGGCTCTGGGAGTTTCACAGCATCCACCAGCGGCTGACCGCAGCGATCGACGAATTGAACACAGATTCCGAGCGGGTGTTCTGGCAATGACGCTCCCTTTGGAAGCACTCATATAGGAGTCGCGATGGTGCTCGGCACTGATGAACTGATCGAAATCGAACGGCTGCTTGCGACAGCTGATGCCGATGCGAGCCCGTTCGCCGAGCTGCGGCGGCGCTTTCCACAGCTCGCCTGCACGCGCTGTGACGCGTCCGACATGACGGAGCCCCCGTTCCGCAGCTTTCCACGGTTCGACCTGCATCTGATCGATGGCTCCGCTCATTGCGTACAGATCACGGCCGATCCGGCCCGCGCGACTGGCATCGTCCTGGCGGCAAGGAGTACGCGGTAATGACTAGCGTTGAACTCGCAAAGGATCACGACGCGGGGGGCGAGGCGGATCTATCTTTCATTCCGCTCTCCGATCCCGATGTCACCTTCGCCGAGCTCTCCGCCCTGGAAACCCAGCTGTGTTCGCCCCGGATCTCGAACGGGCCGGTGACCGAGGCCTTCGAGAATGCCTTTGCCGCCTATGTCGGCCGGAAATATGCCGTTGCCGTACCAAGCGGCACCATCGGGCTTCTGCTTGCGCTAAAGGCCCTCGGCATCGGGCCGGGGCAGGAGGTGATCGCCTCCCCCTATTCGTTTCGTGAGACGGTGCATGCCATCAGTCTGTCGGGCGCGCGGGCGGTATTTGCCGACGTCGATTATTGGTCGGGAGCAGTGGTTCCGGCGAAAGTCGAAGAGCGTATCACGGCCAGCACACGGGCGATTATTGGCGGCAATCCCAATGGCCATCCGGCCCCTTGGTCTGAGCTACGCGCGATCGCGCAGCGCCATCAGCTGGTGCTACTGGAGGATTCCACCGAAGCAATCGGATCGAGATATAAGCGCGAACTCGTCGGCCGCTTTGGCGATATCGCCGTGTTCGACTTTGCCCAACCCCTGGCCCTGACCTGCGGCGAGGGCGGCATGGTGGTGACCGACGATGTCGACGTGGCCGTAGGCTTGCGTCGCCACCGCGCGCATCGGCTGGATCAGCGCTCCTCCGTTGTCGTCAGCAGCGCAGCGCCTTACCAGGCCGGCATGAGCGATCTTACAGCCGCGTTGGGGCTTGCGCAGCTGAAGCGCCTTGACGAAATCCTAGAGCGGCGTCGGCTCATCGAGCAGCTCTACAATGCGCATATGCAATCGTTCGAGGGTATCAAGCCGCCCTATGTCGGCCCCGATGTGACCGAGGTGAACTGGTTTCTCTATCTGGTCCATCTTGGGACGCGCTTCACGCGCTCCAGCCGTGACGCTATTGTCGATGATCTGCGCATCGAGCAGGTCGAGGCTGCCGCCTATTGCCATCCGCTGCATCTGCAACGGCATTATTTTGACCTCGGCTACCGCCATCGCGATTTCCTGGTCGCGGAAAAGATCGCCGATCGCGCCGTCGCGCTGCCGTTTCACACCCACCTCACCGCCAACCAGATCGAGTTCATCGTGGAGACGATGAAGGACGCGTCCATCAACATCGGCGCGGGCGCAGCGATTTATTAGAGCCGGGGAGACCTCAGTAACACGCAAAGGAGGATTGAATGTCGACGGTCAGGGTTCTTGCTGTGTGCCAAGGTGATCGAGATCATTAAAGCAACATCACTCTTGGCGGCGGGGCTGGGCGCGGAGATCGCCATTCCACAGAAATGCAAGGGCAGGCCAAATAGGGATCGCGCCACTCTTCGTCCAGGAAGGCCGCAAGGAACTCCCGGAGGCGGCGCACAAAGAGAATGAGAAGCTCAATGATCGTGGGCGTCGGCTCTAAGTCGCGGCACGCCGGCCGGGCAAGGTGCGCGGAACCGGAAACATGATTTTCGGGCTCTTGGGGCTTCGGCTCGGTTTCTTCAGGCTTCGCCTTAAAGGTTGGGAAGGCACATGGATCCGTAACAAATCATTGTTCCTCGAACGGACGGTGGGCGAGCTCGGCAAGCGCCCGGCAGAACTTGCGCCGCACCCATGGCTTGACTCTCATCTCGGCGAGAGGGCAGGCGATGCCTACCGGGCGCTGATTGTGGTCACGGCGTGTTTGGGCTGACGCGGGCCGCGGTCGTGCCCTCAAGCGGGAAACCGCGACGACAGCATAAGCGAAGGGAGCATCCGCGATATGGCCAGCCAAGAGATCGACGTCTTCGCTGTCTGTCACGCCGATGCCATCGAACGGGGCGGCGCTAAGGGCTTCAGCCTGTCGCGGATAGACGACAGCGGCGAGAGCCGGCTGTTTCCGATTGTCGTCGTGCGGACCTTCGGCAACGACTATATCGGTTATGTCAACCGCTGTCCGCATGACGGCGTCTGGCTCAACATCGGCTCCGGCGAATTTTTCTCGCCGGACCGCTCCTTTCTCAGATGCGGCCGGCACGGTGCGAGCTTCGAGATCGACAGCGGGTTTTGCATCGATGGCCCCTGCAATGGAAAAGCCCTTGAGCCGATCGCGCTGGCCGTGATCGGGGGCGACGTCTGCCTGTGCGGTGTAAAGCTGGTGGAGGACAGGCGGCTTCCCGATCCATTCGAGGATAGCGACGAAACCATGGACATCATGATTCATCCGGACTAACAGGGCACGATCTCATGATCGTGACTCCGTTGCTCGATCCGCTGCAGGATCTTTCGAGAAAACGCCGTCGTTCCCATGAACATCGGCGCAGGTCGACGACCGACATCGGCACATAGTTTTCGCGCGCAATCCCACGGAAGCCACCGTCGCTGCCGCACTGGCGAAGACCAAGATCGAGACGATCAAAGACCTCCTAGACTTGGCTTCCTGTCGGGCTCTATTCGGCGCTCGGTCGGCTATACCTCGAGGGACGGAAGCCGATCTCGAAGTGCAAAAATTCGATCTTCCTCCGGAGGGGCCGATGGGATGCTCTCTCGCCCCGCGAGCGCGTCTTTTCCGAAGGACACGCACGGTGTCGGTGCCGGATCCGGATGAACTCAAGTACGAGGTCTTCATCTTTCAACTGACGCGCAATTCCCTCACGGTGGGCGACCTTCCTTTGTGAGGCGCCACTGCACGCTGGAGCCGATCCTCGCCCAGGCGGCCGCAATGGTGTGCGAGGAGGCCAAACGCGTCGTCAGCACCTATGAATCCGGTGGACGCCGCTGAAGGCCTAATCTATGGCGCGAACGATCAGGGGCGACTCGCCGTTGTTCGAGGCCTGCCCATTAAGGGATTCGATCACATGGACGACGTCTTCGGACGGCATGGAAGCCGTCGCTGTCGGCACCGATAGCGAGATCGGCTTCCATCAGGAGATGGGCAGCTCGAAGATCCCGCCGCGCCGTACCTGCAAGGCGCCGCGCGCGATGGAGGACAAGGTACATAAGATGGGCAGCGCAGCGCGACTGTCGCGCTGTTAACAGGCCATGGCCTCACCCAGCCGAGATCCGCGAGTTGCTACACCAGTTGCATTCAATCAAAAGGCGCACTTCGGCCGGAAAAAACGACAAATTCATCAGTCCGAATCCATACAAAAGGCCGCCACTCATGAGCGAGCAACGGCCTTCAATTGGAGAATCGCGGATGCCTAGCGTTCGCGTTTCAGGCAGCCTTCTTGCGCCTGGGGTTTGCCTTGGCCACGTTTCGTAGAGTAGTCATGAGCGTTTTGGGATCTCGAGAGATAATCGTCAAATAGGCGCGCGCTCCGCCTTGCGGTCGCGATCGATTCTGCTCCCATGCCTTGATTTGGTCGGTGGTGAAACCAAATTCGGCAGCAAAATCCTCCTGCGCTGTGAACGTTGTTTGCTTTCGGACAGTGGGAGAGCTGCTGTCGTTTTCAAAACAGCTGCCGTCCAGTAGCGGGTCGCCCTGTTTTTAAAGCCCAATCAAGAGCTTAACCGGCAAGGGACAACACTGGCACGGCGGTTGCTATGAGGGTGCCGCAACACTGAGTAAGGGCTGAGTGCAGGCCGACGCGCAAGACGAGCGATGCTCTCCTTCCCTTGGACCCGTGTGCCCCGTTTCTGAGAGAGAAACAAGCTCGCGCGGAAAGGAAACCGCGCAATCTTTGGCAATCGGTTGATGGAGAGCTACATGGCTTCACTGAGACAAATCGCGTTCTACGGCAAGGGTGGCATCGGCAAGTCGACGACCTCGCAGAACACGCTGGCAGCGCTGGCCGAGATGGGCCACAAGATCCTGATCGTCGGCTGCGATCCCAAGGCGGACTCGACCCGCCTGATCCTGCACGCCAAGGCGCAGGATACGATCCTGAGTCTGGCGGCGGACGCTGGTAGCGTGGAGGACCTCGA
>NZ_AUEZ01000096.1 GCF_000426245.1 Bradyrhizobium sp. Ai1a-2 | reverse complement strand
AGCCGGGTGTTTCGGAGGCGCCGTAAGGTTGCGCACTGCATTGGGCCTGTTTGCCATGCAATGAAGGTGGACAGCGTGACGACATTGTTCGAAACGTCGTCACGCTGGCTAGTTATGTCATTTGCGATTCTTCGTGTTCGAGAGCTTCTCTCCTGCGCCGCCCATGGCCGCCTCGCCACCAACTGACGTCAATTTCGACTTGTCGCCATTAGCGAAAGTGAAGATGTCGGCCCCGGCACTGATGCCATTCCATGCTACCGGCTCGGCGAGCGAAAGCAGCCAAAGGCCCTGAAAGCCCGACGCAGCATTGAGCTGTCCGGTCCACACGGTAGTCGAGCCGCAGCCTACGAAGTTGACTGAAAAGCTGATCGCCGTGCCGTTATTGGTCTGGGCGAGCCAGCCTGTCATGGCCTGAGGCGCGCCTTCATCGCAGCTATTGCTCGCGTTGTTGGTATAGGTGCCGGAAATCGCGCCTGTGCTCTGGTTGTAGCTGTTGACCGCTAGAGTCGAGCCGTATTGGTTGGTCCAGGTCCAGAGCGGTTGCGCCTTTGCCGGTCCCGCCAGTAGCAGCCCGAGGCAAGCCGCGCCGATCCATTTCGCCAATTTCCAGTTTGCTTGAGACATTGCCGACTCCATATCGCTCCAGAAGCGGAGCTGGCTGCTTATAAACGTGGCTGTCAGCAATTTAAACGGGTAATAAATTTTAATTTCGCGGTTAGCTAGAATTGCAAAGGGACCGCTCTTTAAACTTCAGTTCGATGAGGGAGGGGCCGCGGTAACCAGAACAGCGCGCGACCGCATCGCACACTGGTGTTGCCGTGCTGTTGCAGCTGCCGTGCCATCAATTGAACGGGACACCATCGCCTTGTCGAGATCCTCCAAGGCCGTGAGGATCATCCATTGTGGCCGGTAATGCTGAGCTCTCCGGCCGTGTGCCAGCGAAGCTCGCAGAGATGCACGTTAATGGAGTCGATGTCCAAGCCAAGTCCGCAGAGGAAGTCTCTGCTCTCGGCTGAGCTTGTCCCGGATGTGGCCGCTGTCGAAAGGCCCGGCAGAGTCGTTGTCACCTTGGCACGTTTCGCGGGGGGCATCGCTTCAATCTCGGCTCGTGGCCCCCTTGGCTGGAATGAAATTAGAGAAAATTCTGTCCGAGCAGTAGATTATAGTTGGTACGGATCGGACCGTCATGGGCATGCGACGGTTGAGCGCCGATAGCGCGTGGAAGGAAGATGACGCCCGTTGGTTTAGGGCCAACATGAGGCGCGCGCATCGTCTAAGGCCCGTTCCGAAACCGAGATAACCGTTACGAGAAACGCTCTCGGAGGTGATGAAAAATGACGGACAGAGCAATCCAGCTTTCCTCCGTTCAGCCCATGGGTTGAGGCGCGGCCTTTGGGAAGTCGCGAGATCTTAGGCCCGCCGCATCACCGCTGATTTTAGGCAGCGCGAGACTGCTCAAAGGCATAGAGCTGGGCTGGGCAGTCTCGAATCTGAGAGCCCTGCGGCGGGCTGAGAAGATAGAAGGTGAAGACGGCGACCAGGACTCCCTCCACGAAAGCTTGGCTGAACCCCCTGGACCAGGAGTCCACCGTTTCGTTCCTGCGACTTCCTAGCGGGAACGCGCCGGCGGCATGGCGCGTCCGCTGATCGCGGACCGGGCCCTATGAATTGCGCTCACCGAGTCTGCGTCTCGGCCTCCCGCTAACGGTCCCCTCGCACAAGTACTGTTGTGCTCCTCGCCGGGGGCTCTCGGAAAAGGGGCTCGCCTTCGGCGATCGCTATCACTGCCCCGTTTCCGGGGGCCGCTGTTAAACCGGTCTCGTCGCTGCACTCGGACCCGCGTGCCCATCTTCGGGTCGCTATGCTCACGCTCTCCGGGTGCCATTTCACTGGGGGCGATGCGCTGCGCGCACGCCTGATAGGGGCCTGGTTTTCGATTCCGAAGTCGGCGAACGCCTGAACGCCATCTTCTCCGAAGCCCATAGACCCGGATGAGGCCGCCTAAATCTTCATTTCTATGACGATTTCGCACAGCCACTCTTCGTCCGACGTTCTTCACGTCGTGGGTGCGATCCCCCAGCCTGATGGTGCAACCAATGCGCCAAGTGCGCTCAAAAAAGCACAGCAAATGATGAGGACGCCCCAGCCGCGAATCGGTGAATAGTGAGGTGGACCCCAGACTCAAAGATGCTATGCGAGGAATGGGGTGCTTACCATTGAGCGCGACCATCCCGCTGGTGTTCTTCGACAACGCCGAATTTGCAAGAGCGACTCCGCATCGCCTTGCCGATGAACCTCGCTTCGGCCGTGTCACCTCATCCTAGCGGACCTGCTAATTTGCTTCGGAAGTAGCAGCCTGTTCAGCCTCGCGTCCTCTGCTGCTGCGGCATGTTTCTGCGTCTGGGGTTGCTGGGCCGCCGCGTCGAGCTTGCGAGACCGGCCTTACGATGGGAAGCTGACAGCCCGCGACCATCTGATCCCGATCGGGCATGAAAGCAATTTATTGCGTGCTGGGGGAGCTTGGCCGGCCTAGAAGCGCGGCAAAGTGGAGAGCCGGACGTGCAACCAACCCAGATCGAGCTATGCGATGACGCGACCATACTTGCGGTGACCTGGCCGGATTGCGGGACCCGACAGGTCGATGCGGGGGCGCTGCGCCGGGCAAGTCGCGCGGCTAGCGAAATCCGTCGCCAGATCGAGGACATTGAACTGGCGCTCCCGACCGATCTGCACATCGCGGCGATCGAACCAATCGGAAACTACGCCCTGCGGCTCCATTTCTCCGATGGGCATGACCGCGGGATCTATCCGTGGTCGTATTTGCGCGAACTCGCCGGACAGCAGTCTGCCTGAGGCCGCAACATGGATGAGATCAAAAGTGGCCTGACCGAAGTCGTCTGCGACGTGCTGGTGATCGGCGGGGGTACGGCTGGGCCGATGGCGGCCTACAAGGCGAAGCGTCACAGTCCGGGCGCGCGCGTCGTTCTGCTCGAGAAGGCCAACGTCAAGCGGTCTGGTGCGATCGCGATGGGCATGGACGGGCTGAATAACGCGGTCGTCCCAGGCTACGCGACGCCGGAGCAGTACACCAAGGAGATAACGATCGCCAATGACGGCATCTGCGATCAGGCGCCGGTGTACAAATATGCATCACGCTGCTTTAAAATCATCCAGGAGCTCGATGGCTTTGGCATCAAGTTCCAGAAGAACGAGAACGGTGATTTCGACGTCAAGAAAGTTCATCATCTCGGCTCCTACGTACTGCCGATGCCGAACGGCGATACGGTCAAGAAGGCGCTTTATCGTCAATTGCGCCGCGAGAAAGTGCTGATCTCGAACCGCTACATGGCGACGCGACTGTTGACTGGACGCGATGGGCAGATCGCCGGCGCGATCGCCGTCAACACCCGCAATGCCGAGTTTCTGGTGTTGCGTGCGAAGACCGTCATCCTGTGCGCCGGTGCCGCCGGCCGGTTGGGCCTGCCGCAATCGGGCTATCTCTGGGGCACTTACGAGAACGCCACCAATTCCGGCGACGGCTATGCCATGGCCTACCATGCCGGTGCCGCGTTGGCGAACCTTGAATGCTACCAGATCAATCCGTTGATCAAGGATTACAACGGACCCGCCTGTGCATACGTCGCCGGTCCATTCGGAGCCTACACCACCAACAGCGAAGGCAACCGCTTCATCGAGTGCGACTACTGGTCGGGACAGATGATGCAGGAGTTCTATAGCGAGCTGCAGTCCGGCAAGGGACCTGTATTCCTGAAACTCAATCACCTGCACAGCGATACGATCGGAAAGATCGAGGCGGTCTTGCATCAGGTCGAGCGACCGTCACGGGGCAGGTTCCACGAGAATCGCGGGACAAACTACCGTGAACGCATGATCGAGATGCACATCTCCGAGATCGGCTTTTGCTCCGGGCACAGCGCTTCGGGGGTCTATGTCGACGAATTTGCACGTACCACGGTGTCGGGTCTCTATGCGGCCGGCGATATGGCAAGCGTCCCGCACAATTACATGCTCGGCGCCTTCACCAACGGGGCGGTGGCGGGCGAGCACGCGGCGGAAGTTGCGGTCAACATCGACCTCGCCGACTATAACGCCGCCGATGTCGTGCGCGAGCAGCAACGTGTGCTGGCCGCGACCCGGCGAGAAGACGGCATCCCGCCAAACCAGCTCGAATACAAGACGCGACGCTTCGTGAATGACTATCTTCAGCCGCCGAAAGTGACCGCGAAAATGAAGTTGGGGCAGGCGCGTTTCGCCGAAATCCGCGAGGATATGGAGAGCGCGATGGTGGTGCGTGACGCGCACGAACTGATGCGTTCACTGGAAGCGGCGTCGATCCTGGATTGTGCCGAAATGGCGGCGTTTGCTTCGCTGTTTCGTACTGAGAGCCGTTGGGGGCTCTATCATCACCGCGTCGAATATCCCGAGAAGAATGATGACGACTGGCTCTGCCACAGCATCCTGCGCAAGCGGGACGGACGGATGATCGCAGAGAAGCGGCCGGTCGCGCCCTATATCGTGCCAATCGACGAATCCGAGCGCTCGGCCTACGACAGCCAGCGCATCCGGCAGCACGCCTAGAGAGAAGCGGACGTCTCATGCCAATTGCTCATACGCCAACCGCTGTTCCAGTGATCGTCGACGAGGCCAAATGCATTGCCGACAAAGGGTGCACGGTCTGCGTCGACGTCTGCCCGCTGGATGTGCTCCGGATCAGCGATCTCACCGGCAAGGCCTACATGAAATACGACGAGTGCTGGTACTGCATGCCCTGCGAGACCGATTGCCCGACCGGCGCCGTGACGGTCAACATTCCCTATCTGTTACGCTGACATGACCGTGTTCGAGCCATTTGAAGCGTTCGGCGATCTCGAAGAGATTGCTGAGCGGCTGGCGAGTGAAGATCCATCGGTGCGCCGGCTGGCGGTGCTTGACCTCGTGGAGATGTCGAGTGGCGAGGTGGTTCCGTTGCTGGCGGGTGCCATTCTCGACGCTGAACCGATGGTCCGCCAGCAGGCCGCGCAGGCCCTTGGCGAGTTTGACGGCATTGAGGTTGCCAAGGCTCTGATCGGCGCCGTACCCGACCCCGTGGCGGAGGTCGCCCGCGCGGCCGCTGACAGCCTTGCCGAACTCCGCGATCCCGAGGCGAGTAGCGTCCTCTTGCCGCTAGTCACTCACCCGGCCGCTTTTGTGCGCGCGGCGGTTTTTCGGGCACTGAAGGCACTCCAGGTCGATGCATCGCTCGGTCCCGCGATCAGAGGACTCGGTGACGACGATTCCGCCGTGCGTGTGCAGGCCGTGGGAGTCATCGGTTATCTCAAGAAGACTGAAACGCTGCCATCCTTGATCAGCGCAACGCGAGACAAATCTGCGGATGTCAGGCTTGCGGCCGTCAACGCGCTGTCGTTCGCTCGGAGCGAGGTCGGAGCTCAGGCCGCGGCAGCCGCGCTCTCGGATCCAGAGTGGCAGGTCCGGGCTGCTGCGGCGGAAGCGATTGGGCGGATCGGTCAGGCGTCAGCCGCTGGCGCGCTGATTGCTTCGCTCGCCGACGGCTACTGGCAAGTTCGTCAGAAGGCATTGCAAAATCTTGGCCGGTTGCGCGTTCGGGACGAGGTCGAAGCTATTGTTGCCTTCCTTGACGACGAGTTGCCTTCGTTGCGCAAGGATGCCGCCGCGGCGCTCGGTGATATCGCCGACCCACGCTCGCGCGACGCCCTCACGCGGCATACCGGTGACGCGGATCCCGACGTTCGAAAGACGGTGATCTGGGCGCTTGGGCAGATTGGCAGCGGCTGACTATTCCTTGAACAGGATGTCCTCGAGGAGATCGAGCCGCCTGATCCTTATGACGCCGTCTTCGATCGCGATAATGCGCTTGGTCTGGAACCGCTTCAGCATCATGGTGATCCACTGACGGGTCGAGCCAACCATCGCAGCGATCTGGTCATGCGTGACCTTTCGGTTGATGATGACTGTGTCGCCGTCGGCGAGTCCGTACAGCTCGGCGAGATTCAAAAGATACTGGGCGAGCCGCTCGATTACCGAGCGGGTGCCGAGCATCTGCGCCATCGATGAATAGCACTTGCCCTTGGCGACGAGCCCATCGATCAACGCCAGTGTGAAAGCCGGCATCTCGGCCAGCATTCGTTGAAGCGCGGGGCTGGACAAGGCCAGGATCTCGCAGTCCTCCATTGCCACGCCGGACCACATGTGGGGACCGCCACCGGAGATCTCGGGACCACCGATGAAGTGGCCAGGCGTCCAGTAGGCGAGGGTGATCTCCCGGCCGGATGGCGCAGTGTAGTAGACACGGACCTGCCCTCTCCTGATGATGAAAATGCCGCTGTGATGCTCCCCCTGGCTGAATACCATTTCGCCCTGCGCGGTGAAAACGGCGCGTCCTGCGGCCAGGACCTGGGCCTTTTGTTCGGCGGACAAGCGATCCAGGAACTGCGCGCCGACGTTGAGGCCGTCGATGCTCTCGCTCATGAAAAATGCGGAGTCGCTGGCTGTCGCTCGCGGCCCGCAGGGGACCGCAAGGCTATCCCTTGTTCGATAGCTACCGTTCCCGGAGATGCCTGTTTGCACCATCGGAGAGCGTGAGTAGCCTTCGGAAGCTTCCTTGATTGTGGTCATTGCGGCCCGGATGTCCTGCGCTATCGTCCCCTAGCTAAGTGTGAGGAGATGGCGAAGTCCACTTCTTTGAATGTCCGTCAACGCACTTAGCAAAGCTGACGCGGGAACGACATTCCGCTGGAATGGATTTACTGCCGATCCGCCTGACGTGAGAAAATCATTTGAAGCGCTTGCTGCGTGCCGCGACTGGAATCCGCCAGCGAATGACTTCTCCGGCGCGATGCAAGTAATTGCTTCTGTTGCCGTGGTGTCGGCTCGATAGTCCGGTCCTGCGTTTTGCGGTGGCTGCTGGCCGCCGATCGTTCGTTGGAGACGGGCCGATGCGTTCGCTTTACTTTATGAAGACAGCAGCCACCGCCGCGCTTGCTCTATTTGGCCTAACCGCGATAGCGCAGGCCGAAACCATCCGGGTCGCGGTCGGGACGCAGGACACCACCATCAATTGCGCGACTGGCGGCCTGTTGATTCGCGAGCTCAAGTTGCTGGAGAAATTCCTACCGCATGACGGCAAGTACAAGGATGTCACCTACGACATCCAATGGAAGAACTTCACCAGCGGCGCCCCGCTGACCAACGAAATGGTCGCCGGCAAGCTGGACTTTGGCGCGATGGCGGATTTTCCAGGTTCGCTCAACGGAGTGGCGTTCCAGAAGGCGGGCCGCCGGAGCCTCTTCATCAGTGTCCTGTCCGGCAGCACGAAAGGCAGCGGCAACGGCATCGTAGTGCCCTCGAACTCTCCGGTTCAATCGATCAAGGACCTCAAGGGCAAGACGATTTCGGTACCCTTCGCATCGACGTCACACGGCATGTTGTTGCGCGCCATCGAAGCCGAGGGCTGGAACCCCGAGACCGACGTCCACATCATCACCCAGGCGCCTGAAGTCGCCGGTCCCGCGCTCCAGGCCAACAAGATCGAGGCGCACGCCGATTTCGTTCCGTTTGCCGAACTGTTCCCCTGGCGCGGATTTGCCCGCAAGATCTTTGATGGTTCGCAAGCCAATGCGCCAACGTTTCACGGCGCGTTGGTCGATGCCGACTACGCGGAAAAGTATCCGGAGATCGTCGTTGCCTACCTGCGCGCTGCACTTGAGGCGGATCGCTTGATCGCGAACGAACCGGAGAAATACAGCGATCTGATCGCCAAGGTGACCGGTATCGAGGCGGAGGTCGTCTATCTGTTCCATGGACCGCTCGGCCTGCAGACCCGCGACGTGACCTGGAAGCCCGAATATCGCCAGGCCGTGGCCACCTCGATCAAGACACTGAAGCTGTTGAAGCGCACCGATAGCGACCTCGACATCAATCAGTTCGTGACCGACAAATACGTCCGGGCGGCAGTTGCGGAAGCCGGCGGTGACTACGAAGCGCGGCTGAAGAGCTACGACCAGCTTGGGCTGAAGGCCCAGGATGCGACGACTGGCGCCAAGATCACGGATTTTGGCCGTGTCGCTCAGATTTGGATCAAGGACGAGCCGCTCGTTCAGCACTTCAGTTCACCGGAGAGCGCTTTGACGGCTCTTGCAGCCCTGGAGAAGCAAGGCAAGGCAATTCGCGTCATCTATGCCCAGGATCGCGAGACCGGCATCAAGCTGTTCGCCAATCAGGCGTGGTTTGTGCGGTCGCCAAAGGGCGAGCTTAGTGCGTTCCTGCTCAAGGATGGGGCGGAAAGGTGGGCGAAGGCGCATGGTGGCGTAGTGGCGGACTATGCCGGCGCGCGGAAATCCCTCGTCGCGAGCCGGTGAGCAATGACAGCCACACGCACCGCTGGCCAGGTGCCGTGGGCACGCTGGCTGGTTCGGGGTCTCTCGATCGTCGCTTGCATCGTGCTGTGGCAGCTCGCCTCAGCCCTCCACCTGAGCCTGGGCTTCGTCACATTCCGCAATGTGCCACCACCGACTGAAGTCCTGCAGTCCGCGATCGTGCTGCTCAAGTCGCCAAAGTTAATGGCGCATGTCGGCAGCAGCCTATGGAGGGTGTTTGCGGGATACGGCGCAGCGGTGCTGATGGGAATTGGCTTCGGCTTTGCGATCGGCCGCTCGCGCGCCGCGAGCGACCTGTTGCTGCCGCCGCTCGAGCTGTTGCGGCCGATCCCGGCGGTGGCCTGGATACCCCTCTCGATCCTGATCTTTCCATCCTCGGAAATGTCGATGATCTTCATCACCTTCATTGGTGCGTTGTTTCCTATCATTCTCAACACCGTGCATGGCGTTGCGAATATCGACCGCCGGCTGGTTGCCTCCGCGCGCAGTCTTGGCGGTACGCCTGCCGCCATTCTGCGTGAGATCGTTCTGCCGGGCGCTGCGCCGAGCATCGTTACCGGGCTCGCCATCGGCATGGGTACATCGTGGTTCTGCCTGGTCACAGCCGAGATGATCTCGGGCCAATTCGGCATCGGCTACTACACGTGGGAGGCTTACACGCTTCAAAATTATGCCGATATCATTGTCGGCATGCTCGTGATCGGCCATGCTTGGCATGGGCAGCAGCTGGCTCCTGACGACATTGGGACATTATCTGATGCCGTGGCGGCAGCCGACGGTCGCACGATGAATATTCGGATATCTGATGTTTCGACGAGATCTGTCGGACGTATCGGCATCGAGCGCATATCGATCTCGCTGGGCGATGGCGCTGACGCCTTTGAGGCTGTCCGTAATCTCGATTTCGCGATCGCGCCGGGTGAACTGGTTTGCGTGCTCGGCCCATCCGGTTGCGGCAAATCCACCTTGCTCGGTGCTTTGGCGGGCCACCTGCCGGTAACGCGCGGGCGTCTGACCGTGGATGACCAGGCGGTACTTGGTCCGAGTCCGGATCGCGGAATCGTATTTCAGCAACATACGCTGTTCCCGTGGAAGCGTGTTCGCGACAATGTCGCGTTCGGTCCGAAGATGCGCGGCGTGGGCAGGAGCGAGCGGTATCAGGCCGCTGACGAGATTCTGCGGTTGGTCGGCCTCGAAGGCTTCGAGCGCTTCTATCCTTCGCAACTCTCCGGCGGGATGCAGCAGCGTGTCGAGATCGCGCGTGTTCTGATCAACCGGCCACGTGTGCTGTTGATGGACGAGCCATTCGGCGCACTGGATGCGCAGACTCGCAGCATGATGCAGGAGGTTCTGCTCGACATCTGGACGAGAATCCCAACGACGACCATCTTCGTGACGCATGATATCGAAGAAGCGCTGTTTCTTTCTGACCGCGTCATTGTCATGAGCGCCAGACCGGGGCGGGTCATCGAGGACATCCGCCTCCCGTTCGGCCGGCCGCGCCGGGCCGAGCTTGTCACCGAGCCGGATTTTGTGCGTCTGAAGCGCCGGATCCTCGATCTCCTCAGACAGCCGGATAGCCCGGAGCCGCTGGCTCGCTTGAGTCCGCTTGGGATCAGGTAGGGATGCGTGAGAGATTCCGTTAGCGTCGCTATCTGGCTCGCGTGGCCGCCATTCACTCTGACGGGCGCCAGCAGCTAGGGTCGGACCCGCTCCGGCTCTGCTCGACGAGAGCCGGTCGGCTCGGTGAGCCTGGCGGCGAGAGCGGCACACTGGTTGCGGATATCGGGAATCGCGATGATCTCCCAGAACGCTGCCCGCGTCAGCGGGCCCACAGCAAAGAGCCGTTGCGAGACTTCGCCATCGCGGCCGATGATGGCACAGTTGCGATCTGTCTCAATACCGATGCAGAGCGGGTCGACGCGCGCCAGGCCGCGTTCGAACAGGCCGCGTATTGCCGGGTTTGGCGTGGCGCGCGGATCCTTGACGATGCCGGTGCAATCGACGACGGCGCCCACTTGCATGTTGAGGATCCTGGTATCACCGCGCCGGCGATAGTGGATGCGGGCTCCGTCGTCGATCGGCGCGACGCTGATGACCTTGGCTGCCAACAGGCTGAGCTGCCCCGCATAGATTGCTTGAGACACGCGGGCCTCGACTTCCGGCGCCATCCGGTGCCGATGCACATCCCACCAGGCGCGAGCGTGCTCGAGGAAGCGGCGTTTGGACGCCTGCGGAAGCTCGTGCCACAGCCGCTGGGTGTAGGGCCGCAGGCCGTCGATCACGCCACGCCAGTCACCCCCCTCGGCCGCATTCCGCGCGATACGGCTGCGGAGCCAGTGAAGCAGCTTGCTGATGCTGGCGCCAAACGGCACATCGGCTTCGTCAATGCGCTGGGCATCGACACGCCGATGCGGTTTTGCAAGCAGGCCGCGCCGCGACATCGCGATGATCGGCCCTCGATGCCCGTCGCGCAACAGCGACAGCACGTAGTCGATCATCGTCAGTCCCGTGCCAAGGAGCAGGACTGTCGCATCGGCGTCAACCGGCGCGGCCGACGGCGGCGCCCACGGATCCGCATAACCCGCTCGGCTGGCGCGCATGTCATGTCCGGTCGCAAGAACGGCGGCAGCGCCGGCCAGCGATTGACCATCGTCGAGCGTGACCGTCACCCCAGCTTGGCCTTCGTTGATATCGACACAAGTCCCACGAACGATGGAAAGGCGCTCCACGTCTGCCGGATCGGACGTGTGCTGTTCGAGCAAGCTCGCGATGTAGTCGCCATAGATGCGTCGCGGCACGAAACAATAGGGATCCGGACACAGGGGAACATCGAGCTCGCGCGAGCTAAGCCAGTCCCAGAAATGATCAGGCTGGTCCGGCAGCGCGCTCATGTTCGCGACACGCACATTGAGCAGGTGATCGGGATTGCCGGTGTGATAAGCGATGCCTCGGCCGATATCCGGGCGCTGCTCGATCAGGGTGATGCGGAGATCGCGGGGAGGTTGATGTAACAGCTGATAGGCTAGCAGCACGCCGCTAGCGCCACCACCGATGATGATCATGTGCCGCCTACGGAGGCCCGTCATGCTGCCACTCCACTGATCGGCCGGCCACACCAGGCGTGCGACGCCGGCAATTCATGCCTTTGACTGCAAGTCGATACGCGACGTCAGGGGCAGGGATGGAGTGCTGACGCCCAAACCTCAGGAAAGCCGTCCGCTTTACTCAGCGGGGTCGATACGGGGAGAAAGTCTCTAGCCGTGAGGGCCGAAAAAGAAGAACTCGTACGGGTCTTCGTGCTCGTCGGTTCGATCAGGTCGCGCAAGCTTGCGACATTTTGCCTGGAACCGTTGAACCGGTCCACTGAGGGAATGAAGCCAGGAAGATATCCGACGCATAGACCCTCCTTCGCACCAGGAATTCGTTTCTAACGATATCATGCCTTCGCGCCGCTCGCGTTTGAATGTCGACGGTGAGCGCAAGTTTGAAAACGATGAGCTGTTCTGCGGCACTTCTGAAGAGAGTAATTGCCTTGATGAAGTCACCGTTGAAATCTCATTCCCCGTGCATGGACCGCAATCACCGCGAACTCGAGGTTTCCTCTGCTTCGCGGCGGTGAAGCGTTGGTCGCTTGTCTTGCTCGAGCACCGAAAACCGACCCCGTCATCGACCGTTTAGATTAATCGGTTTCCTTTGGAAGGGCACCGGCCGCGTGCCGTTGCTTATGGAGATCGACAGGTGACATCCTCTATTTACTGCGTGGAAGTCCAAATCGCGCAGGCTTCGCCTCCAGGCGGACCAGCCCGAGCAACCGATAGGCCTTGGAGAGCTTTCCAAAATGATGAGCCACGGTCGCCGACCAGGGTAAGCCGGGATCATCATTGATCAGACGTGCGGAAATGGCGCCCTCGCGCTCCACGAGGCGCTTGAGCCCCAGCAAAAGGTCATCCGTGCGATAGCCCAGTTTGGGACGCTGCCCCGGATGGCGCCGCTGCCGACTGACTGATTTGCCTTCGCGCTTGCGCTGGCAGGCGCGAAGCATGATTTGCGAATGCGTCTCAAGCGGTAGCTTGGCCAACGTCCTCGCCTGGGTGAACGAGCTAAATCGCTTCACGAAATGATAGGCGCCGGGCGTATGCTCGTCCGAGTCGAGAAGATTCTGCGTTACGTAGCCATACTTGGCGTGAAGATGGCGCAAGGCCTGCAGAAGCTCGGCGTCGCTCCAGCGGACGCCAAGAATATAGTCGTCGCCGCCGTCATCCTTCCTGCGTTTCCACCCGTCGCGCTGTATCTCGCTATGGGTTGGTGCGTGCAGGCCCGCCTTGCGCAGTGCATTCGCCAGAGAGCCGAAGCGAAGGCGGATATGCCTCGGGCATGGCAAGTCCGGGCAGCGCTCGATAAGCCGATTCGAGATCCGGCCCTTTGCGGCATGAAGCTGCCGCAGCCCCATGATGACCGCCCCCTCCGTCCAATATCTACCGTTGTTTCCAAAGAACATCCTGGCCGTGGGATCGTAGCCGGCTGCGGCGTAGGCAGCACAAAGTGAGCCGAAGTGGCGATCGACAGTGTCAGCGGACGGAGCGCCCTCGGTGCTGTTGAGCAGCCGTTGGGACAGATGCCCGTTCTTTTCAAGCAGTCTCTTCAGCGAGGCGAGGATCTTCTCTCGGTCCCAAGGCCGGTTACCGACAGCCAAACGCTCCTGCGCCTTGTGGAATTGTGCCGGCGACACGATCGGTTCGGATGCTTGAACACGCGTCCACGTCGACTCCGGGTTCTTTATCGCGTGGCCCTGCAACCTTTTCGTCGTGACATTGTAGGTCATCCGCCTCAAGCACAGTTCGCTGGCGAGGATCCTGCGAATGGTCGTCTCTGAAAGGGCCTTGCTGCCGTAGCCCCTCACGCCCGCCTTCAGAAGACGCCGGGTAATCTCATAAATGGACAATTTGTCACGTGTGTAGAGCCTGAAGATGCGCCTGATCACCTCAAGTTCTTCGGCTGGTCCCGGGACCACCACCACCTTGTCGTTGCTGAGGGCCTTGTATTCGCCTCCCTTCAGGAGCTGTCTCGGTTTTCGCTCGGCGTCCACGAGTAGCCGCCTGAAGCCGTAGAGCAGACCGCCGCCCTGGCGGAAGCCGAGTTGCGCTTGCTGCCGATGCGCGCGCGATAGTTTTGCGGAAAGTTCGCGACTGTATTCGCTCGCCATAACCCGCTTCAGGTGCTTAACGATGGTTGTGATGGGAGCGACATCCTCCCCGAACGGTTCGCCACAGTACACGACACGCACGCCGGCCTGTCGGCATAGAAACTCGTAGTGAGCGGCCTGGTCGGGGTTTTGGAACCGACCCCAGCGGCTGACATCAAGAACCAGGATGGCATCGAAGGCGCGCGGCGTCGCAAGAGCATCGCTGAGCAGCTGTTTCAGCGCGTCTCTGCCTTTCAGTGAAAGACCGCTCTTGCCGGCGTCGATGTAGGATGCGACCACATCGTAGCCGTGCTGCTCCGCATACTCGGAAATCGCGTTTCGCTGGTTTTCAGTCGAGTAGATTTTGATCCCGAGATGATCGGACACGGAAATGCCCCACACCATTGTCCAAGGTGGGGCAAGAGCCCTGGACATTGCGGGTCATCAGCTCTCAGCGGCCTTCGGCCATCGGTGAGGATCGCTTCCCTTGCCGCGCCAGCGTGCTTCGCCGCTGCTCTGGAATAGGAATCGCACAGAGCCGTTGGGCCTGGCGACCGTCAGTCGTTGGAGTCTTGCGCTCGAGGATAACCAGCCGGCTGGCAAGGGGTGGAGCGATTAGTTCAAGCCCTTGCTGTCGTCGTGCGGCCAGACGCCGCCGATCTTCGTCCAGAACGCGCTTTCGCCGTCCCCGGTTACGACGGATGCTTCGTGACCGGGCTTATTCGCTTTGAGCCAACGACGCTGGGGACAAACAATCTATTCGTGCGCGGCGCGTTCAACGATCGTCGCCGTGTCGATGATCCTGCCGGCAAGGTCCTTGATCTGGACCTCGTTCCCGGATTCGGCCAGTTCATTGGCCTTGGCGAGAGCCTGCTTTGCGGAGGAAACGACAACCCTGACGGCACCGTCGCCGTTCTTCAAATACACTTGATATCCTTCGACGCTCATCGCCCCTCGCTGACGATGATCCCTAGCGACCCTTCAGATCGACGCCTAGTGCAAATGAGCCACAGCTTCCACCTCCTGAACAGAACGGAGCTCTCGTTGCTTGCCGGCAAAGGATCATGGTCCGCCTCCTGGTCGGCTGTAGAGGCTCCCGATGGGAGGATTCATGCGCAGGTCGGAAGTTTGGCGAAATGCGTGGAGAAGCTGGTTTGCTAGTGAAGCTCAAGGATAGCAAGACCATCGACTTGCGCGAGAGGATCTCCGCAATCAGGCGAGCCAATCGGGCGTCGACGTCCTGGAATAAATCTTCGAAGTTCCATTTGCTGGCGCCGAGACTGACCGTGTTGAAGTCGTTCTCTGAGCAAGAGTTGAGGATCGAGGTTCGGAACGAACGATCCGTTTGCTTGTCTAGCACGTAAAGAAAACGGCGCTCCGTATCCGCAGAGAAATTCCGAAGTTGGGCCTGCGGCACGGAATGGTGTTTCTTAGAAGGTCGGCTCATTGATTCGAGACAGTGTATGATTACAGCACATCAGAGTGCCTATTCGCGGCCCGGTGGTGCAGGTCTGAACTGCTATCCACAAGACGTAACGACCGCGATGGTTGATGCTTATCGCGAGCGGCATCGAAATGAAGCTGTGGTAACGCACAGTGGTAGCGGTTGACTGCGATTAAAGGTTGAGCTTGGATAGAGCCATTCGACTATTCGTTTTCATCACCAGTGCCTAAATTGACCACGTCCGATCAGATACGGCTTTTGGCCGCGGAAGGGCTGAGCACCACCGAGATCGCTCGACGGTTGGGCATACGCTATCAACACGCTTACAACGTCGTACGCGGCGCAAGCGGCACAGCGGGAAACAATGAAGGGCGTCAAACCAAATCATTGCTCCCGGTGGCCGAGTTGTTGGCTGGCGGGTTTGTATTGTCGGCGCGCTGGATGCTGTCCGAAGGCTCCGAGCTGATTTTGGATTGCCCTCTTCCGAAGGAGGCGGGTGTCTACGCCTTCGCGAAGGCCGATACCGTGCTCTACGTGGGCATCGCCACTATTGGTCTTGCGAAGAGGCTGTACTTCTATGGCAGACCCGGCCCCAAGCAGATAACCAATCTACGCCTCAACGAAATGCTTAAAAGCGAGCTTAGGTCCGTGCCGCACGTTCACATTTACACTGCGATCCCACCTAATTTCGAATGGAATGGTTTGCCCGTTCACGGCAGTGCAGGTTTGGAATTTGGTCTGATCCGGAAATACAGCTTGCCCTGGAATGTCAGAAGCGCTGCATGACCTTGGGCAGAGCGCCTTATATTACTGCTAGGCTTGATGCGAAGCGCATGTCGCCGAGTTGCGAGGCCTCACAATGAATAGAGTTCAAAATGGAGATGCATGCAGACGAAAGTCGTCATGGTGAAAAAGCAGGTGTCCGAGCAATTTTCCTCCAGCAAGGCCGGATTTTACATGCGAGAAGGAAAATTAATCGGAGTCCTGCCGCTCATGCGAGGTTCTCGGCCTTGATGCGGCAAGGGAGCGAGCTGGTGCGGCTGCAGTCGAAGCCAGAGGTGCTGAATGCTGGATCACGGACCTCGGCTCAAGTTAGTACTGATCTTTTCATGACGGCGCTACTCCGATCAAAGCCCTCGCTGATCCGGGGTGCACATCGTGATCGGAGTCTCGAGGTCCCTAGGACGTGGCCGCGCATTGCGCTACGCCGACAACTCGGGCGCAAGGAGCGACGATGCCGAGGGAGCTTTACCGGACCGATCGGGCAAAGCCGGCGACCCTGCCACGGCTTCGTCGCGTGCAGGCCAGGCGCCCGGCGCGGTTGCAGCACCTTCTCGTTGATCCTGACGACGTCAGGAATGATCCGGATCGGCGAAAGTCAATCAAGGCCGCGCAGCACTACACGGCCTTCTCCATGCGTGCGGAAGCCCTCCTGTGAGGTCTGATCAAGGATTAGGCCAGCCACTCTGCAGAAGCTGCCGATAACCGTGTCTGCTCATCCACCTCGCGCGGTTGAGATGGCTGTCATAGGTGCGGCGGGCGCGTTCCGGCTCGCGTTTGGGATCGATATGCAAGACGATCTCCGCAACTTCCCGCCAGTCGGCGCCGTCCGCATCCGCATCCAGAAGGCGCATATAGGTAACAGCATGCTCGCGGTCATATGGGGTCAAGGTCGGATCGCTCGGTGCGGTGTTGAGTAGCATGGCAATCTCCGGCTCTAGCTGAGAAAGATTACTGGAGATTGTGGGTTTTTTATAGTTCTCCTGCCGGTTCCCGGCAAAGGTCACGGCTCACTCATGGGGATAATCGATGGATTTCCTTGCTGGAGAACTTAAGGCGCTCCCGCCTAGGCGAGATAGGGTCGTCGAGTTTTGGTTTCCAGGTTCGCTACGCTGCCGGTCCCCAAAAAGCTGCTGCGCAATTCTCAGTCTTGCGCCTTGGTGTGTGCCGCGATCCGACCCTGAGGCCCTGCGCATTTGGCGACCTAACCCTGTCTCAGGAAATCTCGACGATGCCGTGTGCGGGGATAGATTTAACAAAGTCCTGACTCAATAGTTGGATTATAGCCAGTGGTTTGACGGCGTGAACGAATGGTATGCTTGGCACATGAAAGCTCGTACAATTGTGGCCTGGAATGTGCGTCGGATCCGTGTGAAGCGCGGCATTTCGCAAGAGAAATTGGCTTATGAGGCCGGAATTGACCGCTCCCATATGGGCAGCGTCGAGCGGCAATCGGAAAATCCGACGATTGATCTTCTCGGTCGCATCGCCGAAGCGCTCGGCGTTCATCTGTCCGAGCTCTTTCTTCGACCGCCCAAAGGTGCGAGGCGTCCCAAAACCTTGCCTAAAGGGCGAAAGCCGGGTCGCCGATCTCGCGGGAAGGGTGTCCTGCGCGACTGATACTTCTGACTTCGGGACGATTTGTGCTGCGTCTGGTCGGTCGATCTTCGTAACCGGCGTTCGTATCATCGATGATCCGGTGCGAGTCCTGTGGTGTCGAGCGCGGCTGCGGGTTTGGCCCTCTCTATCGTCTCAGATCGTTTGCCTGGCTTGATGGCATGCGGGCGGCTGCGGGCAAAATACCGCCGGGAGCCGCTTGAGGCAGCCAATTTCGACGGTCGGTCTGGATATTTCGAATTCGGTCTCCCAGGTGCATGCCGGGTCAGGCGGTGATGGCGCCGCCAGTTGAGGCGCCGCCATAATGTCAAGCTGAAATGCGAATAGCCGTTGCCAGGTACGAGCGGTTTATAGAAACAGCTACTTGCTTCCGGAGCCAACCCGAAACGTTGTGACGGGTTCTCAGCTTGACGACGCTTGCATTGCAACCCTGACACTCTTGTCGCCTGCTAATCTGCTCGACCTCTCTTCGTGACACAGGATCTCCTCAGCTTCTCGCATGCTGGCTCTGCCATCTCGGACAATCGGAAACGGACTGTGGCGGTTCTCAAACGGTCGTCCAGGATCTCAACGGTGTCGGAAGGCTTTGCCACGAATGCCCGAAGAGCGGACGAACCGGCAGGACGATGCAATGGACATACCAGCTAACCGCGCTAAGGAGGGCAGGTTCGCCCAACGAGGGGGACAGTTCGCAGGGCAGTCCGTCGCCGGCCGGCGAGCAGGGCGCGTCTCCCGCAGACACGCATGGATCTTCCGTGTGGCGAGTTCGCGTTGCGTAGCGGCCCTGACTTTATGCGCGCCGCGTCCCATGACTTCCCGTTGCTGGATTTCAGCAGGCGGCCCGATCAGTTGCTGTCTGCGATAGAGACAGATCACCGGGATTCTCGCATGAATCTTCCGTATGAGGAGCCTTCGCTCGTTGCCGATGTTCGTTTTGTGCCACTTGATGACGCGATCAATGACGCCGCCCAGGAGAAAGCCGGGGCCTCGTCGCCGGCAATCCCATCTGAGCCATATTCAAAACACCACTGGCGAAATATGTAATTGTTGAGTGCCGATGCCGAGGCAGCTAGGCTGCCTTGGTATCATCCGAGCGATCGATAGTGCTTTCAAGGCTCCCGGCAGTGCCAAGCCCGACGATCATCTCGTGCCCTGCGATGTCGCGAAGAGTCGGCGAGAGACGAGCAGGCGCGCCCCACTTTTTTGCGCGAGCGTTGAGCGGTATCTCGATGCGTGTCGTTTGAGGATTTACGACGCAATCGAATGGAGCATTGCAAGGCAGCCAAGAACATCTCGCAGCATATCGAGCTCCTCGTTGATCCAAAACTCCTCCCGAGCTAGCCGCGCCACATCCAACACGTACGTTCGTCGAGGCAGCCAGTTGCCCAGCTGATTGCCCGCGACACTCTCACGGTGACGATCGAGGATGCATTCGCTTTCCGCTTTACGGCGAAGCAACTGTGCGCGATCATCTCGCTGGATAGGAATTCGAGCACCGAGCACCAGCCCCGAGCAGCTGTCGATAACCGTATTCTGCCATCCACTTCGCTCGGGCGAGGTGACTCTCAAAAGCGCGACGAGCCCGATCCCATTCACAGGAAGGATCAACGTGAAGAACAACGCGTGCTACCTCGCGCCAATCTACACCCTCGGCTTCGGCTTCAAGCAGTCGCCAGTATGTAGCCAAATGCTCTTCATCATAGACGGTCAGGTCCCCGCACCCGATGGCGCAATGTCATCGACGGTCGGATCGAGTAGCGGTTCCCGCACTGAAAAGTCTCCCATGCAGTGTTAGAGGCAACGAAGTTGATCGTTGCCGTCGAGGTACTCTCAGATAGTGGAATAGTTTTGGCGATGCCGATGGCTGGAGCACATCACCCGACGTGCTTTGTACAGCGACATCTGAAACACCGCGCTGGTTGGCCCGACTCGGCATGTTGTCGATCATAAGCTTGAGGACATGTGGTGATCTTCGAGGTTGAGGAAAGCAATCGCGTCAATGCGGCGCTGAAGCTCGCAGGCAAGGTACGGCGCGTCCTCGGCGCCGACTCGGAAGGAAATGATTGTCCCGACGTTGCCGAGAACGGCGTGCTGAATAATTTGGAGCGAGTTGATGCAGGTATCGATGCCCGACCGGCCCCACCCCGATACTTGCGCAGTTCCGAGAGCATGTTCGCGAGCGCAAGCGTTGTGAAGCTCTGAAATTCGTCAATGTATGCAAAAAAATCTCCCCGACCAGCCGGAGGAAGATCAGCACGCGTTTACGCTGCAAGCCCGATCGTGATGAGAGGAACCACCAAGCCGGGAGGAGCTGTCGTCTCCGATTCGACCCCTTACGTCAGGCGTCCTGCGGTACCCCGCAGATGCCGCCGACAATCAGGATGGAAGCCGCGTCAATGATTGTCGCCAAGGCCTCACCTTGATCGCCGCCGCCCATCTCCGCATCTTTTCGACAATATCATTCACCGGCTGCAGTTTGTCGTGTGGATAGATCCGCTCGCCGACAATCTCAGCGAGTATACATCGCTGCATCCGCGGTGGATCATTGTTCGATGAAACTTGATTGGCTGATATTCGGCACGGTTGAGGTCGTTGTCGAAGGTAAACAGAGTAGCTTTATATTGCGCTTCCGCGCATTATCACGTCAGAATTGCATCGTACTTGTCTCATCGAAAGCACCCGAGTGAGGACTGCTGCGAGCGCTCCGCCTGCCGCTGGACATTCCATCTCATTCCACAATGCCGGAAGCACATCAAACCGATCCTTGTGTTTTGGCTTCCGATAGGTTTTAAGCCCGTCGCGTCATGACCTCGGCGTGAACGGAAAGCGATTCGCGGCAATGCCGTGCTCGAACAACATTAGGGAATCGGCGTAGTTCACGGATATGAACCGTTCTGCGCCTCTCAAAGGAGTTAATCATGGCCAAGATGACCAAGAACCAGGTAATTGACGCGATTGCTGAAGGAACGCAGCTATCGAAGACTGACGTAAAGGCCGTCATCGAGGAGATGGCGACTGTCGGTTACAAGGAATTGAATCAGTCCGGTGAGTTCGTCGTTCCCGGCTTCGTAAAAATGTCGGTCGTGAACAAGCCTGCTACCGAGGCCCGCATGGGGATTAATCCCTTCACGAAGGAGCCGATGAAATTCGCGGCCAAGCCTGCCAGCAAATCGGTTAAAGCGTCACCGCTCAAGGTTGCCAAAGACGCAGTCGCGGTATAGCTGGTCCTTACAGCGGCGTTGCGGGCATCGACGCTGTCGGCGACGACGCTTCTCCATTCAACGGCGCTAAGTCCGGGGCGGAACGACGATCGGATCGCTGCCGGCCGTGACGCGCGCCGCCAACTCGGCGCACTGGTTGCGGATGTCGGGAATCGCGACGATCTCCCAGACGCGGCGCGGGTCAGGGGCCCACCGCGAACAGACGCCGGGAAGCAGTCCCGTTCCGGTTGATTACGGCGCAATCATCCGCGATGTCGATGCCGAACTGTAGGGCGTCTGCTCGTGCCAGGCCCTGCTCAAAGAGGCGATGGATCACTGGATTGTTGGTCGCCCGCGGATCCTTAACGATGCCCGTGCAATCGACGATCAAGCCGACCTGGAGGCTGGCGGTATCTTGTTGACCCCGCCGGCGATAACCAGAGCGCCGGCCGCATCGGCTCGATGCCGGCGACCTTCGCAGCCGCCAGAGCGAGACGCTCCGATGATAACCCCTGCCACAGCCAACGGCCACCGCGGCGGGCGAGGAGTTCGCATCGCGGCCACTGGCACGCAAATTAGCTTCGCGCATCGCCGCGATGTCGATCCGGCCAAGCAGCGGCTTCAGCGACGTCTGCAACGCCGCATCATGCGCCCGCAGCGGTGCCAGCAGCAGGACCGCATCATAGGGTGGGATCGCGTGCTTGGGATCGGCCAGCGTCACTAGATCGTATTCCTTGATCCGCCCCTCGCTGGTATAACCCGCGATGACGTCGACGTTGCCGCTCGCCACGGCCGCATACATGAAATCCGGCTGCATCTGTCGTTGTGTGCGAAATGAGAGGCCGTAAGCCTTGTGCAGGGCGGTCCATTCGGGGCGCGAGAAGAACTCGTAGTCGCCCGCAATTGACAGCGTCGGCGCGTGCGCGGCCAGGTCGGTGATCGAGTGAATACTGAGTGCATCGGCGCGCTGCCGCGGCATCACCAGCGCATAGGCGTTCTCGAAACCGAGCGCGCCGAGCAGGGTGATGTGCTGCTTTGCCAGGATCTCCTTCAACTCGGCGAGCAAAGTTTCGCGCGGCGGCAGGTCGGTGCGGTGAAACTGGTTGACCCACAGCGTGCAGATCAAGCAAGCACGTGCCCTCGTCCAGATCGATCTTCGTCGACAGCACCCGGGCCTTGAGATCAGTTGGAACGGGATTGAGGTCGTATGCCGGCGAGAGAGACCATCCTGCCTTTCCCAGCCACAGGAAACCGTGGTTGCGGAGGTGATCGTCGACATTGGAGATCAGCACGTTGAAGACGACGCGCCGATAAAGGGCCTGGACATCCGTTTTCCCTTGTGCGCCGTGTTGAGCAAGGGCATCGACGATCTCCGGATAGCTGCCGCGCTCACCGTCCTTGGCGCCCATCATCGCCATCGCCGACAGGAACGAGATGCGGATCGCGCCGTCGCGATCGAAGCGCCGCGACAGCATGAGGCGAGCATGCTGGTCAATGACCGAGGCCTTCGGGCGCCCGCCGCCGAGAGAAGAACCGGGGGCAAAGATGAGTTGGAGATCCTCATCTGTTTCTTCATCCCGGAGAATCCGCTCGGTGATCTGGAGCGACCGGCCGAGCTCGATCAGGGCAGGAACGCCGGCCCGGGTCGGTGCCTGGAAAACGTCGTCGCCGACCCAGCGGAAATGGAGCGCGCCTAGCCGGCTCTCGTCGGCGACGCCCAGCAGGTAGTCGCTTTCCGCGAGGGTGCGAACGGCACGGCCCTCTTGTTCTGAGCGCGCTTACCCCCCTGCGGCAGGCAATAGTGCGGGCAACTGATCGGCAGCTTGCGCCCGGCTTGGTCGCGCAGACGGAAGCCAGATTTGGGGTGCCCTTGCTCCGACGATCACGGTAGCAACAACGAACAATCTCGTCGCTCTTCGTGTCGTCTCAGCTTCAGATCGGTTCTTTTCGTACAAAGTGCGGACGTCGATTTGAATCTACGCTCTGTTGCAACGCCCCGGAACGTCTTCTAACGAGGATCGATGTTCCGACGCCCGAACCCGATTTCCCCATTATGGCGCTCGACCAAAGCCTCCAGCAACTCGCCGCGACTGGTTTCAATCATCAAGTAGTCTGCCATGCAGCAATCATCAGAGACCCAACAGTAAGCAGCAGAACAACGTAAAGCAGGAGTTGAGAGATCAAGTTGCCATCACGGTCGAACTTTATATCTCCCATCTGCATTGCCTCCTGTTCGGACGAGGCCGACGCGCTGACTTTGCCAGCGCTTTGGGCGCCTTTGCTCCGACAAACACTGTACATAACGAACGAACAATCTCGTTTCTCACCGGAGTGTGTCGCCTCGGATTC
>NZ_AUEZ01000095.1 GCF_000426245.1 Bradyrhizobium sp. Ai1a-2 | reverse complement strand
GTGCTCGTCAGTCACACACTTCACGTCCACCGCATCTCACCGCAACGTTCGTGACGATCGCGATCCGCCCCTCATTCGGGTGAGACGCGCGGAGTCATAGTGCTGATTTGCCCGACGACGGAAGCGGAATGTTTTTTGTGTAAGGGCTGGACAGACTTTTGGGTGATTTGCCCGTCGAGTTGTTTTGTCGCACCCAACGCATCCACATCGTTATTGCGACCGCAGCGAAGCAATCCATAGCGCCACAAGCGAAGACGTGGATTGCTTCCGCCTTCGCTCGTTGAGCTACGGCGGACAAGTCGCTGCGCTCGCAATGACGGCAGCGATCACAGCCCGTCGGGCGGCACGCCGGATGCGGTCGCCGCGACGGGACGCTTGCGCTTGTGCTCGCGGTGGAAGGCGTAGAGCCCTGAAAGCACGATGATCGATGCGCCCGCGATCATCATGACGTCGGCCACATCGCCGAAGATGAGATAGCCAAGCAGCATGGCCCATAGCAGCGCGAGATAGCGGAACGGCGCCACGGCGGAGATATCACTAGTGCGCAGCGCCACGATGACGCACTGGTAGCCGATCAGGACAAGAACCGCAGCCATCGCCAGGAGGCCGAGCGCGCCGGCGGATGGCGGGGTCCAGCCGCCGAGCGGAACGAGGATGACGGCGCCGGTGGTCGTCACTGTCACTGTTGTCAGCAGCGTCACGAACAGCGACGGAATCTGCTTCGGTATCTGCCTTGTCGCGAGATCGCGCAGCGCGCAGAAGACCACCGAGATCAAGGCGAACAGCGCGAACTGGTTGAAGCCCTCGGCGCCCGGCCGAACGATGATGAGAACGCCGACAAATCCGCCGATGATCGCAAGCCAGCGCCGCCAACCGACGGGCTCACCGAATGCCAGCGCGGCGCCCAGCGTGACGAGCAGCGGCAGCGCCTGCAGGATCGCGGAGATATTCGCGAGCGGCAGATGCGAGATTGCCGCAAGATACGAGACCGTTCCGCCGACTTCGCCGATCACCCGCAACGCGACCGGCTTGACCAGGAGCGTTCGAAACGACCGCATCGCCCCCTGATGGAAGACCAACGCCGCGATCAGTCCAATGGCAAAAACGCCCCGCACCAGCATCACCTGGCCGAAGTTCATCTCCGACGACACGACCTTGGTGATCGCATCGTTGACCGTGAAGCCCGCCGTGGCCACCGCCATGAACAGGCTTCCGCGTACATTGGGGGAAAGCGCCAAGAGAAAGAGCCAAGCCGGCTAAAACGGATGATGCGATTGGATCGAGTTGGTGCCGCGTCGAAGGTCCCGCACCTCTCCCCAGCGGGAAAAGGTCGAATTGCGCAGCAATTCGGGTGAGGGATCTCGCTCTATGGAGGGACCGCAACCCCTCACCCGGCGCTACGCGCCGACCTCTCCCTATGGGAGAGGCGGAAGTGGGGGCATCGCTCGCCTCTATTCAACGTGACGCGATCCGAAGGGATCGCGCCACGTAATCTTCTCTCACGTCGCGCCTGCCTTTTGCGCGTATTCCCAGGATGCCTGGGACAGCGGCACCGTGCGCTTGGCTGACTCGATCGCCTTCGCGTTCGCCGCGGTGCCGTCGCGGATCCGACCGGCGATACCCTGCGTGATGCCCGCGAGGCGGAACAGGTTGTAGGAGAAATACCAATTGAGATCAGGCACCGCCATCTTGGTGACGTTGCAATAGATCTGCGCGGCCTCTTCCAGGCTCGGAATGTTCACCGCCTTGAGATCGGCGCCGGCAAGCCCCGGCATGGTCCACTGCATCAACAGATAGGTGAAGTCGGCCATGGGATCGCCGAGCGTCGACAATTCCCAATCCAGCACCGCCAGGACGCGCGGCTCGGTCGGATGGAAGATCATGTTGTCGAGGCGGTAGTCGCCGTGGACGATCGAGACCCGCTCCTGCTGCGGCACCGTCTTCGGCAGCCACTCGGCGACCTTCTCGAATTCTTCGATGTGCTGCGTCTCGGACGCGCGGTACTGCTTGGTCCAGCGATTGATCTGGCGCGCGAAATAATTGCCGGGCTTGCCGAAATCGCCGAGCCCGATCGCTTCGGGATTGAAGACGTGGAGTTTCGCCAGCGTCTCGATCTTGCTGGTGAAGATCTTGCGCCGATCCTCCGGACTCTGGCTCGGCAGCGTCGGGTCCCAGAACACCCGGCCCTCTTCAAAGGACATGATGTAGAAGGTGGCGCCGATCACGGAATCGTCGGTGCAGAGCGCGTAGGCCTTCGCGACCGGAAAACCCTGCTTGCCGAGCGCCGCGATGACGCGGAACTCGCGATCGACCGCGTGTGCGGACGGCAACAATTTGCCGAACGGCTTGCGCCGCATCACGTAAGCGCGACCGGGCGTCTCGAGCTTGTAGGTCGGGTTGGACTGGCCGCCCTTGAACTGCAGGACCTTCAGAGGCCCCTGAAACCCTTCGACGTGCTCCTGCATCCAGCGGGCAAGACTTGCCTCGTCGATGCGATGACGTTCCTCGACTTCCCGGGTCCCGGAAAATTCTTCGTCCTTCCTGACGCCGTCCGCCACGATGACGCTCCCTCACTCTTCTTGGGGAGCATCATCGCGACGCTCCCGCTAGTGTGACGTGTTTGCATACTTCCGAAGTTCAAGTCTGGCAATGGCGCGATTATGCACCTCGTCCGGACCGTCGGCCAGCCGCAGCGTGCGGATGCCGGCGTAATCCTTCGCCAGCCCTGCATCGTCGGACACGCCGCCGCCGCCATAGGCCTGGATCGCCTCGTCGATGATCTTCAGTGCCATGTTCGGCGCCGCAACCTTGATCATGGCAATTTCGAGCTGCGCGGTCTTGTTGCCGACCTTGTCCATCATGTCGGCAGCCTTGAGGCAGAGCAGGCGCGTCATCTCGATATTGGTGCGGGCTTCGCCGATGCGCTGCTCCCACACCGAGTGCTCGATGATCTTCTTGCCGAACGCGGTGCGCGACATCAGCCGCTTCACCATCTTCTCGAGCGCCTCCTCGGCCTTGCCGATGGTGCGCATGCAGTGATGGATGCGGCCCGGGCCGAGGCGGCCCTGCGCGATCTCGAAGCCGCGGCCTTCGCCGAGCAACAGGTTCGAGGCCGGCACGCGCACGTTCTCGAGCAGCACCTGGGCATGGCCGTGCGGCGCGTCGTCAAAGCCGAACACCGGCAGCATCTTCTCCACCTTGATGCCGGGGGTGTCGAGCGGCACGAGGATCTGCGACTGCTGCTGATGCCTGGCGGCCGAAGGATCGGTCTTGCCCATCAGGATCGCGATCTTGCAGCGGGGATCGCCGACGCCCGACGACCACCATTTGCGGCCGTTGATCACATAGTGATCGCCGTCGCGCTCGATGCGGGTCTCGATGTTGGTCGCATCCGACGAAGCCACCGCGGGCTCCGTCATCAGGAACGCGGAGCGGATCTCGCCGTTCAGCAGCGGCCGCAGCCACTGCCGCTTCTGCTCCTTGGTGCCGTAGCGGAACAGGACTTCCATGTTGCCGGTGTCGGGCGCCGAGCAGTTGAAGACTTCCGATGCCCAGCTGATGTGGCCCATCTCCTCGGAGAGCAGCGCGTATTCGAGATTGGTCAATCCCGCGCCATGAAATTCGTCGTCATCATGCGAGGACGGCGGCAGGAACATGTTCCAGAGGCCTTCAGCCTTGGCCTTCTTCTTCAGCTCCTCGAGGACCGGGATCACCTTCCAGCGCGGCCCCTCCTCGTCCTGCTTCTTGTAGATCGGCACCGCCGGGCGAACATGCGTGGTCATGAACGACTGCACGCGGTTCAGCCATTCCCTCTGCTTGTCCGACATCGTGAAATCCATGGGACGCTCCTCGTTTCCTAGACTTTGGGCCGCACTGTCTTCCCGCCGCCCGCGCGCCGCAAGGCCTGATCGCAGACGACAACGACTGTGGTGTGCCAGAACGCCGATCGCGCATATCAGCGGATTGACATTTTCCGGGCTTCAAACGATAGTTTCATACAAATGTTTGAAATGCAACTCCCTCGACGGGGGTGATCCGAATGGCCAGCGACCAGACCCGAACCGCCATCCTCGCCGCCGCCGAGCGGCTCTACGCCGACCGCGGCTTCGGCGATGTCACGCTGCGCGACATCGTCGCGGAGGCGAACGTCAACCTCGCGGCGGTGAACTATCACTTCGGCTCGAAAGATGAATTGATCGCGGAGCTGTTCATCACCCGCAGCATCCAGCTCAACCGCGAACGGCTCAGGCTGTTGCAGGCCGCCGAGGAAGCAGGCGATGGGCGGGCCTCGATCGACGCGATACTGCGCGCCCTCGTCGGACCGACCTTGCGTGGCTGTCTTGGTCCAGAGAACCAGCGCTCGACCGCGGCACGCTTCATGATACGGGTCTCGATCGAGTCGGTGCCACCGATCCGCCGCATCCGGAACCGCGAGATCGACCATCTGCGCAAGTTCATCGCGGCGATGCGGCGCTCGCTCCCGGGGCACAGCGATGTCGAACTCTATTGGGGACTGCACTTCGCGCTCGCCATGGCTCAGCAGACCGTGCGCGACAGCGAACGGCTGAAGAAACTGTCGGAAGGCAAATGCGACGTCGATGACGTCGATGGGGTCATCGAGCGCGTGGTCACGGTCGCAGCGATGGCGCTGACGATGGGCGACGCGACGAGCAAGGCGCCGCCGCGCATGCTCGCGCGCGACGCACGCTAGCGGCCTTGAGAGTCACCTCGCCCGCTTGCGGGAGAGGTCGGCGCGTAGCGCCGGGTGAGGGCTCTCTCCGCGCAAAGATAATCTCTTTCTTTTCGCGGAGAGAGCCCTCTCCCCAGCCCTCTCCCGCAAGCGGGAGAGGGAGAACGCGCACCTCCCGTTCGGCAACTTCGCCGCGAAGCGGCCTTGAGAGTCACCTCGCCCGCTTGCGGGAGAGGTTGGCGCGCAGCGCCGGGGGAGGGTTCTCTCCGCGCAAAGATAATCTCTTTCTTTTCGCGGAGAGAGCCCTCACCCCACCCCTCTCCCGCAAGCGGGAGAGGGAGCGCAGCTTCATTGCGGCTGGATTTCAATCTGATCTGAGCACGCGTTAATTCAACACAGAGGCAGTCTCAACAGCAATCGGACCCGTGCCACTGGCCTGAGCCATGCCGTACGCGGCAAATGAAACCGCTGCATTGGCCTGGATCATCACCAAATCCGGTTTCCTGTTGCCCATGAACGTGATCCGAAAATGGTAGAACGGAATCTGCTGCGCTCCGACCGTTTGATAGGCGAGCACAGCCTGAACGTCGGCAACGTTATTCCCTGCGTAATTCGCCGATAAAATCGAAAACCGGCAAGTGCCGTCCGGATTGTTGGTGGGACAAGTATAGTGCCAGTTATAAACCGCAGATCCCGGCGGAAAGGACTGCGCAACAGCTGGACTTGCAAGTAGCGCCGCAAGTAACAGTAAAGCGGAGCGAGCGAGCAGCATCGGTCATTCTCCCCTCACAAATTACAGATACAAAAATCAGCCTATTAAATACCTATCGACAAAATCTGTCTTTCAATTTCGCAGCAGAAAATAATGTTTACCGAGGCCAGCAACGGGCGCTCACCTCTCGCCAACAGCCGTAGCCCGGGTGGAGCGAAGCGTAACCCGGGGAAAGCCTGTGCGATGCTCGACAGATCCCGGGTTGCGCTTCGCTCCACCCGGGCTACGGCCTGCCGCAAGCCTAAACGATCCCCGCCGCCTTCAGGCCCTCGATCTTGGCCTCGTCGTAGCCGAGCTTGCCCGACAGCACTTCCTTGGTGTTCGCGCCGAGCAGCGGCGGCGCGCGGTAGTCGTTGATCGGCGTCGCCGAGAACGTCAGCGCATTGCGGATCAGCGACAGCGAATGTTCGAAGGGGTGGTCGACCTTGACCTCCATGCCGCGCGAACGGACATGCTCGTCGGCAAACACCTGCGCGAAATCGTTGACCGGGCCGGACGGCACGCCGGCCTTCTCCAGCTCTTCCAGCCAGTAGGCGACCGGCTTCTTGAGGAACAGGCCGGCGAAGATCGCCATGATCTCCTTGCCGTGCACGACGCGGTTGTTGTTCTTGACGAAGCGCGGGTCCTTGGCGAGTTCGGGCTCGCCAAGCACGGCGCAGGTGCGCTCGAATTGCGCGTCATTGCCGACCACCAGCATCAGTTCGCCGTCGGTGCAGCGGAACACGCCGGCCGGCATGCCGCCATTGCCCCAGGTGCCGCGGCGCGGCGGCGTCTTGCCGTTGACGAGATAGATCTGCGCGTAGTGCGAGAGCGAGGCGATCACGGTGTCGAGCAGGCAGACGTCGACATGCTGCCCCTCCCCGCCCCTGGCGTCGCGGTTATAGAGCGCGGCAAGGATGCCGGTCGAAGTGTTCATGCCGGTCATGTAGTCGACGATGGAGGGGCCGACCTTCATCGGGCCGGCGCCCGGCTCTCCGTCCATGTGGCCGGTGACGCTCATCAAACCGCCCATCGCCTGGAAGATCGCGTCATAGCCGGCGCGCGGCGCATAGGGGCCGGTCTGGCCGAAGCCGGTCACCGAGCAATAGATGATGCGCGGGTTGATCTTCTTGATCGATTCGTAATCGAGCCCGTAGCGCTTGAGATCGCCGACCTTGTAGTTCTCCATCATCACGTCGACGCCTTTGGCGAGCTCGCGGATGATCTCCTGCCCTTCAGCTTTCGCGATGTTGACCGTGACCGACTTCTTGTTGCGGTTGGCGCAGAGATAGAACGAGTTGTTGTTGTTCTCCTTGCCATCGGGATCGGCCAGATAAGGCGGACCAAAGGCGCGCGCGTCGTCGCCGGTGCCGGGACGCTCGATCTTGATCACCTCGGCGCCGAGATCGGCCAGCATCTGCGCCGACAACGGACCCGCGAGCACACGCGTCAGGTCGAGAATCTTGATGCCCGAGAGTGGCAGAGCCGACATGAAAGCTTCCTCCGCAGAAAATTTATGCTCTTGTGGCGCGGGAACAGAGGTCCGGCCGCGCTGTCGAAACAGCGGATACACTATTTTCAAACGGCGAGTACTGCGCTCTGGGCATGCGGCTATCCATGGCGCCATCAACCGTCGGCCAGCAGCCTAAGGAAGATCGAGTCGCTTTAATTTTTGCGACTTCCATTGACTTGGACTATTCAATGGTCCATTTTTGGCATGACTGAATTTCTCGAAAGGATATGAGTACGGTGCGGATATCGGTGACGGAGGCTAAAGGTCAACTAACCGACCTGGTGCGGCGCGCCGAGGCAGGCGATGAGGTGATTTTAACGCGTCATGGGCATCCCGCCGTACGGCTCGTTCCGATCACTGCCACGCCCGATCGCAAGGCGCGGCGCGCCTTGCTTGAGGCGGCGCGAAAGAGCGGTGCGGCCAAAGCGACCAACGGGCCGACAGCCGCGCGGAGCCAGGACTTCCTTTATGGTGACGACGGCTTGCCGAAATGATCGCGGTCGACACCTCAGCACTGATGGCGATCGTGCTCGGCGAAGCAGAGGCCAGCGCCTGCATCGGCGCGCTTGAAGCGGAGGGCGAGATTCTGATCTCGGCGGGCACCGTCGCCGAGTGCCTGATCGTCGCTGTCCGCCGCAATGTCCGCGAAGAAATGACGAGCCTGATCGACGGCCTCGGCCTTACCGTCGTTTCAGTGACGCCCGCATCGGCGGAGCGGATCGCCTCTGCTTATGGACGGTGGGGAAAAGGCATCAATGCCGCAGCGCTCAACTTTGGCGATTGCTTTGCCTACGAGGTCGCGAACGAGCACGACTGTCCCCTACTCTACATCGGCGACGATTTTACGAAGACTGACGTGAAGCGCGCGCTGGCGTGACGCCGATGTATGCCGGCTCAACCTCCGCAGAAACGTCACGGACCACCGCGCGGTGCGCGTTAAGCGACAACCAGCGTCACATGGCTTTCGTCATATGACTTCCTCTCGCCCACGCTGGGCAGTTGCAGCGGTTGACACGGTACCGGCCGGAAGGTGTAGGCTTGTGACGCTACTGGGGGTGGTGGCGGAAAGAGAAGCAGAGGCGTTCGGTGCCCAACGACGCACGCTCCCAATCGAAGGCGGATCAGCCGGGCCTCCTATTGGCCGGACTGCCGTTCGCCGAGCAGCCCGCACTGCAGTTGATCTACGATACCGCGCCGATCGGGCTCGCATTCCTCTCGCCCGACTGCCGCTATCTGCATATCAACCAGAGATTGACGGAAATATGCGGCATTTCCGTCGAAGGGCATCTTGGGCGAACTGTGCGGGAGTGCGTGCCTCAACTGGCCGACTCGGTCGAGGCGATCGTGCGTTCGATCATGACGACCGGCGAGCCGGTGATCGGCGTCGAGGTGGTCGGCCAGCGCTCCGACCAGGTCGAAGACCGCACGTGGATCACCTACTGGCATCCGCACCGGGGACCGCGCGGCGACATCATCGGCGTCAATGTCGCCGCCGAGGAGATCAGTGAACGCAAGCGCGCCGAAGCCGCGCTTCTGGCCAGCGAACGTCAGTTTCACACGCTGGCCGATGCCATTCCGCAACTGGTCTGGATGGCCGACGCCGACGGCCGGATCTTCTGGATCAACAGTCAATGGTATGAATATACAGGCGCACCCGTAGAAGCCGGCAGCGTCCACGACTGGCAGGCGCTGCTCTCCGCAGAGTCAATGCCGGAGGTGAGGAGCCGCTGGGCCAATTCGCTGCGCGCCGGCGTGCCGCTCGAAATGGAGCTGTCGCTGCTCGGAAAGGACGGACGCCACCGTCCATTCCTGACCCGGGTGATCCCGTTGCGGGATGCGAGCTCGACCGTCTATCGCTGGATCGGCACCCATATCGATATCAGCGAGCAGAAGCGGCGCGAGGAACACATCCGCTTCATCGTCGAGGAGCTTTCACACCGCACCAAGAACCTGCTCGCCGTCGTCATGGCGGTCGCCAACCAGACCGCGCTTTATGCCGGGGACGTCAAGCAGTACCGGACGCGCTTTCTGGAGCGACTGCAGGCGCTGGCGCATTGTCACGATCTCCTGGTGAGGGACAGCTGGCGCGGCTCCTCGCTGCACGATCTGGTGTCGTCGCAGATGCGGCCCTTCGATGAAGCCAGTTCAGGGCGCATCGACGCGGACGGTCCGGCGATCATCCTCAAACCCGACGCAGTGCAGCATCTGGGCCTGGCGTTGCATGAGCTCGCGACCAATGCCTCCAAGCACGGGGCGTTGTCGACGCCCGGCGGCGGAGTGGTGATCCGCTGGCACGCTGAGGACGCGGACGACCGCATTCGATTCTCGTGGTCCGAAAAGGGCGGCCCCGCGGTGACGCCGCCGCAACGGCAAGGTTTCGGCCGCGTCGTGATCGAGCAGATCGTGCCCCGCGCCCTCAACGGCAGCGGCAGCCTCGACTTCCACCCGACGGGCGTAAACTGGACGCTCGAATTCCTGCCGCAGGCCGATCAATGACCGCGGCGGCTCGGACGATCTCGTTGCGGGCCTGATTATTCCGGCTGCAGATTGGCGGCCTCGACCACCCGACCCCATTTCGTGATCTCGGCACCGACGAATTTTGCGAATTCGCCGCCGAACAGCTTGCCCGGCTCGACGCCCTGGCTCGCGAACTTCTCCTTGATGCCGGGATCCGCAAGCACATCCTGGATCGCGGTCACCAGCCTGAGGTAGACGGCGGACTCGCCGGCTTGCGGCATGTAGAGACCGAACCAGGCCGTCGCCTCGAAGCCCTTCAGTCCGGCTTCATCGAGCGTCGGCACGTCCGGCAGCGTCGGCGCGCGCTCCCTGCTCGTCACTGCGAGCACGCGAAGCGTTCCGGCTGCCGCTCCCGGGATCACCGTCGGCAACGTGTCGAACATGATCGGCACATGGCCGCCGATCAGATCGTTCATCGCAGGTGCCGCTCCCTTGTAAGGCACATGCACGATATCGACGCCCGCCATCTGCTTGAACATCTCGCCCGACAGGTGGTTGGCACCGCCGACGCCAGAGGACGCGAATGACAGCTTGCCTGGCTGCGCCTTCGCCATCGCGATCAATTCGCCGACGTTCCTGGCGGCGAAATCCCGACTGACCACCAGGGCGTTCGGCGCGGTCGCGATGACCGCGACGGCCGAGAACGCGGTGCGCGTATCGTAAGGCAAACTCTTCCGCAGGCTCGGATTGATGACGTGATGTGTCGCGGTGAGCAGGAGCACGCTGCCGTCGGGCGATGACGTCGCGTCGGCCTGCGAGCCGATCACGCCCGAGGCGCCGGCGCGGTTGTCGACCAGCACGGTGATCCCGTGCCTTGTCTCGAGCGCCTGCGCGACGTAGCGCGCGAGAATGTCGGTTGTGCCTCCCGCCGGGAACGGCACGACGATCTTGATCGATCTTGGCAGATCCTGCACCGATGCCGCTGGTGCAAGGCCAAGGAAAAGCAGTGAGCAAGCGATCGCAGCCAGCTTTCTCATCGTCGTATCCTCGTGCGCATTCGCGGCAACCGCCCGCATCAGGCCGCCGCGGTTGCGATGGGAAACTCCACCATGGCTTCGCCGATCGCGACCTGCTCGCCGTTCTGGTTCTTCACCATGACATCGATCAGCACCCAGCGGGATTTAGCTGTGACCTGCGTGGACTTGATGACGCCGGTGGGCTGAATCATATCGCCGGGCCGCACCGGCTTGAGCCAGCGGGTCTCAAGGCGACGATGAATAGCGCCTGGCGGCTTCGCCCAGTCGGTCAGCATGCGCGTGAGCAGGCCGAAATTGTTCATGCCGTGCATGATGATGCCACCGAAATTGGTCTTGCCGAAATTGCCCTTCATGTAGTCGTCGTCGAGATGCAGCGGGTTGTAGTCGAGCGAGGCATCGCAGAATAACCGGATCGACTCGCGCGACACCGCGAACTTCGGGCCCTCGATGCCGTCGCCGGCCTTGAGCTGATCGAAACTGACTGTCATCGCTTGCGCTCCTCACATCGGACGAATGGTCTGGCCGCGACCCGAACAGATCACTTCGCCATGCTGATTGAAGAAGACGTTGTCGTGCACGACGAACAGCCGCTCGCGCCGGATGAACTTGTCGAGCGCGCGCCTGCAGCGTGATGGTGTCACCCGGCCGTGCCGGAAGGTTGTAGCTCCACGACTGCCCGGCATTCACGGTGCCCGGGCTGCGCATCCAGTCGTCGGCGGGCGTGCAGGCGAACATCAAGAGGATGTGAATCGAAGGCGGCGCGACCAGTCCGCCATAAGGGCCGGCCTTTGCCGCGGCTTCGTCGAGATAAAGAGGATTGGTCTCGCCGACCGCCTTGCAGAACAAGGCGATCGCCTCCTGCGTCAGCTCGTACGGCAGAGTCTTGCGCGGCTCACCGGGCACGATCTCGTCCCAGACCTTTCGCGATGTCGCGTCCTTCCAGAAATCGGTCTCGAAGTCTGCGCTTTGCGCGCCTGAAGCTTGCGCCATCCGCTCTACTCCCTTATTGTTCGCCTAGCGAACTCTTCGTTCGTTATACGAACCATCCCTAAATCACCCGGCCGAACCTGGCAAGGGCTAACCCGGCATGCGCAATGAGCAAGGACAGTGATGAATTCGTGCGCTCGATCGCACGCGGCTTCTCGATCGTCGAAGCGCTCGGAAAACCTCCGGGCCGACACACACTCAGCGAAGCCGCACAACTCGCCGGCCTCAGCCGGGCGACCGCGCGACGGATACTGGCGACCCTCGTCACGCTGAACTATTGCGCGTCCGACGGCCGCTATTTTTCGCTCAAGCCGCGGGCATTGGGATTGGGCCTGTCATATCTCAACGCGCTGCCCTATTGGGGCTACGCCCAGCGTGCGCTGGAGGATTTGCGCAACGAGATCGGCGAATCCTGCGCGCTGGCCGTGCTCGACGAACGCGAGATCGTCTATGCGCTGCGGCTGCCCGCGCGGCGGATTCTTTCCGCCAACCTCGGCATCGGCAGTCGCCTGCCCGCGCATCTCGTCTCGCTCGGCCGGGTGCTGCTCGCCGCACTTCCGCCCGAGAAGCGCGCCGCCTATCTTGCGAGCGGAGAATTCAAGCCGGTGACGCCGCGTACAGAGACCGATCCGCAGCGGATCGGCGAGATCCTCGCCCGCGTCGAAAAGGAGGGCTACGCCTGGGTCGACGGCGAACTTGACCCGGCTATCTGCGGCATCGCAGTGCCGCTGCGCGATCAGATCGGTGCGGTCGTCGCCGCGATCAGCATCAACATGATCTCGGGCACGATGAGCGAGGCCGCCGCGAAGAAGAAATACCTGATCCCGCTGAAAAAGACCGCGCAGGACATTCGCAGCCAGATGGTTTCCGCGCGATAGCCCCCGGCCCCGGCGCGCTCGCGAGCAATATCGCGAGAGCCTCCCGGTTCAACCAGCCGTATCGGTCTGAAGCCTGACAATGCCGGGGGATCAACGACCGGCGTTGATCCCCGAGCTATATCGAACGGATGCGGCGCGAAGTTACGCCGCCGCGGCCTTGCGACGAGCGGGCGCTTTCTTTCCTGTCACCGCTTCATTGATGATGCGGACGATCAGCGATGGCGTATCGCGTTTGGCGAACTCATCGGCCATCGATGCAGCCCGCGTGCGGTAGCCCGGCTTTTCGAGCACGGTCCGAACCGCCTCGCGCAGGACCTGCGGATCCGGCTGGTTGGTCGCCAGGTTGATACCGACGCCGGACCACGCGATGCGCGCGTTCACATCGGCCTTGTCCTCGGTCAGCCCGGCGCTCACGATTGGAATTCCAAAGCTCATCGCCTGATTGACGCTGCCGTAGCCGCCATTGGTGACGAACACATCCGTCTTTTTCAGGATCCACTCGAACGGCAGGTAGGTGGACACGCGGGCGTTGGACGGAATCGGGCCGGGGATCGCATCGACCGGACGACCGCCAGTGGTCACGACCACGAGCAGATCCGGTTCGTCCGCAAGGGCGGCCAGCGTCGGCGCGACGAGGAGACTGAAATCGCCATTGGCCACCGTCCCCTGCGTGACCAGCACCACCTTGCGCTTGCCGTCGAGATCAGCGGCCCATGGCGGCACCGGCGCCTGGTTTGCAATGATCGGAGGCCTGCCCACGAAATGGACCGTGGGCGGCAGCTTGCGCGGAAACTCGAAGCTCGGCACCGATAGCTGCAGATAGGCGTCGGCCAGCGCAACGACCGATTCGTACAGAGCTGCTGACAACGGCGGACAGCCCATTTCCGCCAAGAACTCATTCGTGCGCCGCGTTAAGGGCGCATTGACCACATTGTCAAACTCTTCGGCGATGACGGCGTACTTGTCGCGGTCCGCCCTGGTGGTCGCAGGCGGCAGTCCGAGGAAGATTGGTGCACCGTCATCACGGGGGCAGTGCAGAATTGAGGTTCCGCACAGCACCACAGCAGGCCGATTCGCACGCGGGCCGAGCAGCATCGGAAGCACGCCAAAGAACATATCGTCGCCGACAACGACATCGGGCTCGAAGTCGCGCAACGCCTGCTCCACCCCAGCAAATTGCGCCGGCAGGGTATCGACGAAGAAGCCGCCGATGGCGACACGCAGCCATTGCAGTCCAGGCTCAAGAGTCTTGAGCTCCGGAATGAGTTCATCGATGTTCCGCACATCGATATCGGCGCCGGCGGGAAGCGTCCGGAAGCCGGCACCGATCGCCTCTACTCGCGACCGCAGCACGCTGCCGGTTAGGAATGTAACCTCGTGTCCCTCGTCGATAAGGCCGCGAGCGACTGCAAGCAGCGGATTGAGATGGCCGGTTGCAGGCGTCGAAGCAATGAGAACTTTCATGTGATCCTCCAGCATGAACATCGGCGCGGAAGACCATCTCGCCTCGAGAAGGCCGGCCGGCTCAGGGAGGATTTTGGGGAAGCATCGCTACGCCACGGCTTCGAACGGCAACAGAATGGTTACAGCTGAAATCGGGTGATGTCGCCGAAGTGGCCCGCGTCGCATTCGCGAGCCGGCGATGTCACCCGCCCTGCGGCGTCAGGCTTTCTTCTTCTTGACCGGCTTGGCCGGGGGCTTCTCTTCCGCCGCTTTCTTCATCGATCGCGCATAGCTGTCGGCTGCATTCTCCGCCGTGACTTGCAGCCGCCTCGCCGCCGCCGCTGCCGAGGCGAGCGTGTTTTTGGCGAGGTGCTTGTGACGGTCCCGGGTCTCCTTGTCCTTGGCCTTGGCGGCCATGCCCATGAGACGGCCATGCTGCTTCCTTGCGGCATCGGTCAGGACCCTGACCTGCTTTTTGGCCATCGACCGAATCAGAACGTCCAAGTCCCCTGCCGCCATTTCTGTTCCCTGCGCTCAAATCTTGCGCAGCTTGATACACTGGCCTTCCTTTCCGATCAATTTACAGTGCCCGCCGGCGCCTGCGCCGACGCACACCGGATTGCCGACCGGCCCGAAGCCTTGTCGGAGCAGGTTCGGACCATATCGGCGCCCTCTACACGGCCGCAGCCGGAGCGCCCGTGACGGAAACTATCGGCCATGGCAATTTCGGTTCTGCTTGAATCAGAACCGAAGCTCCGGATTCTTGTTGTGCCGCGTTTTTCCTCACGCGAACCGGTATCCCCTTGGTTCGAAAACAAGCTGCGGCGTGTACTCATAAAGACGTGTCAGTTCCGACGGCCAAGCGGACTATTGCGATCAGTCGGAGCATTACCGCTTGTGGCCCAAAGCAGTCACATCAATGGGCGGAGGGCTTCCGCATCATCTCTTGCAGACGAGCCAGAGCTTCGTCGGCCCTGTCGTGGGGCACAAACAGGTGATCGTGGTAAAATGCCGAAACCGCATTCACGCTTATTCCGACTTCAGCCAGCCGCGCCGTGATAGCTGCCAGGAAACCGACCGCCTCAAGTGAGGAATGAACGGTCAAAGTGATCTGACGCGATGCAAACTGGTAAGCGAGCCCCAGGCGTTCGGCTTCCTCCCGCCGAACGACAAGTGTCGTTCCCTCGCGCTCGCGGAAGGCAAGGAGCGGCCTGATCATCGCTGGAATTTCCGTTTCTTCCGACATAGTGCAAAACACGAAAATGCCCGGCTGCATTTCAGGCTTCATGCCGGTCAAGAGTACCTGAAGATCGAGTTCGCTCGCCATTGGTCAATTGAGCCTTCGCCATTCGTTTCCGGGTTTAGAGCAAATGGGGCTCAGACAACAGGATGTCCGCAGTCGGCCACGGCCGCGACTTCGCCCTATGGCGGCTTTTGGACCCGGAGCGAACCTCCGATGAAGAGATGCGACCGTCCTGCCGTCGTTTCCGGGTTGACAGAAAGCACGGCCGAGCCCAATTATCGTGCCGGGTTGATACACCCGCTGCCTGCACCCCTTTTGGGATGGTGAACGTATCAAAGTCGCCCTCACCCTCGCTATTGGCGAACGGGTCGGCAAGGCAGGCCCCGATCTCCTCCGCTCGCCGATACGGGTGCTCTGATGCGCGATTTCCGCGATGCTAAGGCAATGGCACGGTCCCTGCGTGACGCCTTGAACGCCAAGGCTGTGCAAACCACTCACAGCGAATCTCTGGAGCTGATCGCGAAAGCGTTCGGTTTCGAGAGCTGGAATATTCTGTCGGCCAAGATCGATGGCCCGCAGCCGCGTGCCGGAGCTCAAAATCCAGATCAGGAAGGCCGTCTCCTCTACTGCTCGTTCTGCGGTAAGAACCAGCATGACGTAAGCAAACTGGTTGCAGGTCCGGCCGTCTATATCTGCGACGAATGTATCGACTTGTGTACCGACATGGTCGACGAGCAACTGCTTCACCTTATCGAAGGGAACGAGGAAAGCGCTCGCGCCCTCTCCACCGACAGGCTGCTCCATTATGTAGGGCACGCAAACAAGGTGGTGGAACGCCATAGTCTGACGATGCAGCGCATTGAAAAAATGCTCGCTCTTCGCGAGACCGGATCGGCGGCGAATAACGAAGTATCGCTGTCGTCCAGCTTTGCCCAACTCAAGAACAAGACATCCGATGAACTGCTGGCCATGAAGACGGCTTCGCAAGGGCAACTGAAACGCTATGAGCGGGCGCTGCGGACCGCGATGCCCATCATCAACGAGCGAACCCAGTAGGCGGCCTCCCGAAACAACTACGCTCATGACCTTTCCGGACCTGTGCGCCTCCGGGTCCGGAAGTGGCCCATCGCGACGGATTTGCAGGTCTCGCCCATTCTTCTTTCGCAGGCAGAGCTGACGTGATTTGCTCGCCGCGAGCATTACGGCTCGTGACCCCAAACGGACTTCTGTTGATCTAGATCAACATGAGCAGCGCCAGGCTCCGTTTTCTTGCGTCCTTGTGGGGGCAGCCCTCTCCAGATCCCGGTAGACCAGCATCAAGGACCACCTCGATGAGATGTAGATTGATCAGTCTGACATTTGCTGTCTCGATAATTCCAATCGCTGCGAATGCGCAGGTAACCATTGATATGGGCAAGATCATATGTAGCCAATATCTTGCTATGCCTCAGTCACAGTCAGATAAATTTTCTGCCTGGATGAGCGGCTGGTTCAGTTATCAGAACAACCGGACCTTTGTGGATCTTGCTTTGCATCAACAAAATATCGCCAACGTAAAGGCATGGTGCCAATACCATCCGGCGGAAAGCGTTATGTATGGCTTGCAACAATCGGTCGGCAAAAATTGACGGCTTGGGACTTTGGAGGATCGCTATGAGATGCACGACTCTTGTCGTTACTGCGATTTTGATAGGCGCGGTCTCAGCGCCAGCCGCAGCTCAGATCAGGCTGGACATGAACAAGATCACTTGCGGAAATTGGCTAGGATACGGTTCAGCAGACCGGGATTTCGTAAGGTATTTCATGAGCGGCTACTATAACGCGGCCGCAAATAACAATGTTTTGGACTACGACCGCCTGCAAAAGAATTCCGAAAAAGTTGCCGCCTATTGCAAAAAGCACAAATCCGACACCCTCCCAACTGCCATTCAAAAAAGCGCCAGCTAGGTTGTGGACCCCGACGGCAGCGTCGCCGCCGGAGCCTTGGCCGGCGACATTGCCACGCCTCGACCGAGAGTTGAGCGGGCTACTGGAACCGCGCAACCGCCTCATCGTTGCGCGCTTAATCGCACTGGATTGCCGACCGGCTTCTTTAGCCAAGGTGGAGACCTGCCCCACCTGAGCTTTAATGCTCACTCATATCTGGAGATCGCTTCAAAGATTATCCCGCACGTACTCAGGCGCGGATATCATGCCGCTGTGCTCCAAGGTTGGCGATGCCACATTCCAGCACATCGCCCGGCAGGAGGAACTGGTTCTTACCGAAGCCGACGCCCGGTGGCGTTCCGGTTGCCAGGAGGTCGCCCGGAAGCAGCGTCATGTGAGCGGAGAAATACGCCAGCATTTCGCTGACCGAAAACAACATGTCGCTGGTGTTGCCCTGCTGCTCGTACCGGCCGTTCACTTTGGTCCACAGATCGAGATTCATACCATCGACGCCCGTGGTCAGGTACGGACCGATAGGAGCATAACCAGGACGCGACTTGGCACGGACCAGATGCTGGCCTCCTTCGTTGTCGACCTGGGTGGCGCGGTCGGAGACATCGTTGATGCAGACAAAGCCAAAGATGTAGTCGGCCGCTTCGGCAGCGGTGATGTCCTGCGCTTCGCGTCCGACCACGATCGCCAGTTCTACTTCCCAATCCAGCTTCGTGCCGGGGTTCGGCCCGCGCGAGATCGGATCGTCAGGTCCGGCCAGCGAGGTCGTCGCCTTCAGGAACACCTCGGGCTCCGTCGGCGGCTTCATTTTGAATTCCTCGATGTGCTTTTTGTAGTTGAAGCCGGTGGCCGCAATCTGTCGCACACCGCCGATCGGCGCGACATAGCGAAACGGTCTCCGGAGGAGCGACAGCCCGGTTGTGTTGACCGCCGTCAGGGCGCCGCTCGCGATGGCATCAGGTGTGATATCCGACACGATTGGACGAAGGTCCAGATGTTCATCGCCGCGAAGAATGACGGGGATGATCCCATTTTCCGTAAGAATGCGTGCGAACTGTTGCATGATCGTTTCTCCTTCAATGCGGCCGTCATCGGTCGCGCCGCACGAGAGCGGCGGCCGGCGCGGGCCTTCCGTTGTTTCCGATGCGACGCGCCTCACCGGTGCGTCTGGAAGGAAGTAGGATTTGGGGCTATAGCCATCTAAGACTGATTTGCGATCCATCCTATAAGCGGAGCTTATGAACATGCTGCTTCGCCATGTCCGCTACTTGAAGGCCGTCGCCGATTTCGGCAGCTTCACCCGCGCCGCACAGGCACTGCATGTGTCGCAACCGGCTCTTTCGCAACAGATCAAGGAATTGGAGGAACGACTGGGCGCGCAGTTGCTCGACCGCAGCGGTCGCCAGATTCGTCCGACCGATCTGGGGAGCGTCTATCTGGAACGCGTGCGACGCGCGCTGAGTGAACTCGATGAAGGCGCCCGCGCCATCCGCGATGTCGAAGACCTTTCGACCGGCTCGCTGCGCCTCGGCATCACGCCTAGCGTGGCCGCCTATTTGATCGGACCGCTGTCGCAGCGCTTTCGGGCAAGCTATCCGAACATAAAGTTCTCAATTCGCGTGTCGGCGCAGGAGGAGGAAATCCATCCGGCGCTGCTGGATGACGAGCTGGACCTCGGGATCGGCTTCGGCGATCTGCCGTCGGAAGATATCGAGATCACTCCACTGCATGTGGAGCGCATGGCACTGATTGTGAACGCCAAACGGTGGCCAGTGCGCAAGACCGTTCTTTCCGCGGCTGAAGTTGCGAATATACCGCTGGCGCTGCTGGACGCGTCTTTCTCGACCCGTCGGATGGTGGACCGCTATTTCCGGAAAGAAGGCTTGCGGCCGCGAATTGCCGCGGAGGCGAACTCGAACCTGACGCTGTTTGAACTCATCCGCCAGACCGACCTCGCGACCATCCTTCCGGAGAACGTCGGCGGCTCAGGGCTGTCCGCCGTGAAAATCAAACCTGCGTTCGAGCCCAGGCGCGCCGCGCTGCTTCGCCGTCGCAACGCTTACTGTTCGGCAGCCGCCAGGGCGTTCATCGTCATGACGCAACAGATCGTGGCGACGTTCGCCAACCGGTAGCTCTTCGCTGGAGCCGCCATCATTGAGGATGGCGGACTGCGCACACCGTCAGCTCATCTGTTGGAGCGTGGCCGACTTTGGCGCGGAGCCGCCGACGTCCGCTCTCGGTACAAAGCGGGACCGACCGTGGGGCAGGCTGTGCGTCGGCTTCTGACCCTCCAAGCGGACATAAGTACGAGGGCACAATGAGCACGTCAGCCCCCTCCTCGCGCTACCGCAGAGGGAGATGACCTCGGGCAAGTCAATGCCCTCCGGTTCCACCGCGAGCTACTTGGGTTGCCGCTTTCTGCGCTTGGAACTGGGACGCTAGCCTGCGAGTTCCTTACCAATGTCCCTTTCGGGCCTGGCCAGGGCTGGACCTTTGTAGGGGCGCACAAACGCCCTTTCGGGAAAAAAGCACCAGGGGGATCAATGGCCGGTACGTCTAGCGCTCAAGACACTAAGCCCAGAGATTTGCCGAGGATCTCGACGGGCAGCGACGGGTTGGATGACATCCTGGGAGGCGGCTTCGATGCCAATCGGATGTATCTTTACGAAGGTAGGCCCGGCACTGGCAAGACCACCATGGCACTCCAATTTCTTCTCAAAGGCGTGCGCGAAGGGGAGAGCGTGCTCTATATTTCCCTGTCCGAAACCAAGCGTGAGCTGGACCTCGTGGCGCAACGGCACGGCTGGTCCCTGGAAGGTGTCGACATCTTTGAACTGGTCCCGCCGGAGACAACGCTTGATCCGGAGCGCGAGCTTACAGTCTTCCATCCGGCTGAAATGGAACTGAGCGAAACGACCAATCTGATCTTCAAGGAGGTAGAACGAATTAATCCTACGCGCGTAGTAGTCGATAGCCTGTCCGAGCTGCGCCTCCTTGCGCAAAACCCGCTCCGATATAGGCGCCAGGTTCTGGCCTTGAAGCATTTCTTCACCAACCGCAATTGCACGGTCGTTCTCCTCGACGACCTTTCTTCGTCTCAGGACGACCTGCAACTGCATTCGATCGCGCACGGCGTGGTGATGCTCGAACAGCTTGCCATCGAATATGGCGCAGAACGGCGACGGCTTCGCGTAATAAAGATGCGCGGCATTCGATTTCGCGGCGGCTTCCACGATTTTACAATTGAAGAAGGAGGCCTACGGATATTCCCCCGCCTAATAGCGGCGGAACATCACAAGCCGTTTATCGGCGAGTTCACTCCGAGCGGTAACGCCGAGCTCGACCAGCTTTTGGGGGGCGGACTCGAGCGCGGCACGAACGCGCTTCTCATAGGTGCGGCCGGAGTGGGTAAATCGTCCGTTGCGCTTACTTATGCGATAGCGACGGCGGAGCGCGGCGAGCACGCCGTATTCTTCGCCTTCGATGAAGGTCGCGGCACGGTTGAGGCTCGCGCCCGTACGCTCGGCTTGCCTCTCGAAAAATTCGTTGGTTCGGGACATATCCGATTCCAACAGATCGATCCGGCCGAGCTGTCGCCTGGTGAGTTCGCCGCCAACGTACGGAGGAGCGTCGAACTCGACAACGCTCGCGTGGTCATCATCGACAGTCTGAACGGCTACTTGAACGCGATGCCAGACGAGCGATTTCTCATCCTGCAGATGCACGAGCTGCTGACTTACTTAGGCCAGCAAGGTGTTCTGACCATCTTGATCCTCGCTCAACATGGGCTGGTTGGCCCAATGGATACGCCCCTTGACATAAGCTATTTGAGCGATGCAGTGCTCATGCTGCGCTACTTCGAGCTGAGCGGAACAGTGCGACGCGCGTTATCGGTCGTTAAGAAGCGCAGTGGCCATCACGAGCATACCATCCGCGAGTTTCGCCTCACTAGCGCCGGCATCACGCTCGGGCCGCCGCTCAAGGAGTTCAGCGGCGTCTTTTCAGGCAATCCGCGTTATACCGGCACGGCAATGCCCGAAGGGGCAGCTGGATGAGCGCTGACCGGGATCACCATGTTCTCATATTCGCTCCGATCGGCCGCGACGGACCGGCCTCCGCCGAGCTTTTCCGTAGTTCAAACCTCGAAGCGATCAACTGCCGAAGCCTCCCTGAACTCGTCAGCGAGATGACTGCCGGCGTAGGCGCTGTTTTTCTCGCCGAGGAAGGTCTATTCGGGAGCGACACGGCGCCGCTGGCACAATGGATCGAGAGCCAGCCGCCGTGGTCCGACCTCCCTTTTGTGATACTGACTAGCCATCGAAAGCAGCCACCCGTCGTTGCCTGGCGCCGCAGTATCGTCGAGCTTCTCCGTAACGTTTCGCTGCTCGAACGGCCAGTTCAGCCGATAACGCTGACTAGCGCGATCCAGTCAGCAATGAGGGCACGGCGGCGTCAATATGAAATTCGGGATCTGCTTGAGGCACGCGAGCAGACGGCTCAGGAACTCGAGAAACTGGTGGTCGAACGCACGCGAGCGCTGGAGGAAGCCAACAACCAGCTACGTCTCGAAATGACCGAGCGCGCTCGAGTCGAGGAGACGCTTCGCCAAGCCCAGAAGATTGAAGCTATTGGCCAACTCACTGGCGGAGTGGCTCATGACTTCAATAATCTGCTGATGGTCATTTGCGGCGGCCTTGACATGCTTGACCGGCAGACAGATTCAAACCGCCGTCGTCGTTTAATGGATGGGATGATCCAAGCTGCGCAGCGCGGTGCCAGCTTGACCAGGCAGCTTCTGGCTTTCTCTCGTCGGCAGACGCTTCGGCCGGAACCTGTTGACGTCGCCTTGCAGATCGGCGGTATGCGCGAACTGCTCGATCGAAGTCTAAGAGGTGACGTTCACGTTGAGTTTGATTTTCCAGACTCGCTCTGGCCGGTGGAGGTCGACCCTGGGGAGCTTGAGTTGGTCATCCTCAACTTGGCCGTCAACGCCCGAGACGCAATGCCAAATGGTGGCACGATCGTTGTTCGCGGCGAGAATCTACCCGGTCTGAGCGACGCGCAGATTACCGGCGACTACGTACGTTTATCTGTAATAGATACCGGGATCGGGATGGGTCCGGAAATCCTGTCCCGGGTTTTCGAGCCGTTCTTCACGACTAAGGACGTCGGAAAGGGCTCGGGACTTGGGCTTGCGCAGGTCCATGGATTTGCCACCCAGTCTCAAGGTACCGTCCGCATCAAGTCGGAGGTCGGCAAAGGGACCAGCATCGAACTATACCTGCCTCGATCATCAAACCTTCCCTCTGAAGCGCGGCATCTCATCGACTTGAACAGGGCTCGGCCGAAGAAGAGCAACCATGGCCAAATTCTTTTAGTTGAAGATGACGACGAGGTTGCCGCATTGGTGAGTGAGATGCTCGGGCAGCTCGGTTACGAAGTCACGCGCGCCGCCAGCGCCGCCGCTGCTCTCGGTGCCTTGGCCGACGGTCGGTCCGTCGATCTCATCTTTTCCGATATCATGATGCCGGGTGGCATGAACGGGGTCGAACTCGCACGCGAGATTAAGAGAAGACGAAACGATATCCCGGTTCTGCTCACGAGCGGATATTTCGAAGCCGCAGTCCGTGAGGCCGAAGTAGCGGGCATTCAGATATTACCGAAACCCTACCACATCGACGAGCTAGCTGCGGCGCTCGACGCGGCAAAGTCAACCCTTCAACCCCATACACGCTCTCGAACCGAGCCCGCCGCAGCTCATTGAGCTGTGGCCATCAGGGGCACACCGGACCTGATAGACACCCTGATCTGCGGCGCAGGATTTATGATGGAGTTGTCTAATCGCTGCTGAAACGTCAAGGAAATAATCTCCTTGAGGGACTGCCGGGTGCATGGTTGTCTTCGCGGTCGACAATAGGCGCCGCATGATGGAGCTTCGCGGGACGAGCCTTCAATGTGGACGACGCACTTTGCTGAGTCAGCGGTGCAACCCCATCAGCGGAATGGCTCGGCTCACGTCCCGGCAAGGAACACCTCAAGCATTCAGTTTCTGGACGCTGTTCGGATTTCTATGCGACGGCTCCGGCCGTTGGATTGAACAGCTCGCCAGTCTTAAGCATCGTATGCATTATAACCGCCAGCTTGCG
>NZ_AUEZ01000094.1 GCF_000426245.1 Bradyrhizobium sp. Ai1a-2 | reverse complement strand
CATTGAGAGGCATCGCATTGGGAAGGCGCAACTGGACCTTCGCCGGCAGCCAGCGTGGCGCCGACCGTGCCGCCATCATGCTGACGATGATCACGACCTGTCGCCTCAACGACGTCGATCCCAAGGCCTGGCTCGCCGACGTCCTCGCCCGTATCGCCGATCTTCCCGCATCGCGTCTGCACGAACTGCTGCCCTGGGAATGGAAGCTCCTGCGCCAAGCCGACAAGCCCGCCGATCACCAGGCCGCCTGACCTTCACGCAACGCCATCATAGAGCTCGCCGTGCCCGCGCGCATGCGTCAATCAGGCGGTCTTCGTCGTATGCGTACCGAGCGCCTGCAGTATGAAGGATATCTTCGTCGCGAAGAGACTAATGCGACGATCTTGGCCCTGTCGAAAAGCGGAACGCCGATCAAACAGATCGTGCGCCAAACTGGCCATAGCAGGAAGCTGGTTCGACAGGTCATCCGTGGCGAACGCCACGATGTCTTCCGGACCCGACAGAGTTTGCTCGATCCGCACCTGCCATGGCTCGACGATCGGTGGGCGTCCGGCTGTCGAAACGGGGCTGAACTTTGGCGCCACTTAACAGCGCGTGGCTTCCGAGGCTCGCTCCGCGTCGTCAGCGAGTGGGCGACCCGCAGACGGAGGGCCGAAAAGGCCGATGCACAAAACCTTCAGCGGATTCCGTCAGCCAGAACGATCGCGCGCCTCATGACAATCGGGCGGGACCTGCTTACAAAAGCGGAGACCGTCACGGTCGCTGCGATCGAAGCTGGCGTACCAACCCTGGTCGAGGCCCGCGAGACCATCGCCGAATTCCACCTGATGATCCGACGCAAGGCCGAAGCGGGACTTACTCCATGGATCGAGCGCGCCCGCGCCAGTCTCGTTGCCTCGTTCGCCAGCGGCGTGGCGAAGGATGAGGCGACGGTTCGGGCGGCAATCACTTCACCCTGGCCCAACGGCCAGACTGAAGGCCAGATCACCCGCCTCAAACTCGTCAGGCGGCAAATGTACGGCCGCGGCAAAATCGATCTGCTCCAAGCCAGGCTAATCGGCGCGGAATAATCGGAGCTGCACCAAAATTGCGTCAGAGCCAAAATTGCAAGCCGAATGACACCCTGCCAGGACCATGTTGAACCACGCCGCTGCTTGCCCAGCCTCAATTTCGATCTCTTCCACGCCAGAATTCATGCGTTTTTCCAATGCGCGTTCCGCCGAAGGATGCGGAAGCGGTTGTCTCTTGGATGAGTGAAACATGATCTGGAAGTCTGCAGTGGCGGGGCTTTGCCAAGAGGCAAGTCCGCTGAAGAAACAGGGTCAAAGAACTGCAATGACCAACGACTCCGCTGACTTATCGGCCGGGGTGAAAGATGCCGCTTCAGCGCGGAGCGGTTGAGATATCCGCGTGAGCGTGCGGGAGGAGAACGTCATGAAGACCATCGCAATTGCAGCGGTCGCGCGGGCGTCTCGACGACGGTACAAGATCCTCCACGTTCAGGTGCTGGTTGCGATCTGATCGGCGTCGTTTTCGGGCGGCTTTGGCCATCGCTTGCGAAGGATTGGATCAAGACGCTCGGTGACGGATTTATCAAGTTAATCAAGATGTTGGTCGTTCCGATGATCTTCTGCGCCGTGGTGTTTCGCCCATATTGAGGATGCGAAGAAAGTCGGCCAGGTCGGCGTCAAAGCGCTCGTCATTTTCGAGATCGTCCCCGTTTCCTAGCCGCTTGGCCTGGTCATGGGCAATCTGTTCCAGATCGGCCATGGCCGTGCCGCCAAGCGAGATACCGGCGGCGGCCGCCAGTTGTGTGAAGCAGGCCGACGCCTCGAAAACCGTGGATTTCATCCTCAACATCATCCCCGACTGTCGCGCCGCGACATTCTGCAGGTGCTCTTGTGTGCGATCCTGTTCGGCTTCTCGCTGGTGGCGCTGGGGGAACGCGGCGAGAAGCTGCGCGGCTTGATTGACGACTCTCGCCTGCTGCGATCATTCGCTGCTCAGACACGTTAATCGTCCTCCTCATCGTCAGTGGCGTTGGCATTGGCATTCCTGCGTCGTCCCCAGGGGCTCTTCGGTAAGCTGAAGGAGTGTTTCAACATCTGTTCATCTTCTAACACCATCGCGGCGCCTGTCGGGCAACTCCCAGGTGTTGGCTGTCAGTCCTCGTCGATTGTACGCAGATGTAGTCAGTGCCAGACGACAATTTGGATCTTCAAACTCGGAGCGATTCATGGTCAGCCAAGTGGAGCGATGATTTCTGATTGAATCGCAGTTGCGGCGTACAGGGAGGCATCCAGCGGCAGGTTCCCAAATGCGAGTTGACATAGAAGGTAGTTGGCGCCGGCCTCTTCCAACTGGTTGAGAAGAGCTTTTCGCACGGAAGCTGGCGTTCCGACTACGCACAATTCGCTCGCGATTGCCGCATCGAAGGTCAGCGGCAGGTTTGGTGGTGTCGGAATCGCATTGAGCTCGTAAAGGAACTTAAAGCTCTTGAGCCATCGTTCGTAAGCCGATTCCGCGAGCGCGTGGGCATCTGCCTCAGAACGCGCCATCACGATCATGCGGAGCAATCCAACGAACGGCGCGTGATCGTCAGCGTCACCGTTGGGCTCTCGATGAGTTCGGAAGGCATCGGTAATTTTCCGAACAGCAGAGGAGGGGCCCACGCACGCGAGATTCGCGCCATTCACGGCGGCCCAACCTGCGGACTCGGGTCGATTGGTGGCAACCCATGTCGGCGGCCACGGACGCTGATGAGGCTCCAGCGTCAAAGGAACGCCGCTTAGCTCGAAATGGTAACCTTGATGGGATAACGTGCCGCCTTTCATCGCCTTAACAAGGACTTCGCTGGCTTCCTCATAACGGCCTGGCGCAGCGTCCGCGCTGATCCCGAAGTAACCCAATTCGACCGGGAGAGAGCCGCGTCCGATGCCCAGTTCGACCCTGCCACCGCTCAATTGGTCGAGCATGCAGATCTCCTCGAACGCGCGCAGCGGGTGATAAAGGGTTAGCAGCATGACCAATGGACCAACACGAAGTTGCCGTGTGCGCTGTGCGACGCTGGACAAAAACAGGTTCGGTGACGGACCTCTGCCATGGGGCGTGCAGTGGTGCTCTGCCACATGATATGCATAGAACCCGAGGCGATCGTACGCCTCCGCTAATATGAGGCGATCTGCGTATTGTCGGGCAATATCACGGCCGTCCGCGTCCAGGTGATCGAAGATGCCGCAGGTTAGTTTTGAAGGAAAGACGTGTTTCACTCGATTATCTCCAGTTGTAGCTGTGAAGGCAGAAGGCCCGCTCCGCATCCGAGCGGAAGAAGATGCTGATACCGCTTGTTGATGTCGCACTTATCTCCTCTGTTGCCGGTCGCCAATACGTTCATGCTGATGCTCACGCGGCGATTGGTGTTCCGCTTCTACGCCTCCAGCCGCCGTCGGCCGGTAAGGGGCAATCTGTTGTCACTGTTTGTCGCTCAGCCGCAACAGATCTCTGCCAATGGCATAAGCCGCTCTTATCCTCTGTCTCGTGGTACTATCGCGGCGTAACGCAAAGGCAGACATCAACGCCGCGAGGCGGAACGATCATGCAACTCGTAAGCTCGCAGAAATGTCACTGACGACTGCGAGAAACGCATCCATTTGCTGACTTGTGCCAATGCTTACGCGGATGCAACTTTCAAGAACTTTATCCGGAAAGAAGGCAACAAGTATCTTCTGCCTTTCCAAGGCTGCCTGCCACCATCTGCCGTTGTGTCCCTCTGGCACACGGGCTAGCAAGAAGTTGGCATGCGAAGGCGTTACAGAAAATCCAAGTTGCGATAGTGCAGTCGTAACTCGCTCTCGTTCATGCCTGATATGTCTATGGTTCTCTTCGTAAGCGGCGCGATGCGCAAGGACGCTGATGCCTACTGCATGCCCGATCACATTCATGTTGAAGACGTTCTGGATGTTACGGAGCCTCCCAATAAGCTCGGGATGACCGAAACCAAAGCCGACGCGAATGCCAGCAGTGGCATAGCTTTTCGAAAATGTTCTTAAGAGCAGAACATTCGAATAGCGACTGACGAGGCGTAGACCATTGTCAGGTGCAAAGTCGACATAGGCCTCGTCCAACACGACCAAGCGGTCTGATCGTTCCAGGAGGCGTTCGACCTCGGCGATCGGAACGAACGTTCCGGTCGGATTGTTCGGATTGGCTAACAGAATGAACTTCGCATCTCTTGCTGGACCTAGGAGGAATTCTTCTGTCGGCAAGGAATGAGTTTGCTTACATCCAATTTCGAGAAATTGAGCGCCGTGCAACATTGCGAGTTTGCGGTTGAACGAAAAGCCTGGCGACATCATTGCCACGCTGTCGCCCGGGGCGAGAAAAGCTCTGTAGATGAGCCCGAGAATTTCAGATGATCCGTTACCGGCGATCACTTGATCCTTGGAGAGGCCGTAGGCATTGGCGGCGGCTTCCCTCAAGCTGAGATTGTCATCTTCTGGATATAGATACTGCCGTTCAAGGGCAGCGATTGCACCGTCCCATACCATTGTTGGTAGTGGAAACGGGTTCTCATTCGTGTTTAGCTTCACGTAACTAGCATCCGGCGCGGGTCGGCCGGACAGCAGAGGATCTAACTCTCGCGCTACCTGCGAAAGACAAGAGAGCACGCTTTGCAGTTTTGCATCCGCCATGTTTGTCTCCTTTGGAACTGCTGGGCAGTCGCGATTGTCAATGCCAACCCATTGGGCGGGCGATGGAGAACAGAGCTTGGATTGTTGTGACAGCGAGGAGGGGGGCCATCGAAATCTTTCTGTGGGCAGCAGGTCGAAGAGCTTAGTTTTTAAGGGCGATGAACCTGTCCCTCCGCGCCAAGCTCTGAAGAAGCGGAGAGAGTCATCTTTTGGCGACTCACATTCCCTCCGCGGCCAGGCGCCTCGGTGCCGGTACGGCATTGTGAGGACGTATGATCATTCCATCACTTCGCTGGATATGGAGGCCATCGGCTGTCGCGACGATCACATTCTACTCAGCAGTTTCGACAGTATTGTCGTGCCAGCGGTAAACCACGAAGCCGGGAGCCATGTTGTCTCCGTTGGTATCGAATCGGACCGTGCCGACGACTGTTTCGATTGGCTGCGAACGAAGCGCACCTGCCACCCGAGCAGCGTTGAAGGAGCCGGCCCGCTTCACCGCGTCCGCCCATGCTTGAACGGCCGCATAAGCGTAAAGCGCATAACCGTTTGCAGACAAACTGGAAGCCCTCAGTTTGGCCACGACCTCCGCGGCTTCAGGAGTCTTGGTGGCATCGGGCATGAAGGTGAACAGCGTGCCGTTACCGGCTGTGCTCGTGATGGCCCAGAATTCGGAAGCCATCAACGTGTCGTTCGCCATGATCGTGAAACCTGCGCCTGCTTCTGCGGCTTGGCGCACAATCAAGCCGATCTCGGTGTAATAGCCGCCGATATAGGCGATCTCGATTCCGTCCTTCTTCATCCTGGAGACCAGCGCCGTGTAGTCCTTTTCGCCGGCCTCATAGCTTAGCCGAATGACGTTTTCGCCTGCTTCCTGAAGACGCGACTCGACGACATCGGCGATGCTCTTGCCAGCCGTGCTCTTGTCGTCGAGCACGGCAATTTTGTTGTTTGGGTAGTGTCGCAGCATGTATTCGGCTGCTACAACGCCTTGTTGGTCATCGCGGCCACAGATCCGAAACACCGTCTTGAGACCACGCTCGGTCAGCTGAGGGTTAGTTGAGCCGGGCGAAATTTGAATGATGTACGCTTCAGCGTAAACGTCGGAAGCGGGGATTGAGGAAGAAGAACAATAGTGACCAACGACCAACTTGACCCGATCCGCCGTCAGCTGATTCGCCACGGCGACGGCCTGCTTTGGATCGCACGCGTCGTCGGCGACACTCAATATGACCTTTGTACCCGGAAGCAGGCCAGAGGCATTCAAAGCGTCAACCGCCGCGACGGCACCTTCGCGCAGCTGCGCACCAATCGCAGCAGTGCTTCCCGTCATCGGTCCGGCCACGGCAATATGAATGTCCGCAGCGGTCGCAGTCGAAACCAAAACACAAGTAAGGATGGCTGCACTCGCAGCTGAACTGGCATAAAAAATTGACATTTTGGAGCTCCCGATGTTGGCCTGAGTTTGCGCTCAGTCGTCTGTGCCCCTGACCTTCTAAGGTGTCGCCTAGCCACGAGATAACGCAACGGTCTCGCACTGACTAGACCAATGCAACCCATGGTTGTTTTCTGTTTCGAGTCCCAGATGCCGATGAGGGCTCGCCCAGAAGTCCTGCAGGTCCAGACGATCCTGCACAGATAGCCGAAAGTAGTCCCGGTCGTTCTGCCAGAGACCGCGCCACCTACTTTGACATCGTACAATTTGACGCTACGTCCGATTCAAGCCCCTTAAGAGCTCTTGCATGACTACCGCGACAAACGCGCGGTTACAGCAGATGATACGAAAATATGAGAGAATGCACCGCGATCCCTCAAAGCATCCGGCGCGAACCAGAAGTGGGGCGCTGGCCACACTTAGAGATTCGCTCGGAGTCGAGAGGGATAAATGCAGAAGGATTTTCCAACTCGGAAAACGGACACAACACGTCGCAAGTTGCCAAGTCCGAGCGGTCAGTTGTCCAGCAAGGTGCTCAGGCTCTCCAGTGATCAGGACGTCTAACCCGCGAGCGCTGCTGTCCGCCTTTCCTGGTCGTGCTCGGCCAGATGGACCTTTCGCGGTTCGCTCTTGCGTGCTGCTGCGTGCCATTGGCTTGGATCGCTTGGGATGGCGTCCCCGGGCCATCAGATTTCAAAGGCCGGAGACGCTTGCAAGCTGACCGGTAGTGCCGCCATAGGGGCACGTCAGCTTGCTGCGCTAGATCTAACATTGGGTCTGAATTTGCCTCAACGGCCGCTCCTGACCCGACGTCGACGACCGGCTAATTGAGATCTCGATCGGCTATAGAGCACCCGAGAGATTCTAGGGGCGCGTGCGGGCTGAAGGCAAGCGGCAGTCGTGCACGGATTAGGGCGAAAGCGTCAGCAACGGCAAATCACTCTAAGGCCGCAAGTGCGAGATCGAGATACTGCATTAGGCTGGGATCCCAGCCAGCCAATTTGCGCGGCGTGCTCAATCGGGCAAGAACTTTCAGTATCGTTGAAGCTGTTGAACCCACTCCTGCCACTTCAGTGATTAGCGAGCGCGCCTGAAGAGCCACAGCTGTTACGCGCTCGCTACGAGGATGCTCGCCCCGAGTCATACAGTCGCGCAACTCCTCGTGGATCCTTCGCCACCGCTCCTCTCGATCCGGATCCATCGCGCATCTGCATCGGCGTGTTTGAGCGCGTTTCTCGACTCGCGACATTGCATCTAAAGTGGCGGGTAACTCATCTACACTGACATGTATTTCGCCATCGGTCGTCATGTTACGTAAACGATCTCGCAACAGGGTCGCACGCGCAACTTGAAGTTCGATCCGCTCCAAATGGTCGCGCAACAGGTGAGTAAGCGAAGTTCTGCCATCCATCGCTCTGCGGATCTCTTCAAGGGAGAAGCCAAGCTCACGCAGCGCTCGAATTTGGTAGACGCGTTGTACACTGTCGCGGTCGTACATCCGATGACCGCCATCGGTGCGCTCCGACGCACTTAATAGCCCCGTGTGCTCGTAGTGATGCAGAGTGCGTACCGTTACGCCGGTAGCCTCTGCAAGTTCGCCAATGCGCCATCGACGCCTTCGTGGTGTAGCTTTGGTCATGTTTCTCGATTTCCAAGCCTACAACCTGACATCGCGTGAGATTCAAGCTATTTCAATGATCTAGCTGAACCGTCTTCCATTCGGGCGCAAGCAAGCCGACTTCCCCTCAGATCGCCGCTTACTCGAGCGGTGATAAAATGGTGTCCATCAAGTTCATCAGGGATGCCACCTCGGCCTCGCTTGCTGTTGCGCGTGATAGAACAAGCTTAGCCATTGCCGTTCGATTTCTAACTAGTTCGCATAGATGCCGGTCGCGCCGCGAACGCATTATCTGGAATCGTTCGCAAGACCGACAGGTCCGGATCGTAGACACCACTGTATCGCCGCAACGTTTGGCGCGGTTCTCGTGAACGGAGAAGCCAAGCTCATGCGGCGTTGGAATTTGGTATACTCGTCTTACGTTTTGGCGGTCGTACACCCAGTGACGGCCATCGCTGCGCTTTGACGGACTTAATAGCCTCTGTGCTCGTAGTGATGCAGAGTGCTTACCCTTATGCCGATAGCCTCTGCAAGTTCGCCAATGCGCCATCGACGCCTTCGTGGTGTAGCTTTGAGCTTCTCGATTGCCAAGAGCCTACAACCTGACGCCGCGTAAGATTCAAGCTATTTCAATAGTCTAGCCGAACCGTCTTCCAGTTTGGCGCAAGGTGGCGCTACTCGGTTAGCCGGTTGATTAAGCGGCATGCCCAATGGCCTCCATTAAGTTCATCAGGGATGCCAACTCGGCCTCGCAGACCTTGGCACGTGCCAGAACAAGCTTGGCGATTGCTGTTCGATTTTCGCGAGTTCGCATAGATGCCGGTAGCGCCGCGAATGCTTCATCAAAAGTCTTCCTAAGGCCGAGAGGTCTTCCGGATCGTAGACACCACTGTGCTGCTGCAACGTTCGGCTCCGTATTTATCATCGCACCAGGCGGCGCACGTGGCTAAGGTGTTTGGCCGCCGTAAGGCCAAAAGGAGACGCGCCGGCGGCGTACATCGACGAAAATGCGCATGCCTTCAAGTGATGCAGTTGTGCAACACAGTCGCGCTATGCCTTGTTTTGATCCGCCCAAGCGATATCGGAGCACGTTCTTTAGAGAATCTCTGAGTATTTCGGTGCCTACGTGCGGCCGGATTGGCCGGGCAAAGCCGAATTCGGATTCTCACATTTGGGACGATGCTGATTCGAAGAGATGGCTGATTGCGGGCAGCCGATGCTGGTCAGAACGACAACAGAGTAATGATCGAGCGCCAGCGGGGCCGTCTGCTCACATTACATTCGACGCGCTATTTGAGGTGCCCGATGTACGGATTATGGCGATGGAGATACGCATCAAAGACCTGGGAGGCGACCCGCCAGCGCCGGGTCGCTTCGATGCCTTCCGCCAATAGATCGATGAGATGCGTGCCGATCATGGCCGGGGGGCAGGCTCGCTGAGTTCCTTGATGCGCTCTTCAGACGCAGCGTTTTGAGGAAGCACCAATGCTGCTTCGAGTGGCAACGTTGCCAAACATTCCCGGCAGGAGATCACGTGCGCGCCGCAGATTGTCGATATCGAGTGGATCAAGAAAGGCGTTATGAAAAAGCCGCCTTGCAGGCCCGCGCTTGCGAAGAACGAGGGCTAAGGATCTAGATTTGGATTGAAGAGTAGGTGATGAGACGCTCTGCCCAAAGTTAGGAGCGCGTGGACATTTGCTTGGTCTTGCGCGGAGAAACCATGCGAGAGGCCTCCTGCAATAGCCTCTCGCGCATCCAGATGCTTGCCGGATCACTGTTGTAAACGTCAGGCCATTGCACGGCCTCAGTGAATACGGGAAGTGACAGTGGAAGTTCGAGGATCCGCAGAGGCATCGTTTCTTTGAAATGCCTAACAAGCCTTAAGGGCACCGTAGCTATACGGCGAGTGTCGAATAGCATAGGGGGGATCATGCAAAAACTCTGGACCACGACCTCGACATTTCTCTTCAGACCGTGCTCGCGCAAGAACCATTCCTCGATCGAGGGCTTGCGCATACGCCCGAACTTGACCGCAACGTGTCCCATCGACGTGTATCTCTCGAATGTAATCCGCCGTGGCAGCTGCGTATTCGAACGGCAACCCACGCAAACAAGGGTCTCCTCGAACAATGTCGCTTTAGGATGCGCGCTCGACATGAACAATTCTGGTAAGATAAGAAAATCGACTTCACCACGCTGGAGACGCTCATCGGGCTCATCGGCGAGTGGCAGCAATTCGAAGCTGACGCCGGGAGCTTCCCGGGCGATACGGTCCACGACCTTTCGAAAAAATACGAGCGTCATGAAATCGGAAAGGATAATTCTGAAGCGCCGGTTCGATTGGGCTGGGTTGAACATGTCCCGGGAAATAATCGAGAGCTGGATGTGCAGCAGAGCCTCGCGTATCGGTCCGGCGAGCCGTTCCGCAAGCGGTGTTGGGATGAGTGCGCGGCCCCCCATCGTAAACAGTTCATCTCGAAAATAGGCGCGTAGGCGGACGATGGCCGCGCTCATTGCTGGCTGGCTCAAGTTGATTCTACGCCCCGCCGCTGTGAGGTTCCGCTCGGTCATCAGAGCGTCCAGCGCAACGAGGAGATTGAGATCAAGGCCCTTGAAACGCACGTCTTTTTCGCTCCCGTTGAGAAGAGTCGGTCGTATACATTGAGCAACAACTACTTCTATGACGGTCTCACGCTCGCCGCCGAAAGCCGACCCTTCTGGCTTCACGGGCGATCGAGAAATGCTGTCGTACTCGATCGCAAGCATGTTGGTCGACGCGAAACGAGCGATCGACCGGGCGAGCAAGTTGCGCGCGGTCTTGAAATAGGTCCTTGGCACGCTACGGCAAGCGCCCGCACCGCTACACCGTTCACTGTGAACCATTAGCAGTACGGCCCTAGTCGTGCCGCTTCGGTGGTAGCGTTGCAAATCCGCCAATGCACAATCGACCCCGGCGCGGCGTGGCGTTAGTCATGAGGCAAGCCTACAACCTGACGCCGCGTCCGATTCAAGCGATTTGAGTGATGTGGCTGGGCGATATTCCAATCGGCAAATGCATCGTCTCGCAATCTTTTGAAAGCCTCGCGGATACAGGTTTCCCATGTAGCCACGGCAATCGGGGGAAATCATCCCACTATGCCGCTGGCTAATTCCAGGAGCATCTTGAGGGACTGGCAAACGACGTGATCAGAGATTGTTATACGCAGCGCGTAGAAACGAGATTAGATCACGACTTGATCGAGCGGCAGAGGCGCTGTTTGCCATTGATTCATCAAGAATGACATCGAACTCAGCATTTCTTTCGCATGGAGAAGTTGGCGTACGTGCCTCTTAGGGCAAGCCCGTTCGAGAGATTGTAGGCGAGGGAAATCGGCCCGAGGGATTAGGCTCTTGTAAACTCGAAGGTGAGACGACGCGAGCAACCTAGCAGCGCCTGCGACCTCGGGTGGCCTCAGGGGTAGAAGCCATGCGGGACGCCTCCTGCAATAATATCCGCCGGAACCAAATGCTTGCCGGATCAGTATTGTGAATGGCAGGCCACTGGACGGCCTCAGTGAATGCGGGAAGTGGCAGCGGAAGGTCGACGATCTGTAGTGGTGTTGTCTTTGCGAAATGCTTGGCAAGCCTTGCGGGCATCGTTGCTATGCGGCCGGTGTCGAATATCATGGGCGGGATCATGCTAAAGCCCTGCACAACGACCTCGATGCGCCGCTTGACTCCGTGCTCGAGCAAAAACCACTCCTCGATGGAGGGCCTCAGCGTCCGCCCGAACTTGGCCACAACGTGCCCCATCGACATGTATCTTTCGAATGTGAGCTGCCGTGATAGCTGCTTGTTCCTGCGGCAACCCACGCACACGAGTGTCTCCTCAAACAGTGTCGCTTGAGGATGGACGGTCGACATGAATAATTCCGGTATGATTAGGAAGTCGACCTCACCGCGCCGGAGAAGCTCATCGGGCTCATCGGCGAGTGGCAGCAGTTCGAAACGGACGGCGGGAGCTTCCCGCGCGACGCGGTCCACGATCCTTCGAAAGAACACGACTGTCATGAAATCGGACAGGAGCACCCTGAAGCGGCGACTCGATTGCGCCGGCTTGAACGTATCCCGGGAAATGATGGAAAGCTGGATGTGCACGAGAGCCTCGCGAATGGGGGCGGCGAGCTCTTCCGCACGGGGTGTGAGGATAAGTTCCCTGCCCCTCATCGTAAATAGTTCATCGCGGAAATAGGCGCGTAGCCGGGCGACGGCTGCGCTCATGGCGGGCTGGCTCAAGTTAATTCTGCGTGCCGCCGCTGTGAGATTGCGCTCAGTCGTCAGAGCATCGAGCGCAACGAGGAGATTCAGATCAAGGCCCTTGAAACGCATGGTGTGGATCTAATCCATAGTGTGGATGTGTTCTATCAAAACAATCGATTTTACCGATGGCGCGGAATGGCAGATAGCAAAAACACCGGTCGGGAAAAATCGAACGCAGGCATGTCAGGATGTTTATCGATCTTTGCGCTGCCCCCGGGAGAAAATCCCGAGCGTATGCCGAGCATCAACCGAGAAGCATGTCTGTTGCCGCCACGTCCTTCGGCGGCTTGCGCAAATTACATCGCGCCGGCTCGATACGACAAGCGTTCACCACCTCGCGTGGGCGCCAACCAAACCTACGTATAGCGTTTTCAAATCTTTCTATATCGACGGCTTACCTCCGTACAGTTGAGCCAGCCCTCGGTGTGCCTTAGCCTCGCGAGCAATCTGGAGCCGGAGGGCGATATCAAATGTGTCTGCGCCATAGCGAACTGATTCGCGCGGTCATGGCAGCAAAATCATGCCGAAATTGCAGGGACGATCCCTGGCAGATTTGGTGTGAGTGGGACGCCCACTGGATGCAATCTCGATTGTGGATGCCGATCAATCAGTTTGTGAAGAGTTGACCATCATGCTCGATTCGGTAGGCGGCCTTGCCGAAAGCGTTCCAGAGTGCAAATGAGTTCGGGAAATTCAACCGCCTTAGCAGGTCCTGGTCTGGTGCGGAGATGCAGTCAGCCGGGAATGACCACGGTCGATCTATACGGGCCTTTGGTAGCAAAGGCCATTCCTACCATTTTGCTCACGGGCCATCCGGACGACCACCGGGCGCAGCGGCTGTGAGCCGGCGGGGCCTATTACTTCCGCAAGCCATTCAGCGATAGTGGACTCTTCGCGAGCATCAAGTCCACTTTCAAAATCCCAGATGGTGCATAGGAGGCCCCATGAATATCGCCGTGTCCAACTCTACAAAAAGTGCCACCATGCGCTCTCAGGTGCGGTGGAGGCTGTGCTGGGAAAATGAGCTGCGACTCGCCGACCACATCGAACTCTCCGAGTTCTTCCGAAAGGCGTACGAACCGAGCGGGGCATCTAATTCAAAACCATTCGAAGGCGGTCGAAGTTGGGCCGGTGCAAGGCCTGAGCTGCGTGTAATCGCCTACGACGACCACGGCATCGCGTGTCATGCCGGTGTACTACGCCGCTTCATCAAAGTTGGCGGGGTCGATCTGCTGGTGGCCGAAATAGGATTGTACGCAGTACGTCGTGATCTTGAGGGTCTCGGAGTCACCTATCACGGAGCAATACACGTCCTGCATCCAAAGCTGCAGGAGCTCGGTGTTCCATTTGGGTTCGGCGGGGTGCGGCCTGCGCTGCAGAAGCACGTTCAAAGGCTCGGCCGGCACGGTCTGGCAATGGTTGTACCGGGCGTTCGCGTGCGGTCCACCCATCCAGATGTGTATCTGAACTTGCCCCCCACGCGGGTCGAGGACGTACTCGCCGTGGTCCTTCCGATCGCACGGCCGATCAGCGAGTGGCCCAGTGGTACGACGATTGATCGGAATGGGCCAGAGCTGTGACACACCTCGATTGTTTCTCTGGGGCGCGCAGTGAGCACGCTGACGCCGGCGGACGCCGCAGCGTCTATCTGACGTTTGACGACGGTCCTAATCCTCTTTGCACACCAGATGTCCTGGATCTGCTTGCCGAACACAGGGTGCCTGCGACCTTTTTCGTCATCGGCGCGTACGCAGCGGACCAGCCGAGTCTCATCCGACGAATGATCGCAGAAGGGCACGAAGTCGCGAACCATACGATGAATCATCCGGACCTATCCAGATGCGAACCCGCCGAAGTGCAACATGAAATACTGACGGCAAGCAGCGTCATCAGGATGGCGTGTCCTCAGGCCTCGGTACGGCACGTGCGTGCGCCATATGGCATGTGGACCGAAGAAGCGCTCACTACGTCAGCGAAGGCTGGACTGACTGCCCTGCACTGGTCGATCGACCCCCGAGACTGGGCTTGTCCTGGCGTCGACGCGATTGTCGACACGGTGCTCGCCTCTCTCAGGCCGGGTGCAATTGTGCTGCTGCACGACGGATGTCCTCCCGACGAAGTGGGGCAGGGCACTCATGCTGGTCTGCGAGACCAGACGCTCAAAGCGCTTTGCCGCCTCATTCCAGCATTGCATGACCGCGGGTTTGCAATCCGCTCGATTCCTCAATCTCACTGAACAGACAGAACCCTATGAGCCTGCTTGCCACAACCAGCACTGTCGCTATCTTGTCTTATGCGCTGCTCTCGACCGTCTATAAGAGCGTGCAAACACTTTATGCTTTGTCAACAAATGGTTCATTGCCGTCAAATGACGCAGGCGACACCGACGCTCTGCCGAGCGTGGATGTCATCGTCCCATGCTACAACGAGGACCCGCGCACACTCGCGACGTGCCTAGAGTCCATTGCAAGCCAAGATTACGCAGGAAGTCTGCGGGTCTATGTGGTTGATGACGGTTCTGGAAATCTCGACGCAGTGACGCCCGTCCACCATAGCTACGCGGGCGATCCAAGGTTCGAGTTCGTTCCGCTGCGAAAGAATGTTGGAAAGCGCAAGGCGCAGATCGCCGCAATACGGCGCTCATCTGGAGAGTTGGTGCTCAACGTTGACTCGGACACGATACTTGCCCCCAATGTGATCACGAAGCTTGCACGGAAAATGCAAGACTCATCAATCGGCGCGGCCATGGGTCAGTTGACAGCCAGCAATCGTAGCGACACTTGGCTGACCCGGTTGATTGATATGGAATACTGGTTGGCTTGCAACGAGGAGCGCGCGGCGCAAGCGCGCTTCGGTGCCGTTATGTGCTGCTGCGGTCCCTGTGCGATGTACCGCCGGTCCGCGCTGGATTTGCTGCTCGATCAGTACGAGACGCAATTCTTTCGGGGAAAGCCAAGCGACTTCGGCGAGGATCGCCATCTGACGATCCTCATGCTGAAAGCAGGGTTTCGAACCGAATACGTTCCGGACGCCATCGCCGCTACGGTGGTCCCGGATCGACTAGGTCCGTATCTGCGCCAACAGCTCCGCTGGGCACGGAGCACGTTCCGGGACACGCTGCTCGGGCTGCGCCTGCTGTCCGGTCTCGATCGCTATCTCACGCTAGACGTTATCGGCCAGAATCTCGGGCCGCTCTTGCTCGCCCTGTCCTTAGTAACGGCGCTCGCGCAGCTCGCACTCACAGCCACGGTGCCGTGGTGGACATGCCTTATGATTGCAGCGATGACCATGATCCGCTGCAGCGTGGCAGCTATTCGTGCTCGGCAACTTCGATTTCTCGGCTTTTCTATGCACACACTGATCAATCTCTTTCTCTTACTACCCGTGAAAGCCTATGCGTTGTGTACGCTGAGCAACAGCGATTGGCTGTCACGCAAGGTTGCCAACATACCGAACGGGAATGAAACACAGGTCGTTATCAGAAATCAGATCGCCGGAGCAAACGTAACAGGCGCTTCTGGGATGTCTGGGCCAATTCGCAGGACGGATCTTTCGGGCGGCGGTTCGTTAGTAACGTCCGACAGCGTTTGCAGCGGCGAGTAATCGTGCGCTTTTACCGGAGTACACAGGAACTTAGCATGGACAAAAAATATGAAATATTGGACCGGGAATTGACTGCCGACGATCCGTGGCGGCTGGACAGTAGCCGGTTTGAGCGGAAACGTCTCACGCAAATGCTCCGGCTTTCGCTGTCCCAAGGGATCATCACAAATGCCCTCGAAGTTGGGTGCGCGGCCGGCGCATTCACACAAATGCTAGCTCCTCACTGCGAACGGCTCACTGTGGTCGATGTCGTGCCGCGAGCAGTTGGTCGAGCGTCCAAGCGGACCAACAGGTGGTCGCACATTACGTGGATAGCCGCCGACGTTCATCAGTTCTCGACTGCGGATCGCTTCGATCTGATCGTCGTGGCCGAAGTGCTCTATTACCTCAGTGATCTCGCCGAGATGCGCAAGGCCATCGGCAACTTGGTGGGCGTGCTTGTGCCAGGTGGGCATCTGGTGTTCGGATCCGCGCGTGACGCCCGTTGCCGCCGCTGGGGTCACCCTGCTGGTGCCGAGACGGTCATCGGCATGTTGAACGAAACGCTGATCGAGGTCGAGCGCCTGCAGTGCCGGGGTGCATCGGATAACGAAGACTGCTTGATTGCGTGCTTTCGGAAGTCGATCCAACCTGATTGCCGACTTTGACGTGGAGGCACTATGCGCATCTGCGGCATCAAGCTGACGCATGACCGGGCGATCGCTCTTGTGGAGGACGGGCGACTGGTCTTTTGCGTCGAGCAGGAGAAACGGGGCAATAATCCTCGGTACCAAGCCATCGACAATCTTTACGCAGTTGTTGTCGCGTTGGCGGAGCATGGTCTGGATCCAAGGGATGCCAACCACCATGAACGCGAGTTTTTTCCGGATGGGGCAGCTGCCTGCCAGTGGGGACGCGTTGAACACATATGGTGCGAGGGCGGACTGTGGACCAAAACGGTCGTAAGTGCGCGATCGCCGGCCGAACCGCTGCTTAAAAGGCTAAGCTGAACGTATGTCCACCCCAGCAATCGAGCTTACCGGCGTAACCAAGTCATTTGGCGGCAAGAACGTTGTCGACCGGCTGTCCTTTGCCGTCGCGTCCGGAGAATGCTTTGGCCTCCTGGGACCGAACGGGGCGGGCAAAAGCACGATCGCGCGTATGGTTCTCGGAATGGTACCGCCTGACAGCGGGAACATGACGGTGCTCGGCGAGCCCATGCCAACGCGTGGTCGCCTCGCGCGCGCGCGGATCGGCGTTGTGCCGCAGTTCGACAATCTTGAACTCGAATTCACCGTACGCGAGAACCTGTTGGTATTCGGGCGCTACTTCAACAAGAGCGCACGCGAGATCCAGGCACTTGTGCCAGCACTGCTCGAGTTCGCTCGCCTGGAGGGTAAGGCGGATGCTCGCGTGTCCGAACTGTCCGGCGGCATGAAGCGGCGGCTGACACTGGCGCGTGCGCTGATCAACGACCCACATCTGCTGGTAATGGACGAGCCGACCACCGGTCTCGATCCGCACGCGCGCCACCTAGTCTGGGAACGCCTCCGATTGCTGCTGGCGCGAGGCAAGACAATCCTCTTGACCACCCACTTCATGGAGGAAGCAGAGCGCTTGTGCGATCGGCTGTGCGTGCTTGAGGCAGGACGGAAGATCGCCGAGGGCGAGCCTCACACACTGATCGATGAGCAAATCGGCTGCGACGTTATCGAGGTCTATGGCGGCAATCCGCACGAGTTATCTGCTGTGATCAAACCATACGCGCGGCGCATCGAAGTGAGCGGCGAGACGCTCTATTGCTATGCGCCAGAACCGGAGCAGGTGCGTGTGCAGCTGCGCGGGCGTGCCGGTCTGCGCCTTCTGCAGCGTCCTCCGAATCTCGAGGACGTCTTTTTGCGGCTAACCGGACGCGAGATGGAGAAATGAATGATGGGTGAAGGCTATATGGCGGCCATGCCCACGAACGGATACAACTGGGTCGCGGTCTGGCGTCGCAATTATCTGGCATGGAGGAAAGTGGCGCTTGCTTCGCTTCTGGGGAATCTCGTCGATCCCATGACGAATCTATTTGGCCTCGGCTTTGGCCTTGGAATAATTGTAGGTCGCGTTGACGGAGCTTCATACATCGCGTTTCTGGCGGCTGGCATGGTCGCAACTAGCGCGATGACCTCTGCGACTTTCGAAGCGATGTACGCGGCTTTCGCCCGCATGGACGCTAAGCGCACCTGGGAAGCAATCCTGTGCACACAGCTCACGCTAGGCGACATCGTTCTCGGTGAAATGGCGTGGGCAGCCACCAAAGCCGTTCTGGCCGGAACGACAATTGTGATTGTTGCGACCACGCTGGGCTATGCTGCGTGGCCATCTATCCTCTATGCGCTGCCAGCGATCGCCCTCACTGGCCTTGCCTTCGCGAGCCTTGCGATGGTCGTCATATCGCTTGCGCCCACTTACGATTACTTTGTGTTTTACCAGACGCTCGTCATCACGCCGATGATCTTCCTCTGCGGCGCAGTGTTTCCGGTAGCTCACCTGCCTAGTGGGTTTCAGAGCGTTGCCGGCCTATTGCCGCTAGCACATTCGGTCGTCCTTATTCGCGCAGTGATGCTTGAGCGCCAGGCCGACGATGTCGCCATGCATATCGGTGCGCTTTGCATGTATGCGGTGTTGCCGTTTTTCCTGTCGACGGCGCTGTTTCGTCGGCGGCTGATGCGTTGACGAGGCGTTCGCAGGAAACGAAGGAGATACACAATGCAGCACCGCAAAGGACGCAGCAGCGGCTTGAGACGCCGCGGCATGCGGCAGTCGCACATACGACGCTCCTTTGGAATGATGACATCTCTAGTGCACGGCACGCTGTGTTTCATCAACAGCCTGCCACGCGTTGCAAGGTCCCTAGTTGGCGCTGCCTCTATGCTGCGACTGAAGCACGACATCGCCAGCATGGAAGTCAACCTGTCACGGAAGGGAATCCAGTCAATCTATCAGCATTACGGAGCGCCGGTACTAAAATCGAATGAGCTCATGTCGTTGAGTCGGGCAAGCTCTGCGCAAGAGTTATCAGCGAGTAGTGACGTCTGACTGGGGTTGGCAGCTGCGAGCGACGGTGCAGCCGACTTAGTGAAGCGATTGTAAAATCAGGCCAATAGGGTCTCCTGTCACGAGGAATGGAGGACAAGATGCTATGTCTGGGAGTGAGCGGCGGGCTCGACAAAGTGTATGAAAATCCACTCGAGCTTCCGAAGACATTTCTGCACGATGGTGCTGCGGTGCTTGTCCGGGACGGACGCGTGATTGCGGCGGTCGAAGAAGAGCGCCTCAATCGGATCAAGCACTCCAACAAATTCCCGAGCAGTGCGATTCAATACTGCCTCACAGACGCGGGGGTTCAGCTCAGCGATGTCGATCGCATTGCAATCTATGCGACCGAGGCTTATTGCAACGCGATGCTCGGACACTTGTTTGTTTCCCAGCCGGACGTCTCCCTTCCGTTGGATGCCAAATTGTTGATGCGGAAGTTATTGGCGCAGGAGTTCGGCACCGAGGTCGATGCGTCGCGTGTCTCATTCGTAAGCCACCATCTGGCGCATGCGGTCAGCGCGTTTGCGATGTCGGGATTCGAGCAGAGCCTGATTTTCGCAATCGATGGCGGTGGTGATTTCCTCTCCGGCCTCCTGGCGCGCGGGTCTGGAACCGAGGTTGCGCAACTCGAAACATTCCCAGAGAACAATTCTTTAGGGCTGTTCTATCTCGAGGTGATCCGGTATCTCGGTTATGGATTATTCGACGAATACAAGGTCATGGGGCTTGCCCCTTACGGGGATCCCGCTCCTTATCGCGAGCTCTTCAAACAGTTCTACGAACTCTCCGACAACGGCGGCTACCGCGTCTACCTCGATCGGATCGGTCCGACGTTGCTCCGCAACATCCAGGTTCGGCGAAAGGGAGAGCCGTTCACACAGCAACATCGAGATGTGAGTGCTTCATTGCAGGAAGCGCTCGAGCGGATTGTATTTCACATTCTCAGACATCATCGCGAGGCCACCGGCATGAAGCGGTTGTGTTTGGCTGGAGGCGTGGCCCACAACTGCACCTTGAATGGTAAGCTGCTGTATTCAGGGCTCTTCGAAGACATCTTCGTGCAACCTGCAGCGCACGACGCTGGCTGCGCATTAGGCGCTGCACTAATGATGTCTAACGAGCTCGGCCGGCCGGCGCCACGTGAGCGACTGCAGGAGGTCTATTGGGGTCCGGATCTTGGAAACGACCAGGCCGTGGAGCAGGAGCTGAATGCATGGGCAGGCCATATCGACATTGAACGCAGTGATGACGTGGCAAGAAGCGCAGCCGACTGGATGGCTAATGGTGCGGTCATCGGTTGGGTGCAGGGTCGTTCGGAGTTCGGGCCACGTGCGCTTGGCAACCGCAGTATTCTTGCTGACCCGCGGCCTGCTGCAAACAAAGACCGGATCAACGCGATGGTCAAGAAGCGCGAGGGCTATCGGCCGTTCGCGCCGTCAGTGCTGGAGGAGGAGGCGCGTGAATTTTTTGACCTCCCGGACGGAACGCACGAATTTCCCTTTATGAATTTCGTAGTTCGCGTGCGCGACTCCAAGCGTAACTTGCTTGGCGCCATCACCCACGTTGACGGTACGGCGCGGTTGCAAACAGTATCCCGCCAGACAAATCCCACCTACTGGAATCTCATCGATGAGTTCAAAAAGCAGACCGGGATGCCGGTACTGCTCAATACCTCCTTCAACAATAATGCCGAGCCGATCGTGGATTCGGTTGCAGACGCAATTGCCACATTTCTGACGACAGAGCTGGATGGACTTGTGGTCGGGCCGTTCCTCGTAAAAAAGCGAGCTGGAACGCTGGAGGATTGGGCCGCGCTCGCGGTTTCGTTACCGGCTTACGCATCCCTTTATCAATTCCGCGGCTACACAGCGGAAGGTCGCCGGGAGACCGTATGCGAGATCCGTACGAGCGCAGCCGGCCAGGGCGGTGTGCGTATTTCCCATGACTTGTTCGATCTGCTGATGCGAGTCGAGGGCGAGGCCGTGCTCGGTGACGTGCTCAATACAATCACGTCCGACCCCGCTAGACGTGAAGCCATCCTCAAGGAGCTCCGTGGATTGTGGGAGCAGCGCCGCGTTCGACTACATCCCTTGCACGCTGCTCGCGCGCTTTAAGACTGCGATCAAATGCCGGCACAAGGCGAGTCGTGAATATGGTCGTCTCCATATCTCCAATACGGGGGCCCCGAGGCGCGCATATCCGGTGACTGAGGTCCTGGTTGTAGCCTTGAGCCCCGCCGTACAGCAGAAGCTCGCCAGCGACGAGCGCGCCCTGCGCAAGCAGTTCTGTTGGAGATGGTCCATGCTGAACGGATCTTCGAAAAGCTGCTGCAACGGAGCGGAGTGCCACCCGATTGCGGTCGAAGAGGTCAGCAGCAACGTCTGCGCGGGGGGTGAAGGAGGGTCGGGATGTATTGAGACAGCCCATCACCTGCAGCGTAGCGGTGCAGCGAACGGCGCCTCTCGGTCCGATTGGGCCGCATCACGATCGCTGACGACCGAAAGGCCATATGCGGAACTCCATAACCTTCTATCCATACGGTAACCCGGAGCGAGACAACGCAAATGCTTATTGGTGGCTTGACGAACGATCGATTCGTTGTTTCTCGACGACGTACTGGCTTCGGTGATTGCCTGTGGTCGCTCGCGGCAGCTTGGCGTTATGCGCAGCGAACCGGGCGAACGCTAGCCATCGATTGGCGTGGCTCCTGCTATCTAGATGAACCCTTCGCGAACGCCTTTCCAGTCTTTTTCGAACCAATTCAAGACATCGCCGGCGTACGGGTCATCTGCGATGACCAGATCAATCAGTTCGCATTCCCTGGTCCTTTTTTCCCAGACTGGTGGAATAGGCCATCGATCGAGTGCGTTTACCGTCCAGATGAACAAATTTTCCGAGAACGTGACGAGCTTGGTCAGCTTTTCGAAACGGAACAGGATAATGAAGCGAACACCGTGGTGTGTGATGCTTGCTTGATGTGGCGTTGCGACGAGGGCGCCGAACGACAGATATTTCGGAGCATCAAACCGAGATCTGAAGTCCAAGCTCGGATTGATGCCCTCGATCAGGAGTATTTCAAGGAGTATAGCGTAATCGGAGTTCATGTGCGGCACGGCAACGGCGAAGATATTATGGGGCATGCGCCCTACTGGGCCGACCCGGAGCTCGCCTTTCGCCAAGTATGCACCGCCATTTATCAGGCCAAAGCGCTGCCGCATTCAAGACCCGTAAGACTATTCTTGTGTACGGACAGTGAGCAGGTCCTGGATCGGTTGTCAGGTGTGTTTCCCGATCTTTTCACTATCCCAAAACGTTTCCAGGCCGAACAAGCCGGGCCATTACATAGTGCGGCGCTCGGGATCGAGGGCGGTCTTTCCGCTCTTACCGACATGTATCTTCTTGGGAAATGCGATACCGTGATTCGCTTCCCGCCGACGAGCGCCTTCACGCGCTTTGCCCGATTGTTCGTGCCACGAACGATTGAGTTTGATTTGAACAATCCAAGCCGTTTGATCTTGATTGAGGATGGCTCCCAGGATCTCCCACCGTTCTTGAACCAGGGTGGCGGAGATTCATTGAACGAAATCCGAGGAGGCTGGCGTGCCAATGGGAAGAATTCCTTTTGAGCTGACTGGGAAGACTATCTTTGTCGCCGGCCATCGCGGCATGGTGGGCGGCGCGCTCGTACGCAGACTGGCTCAGGAAAACGTGCGGCTGCTAACCGTTGCGAGAACACAGGTCGATCTGCGAAATCAGGCCGCGGTGCTTGAATGGTTCTCGGCCAATCGACCACAGGTCGTCTTTCTTGCAGCGGGCAAGGTCGGCGGCATCGTCGCGAACAATAAGCTGCGCGGCGAGTTTATCTACGACAACCTCGCTATCGCCACAAACGTGATCCACGCGGCACACCTGAACGGCGTTGAGAAGCTCATGTTCCTGGGCTCCTCCTGTATTTATCCGAGGTTGGCCCCCCAGCCCATACGGGAGGATTGCATCCTCACCGGACCGCTCGAGCCGACCAACGAGCCGTATGCCATCGCCAAGATTGCCGGAATCAAGCTGGCCGAAGCCTATCGGGCGCAATATGGCAAGGACTTTATCAGCGTGATGCCGACCAATCTTTACGGTCCAGGTGACAATTATCACCCGGAATACAGCCACATGGTCGCCGCGTTGATCCGCCGATTCCACGAAGCTAAGGTGTCCGGAACTCCTTCCGTCACCGTTTGGGGTACCGGCATGCCGCGTCGGGAAGTCCTGTATGTCGAGGACATGGCTGACGCCTGTGTGCATCTCATGAAGTCCTACTCGAAAAGCGAGCCCGTCAACATCGGCACCGGCGAAGATGTTTCGATCGCCGAGTTTGCGCTTCTGGTAGCCAATACTGTCGGATATAGAGGCGAGATCAAGTGTGACAGCTCGCGCCCCGATGGCATGCCACGCAAACTGCTCGACGTTGGCCATCTGACAAGGCTTGGCTGGAGGGCACGAACCACGCTCGAGGAAGGACTGAAATTGGCATACGAGTCTTTCTTGAGCGAATGTGCGCGCTCCAGACGATCGTGATCACCGATTCCAGGCCATCGTGATCACCCATTCCAGAGCATCGTGATCTTCCAGCGGATCGTGATCGCTATTTCCAGCGATCGTGATCGGGGACAACGGGAGGTGGGCGCGGCTGACAGTCTGCAACCCAGGTAGCTTGATCTTTTGCCCGACAGCAGAGGACCGAGATGCCGACAGAGAGACTGTCCATGCGCCACATTCGCGAAGTCTTACGCCTGCATTACAGCGTCGGCATGTCGCAGCGAGCGGTTGCCCGCAGCCTCGGCCTGGCCCAGGGCACAGTCTGCAAGTACCTCAGCCTAGCGAGCCGGGTCGGCATGACCTGGCCGTTGCCGCCGGAGTTCCATGACGATGTTTTCCTTGAGAACCGGCTCTTTCCGCCACCAGCGGATTTGCCCAGCAACGAGCGTCCGCAGCCGGATTGGCCGGCGGTCCACCGCGAGCTCCGTCGCCCCGGGGTGACGCTGATGCTGTTATGGGAGGAGTACTGCGGCTCCAACTCCGACAGCTTCAGCCATTCGTGGTTCTGCGAACGCTACAAGGATTGGGCCGGCCGCCTCAAACCGACCCTACGCCAGGTTCATGTCGCCGGCGAGAAGCTCTTCGTCGACTATTCGGGCCACACCGTGGAGGTGGTCGAGGGGACGACCGGCGAGCTGCGCACCGCGCAGATCTTCGTCGCTGTGCTCGGCGCCTCGAACTATACCTATGCCGAGGCCAGCTCCAGCCAGAGCTTAGCGAATTGGATCGCCTCACACGTCCGCGCATTTTCCTATTTCGGCGGCACCGCCCGACAAACCGTGAGCGACAATCTGAAGGCCGGCATCACCCGGGCCTGCTTCCATGAACCGATGGTCAACCGGACCTATGCCGATCTCGCCCGCTATTACCGCACGGCCATCGTCCCGGCGCGCCCGTATCGTCCGCGCGACAAGGCGAGCGCTTCATACTGCACCTCATTCCTTTGATGGCGCGGTGATGGCGGTGAGCTGCGCCGGGCGGGCACCGCGCCCACCGCAGCCCTTGCGGATCGTCATGCCAGGCGGGATCTCCCACAGGCCACGGTTCAGGCTGTCGGTATAGCATTTTGTGATGAGCCCCTGGCGACCCCACGTGTGTACGGCTGTCTCGGAGACGCAGAACTTGGCGGCGATCTCGCGCGTCGTGAGCATACCACGTCGACGCAGCCGCTCATATCGGCTCGCAAGTTTGTAGGCGCAGCGAATGAAGGCAACCTTCTTCAGATTAAACGCCTTTGCCTCCCATGTTTGCCATCCGTGATTATTGAGAATCTCGGCGACTTCGCGATCGCAATGATGGTCAAGAAGACGATCAACCTCGGCGACGAGTTCAGGTTTGAACTTGCGGATCTGGGCGATGGGTAGCGGCCGGTCGAGCACCAAGGTACGCGTGGCGCCTCCAGACAGCCGCACATGGGCCGTGATGGTTTGCGACTTGATTAAGGTTACGTCGTCGATGAGCAGACGCACGATGCGCTTGCGCTCGCGGGAGTCAACTCGCGGATCTTGCCAGATCCGCGGAAGCTGCTCGGCGAGGTCAAGGATGCGTCGCTGGGCTTCTGCAGTGAGTGCCGCAGCCTGCTGTTTGCTCCGGCGCTTGTAGTCTTCGGCGGCATCGGCATGACGGCGCGGCTTGTCGTTCCATTCGGCCTCGAGTGAATCGGCGACGAGTCGGTTGTCGGGATCAACCTTCATGTAGCGTCGACGCGCAAGCTCGGCTTCATAGCGCATCCGCTCGACATGCTGGCGACGCGCTGCATCGGTCTCTGCGGCGCGCGCCTCAAGTTCGCGCTGCACCTCAAGGGTGACGGCCAGCGTCATCGGCGTCATCAGCTCGATCATCAGGTCTGCGATCCCCGCATCGACGATCTTCCCGGGAACCGTTTGGCATGTCCATCCCGCGTGGCGTACCGCGTTCGCTTGGCAGAGATAGGTTGTACGCACCCGAGCAAGGCCGCCTTGTGAAAAGGTCGGCTGCGTAGCTGACTGTCCTTATGGACGTGCATAAGGACAGTGCGGTGCTGAGCCGC
>NZ_AUEZ01000093.1 GCF_000426245.1 Bradyrhizobium sp. Ai1a-2 | reverse complement strand
CTACGCGCTACGAAAAAACGGCACGAAATTACTTCGCCGTCGTCGCTATCGCCGCAACACTGCTCTGGCTAAGGTAATTGTCCACACGACCTAGCCCTTGTCGATCTCGGCGAACACTTCGCGCGCGATACGGAAACTGTCGACGGCGGCGGGCATGCCGCCATAGATCGCGACCTGCATCAGGATCTCGCGGATCTCGTCGCGGGTGACGCCGTTGGTCAGCGCGCCTTTCAGGTGCGCGCGCAATTCATGCGGCCGGTTCAGGATCGAGATCATCGCGATATTGAGCATGCTGCGGGTCTTGCGCGGCAATTCCTCGCGGCCCCATACCGAGCCCCAGCAATATTCGTTGAGCAGGTCCTGGAACGGTTTGTTGAAGCTGTCGACGTTCTTCAGCGTGTTGGAGACATAGGCCTCGCCGAGCACGGCCTTGCGGATTTCCAGGCCTTTGTCGTACGTCTTTTGGTCCATGACGTTTCCTCATGCAGTTCAGGGAGCGTGATCCGAAAAAGTGGAAACCGGTTTGGATCATGATCTGGGTAGTGGCGGCGCGACGTTACGGGGTCGCTCACGCGCAGTCACGCCTTCGTGTTATGCGTAATTCCACGTGTGGGTTGCCGGAATGGAACGGGTGCCTCATTGCCGCCCTTGTGGTAAGGTCACGTGTCGGGCAACCCGGAGATTTTATTGAGCGGCGACCCCTCACAGCCCGCGCGCGAGCATGACGCCGTCGCGCGGCTAAAGCTGATTGAAGCCCTGCGGCGCGCACAATACGCGATCGCGTGGGAGCGCGCGTGGCCGCATCTGGCCCGGTTTCTGACCGTCATTGGGTTGTTCCTGGTGGTGTCCTGGGCCGGGCTCTGGCTGGCGCTGCCGCTCGCGGTGCGCCTCGCTGGCGTGGGTCTGTTCGCGCTGTTCGCCCTGGGTGCGCTGCTTCCGCTGGCTCGCTTCCGCTGGCCGACACGCGATGAGGGCTTGAGCCGGCTCGATCGCGGCACCGGCATCCGCCATCGTCCGGCGACTGCATTGACCGACACGCTCACGAGCCAGGACCCGGTCTCGCAAGCGCTGTGGCAGGCACAGCGCGAGCGCACGCTGGCCTCGCTCAAGCGCATCCGCGCCGGCCTGCCGTCGCCGCGGCTTCCGATCCACGATCCCTGGGCGCTGCGGGCGCTGGTGATCGTGATGCTGGTTGCGGCCTATATCGCCGCCGGCGACGAGCGTTCTCTCCGTTTCGCCTCCGCCTTCGATTGGAATGGCGTGCTGGCGCCGACCAATATCCGGGTCGATGCCTGGGTGACGCCGCCGAACTATACCGGCAAGCCGCCGATCATCCTGTCCTCTGCGAATAAGGAAGCGACTGCTGCCGAGGGCGGGCCGTTGGCGGTTCCCGCCAACAGCACGCTTTTGGTGCGTTCCAGTGGCGGGAATATCGATGTCGTGGTCGGTGGCGGCGTGACCGAGGTTGCCCCGAGCGGAGAGGCGCCGAAGGGCACCAACGAGCGGCATTTCAAGATTGCAGGCGACGGCACCGCGCATGTCCGCGCGCCGGCCGGCCAGCCGCTGTGGCGTTTTACCGCAACCCCTGACCGCCCGCCGTCGATCGCCTTGGCCAAGGATCCGGAGCGCCAGGCGCGCGGCTCGCTGCAATTGTCCTACAGGCTCGAGGACGATTACGGCATCACCGAAGCGCGCGCGCAGTTCGTCGCGCGTCCGGGCGATGCGGCGAAGGACCCGCGCAACGCCGGAACCAAGACGGCGGACGCCCGGCCGCTGTTCGAGGCGCCGCAATTCCCGCTCGTGCTGCCGAACGCGCGCACCCGCAATGGCGTCGGCCAGACCGTCAAGGATCTGAGCGAAGACCCCTATGCCGGCGCAGATGTGACGCTGACGCTGACGGCCAAGGACGAGGCCGGCAATGAGGCCAAGAGCGACCCGTTCAGCATGCGCCTGCCTGAGCGGTTGTTCACCAAGCCGCTGGCGCGGGCGCTGATCGAGCAGCGCCGCATTCTCGCGCTCGACGCCAACAAGAACGCCGACGTCTACGCCGCGCTCGACGCGCTGTTGATCGCGCCGGAAATGTTCACGCCGGAGGCGGGCACCTATCTTGGTCTGCACAGCGTGGCGCGGCAGCTCGAGGCGGCCCATACCGACGATGCGTTGCGCGAGGTCGTCGCCAGCCTGTGGGCGCTCGCCGTCACCATCGAGGACGGCAACATCACCGATGTCGACAAGGCGCTGCGCGCGGCGCAGGACGCCTTGAAGCAGGCGCTGGAGCGCGGCGCGAGCGACGAGGAGATCAAGAAGCTCACCGACAATCTGCGCGCGGCGCTCGACAATTTCATGCGCCAGCTCGCCGAGCAGTTCCGCAACAACCCGCAGCAATTGGCGCGTCCGCTCGATCCCAACGCCAAGGTCCTGAGCCAGCAGGACCTGAAGAACATGCTCGACCGCATGGAGCGCATGTCGCGCTCCGGCGACAAGGAGGCGGCGAAGCAGCAGCTCGATCAGCTCCAGCAGATGCTGGAGAACCTGCAGATGGCGCAGCCCGGCCAGAGCGGCGACAACGACATGGAGCAGGCGCTGAACGAGCTTGGCGACATGATCCGCAAGCAGCAGCAATTGCGCGACAAGACCTTCAAGCAGGGCCAGGATTCGCGGCGCGACCGCATGCGCGGCAAGCAGGGCGATCAGTCCATGGGCGATCTGCAGCAGGATCAGCAGGCGCTGCGTGACCGGCTGCAGAAGTTGCAGGAAGAGCTTGCCAAGCGCGGCATGGGCCCCGGCCAGCGCGGCGAGAAGGGTCAGCGCGGCCAGCAAGGACAGCAGGGCCAGCAAGGACAACAGGGTCAGCAAGGTCAGGGCGGCCAGGAGGGCGATCAGGGCGACGGCGAGGACGGCCTCGATCAGGCCGATTCCGCGATGGGCGATGCCAGCGGCCGGCTTGGCGAGGGCAATGCCGACGGTGCGGTGGACTCGCAGGGCCGCGCGCTCGATGCGCTGCGCAAGGGCGCGCAGAGCCTCGCCGAGGCGATGCAGCAGGGCGAGGGCGAGCAGGCGGGCGACGGCCCCGGCAACCGCGTCGGCCGGCAGCAGAGCGGCGGCAACCAGACCGACCCGCTCGGGCGTCCCCTGCACGGCCGCGAGTTCGGCGACGACTACACCGTCAAGATTCCCGGCGAGATCGACGTGCAGCGTGTGCGGCGAATCCTGGAAGAACTCCGCCGCCGCCTGGGCGACCCGTCGCGGCCGCAGATCGAGCTCGACTATCTCGAGCGCCTGCTGAAGGATTACTGAGGCTCCCTGTCATTGCGAGCGAAGCGAAGCAATCCATGCCTCAACAAGCGGCGAGATGGATTGCTTCGCTCCGCTCGCAATGACGGGCTGAGAGCGCGTCCGTCCGTGCCTACGCCACCTTCCGCGCCGACAGTGCATCCGCCACCGCCGTGCGGATATCGGCGACCGAGAACGGCTTGGTCACCACGTCGTGCACGATCGCATTGAGGCCGGAGGCGCGTTCGCGCTGATCGGCAAAGCCGGTCATCAGCAGGATCTTCAACTCCGGAAAATCGCGTGCGCTGGCGAGCGCCAGCGCAATCCCGTCCATGACAGGCATCTGGATGTCCGTGAGCAGGAGATCGAAGGCACCTTGCTCGCGCGCAAGGATTTCCAGCGCGGCGGCGCCGTCTTGCGCGGTGACGGTCTCGTGGCCGTCCATCGCGATGGCGCGTGCCACCAGCGTGCGCATCGAATCTTCGTCGTCGGCGATCAATACCCGCGGCATCGAGCTAACCTCCTTCGCAAGACACGTCAAAGCGCGATGTTGTTTGGTTGAATCGGCGGCCGGTTCGTTTCACCTCTCCCGCTTGCGGGAGAGGGAGTGCAGCTTACGTCGCGGATGCATTTCGTCCTGATCTCATCATGCTTTAGGTATTCTAGGCGCGGCTGCCGGCCGCCAGATCCCGCTTGTTGAAGAAGCGGATATCGACGTCGCGCCCTTCGGGGGGCGGCGAGGCAAGACGCGATTTGAAAAAAGCGCGCTCGCCCGGCTTCAGTACCGGCTGCTCCAGCACCGTGTTCCACGCATAAATCTCCGCGCCCTGTGCGTCGCGGACCGCAAAGCGCAAGCGCGGCAGTTCCACCGGCTTTCGGGACTCGCCGACGATCATGCCTTCGATCACCAGCACCGGCTTGCCGTCCACGGTCTCGTTGCTGACCTTGATGTCCTTGAACACTACCCCGCGCAGATTCACCTCGAGCCCGGCCAGCCGGTAGAACAGCGCGGTCTGCGGCAACAGGCGCACGACGTCGCTGCGCCACACCACGAGCGCCACAACCAGCGCTGCCATCGCGGCGCAGGCCGTGGGCAGGCTCGCGGCCGGCATACGCATGCGGGGAAGGGCGGGCAGCCTGAGCAGTGTCGGCAGGCGGCGCCGGGGCTTGGCTTCGGCATCCGCGTGCGCTTCCGCGTCGTCCCGGGCAACCGATGGCCAGTCCTGTCGGACGGCATCGTCCGCCGGCCAGTCGGCCGAGATCGAGGGGCTGTCGACGACAGGAGCGCGTTCGTCCTCCTCCTGCTGCGCCATCGCCTCCCATTCCGCGGCGATATCAGACGCGGCTGGTTGGTTCGCCGCTGCCATGGCCGGCATCGGCACCGTAGCGTCCACTGCATCCTCCGGACGCGCCAGCCAGACCCCCTTGCAGCGGGAACAACGCACCGTGCGCCCGGCCGGACCCAAGGTCTCCAGCTTGATCGTGTAGGATGTTGTACAATGCGGGCAAACGATATGCATGGAGCCCAATCCCCACCATGGATCCGCCGGAATGCTACAAGGCGACCGTTAACGAATCGGAAACCATAACCGAAGCACAAACGCATTGTTCGGCCCGCCGGCCCAGCCGGAGACGGGCGCGAGGATTGAGCCAAGGTTCGAGGTTCCCGGTCGCCGCGCAAGTTGAACCCAACGTCAAACCCAATGTCGAGCGGAGCTAGAGCTTGGTTCGGTTCGAAAATGTCGGATTGCGTTACGGGCTCGGCCCGGAGATTCTGCGCGACCTCACCTTCGCCGTTCCCGCCCATTCCTTCCAGTTCCTCACCGGCCCTTCGGGCGCCGGCAAGACCTCGCTGCTCAGGCTGTTGTTCCTGTCGATGCGGCCGACGCGCGGGCTGGTCAATCTGTTCGGCAAGGACGTTTCGCTGCTGAACAAGGATCAGGTCGCAAACCTGCGCAAGCGCATCGGCATCGTGCTGCAGGACTTCCGCCTGCTCGACCACATGACGACCTATGAAAATGTCGCGCTGCCGTTCCGCGTGATGGGCCGCGACGAATCCAGCTACCGGCGCGAGGTGATCGACCTCTTGAAATGGGTCGGCCTCGGCGAGCGGATGGATGCGCTGCCGCCGATCCTCTCGGGCGGCGAGAAGCAGCGCGCCGCGATCGCGCGCGCGGTGATCTCGCGGCCGCAATTGTTGCTGGCGGACGAGCCGACCGGTAGCGTCGATCCGACGCTCGGGCGGCGGCTGCTTCGCCTGTTCATCGAGTTGAACAAGTCCGGTACAGCCGTGATCATCGCCACCCACGACATCACGCTGATGGACCAATACGAGGCGCGGCGTTTGGTGCTGCACCAGGGACGGCTGCACATCTATGAATAAGATCGGCCGAGAACATGTGCCGCTCGTCGACCTCGGGCGTGAACGCCCGCAGGTGCCGGCGAACGCGCGCAACATGTCGCCGATCGTGCCGCGCGCCTCGATCTCCGGCCGCGCGCTGGTCGCGGTCGTGGCGATCATGACCTTCCTGGCCTCGATGACCACGGGCACGGTGCTCCTGGTCAGCGCCTCCGCGGCCGAGTGGCAGTCGGAGGTCGCGAGCGAGGTCACGATCCAGATCCGCCCCGCTGCCGGCCGCGACCTCGAGCGCGACACATCAGCGGCAGCGGAGGCGATGCGGACGCAGGGCGGGATCGTCGAGGTCCGCCCGTTCAGCAAGGAGGAATCCGCAAAACTGCTCGAACCGTGGCTCGGCAGCGGATTGTCGATCGAGCAATTGCCGGTGCCGCGCGTGATCGTGGCGCGGGTGCAGCCCGGCAGCACGCTGGATCTCGCCGCGCTCCGCGCGCGGGTCACGCAGGCCGCCCCCAGCGCCAGCGTCGACGATCACCGCGCCTGGATCGAGCGCATGCGCTCGATGAGCGGCGCCACCGTGTTTGCCGGCATCGGCATCCTCGCCCTCGTGATCATCGCGACGATCATCTCGGTGTCCTTCGCCACGCGCGGCGCAATGGCCGCCAACCGGCCGATCGTCGAGGTGCTGCATTTCGTCGGCGCCGCCGACAGCTATATTGCCAACCGCTTCCTGCGGCACTTCCTGATGCTGGGCCTGGAGGGCGGGCTGATCGGCGGTGGCGTTGCGATGCTGTTCTTCGGCTTCTCCGAATCGATCGCGAGCTGGTTCTCGGGTACGCCGGTCGGCGACCAGTTCGCAGCCCTGCTCGGGACCTTCTCGCTGCGCCCGTCCGGCTATCTGGTGCTGGCGCTGCAGGCGGTATTGATCGCGGCGATCACGGCCTGGGCCTCACGGCGGACGCTGTTCGCCACGCTCGATGACGTCGACTGATGGAACGGCCGGACTCCACTTCACCCGAAAACGCTCTAGAATTGCGTCCGGGGAAGGGGCAGCCTTATCCGATGAGTTCTGATCTCGACGACCGCTCGCACAAGCGTCGGCCAGCGTGGCCGCGCGGATGGCTGCGCGCGCTGATCGTCGCGCCGCTGGCGGTGCTGTTCGTCGGAGCGGGGCTCGGCTTCCTCGCGTTCCTGTCGCAGTTGCGTGGCGTCGAAACCCAGCCCGAGCGCAACGCTGACGGCATCGTGGTGCTGACCGGCGGTTCCTCGCGCATCTCCGACGCGGTTGAGTTGCTGGCGGCCGGCTACGGCAAGCGGCTGCTGATCTCGGGCGTGCACCCGACCAATGCGGCCAGCGACATTTCGCGCTCGCTGCCCGAGAACAACCAGGCGCTGTTGCGCTGCTGCGTCGATCTGGACCGTTCCGCCGTCAATACCAGGAGCAATGCCGCGGAGACGCGGCGCTGGGCGCATGAACGCGGCTTCAAGTCGCTGATCGTGGTGACCTCGAACTACCACATGCCGCGCGCGATCGTCGAATTGTCGCACGCGATGCCGGATGTCGAACTGATCCCGTTCGTGGTGATCGGCGACAAATGGCGCGACGAACCCTGGTGGATGAGTGGCGGAACGCTGCGCCTCCTGCTATCGGAATACGTCAAATATGTCGCGGCGGAGGTGCGGGTGCGGCTGGCCCAGATTGGTCTCGACCTGACGCCGGAATTGCTCGAGCAGCCCGGCGGCGCCCAGGCGCCGCGCCGGCCCGCAACCGCGCAGGTGAACTGACCAGACCAACTCTTTGTCGGGAATTCGATGTCTTCGATCTTCGTGCGCTCGCTCGTCTTCAACGTGCTGTTCTATCTCGTGCTGGTGACGTTGAGCATCATCGCGATCCCGACCGTTGTCTTGCCGCGCGGGGTGATGATGACATTGGCCGCATGGTGGGCAAACGCGACGCTGTTCCTGATGCGGGTCGTCTGCAACATCCGGGTCGAATTCCGAGGGCTGGAGAAGATTGCGAAAGGGCCCTTGATCGTCGCCTCCAAGCACCAGTCGATGTGGGAGACGTTCCAGCTTTTGCGCTTCTTCGACCATCCGCTCTACATGCTCAAGCGCGAGCTGACCTGGATCCCGGTGTTCGGCCAGTTCCTGGTCAAGGCCGGCATGATCTCGATCGACCGCGGCGGCGGCCCGCGCTCGCTGGTGAAGACGCTGCGCCGCGCGGCCGCTGAAGTGAAGCGCGGTCGCCAGCTCGTGATCTTCCCGGAAGGCACGCGGCGGCCGGTCGGCGCGCCGCCGAGCTACAAGAGCGGCGTGGCGCAGATCTATGCCGAGAGCGGCGTGCCGTGCCTGCCGATCGCACTCAACTCCGGCCTGTTCTGGCCGCGCCGCACCTTCATGCGCTATCCCGGCACGCTGGTGGTCGAATTCCTCGATCCGTTGCCACCTGGCTTGCCGCGCGACGAGTTCATGACGCGGTTGCGCGAGACAATCGAAGGCGCGACCGACCGCATCGTCGACGCCGCGCGCGCCGAGCAGGCGCAATTGTTCGGCGTCGTGCCCGATACCGCGAAGGCCAAGGTGTAGAGCGTTTTCGAGCGAGGTGGACTGGCTCCCTCTCCCGCTTGCGGGGGAGACGAGCATACCTCGCTCCGGGAGGGCTGGGGTGGGGGTCTCTCCGCGATTCACGCTGTCCGACCGTGTGGAGAGAGCCCTCACCCGGCGCTTACGCGCCGACCTCTCCCGCAAGCGGTGAAACGCGTGGACGGGCGGATTCAACCAAAACGCATCATGCTCTAGCGCCAAGCGTCATCGTCTGGATCATGACGGCAACCGCCGCTGCCGCCGCGCCATGTTTATTGGCCGAGCAGAAGCTTCAGATCGACTGCCTTGGCCATGACCTGATACCCAGCATCGTTGGGATGCACATGATCACCGCAATCATAGGCCGGCGCCAGATGGCCGGGCTTTGCTGGATCCTCCAGGATCTTGCCGAAGTCGATCACGCCGTCGGCTGCGTTGCTGGTTCTGACCCAGGCATTCACGGCCTCCGCGATCTTCGCCTTCTCCGGTGTGTAATACTTTGAAAAGCGCGTGCCGGCAAAAGCGTCGGCGGCTGGCGTCAGGGTCGACAACACCACACGGATGCCGCCCGCGTGGGTGCGCTCGATGATCTGCTTGAGGCCGGCAATGACGTCGTCGGCTGTCGGCTCCGGATCGTTCGGTATGGTGGCGCCGGGCAAGCCAATGTCGTTGCCGCCCAGCATCAGGACGACGGTCGATACCCGAGCATGGCTCAGCACGGACATATTGAACCGCGCGAGGCCACTGGTCCCGAAGCCATCGGCCAGCACGCGATTGCCGTAAAATGCCTCATTCACAACCGCGATATCGGGATGGCCCTCTGCCTGCAGACGGCTGGCGAGTTCATCCGTCCAGCGATGGTTGCTGTCGGGAGTAGAGCAAAACCCATCGGTGATGGAATCACCAAGGACCACGATGGCGCTGGAATCAGGCTTGGCGGTCGTGAGGATGCGGCTGAGCAGCAGACGCGATCTGATGGTGCTTTCGGGCTTGAAGTCGGCCGCCTTGGTCATGTCACCCGAGCCCGATATGTAGCCGGTCTGCATGGCCTCCCAGTGAACCGAGGCGAGTTTGGTGGGGTTGGGCAGATAGAAGCTGACGACCACACTCGATAGCGGCTTAACCGGAAAGTCGACCGGGTCGCTGATCAGCGGTGCGCCCGGCGGTATCACGGCGTCGGTGTGACCGCTGAAGGTCACGGGCTTGATCGTCGTCGGATCGACTGCGCTGCCGCCGGCCGGCAGAGCAATTGTCGCCGCGCCGATGGTGATGGGACGGACGCCGAACTCGTTCGAGATCACGATCCGCAGTTTCTCGCCGCCTACGCTGATGCGCGTGGTCTGCCGCACCGTCCTGTTGCTCAGCACCTCCGGCACGCCAAAGGGCACCGGCAATTCGTCCGCCCAGCGCGGTCCAGGGGTTGCTGCCCATGTCGTGATCCAGGGCTCGGCAGGCTGGGCGCCGGCACAAGTCACAGCGACCACGAGCGCCGGCAGAGTCGCGGCCAGCCGCGCCCGGCCGGATGCGCCAAATCGACGAAGGAAAATCGCGGGCTTGTTGAAATGCATCTTCTGCCAATCCGTGATGGTTGCGGCGGCAAGAATGCATTCCCCGTTTTTCGGTTGTATTCCAAAAGCGTGCGGCATCGCTACAACGGTAACGATCGCTTCCTTGATGCCGCAAAATGGACGGTCGAGAGGGCGAGGGATTCGCCAACGCGGAAATGCTCTAGCTACGTTCCTTCCTGCAGCGGCAGCTCGATCGGATGCGCGTCGTGCAGCATCGTCGCGAGCTTGTGCAGTTGCGGATCGCGGAAGCCCTGCTTCTCGATCGCGAGCACCGTGGACAGCACATAGTCGCGGTTGTTGCCCGAGCGGCCGTGACCCTGCTGCACGTAGCGGAGCTGGTCGGCCAGCGACAGCCGGCCGGCGTACTGCACATGGCTGCGGTCCACCACGTAAGTCAGCGCGGCTACGCGCGACCGCGGGTCGTCCTCGAGCCACACCGAGCGGTGCACCTCGCGATAGACATTGGTGGTCTGCTCGCGGCCGCGCAGATAAGCGATCGTCTCATTGCGCCGCTTCGCCGCAACGCGGAACGCGACGCCGCGGCAGGCGCCGCCGCGGTCGAGCCCGAGCACCAGTCCCGGCTTTTCCGGCGTGCCGCGATGGTCGAAGGAATACACGCAGAGCGCGCGATGCTCGCCGATCAGCCGCGCCGCCACCTGTTCCTCGAATTCGAAACCCGGTTTCCAGATCAGGGAGCCGTAGCCAAATACCCAGAGGTCGCTGTCGGGGGATTCGGGCGTGGAGAGAAGTTGCGCGGACATCGCCGGAAGGGCTAGCAAAAGCGGACGGCGAAGCGAAGCGGTTTCGTGGGGTCCTTGAGCATGATCCGGAAAAGTGGGAACCGGTTTTCCGAAAAGATCATGCTCAAACAAAGAGATGAGATCATGATCGATTCCGTCTAATCAGATCATGATCTCGGCCCTGGTTTCCCGCTTACATTTGCCAAAATTGACAGCCAGAGGTCGCCGCATGCCTGACATGACCCCCGCGCCGCACCGGCGCTCGCGTTGGCCTATCTTTGCCGGCCCCGTCCTCGTCCTGATCCTCGCCATCGCGTGGTCCGCATTCTGGTTCTATGCCTCGTCCCAGGTCTGGGTGCAGGCCGATGCCTGGCGCGCGCAGGAGGCGAAAGCGGGCCGGGTTTATGATTGCGGCAAGCGGTCGGTGGCGGGTTACCCGTTCCGCCTCGAGATCCGCTGCGAGGATGCCAGCGTGACCTTGATCTCGCAGACTGCCGCGCCGCAGACGCCGTTCACCGCGCGGCTCGGCGAGATCCTGGTGGTGGCGCAGGTCTACGACCCCAAGCGCGTGATCGCTGAATTCAAGGCGCCGGCGACGCTCGCCGAGCGCGGCGCGCAGCCGTCCCTCGCCGTGAACTGGCGCTCCGGGCGCGCCAGCGTGGTGGGCCTCCCGGCCGTGCCGCAGCGCGCCTCGCTGGTGTTCGACGATCCCGCGATCGACCGCGTCAACGGCTCAGTGCAGACGCCGCTCGGCCGTGCTGGTCATGTCGAGCTGCACGGCCGCCTCGCCGAAGGCTCGTCGCTGGACAATCCGGTGATCGAGACCGCGCTGCAGATCAATGGCGGCAGCCTGCAGGACGTACATCCGGTGCTGGCGACGCCGTTCGATGCCGACATCCGTACCAAGATTTCCGGCCTGAAGGATTTCACGCCAAAGCCGTGGCCCGAGCGCTTCCGCGAGATCCAGGCCGCCGGCGGCCATGTCGAGATCGTGCAGTCACGCATCCAGCAGGGCGAGATGATCGCGGTCTCCGCGGGCACGTTGAGCCTCAACGCCAATGGCCGCATCGAGGGCGAATTGCAGATGACAGTCACCGGCCTCGAGCGCGTGGTCCCGGCGCTCGGCATCGAAAAAATGCTGGAAGAGGGCGTGCCGCAATCGACGCTCGACCGCGTCGCGCCCGGCGTGAAGACAGAGGACCTCAACAATCTCTTCGGCGCGCTCGACCGCGCGATCCCCGGCCTCGGCAAGGTGGTGAAGCAGAACGCCAATGTCGGCGTCGCCGCCAGCATCAACTCGCTCGGCAGCGAAGCCATGCTGGAAGGCAAGAAGGCGCGATCCTTCCCGCTCCGCTTCGTCGACGGCGCGGTGCTGCTCGGCCCGATCAAGGTCGGCCAAATCCCGCCATTGTTCTAAGCCGTAGCCCGGGTGAAGCGCAGCGCAACCCGGGAAAATCTCCGCCCGCATCGCAAGCTGCCCCGGATTGCGCTTCGCTCCATCCGGGCTACGAGCCTGGTAAAGCGTCAATCGCCCAAGCGTGATTGCGATCACGGCGTGCGCCGGGAATGCAGACGCCTGCTCTCCGCTCTTGCTCTGCGAAGGCCCGCACATCCGCAAAACCGCGGGTCATGGCAAGGAGAGAGCAATGATCAGGTTCAGACTGTTTGGCTTCGCTGCGTTTGTCGCGGCATCGATCGCATCGTCAGCATCGGCGCAGCCGGTCGTGTCGGAGCCCGGCATGGAAGCGTTCGTTCATCCGAACAGCGATCTCGGAATCGGCATGTCGAGGCCGGTGGCCGACAGCCATGCGATGATGTCAGTCGATGCCGGCGCGAGAACGCCGCATGTCAGGATGCGGGCGAGGCCGCATCGCTAAAGCAAAGCGAAGGCGGAGCTGCTACTCCGCCTTCTTCTCCAGATTCGCGTGCGGTCGTCCGAAATCCGGCGCGGCCGAATCCTGGCCGATCTCGACGATGCCGCGGCGGATGGCACGGGTGCGGGTGAAATGCTCGAACAGCGCCTCGCCGTCGCCGCGGCGGATCGCGCGCGTCAGCTTCGAGAGATCCTCGTTGAAGGTGCCGAGCATCTCCAGCACCGCATCCTTGTTGCTCAGGAACACGTCGCGCCACATCGTCGGATCGGAGGCGGCGATGCGGGTGAAATCGCGGAAGCCGCCGGCGGAGAATTTGATCACTTCCGACGACGTCACCTGCGCCAGCTCGTCGGCGGTGCCGACGATGGTGTAGGCGATCAGATGCGGCAGATGGCTGGTGATCGCGAGCACGAGGTCGTGATGATCCGGCGTCATGATCTCGACCTTGGCGCCGAGCGCGGCCCAGAATTCACGCAGCCGGTTAACCGCGCCCGCGTCGGTGCCCTCAGGCGGCGTCAGGATGCACCAGCGGTTGATGAAGAGCTCGGCGAAACCGGAATCCGGCCCCGAATGCTCGGTGCCGGCCACCGGATGCGCCGGCACGAAGTGCACGCCGTCAGGAATATGCGGCCCCATGTCGCGCACGATGGCGCCCTTGACCGAACCGACGTCGGAGACGATCGCGCCCTTCTTCAAGTAAGGCGCGATCTCCGCCGCCACGGGCCCGCAGGCGCCGACGGGAATGCAGAGGATGACGAGATCGGCATCCCTGACCGCCTCTGCATTGGTCGCCACCACGCGGTCGACGATGCCGAGCTCGGCGACGCGTGCGCGCGTCTTTTCCGAACGCGCCGTGGTGACGATCTCGCTGACGAGCCCTTGCGCCCGCGCGCCGCGCGCGATCGAACCGCCGATCAGGCCGAAGCCGATCAGCGCGATGCGCTGGAAGTGCGGCGCGGCGTTCACTTCTGATCCATGAAGTCGCGCAGGCCCTCGACCACGAGGCGGTTGGCCTCCTCGGTGCCGATGGTCATGCGCAGCGCGTGTGGCAGGCCGTAATTGTTCAATGCCCGCAGCACCAGTCCGCGCTTGGTGAGGAACGCGTCCGCGTCGGCCGAGGTCTTGCCTTTGTCGGTCGGGAAATGGATCAGCACGAAGTTGGCGACGCTCGGCGTCACCTTCAGCCCGAGCTTGCGGATCTCATCCGTCACCCAGCTCCGCCACGTCTCGTTGTGCGCCCTCGACATCTCGACATGCGCGGTGTCCTCCACCGCGGCCACCGCCGCGAGCATCGCCGGGGTAGAAACGTTGAAGGGGCCGCGAATGCGGTTCACCGCGTCGACGATGTGCGCCGGGCCGAACATCCAGCCCACGCGCAGCGCCGCGAGCCCGTGGATCTTGGAGAAGGTGTGGGTCATGACCGTGTTCTCGGTCGTCGCACACAGTTCAAGACCGAGGCCATAGTCGTTGCGCACCACGTAGTCGGAATAGGCGGCGTCGATCACCAGCAGCACGTCCGACGGCAGGCCTGCGCGCAAGCGCTTGACCTCGTCGAACCGCAGATAGGTGCCGGTCGGGTTGTTCGGGTTGGCGAGCCAGACCAGCTTGGTCCGCGGAGTGACCGCCTCGAGGATCGCATCGACACTGGCGGTGTAGTCGGTTTCCGGCACGACCACGTTCTTGGCGCCGTTCGCCTTGGTCGCGATCGGATAGACCAGGAAGCTGTGGGTGGTGGAGATCGCCTCCGCGCCTTCGCACAGATAGGTGTGGGCGAGCAGGTTGAGGATTTCGTCCGAGCCGGCACCGCAGATGATGCGATTCGGGTCGAGGCCGTAGGCGCGGCCGATCGCCTCGCGCAGCACCCGCGAGGTGCCTTCCGGATAGTCCTCCAGATGTTCGGCGGCGTGCTTATAGGCCGCGATTGCCTTCGGCGAGGGGCCGAGCGGCGTCTCATTGGCGGAAAGCTTGAACACCTTGCGCCCCGGTTCTGCCACCGGGCTCTTGCCGGGGGTGTAGGGCGCAATATCGAGGATGCCGGGGTTCGGCACGGGGCGGGACATCTCTAACTCTCTAGCTCCGGATTTGCAGGGCGGCCTTGTCTTACGCTTTGGCCGTCCCGTTGGAGGGCACGGTATAGCGCGTTGCGTGGCTGCCGACGAGGGCCGATGAGCGCACCGAGGCTCCGGCCTTGATCAGCGCCAGCTTGATCTTCTCGAAGCCGATGCCCGCGACCGACACCAGCAGCGCCGCGCCGTCGAAGGCCGTGTCCGGCACCGCGACGATCTCGGCGAGCGGGGCCAGCGCGCGGGCGATCTCGGCATTCCAGCCGGAGACACGGACGCTCCACATCTCGACTTCGGTTACCATCGCATCGTCAGCGACGCGCGAGATCACGAAGACGGGAAGCGCCGCCGGATGATCGGCGCGCTCCAGGAACGGCAGCCGCGCGATGATCTTCGGCGCGCCCTCGGCCTCCAGCTCGATCCACCACGGCGTGCGGCTGGAAATCGCCGATACCAGCGCCAGGTCGCCCTTCGATTTCGCCGCCGCCTCGACCGCCGCCTGCGCGCTGAAATGCGAGACGTAGGGCACCACGAAGCCGAAATGGAAGCGTGCTGAATCCCGCATCATGGATTCGCCGACCGAGACGTCGGCATGTACGGCGAACGGCGCCTGCACGTAAGTGAACGTCGAGATGATGACGCGCCAGATGCTCTCGATGGTGTCGAGCGGCAGGATGCCGCGATGGCGCTCGACCAGGCGGCGCATCATGTCGGCCTCGCGCGCCGGCCGGAACGCGGAGCCGACTTCCTGGGTCTGCTTCACCTTGATCAGGCGATCGATGATGTCGCCACGCGCCATCAACAAGCGGTGAACCTGCTCATCGATCGCGTCGATCTCTTTGCGCAATTCGCCCAGCGAGGGCGGCGCCGGAGGCGGTTTTGACATGCTTAGAACCTACTGAAAGTCTCTCTCCTCATCCTCAAGGATCGGCGCGCGAGCGCCGCGTCTCGAAGGATGCAGGCCCCCGTTCTGTCCCATGGGGCCAGATGGTGCAAGCTTGGGTAAAGGTCACGGTTAGGTTAACGGTCCGGGTCGCCTTGACGCCGGTCGGGTAAGGGACTACTTTCCCACCACTCCGTGGTCATTTGAGCCGGCCGGCTTGCAGCCACGTTAAAGAACTCGCTAAACAGGCCGGGGACAGATCGATCCCGGCCGAACCTTTGTTCAGGCCGGGTTTTTTATGGCCTGATTTCTGTCCGGGACCTCCGCGTCGGAGGAAGGCGCCGCAAATGACCAAGGTGCAGTCGATCAAGGGTACGTCGATCCAGAGCGAGGATCGCGCGCACGAGGCCGATCATCCGTCTTCGCCGGTGGCGAAGTTCGGCATGGATCAGCCATTGAAGCTCGACTGCGGCATCGACCTCGCGTCGTTCCAGATCGCCTATCAGACCTATGGCGAGCTCAACGCCGAGCGCTCCAATGCCATTCTGGTTTGCCACGCGCTGACCGGCGACCAGCATGTCAACAATGTGCATCCGGTGACGGGCAAGTCCGGCTGGTGGGAGACCATGGTCGGCCCCGGCCGGCCGCTCGACACCTCCAGATATTTCATCATCTGTTCCAACGTGCTTGGCGGCTGCATGGGCTCGACCGGCCCCGCCTCGCTCAACCCTGCGACCGGCAAGGTGTGGGGGCTGGATTTTCCGATCATCACCATCCCCGATATGGTGCGCGCGCAGGCGATGCTGATCGACCGGCTCGGCATCGAGACGCTGTTCGCGGTGGTCGGCGGCTCCATGGGCGGCATGCAGGCGGTGCAATGGGCCGCGGCCTATCCGGAGCGCGTGTTCTCGACGCTCGCGATCGCCTGCTCGACGCGCCATTCGGCGCAGAACATCGCCTTTCATGAGCTCGGCCGCCAGGCCGTGATGGCCGATCCGGACTGGCGCAGCGGGGGCTATGTCGATCAGGGCACGCATCCGCATCGCGGGCTCGCGGTCGCACGCATGGCCGCGCATATCACCTATCTCTCGGACGCGGCGCTGCATCGCAAGTTCGGACGGCGGATGCAAGACCGCGAGCTGCCGACATTCTCCTTCGATGCCGACTTCCAGGTCGAGAGCTACCTGCGCTACCAGGGCTCGTCCTTTGTCGAGCGCTTCGATGCCAACAGCTATCTCTACCTGACGCGGGCGATGGACTATTTCGACATCGCCGCCGACCATGATGGCGTGCTGGCGGAAGCCTTCCGCGACGTCAAGACACGGTTCTGCGTGGTGTCGTTCACGAGCGACTGGCTGTTTCCGACGTCGGAAGCACGGGCGCTGGTGCATGCGCTGAATGCCTCCAGCGCACGGGTCTCGTTCGCGGAGATCGAGACCGACAGGGGCCACGACGCCTTCCTGCTCGATGTGCCCGAATTCTTCGACATCTCCCGCGCCTTTCTGCAGTCGGCCGGCAAGGCGCGCGGCCTTGGCGATGTGGGGGTCGCGTGATGGCGCTTCAGGAACAAACTTTGCCGCTGCCCGGCGTAGCGCCGCAGGCGAGCACGGGCCATCGCCCGGATCATCTTCTCGTCGCCGAAATGGTGCAGCCCGGGTCGCGCGTGCTCGACGTCGGCTGCGGCGACGGCGATCTGTTGCAACTTTTGGAAAGCCGCGGTATCGACGGCCGTGGCATCGAGCTGTCGCGCGAAGGCGTCAACCACTGCGTCGCCAAGGGGCTCGCGGTGGTGCAGGGCGACGCCGACACCGACCTCGTCAACTATCCCGACGATGCCTTCGACTACGTGATCCTGTCGCAGACGCTGCAGGCGACACGGCAGCCGAAGGCGGTCCTGGAAAATCTCCTGCGCATCGGTCACCGCGCCATCGTCTCGTTCCCGAATTTCGGTTTCTGGAAGATGCGGTTGCAGCTCCTGGTCGGCGGGCACATGCCGCGCACCGAAAACCTGCCGGCGACCTGGTACGACAGCCCCAACATTCATTTCTGCACCATCAAGGATTTCGTGCAGCTCTGCGACGAGATCCACGTCAAGATGGAGCGCGCGGTCGCCCTCGACCTCTACGGCCGCCCGGTGCCGCTGAACCTGCCCTGGTGGGTCTGGAACATGTTCGGCGAGCAGGGCGTGTTTTTGCTGAGCAGGGGCGGGAAGGGCAGGTAGTCACCGTCATTGCGAGGAGCGATAGCGACGAAGCGATCCATGCCTCCGCAAGCGGTGAAATGGATTGCTTCGCTCCGCTCGCAATGACGGGTCAAGACACGCACTCCGCTTCACCTCTCCCGCTTGCGGGAGAGGTCGGCGCGTAGCGCCGGGTGAGGGCTCTCTCCACTCGGGGAGTCCCAGTGCGGAGACACCCTCACCCCAGCCCTCTCCCGCAAGCGGGAGAGGGAGCATACGTCTCCGCGGCTACACCATCGACCTCTGATCGCGCGGCAGCCATCTTCCCGCCTCCACCAGCGCGATGAAGCGCTCGACCATCTCGTTGAACAGCGCGGGCTCCTCGAGGTTGAGCACGTGTCCCGATTTCGGGAAGAACGTCAGCCCCGCCGCGGGCAAATGCTTCTTCAGGAACAGGCTCGGCTCGACGCAATTGTCGTCCTCGTCACCGCAGATGATCAGCGCCGGCGTCGGCACGCGTCCAATCGCTTCCGCCATGGTGTAGATCGAGGGTCGGCCGCCTTGAAAGCTGCGCATGGTGTTGGCCGATCCCTTCGCATCGTGCCGGGCGAGCGCGGCGTAGAAGTCGGCATGGCCGCGCGGATCCTTGACGAGGAACGGAATCCGGCCCGGCGCCTCGCGCGTCACCTTGGCGACCTCCGCCGATCCGAGGGTCTCATATTGCTCGGCATTGGCGCGGCATTGCGCGCGGAAGGCGTCGAGGTTTTCGAGACTTGAGCCGGAGCCGACGCCTGCGAGCGTCATCGACAGTGCGCGCTCGGGCGCATTGAGCGCAACGTGCAGCGACGAGTAGGAGCCCATCGACAGACCGACGAAATGCGCGCGTGCGATATCGAGATGATCGAGCACCGCGAGCGCATCGGTGTAGAAGTGCTTGTAGCTGTAGACCTCGGCCGAGGGTGGAACGTCGGAGGGCGTGTAGCCGCGCGCGGAATAGGCGATGCAGCGGTGGCCGCGCGAGAAATAGCGCATCTGCGGCTCCCAATTGGTGTGATCTGCCGCGAACTCGTGCAGGAAGATGATCGGGGTCCCGCTTCCAACCTCTTCGAAATAGAGGCGGACATTATCCTTGGCGACGGCATAGGGCATTTTAACCTTTTCCTTCTTGTGAGCCTGCGGTCGCAAGGATCGCAATTAACGCTCGCGGCTGCAATGCGGCGACGTCGTTTGTTCTTCGCCGCGAAATGTTCGCGAATCGTCCCGCATTTTTTTCGCCGCACTGCGGCGTGAAATCTTCATCTTGCCACATTGCGCATCACAAAACGCGCCGCGCCTGTCATCCACATGTCATCCACAGCGGGCGCACCAGGAAAAACGGGGGTGTAACGAAGGAAAAAATGCGAAGTATGGTTCAGTTGCGTGCGTTCCGCCGGTTGCTGCGAGTTCTGGCACTGGCGTTGTGTTCGACGGCAATCGTCGTCTCTGTCTCTCCCGCTTCGGCACGGCCTCATCACGGCGCAGGGCGCCACGCCAGGGCCTATCATGCCGGTCATCATCTCAAGCGCCACCATGCCCATTATCGTCACCGCCACATGATGCGCTCCTCGCGCTGGGAGCGCGGCGTCGCACGAATGCAGGCAAGCGGTCTTGCAGACAGCAATGCAAGTCTGTCGCCGGCGCTCGAGCAGGCGGCAAGCTCCGGTTCATCGAACATCGTCGCTGAAGCCCGCCGTTACCTCGGCGGCAATCCGACCAGTCGCGCGAGCCTCTGGTGCGCGAGGTTCATGAACATGGTGCTGAAGCACTCCGGCTATCGCGGCACCGACTCCGACATGGCGAGCTCGTTCGCGCGCTATGGACAGCGTGTCTCCGGCCCGCAGGTCGGCGCCATCGCCGTGATGTCACGGGGACGCCGCGGCGGCCATGTCGGCATCATCACCGGCATAGATGCCAAGGGAAATCCGATCATGATCTCCGGCAACAACGGCAACCGCGTCCGCGAAGCCCCGGTCTCCCGCGGCAAGATCTACGCCTACGTGATGCCGGAGAACTAGCCGCTGCAGGCTTCACTGTCATTCCGGGGCGCGCCAACGGGTCCGCGCGAAGCGCGGCCCCGTTGACAGGCTCCGCGCGAGCCCGGAATCCATTCGTCCACTTGTGCACGGCGAAATGGACTCCGGGCTCAATGCGGAGCCATCCCTTGAAGGCTGGCGTCGAACGCTCGCCGCTGCACATTGTTCAACGCATGCCGAGCGGGTTTCCGCCGTCGACGACGGTCGTTTGCCCGGTCACGGTGTCCGCTCGGCAATAGGCGACGACCATCTGCGCGATGTCATCCGCGCTTCCCGTGCGTCCGAGGACCGACTGAGCGCGAGCGCGTTCCTTCATTGCTTGCGGCACCCGGTCGGCCATACGTGTTCCCTCAACCAATCCGGGCGCTATGCAATTCACGGTCACATCTGGCGCCAACGCCACTGCGAGGCAGCGGGTGAGATGGATCAGTGCCGCCTTGCTGGCCGCGTAAGCGATGCTGCTGCCACCTGGGGCGAGTCCTGCGAGCGAAGCAATGTTGATGATGCGGCCCGTCTTGTGCCGCTGAAGTTCGGATGCGAACGCTCGAGAAAGCAGGAATGGTCCGCGAAGATTGGTTTCAAGGACGCGATCCCAAATCTCCGGTGTCATCGCATCCAGGTCACCGAACGGGATGCCTATGTTCCAGCCCGCGTTGTTGACGAGAATATCGATCCGCCCAAAATGGTTGCTTATCTCTCCGACGCATCGATCTATCGATTTGGGGTCTCGCTGATCGAGTTGCACCGCGTGGCTTTGCCGGCCAGCCCTTCGCACCGCCTCGACCACCGCGTCAGCGCGACCAGCCTCGCCCACATAGGAAACGACAACGTCGGTGCCGGAAGCAGCAAGAGCCTCCGAAATCGCTTTTCCGATGTCGCCTGAACCCCCGGTCACGAATGCAACTTTGCCATTGAGATCCATGGCGTCCCCCAAGTGCAGAAGAGCGTCAGCGCTCAGCGACTCATCATACCCTTTTCGGCGTTGCCGGCCACCGTGCAATGTCCGGCTTGACGCGCGACATCAAAGATAGATGCGGCGGCTAGATCGGCCGTTTCGGATAGGGTGCAAGCTGCTCGGCAACCGTCACTAGCTCTGCTTGAGACCCGATGCGCAATCTCTCGATGAGCCTTCGTCGCTGGGCGCCGATCTGTTCAACGGTACCACCGATCTCCATATGGATCCGGCTGTCGGATTTTCCTTCAGCCAACCGTCTCAAGAGCCGCTTCTCGCGCGAGCTCAAGATTACAACATGCTTGGCCTGTCCTTCACCGACAGAGATGTTCTCTCGATGTCCTGGATTGATGCGCATCGCAAACGCCTCGATCGATCTCAGCTTTAGAAAAAAACTATCACCAACATCAAGCAAGAAAAACTCCCGGCGCAGATTGCCATTGCGCCAAACAGAAGGTCATTTTCATCGAGCGCTGACAGACCGGACCTTATTCTCATGAGAAGAAGCTGATATTGCGTCAGAGAAGCGAGGCGCGAAAAATAGACTTGCGATTGATGTTTGAACACACTCATCGGCCACCTCCGGAAAGAGACCAAGAGCGTGAAAAAAGTAGAAGCGACGTTGACGGTTGTCCAATGAATTTGCGCGACCGAACGTTGCTCGTAGGACAGCACGAGTGACGTATGGTTGCACGTTAGGACAATGGTGCTGGCTGTCGATCTAAGATTTGATCTTACGTAATACGACGGAGGACTTTTCCGAGAACGGGCTCGTGCGCCTCCAAATTCCGATTCTAGAGCGACTTACGCGTTAGATTATTTCGACCGCAATTGCTTTCCGCTCGGGTCCTATTCCTCCGATCTGCGACGCGAAGATCGCGCAGCTCACGCTTGACTGCGAACTGGCATCGCCAAATGGGGCAGACCATTAGCGGAGAAAACTTATGACGCGGATAGGTTTGACTAAAGCCGCAATTGCGGTTTCGACCTTTGCCGGAGCGGCCCTCCTCTCCTTCGGCTGGTCTGAGCAGCGCGGAGTCTCCCTCTCGGTCGAGGAGGCGCAAGCGCGTGTGGGCCGCCCACTGACCCCCGTGAGTGTTGCCGGCGTCGCGCGGCGGCACAATCGGAGGGCCGCATACGGTTACGGTGTGGGCGCAGGCGTCGCAGGCGCTGCTGCGATCGGCACAGCGGCTGCAGTTGCCGCCACGTCGCCGACCTGGGGAAGCCCCTACTACTCAACCGGATGGGGAAGCTCCTACGCCGCAACGCCGGCGGCGTATGGCGCGTATGCAGCCCAGACTGATCCCGGCTTTGGCAAGCCGCACTACGCGATGCGGGCTTACTACGGCGGTGCACCTTATTACGGCTACACCGGGTGGGAGGACTATTCCGGCCGTAACTTCTTGAAATGCACCCCCGGCACGATGACAAAGCTCGACGACGGAAACATGTATCTTTGTCAGTAGCCGCAAGCGCAAGTGATGGCGAAAGAGGCGGCTCATTGAGCCGCCTCTTCGAGACAAACGGGTGTGAGCGTTTTCGAGCGAAGTCGACACCGGTTCGCGCAAATAGTGCTTCGGCTCAACAAAAAGCCCCGGAAGTGCCGGGGCTTGAAGTTGGCTGGAGTTCAGAAGAATCAGTAACGGGCAACCGGCGGGCTGTAGGGGGTGCCCCAGTTGAAGCGATAGTTGACGCGCAACGTGACCATATCCACGTCCTGGCTGATCCGATTGAGCGCACCGGCGACGATGGGATTGACCACCGTGAACGAATTGTTCGCATCGCCCATGAACAGGTGGTCATACTCGACGCCGACCGACCAGTTCGGCGCGAAGCCGTATTCGTAGCCGACGCCCACGGCGCCGCCCCAGCGGGTCGAGCTAAACGAGGCAAATTCAAAGCCGGAGAACGTGTCCAGGACGCTGAAGCTGTTGCTCGTCACCGCAGCGCCGCCCTTGACGTATAGCAGCGAGGTGTTCCAGGCATAGCCGATCTGACCGGTGAAAAGGCCGATGCCGTCGGTCTTCACCTGGGTCGAGAACAACGGATTGATGAGGCTGGCGCGGGTGTTCTGGATATCAGCCCAATCTCCTTGGGCCTCTACGCCGAACACCCAGCCGCCGCCCCACTGCCACCGATAGCCGATCTGGCCGCCGACCAGACCTCCGGAGCGGTCGCGGCAGCCGTCGCTGAAGACGCCGCCCACAACGTCGACAAAGTCCCAGCAATTGCGGCTCTGGCCCCAGCCGCCGTTGCCGCCGATGTAGAAGCCGCTCCAGTCGTAGATCACCGGAAGCGGGGCCGGTGGCGGGGCCTTGACCGCCATGTCAGCGGCCAGCGCGGGAGCGGAGATGCTCAGTGCGATCAAACCAACAGTGCCCAGCAAAAACTTTTTCATATCATTCCCCCTTTTCGGCTTCACTTCAGATCGGACGGCCGATGAATTCGTGGTGATGGTGGTGATGTCTGCATTCCAATTACACATGCTACCCTAGATGAGTTCACCCTCGATACGTGTGCCAGGACCGCAACACTCGGAATTTGTTTCGGGAAAAAATGGCAGGTGTTCTGTCCAAACGCGCGCTTATGCGCGCGGCTTCCGGCAACAAGCGGAGGAGGGCTGCCAGCCATCGCGGCTAACACGTCGTGTCGCCCAGCTATTTGCCATGCTGGTCTATTTCGAGGGTTACAAGCCGTGCCAAGAGCGTTGCGGGATAAAGTTGTCCAATTATGGCTTCCAAGTTGCAAAGGCTTCTTGCCCACGGATGCACCGGAACGATGTCGCCGTAGCCCGTGGTCGTCAGCGTGGCAAAGCTCAAATAGAAGATTTCATTGGCGAGTGATCGATCATCTCTAAATTCGATGCCTTTGAACGCCCCCTGGATCGACAAGCCCAAGAACGTGAACAGGCTCGCAAAGCCAACCGCGAACAGCAGATACACGAGTACTGCACCGATAATTCGGTGATATGTGATGTAGCCGGGTCCGAACACGGCCCTGATTACGACTATGCCGAGTGTGATGGCGATCACCAACCATGCGGCCGCCAATAGGTGCAAGTTGTACGGCCAGGAATAGTAGTAGCGCATCAAGAACACGACGATATTGGCAATCAAAGCAATCGACATGAAAGCCAGCGCAGTCGCACTGGCCGAAATGATCGCCATGCTGGCAATGATTGCCAGCAACGCAGTAATTGCCCCGGCGTGAAATGCAAGGGAGCCCGCTGCCTGGAGGGGCGCAAGAACAAACACTATCAGCGCTAGCAAAACGGTTAGCAGAGTGAGCAGCCAGTCGTTAAAGCTCAAGCGCTGCCGTTCGCCCATCGCGCGCATTTCGCCCCCCTGGTTCGCCGCCGAACGCTCCGCAGCTCCGACGCTAGCAAGTCATCCCGGTCGCGCATCGGCGGACGGCACGGCTCGCATTGCGACGCGCCGCAGTTCTCACGCAGACGCCGTTAACGCGGTGCATACCGGCTCCGCATGCCTCCCGAACCTGGATAACCGTATCGTTCGGTTGCTGAAGGGGGGCGGGCGTGATGGCCACGGCCGATGACGCCAGGGTGAGGGTAAACGCAACGACAGCCAGCCTGAGCATCGTTTCTCTCCCGTCTGTTAGAGTGGGAATCAGCGCACTTCACCAAACGCGACTGGTAGTCTCCGATGAACTTCGGGCCCCACCGCTTGATCTATCTCAAGACTCAGACAGAAGAGCGGAGTGCTATCGATCGCAAACCAAAAGGCGATGCAGCGATGTCCTCGCCGTTAGGCGCAGCAGAGCAGCTTCGTTTATTGCTGGCTGGGACAATGCCGGCGGGCAAGGCGATGGGATAAGCTGAAAGGAGAAAGGCCATGCGCTGGGTCAATCTGGCCGTAATCGTTCTATTCGCCCTCGCGACGTTGATTTTCGCGGTGCAAAATTTTGAAGCCGTTACCGTGTCCTTCCTCGGCTTCAAGGGAACCATGCCACTCGCTGTGCTCACGGTCTTGATCTACATCCTCGGCGCGTTCACGGGCGGTAGTCTGCTGGCGCTCCTGCGCCGTTCCTATGCGGGGTCGCAATGGAGCTTGGGCAACTCCTGACAACGTGGGTCAAGGGGGCCTACGGTTGCTTGCATCCCTCGTTACGAGTCGGCGTTCGGGGCGGGGTGCGTTTGTCACCGACCGGGCGCTCGCCTCAAGTCTATCCGATCTCCGGCAACTTGATCGGTACGTGACGTGCTCTGCTCACCACCTTCGGCCCGCCATCTGGGTACTGCGCCGTATCGGTGATGTGACTGATGAGCGTTTCCAGGATCAGAAAGAACTTTTCGGCAAGCATGGGGGTATCCCTCCATTGCGGTTGCCTGTGATCGTTACGTGATATTCGGATCACCCCCTGTGACGCGCCTCACTATCACGACACAAATAGAACACACCAAAATTCAACTTCCTGTTTGCGAGCGTCCAAGCGATCCCGAACGAATGACCCTCTCGCTAGCCACCGGCGCATCGCCGCGCAATGACGAGTCCAGTTGACGCGAATTTCCCCAACTCAATCAATGTGTTTTGCCCTGTCCAGTCGATCAGCGAAAAACATTCCGCTTCCGCTGTCGGGCAAATCAGTGATTTAACTCCGCGCGTCTCACCCGAATGAGGGGCGGCTCGCGATCGTCACGAACGTTGCGGTGAGATGCGGTGGACGTGATGGGTGTGACTGACGAGCGCGCGCATCACGGACGGCGAAGTCGTGTGGTCCTGGCGCCCCGACGCTGGCGCTAAGCTCGCGAGCAGCAAGAGCTGCCGCGGGTGACGGTGGCAAGAAAGCCCGGTGACCGGCTATCCGATTCACACATTTTCGAGCCTCAAAGTGGTGCCGTATTTGATGCGGCGGAAGGCTTCGAGGCCTAGGCGCATCACCTTTGGGCCAGGC
>NZ_AUEZ01000092.1 GCF_000426245.1 Bradyrhizobium sp. Ai1a-2 | reverse complement strand
GCCGCCAAGCTTTCGGCTGCGCACGAGACGACGACGCGGCGCGTGCTCGCCATCGCGCGAGCCAACCCCGGCCGTCCGTTCGTGTGCGTATGCGGCGAGACCATCGACCCGTTCGATCCGGCGATGGAGGCGCTGCACCGTCCACACGTGTTCGTCGCCGGACTGGATCTAGTCAAGCGCATTTCATGGAGGGTTGACCGATGAGCGATGGTGTCGTTGCGCTCGGCGAGGCGGTACGGATCGAAGGCGACGCCTTGATCAGCTTTCGCGGCTCTGGCCCGGCGCAATTCCGCATTCAGCACACCCGCGACGACGGCGGCCAGCCGGATGACCTCACTTGGTGCGACGTCAGCCAAATCTGCAATGGGGATATTGCCGACCCGAGGACGGCGGTCGGCAAGGACAGTATGGTCCCGCTACTGGTCGACACGATCGACGGTGACCGCGACATCCGCTATCGCCGCTACAAGGCGGACTGGCTACGTGTCTTGCCGCTCGACGATGACGATGAGGAGATGCGCGAGCGGTGCGCGCGATATGCGATCGTGATCGGGCCGCCCTCGCGAGACCGTTGGGCTGGTATCGACACACCGCGTGAATTATTGCGTGGAAAATGTTCTTGACCGACTCATCTCCCCCAGTATCAACCTGCTCTGGTACAACCGGGGGTTTTGGGGATGGCAGGGGATACCTTAACCATACGTGGACTAGTGGAGCGCGTCCTGAGCGGGACTATTCGCATTCCAAAGTTTCAGCGCGGATTTGTCTGGGAGCCCGAGAAGGTCGCATTTCTAATGGATAGCATCTACCGGGGCTATCCTATTGGTTCAGTCCTCTTCTGGCGAAGTAGCGAGAAGCTCACCGGTGAAAGAAACCTCGGACCGTTTCAGCTTCCCGAACCATCAAAGAAGTGGCCAATCGATTATGTGCTCGATGGACAGCAGCGTATCACGTCCTTATTCGGGGTCTTCCAAACTTTGCTTCAACCGATCGAGGAAAGCGATGCGTTTCAGGTCTATTTCGATCTGAGTGCCGATGAGGGCGCGCTTGAAGATCAATTCGTCGCGGTTTCGGGACAGGGTGGCGAGGGGATTCCGAACTTATTTCCCTTGCGGCTTTTGTTCGATCCGGCGGCTTTTGCGATTGCGACGCGCGATCGCGATGCAAACACGTTAAATCGCCTTGTAGAGCTACAACGCCGGTTTCAAGAAGCGCAGCTAAAAAACGAGATCATTGAGTTCGACGACCGAGAGCAAATTGCCATGATTTTCGAGCGCGTGAATCGCGCGGGCATACCGCTTGACACATTCCAGTTGCTCACCGCTTGGACCTGGAGCGATGAGTTTGATCTCAATGAGAGAGTTCAGCAACTCGGTTCAGAAGTTAGCCCCTATGGTTTCTCTAAGATTGGAGACCAACAAGACCTGTTGATGAAATGCACAGCTGCAGTGATCGAAGGCGACGCTAGCACCAAATCCATTGTCTCGCTTCATGGACCGACAGTTCGATCCAAGTTCGAGGTGATACAGCGTGGCCTCTTAGGTGCGATAGAGTTTCTTAGACATGAATTAAAGGTGCATTCACTTGAAATCATGCCCTATCCAGCAATGCTGGTGCCGCTGTGTCGCTTCTTTGCGACTGAGGCGGTCTCTGGCTTTCATCCGAGCGCAAAGCAACGTCGCGCGCTGGTTCGATGGTTTTGGCGAAATTGCCTTGCCCGCCGCTATTCGGGTGGCGTCAATCAAAACCATGCCGCTGATATTGCATGGATGGATGAACTAAAGAGCGACGAGAACGCGACGGTCAACTTTGAGGCTCGACTAGATCCATTCCATTTCTTAAACACCTTCAATATTGGAACGGTGAACACCAAGATTTTTATCCTACTGCTAGCTTCAAGATATCCTCGCAGTCTGGTGTCCAACGCCAAGGTAAATCTCAGTGATGTACTTCTCCGCTGCAACCGAAACGAATTTCATCACATCTTTCCAAAAGCTCATCTGCTATCGCAGGGCGAACAAGGCGCAAATTGGATTGCTAACTTCTGTTTCTTGTCGGCCGCCGACAATCAGAAGATCAAGGATAAGAGTCCTAGTGAGTACCACAAATTGATCAAACCCGAACATAGGGACGATGTCTTCAAGCGAGCCATGTTACCGGAGAAATGGCATCAAATGACATACAGAGACTTCATTGGCGCGCGATTAGCTCTACTGACAATGGAATTGTCCAAGCTCTCTGGCCTCCCAGTCGATAAAGAGAGTGACGAATATTTCAAGCGGCTTCTCGCTAGAACAGGCCTGGCCGTAGGATCATGAACGGGCGGCAGCGGCCTGATGTGAACCCGCGCGCCGACCAGGGCGCGCGGCGGAAAGCACGAGCGGGTGGCCGCGCTGTGGTTTGCGGAAATACGCGAACTGTCACTGAACCGAGTCGATCGAATCGATTGCCGTCTTGAGGTCTGCAAGCGCTTGCAGCGCGCACGTCACGCGAAACAAATCCTCACCTCGTGTTCGCAGGGACTCGGCGACCTCCTTGGCAGTGTCCTCGTCGGCAAGTAATTCCGCGAGCAACTCGAGGCTTTCGATGACGCGATGGGCTTGCCGTCGTCTTGCAGTCGCCGTTTCAGAGACCGTCATCGATTTGCCTGCCTCGACCACGCGAACGTACCTAATTGCAGGCACGCGCGGGTTTTCTTTCGCATAGACCGGGACAACAGTCCTCGGCTGCGGTTTGGCGACACTGACGTAGCTCGGGCTAATGATCGTTTGCGTATAGGTTCGGACCGACTCAAAATCGTCTCGTGTCATATCCGGATTGATCGACCCGTCAGCAACACGGGCATTAAATTCTGTGTCGGACAGTAGCGTTAGCCGGTACAGCAGGTACCAGCTCGGCGGCAAAAGCTGCGCATGCGCAGGATTTGTCAGTCGCAGATCACGGGCAATCTTCATCAGACGATCCGCTGTCGAGGCCCCGAAGGGCAGTTCGTTCGCGACCATCCGCTCGAACTGCCCGTGCGCCAGCCTTTCCTTGGCGGTAATGAGCAACTGACCGCACTTGATGATGCTGCGCACGCTTGACTGCCATGCCGTGCGTATCTGCCTTGCCCAATGAGTTGTCGTCGTGTTTTGAGACATGTGCGACCATCCTCTGATCGCCACGCGGCCAAAATGGCAGCGCAGGCTGCCGCGCCCGCAAATGGCGTGTGAATTTTCGAGAAGATGGTCGCGGCTCGAACTTTGGCTGGCGAAGTGACCTCGGGCTCGGGCTCTGTGAGCGCTGGCGCTGGGTATTGGCTCTGCTGGCGTCGAGATGCCGCATCGCGCGACCAGTGATGAGACTACACGCGACGGCGCGGTTGTCAAATCCATGCGATCGGCCACGCATCCACAGCCCACGATCCGTAGTGGTTCGGTGCCGCCTCGATCCGCAGCAGATTGATAATTTGCCAGCGGTTCACGCACGCGCTTTGATGGGCGGTTATGCTGACCCGCCGCCGCGACAAGAACCATGACCTTGAGCACTGGACGATCCGATTCGGCGACATCGACGTGGGCCACATCAGCCTGCGCGCCGGCGTCCCTCGCGCCGCGCCGCAATGGGGCTGGGCCTGCGGCTTCTATCCCGGCACCGAGCCGGGCCAGCATCGATACGGCGCTGCCGCCACCTTCGATGACGCCCGCGCCGCGTTCGCGCAGGCATGGCAGAGGCTCGCCGCGACCAGAACCGAAGCCGACTATCGGGCGTGGCGCGACAGCCGCGACCGCACCGCTTGGAAATACCGGATGCACGATTTGCACCTGCCGCTGCCGACACAGCGGCCGGACGGAGTTGCGCGATGCTTCTGCGGCGAGGTGATCACGAGCGCCACGATGGACAATCACGTGCTCGGCGCACACCGGGGCGACGTTCGATGGCGATCTCGACCTTGAAAAACCGGGTCGCCGCGCCACCCGGTTTTGGCCGGTCGGTCGATGCTCGAAAATTCCGAACCGTGCGCCGAGGGGGAGCCCCCGGCCCCCGGAACAAAATCCCACGTCGTCGGAATCAACCCCGGGGTGCTGATCACGTCGCGAGATGAGGTTTGGTGTCAGCGCAGCTTGAGCCGATCAAGCAGGCGCATAACCGTGACCGATGACCATTGACCGCCGCGCTGCGTGGTGTGGCCGCCTTCGTTCAGGTGAGCTGCGATGCGGCGGGTCGACAGGTCCTTGATCGGCTCGACGACAGAGCGCAGAGACTCGGCGTATGCGTTGGCGGCCTGCTTGTTTGCGGTGCCGCCAAGCGGATTGCCGAGCTTGACGCCGCGCGCCTTGGCGGCGGCCAGCGCGTCGCGCGTGCGTTGCGCGATCACGCGCCGCTCTTTCTCGGCAATCGCGGCATAGACGTGGAGCATGAACGGATCAACGTCCGGTCCGAGCTCGGCGACGACGAAGGGCACCTTCTCGCACATCAAGCCCGAGATGAAATGGACGTCACGGGACAGCCGGTCGAGTTTGGCGACGATGATCGGACCACCGAACTTGCGCGCGGCTTTGAGAGCAGCTGCGAGCTTTGGCCGCCGGTCGAGCGCGTCATGGCCCTTGCCGGTCTCGACCTCGACGAACTCGGCGGCGATCTGCAGACCCTCAGCCTTGGCAAATCGCGTGACCGCCTCGCGCTGGGCGTCGAGGCCGAGGGCCGATCGGCCCTGCCGGGCAGTCGAGACGCGGCCATAGAAGATTATTCTGGGTTTCATGCGAGGCTTTGCTACAAGCTAACGAACGTTTACTTGTTGCAATACCGTGGAAGTGCCTGCGGTGACAGGGTTTTTGGCGGCCAAAGCGGCCTCATAGATGGCCGTCAGACGCGGCATCAGGGCAGGTTCTGGGGCGTTCGGCCTGCCTTCACAGGCCGGAGCCCGAAAAACTTCGCCAGCGAGCCGCTAATGCGATTTGCCGGCCGGTGGAGAAGGTCCCGTCAGGCGATCGATCGCGGCGCGGATGCGATCGGTCGAGGTCGGTGCCGGCGTGACCTCATGCTGTCGTTCGACGATGTCAACCCGGATCGGGCTATCGAGCGCGAGCAAAGCGCTGCGGCGCTCGGCGATCCGCACGAGCAATTGCCCGGCCGCCGTATCGCCGGAAAGCGCCTTCGCGAAATAAGCCCGGTGCAACAGGTCGAGCCGTTCGAGTTCGAGCCGCGCGGTGCGTACGCGAAAGCCCGCATCGATGTGCGCCAGCATCCGGTCAATGACGCGCTCAACTTCGGCGGTGCTGATGGAAAACTGTTTGGCGATGGCGCGCACGCCCACGCCGGTCAAACGCAGCTTTACGATCTGATCGTCGCGCTGATCGTCGACGAGTTCTACGATTTCGTCCATTGCGACCCTCGGCCGATCAGAATTGCTTCCTGGCGCTCGATCTCGGCGGCAACCCTATCATACTTCGCTGCGGCCGTATTCCAGCGCGGCCGTGGCGGCAACGGCGATAGCGGCGATGGATCGGCCTTGATCTTGCCGCGCAGTTTGGCAATGCGACCGAGCGCAGACCAGCGGCGACGATGGACGTGGCGAGAGCTGTGATCCAGACCACAGCACAGGCGGCACGAAAAAATCCCGCCGTTCTCGATCAGGTGTACGCAGCGACGCGAGCACGCGGGGCACAGCATTCCGGCACGAACGAGAAAGCCGCATCGCTTCGGGTCGAGCGCGACCATCTGCCGCCGATCGGCCGTCTCGATGATCAAGCGCGTCGGCTCGGCGCGGATCGTGGCGACAAAGCCGTTCGTCCATCGCAACGTCGTCACGACACCCGCGACCGTCCCGCCATCGCGAGCGAGCGCGAGCACGCAGACACGTGGGTGTCGTTCGATCAGACGATGATCCGGCCAGACTTCGCGGCGTCGGCCGCTTCCGAATTTTCGGGTCCGCATAGCGGACATGCTACCAATTTGGTGAAAGCGACGCGATTGGGACGTAGCGCGCTGTCACGGCGACGCGAAGTCCTTCCTGCGAGCTCCGATGTGTTCCGCAGGGAAAAGGCGCGCATAGGGCAGGTGCGCTTGTCGACGGGCCTTTATTCCATGCGCGCAGCGCCTGACGGCGCTGATCCCGCCGCGTCAACGGCGGCGTCTGTCACCGCGTCACTGGGACCGTTCTACTTCTTTTCTACAAATACCATTTATTCCCCTCCATCACGTACATAGGCCTTTACGTGGTGACACTGGTGACAAAGAGAGTAAATCATTGAAGGAAGGGCGAGAGCAACTGTCACCGGGCAGCGAAAATCGACTGGTGACGAAGTGGTGACGAGCGGGGTTTGTCACTGGATCGACCACCGTTGCCAGTCACTCGTCGGGTGACGCTTCGTCGGTAGTCTTGCGCAGCAGGCCGATGCCGTTGTAGCGCCAGCGCCGGGCACCGCCGTACGGTTTGGAACGATATTGCGTGCGCTCGATCTCAGGCACCACCGCCCGCAGTGCCTTGCCGAAGGTGGCGGCATCGCCCGGATTGTGGCCGCGCTGGTCGCACCACACCTTCCAATCATCGAACAGCGTCATGGTATCCACCCATGCCATGCTGTCGATTTCGCACTCCTCCGCGACGTAGGTCTTGATTGGGGAGACTGTGTCGGCGAACTCCTTGACCATACCATCCGCACTGCTGGGCTGGATAAGGTGGCCGCGCTGGCGCAGCCGGTCGCGGCCATCAAGAGCGAAGTTCAGAATGCCCGACAGCTCCGCACGAAGGTTTTCTTCGAGCTGACGATCCTCGCGACCCACCCAGCTTTTGACGAGGCGCAGGATGATGAAGCGACCGGCAAGCGCACCGGACGGGTCGCGCAGCTTCGGCAGTTCGTTGGTGATGATGGTGAAGCGCACGCCGAGGGGCGCGGTCCACACCGACGTGAATTTGCGGTCAATCGACACGCAATCCTCGCCTGACAACGACAATAGCCGCTCTGCGATCATCATCACCTTGTCCTTGGTGTCGAGCCGCGCATCCGACACCACGGCGACCAGCTTGCCGATCAGAACCTGCAGGCCGAATGCCCGCCCGAAGTCCGAGAGCGAGAAGCCGGCGTAGGCACTGACGCCGACCAGTTGGCGCAACAACCGCGCGATGATGCCCTTGCCGCCGCGCGTGGGTCCGACCAGCATTAAAATCTTATGCTGCGAGGTGTCGCGGCCGAGGCAATAGCCGTACCACTCGCCCAGGGCCTCGATGGACTGTCGGTCGTTGTCCCACAGGGCGCGCATGAAAGTATCCCAATGCTCGCGCTTCGCGTTCGGATCAAAGATCACATCGGTGCCGGTGAGCGAGAAAAAATTCGGCGTCGGCGGATTCAACTCGCGCCGCGCCATGTCCAACAGACCGTTGCCGACCGGCAGCAGGTCAACAGGATCGGCAGCGATGGCGTACTCGCGCTCGATCCACGCCGGTGCTTCAACCGCGTCGTCGAGATGACAAACCGCTGCCAGCGCATCAATCACGGCGCTGACGTGCTTCGGCTGCGGTTTGAACTCGCCCGTGCCGGTGCGGGCCTCATCGAGATAGTGCCAGACGCGCGCGCGAAGCGCCGCCTCCGACAGCTTGTCGTAAAACGAGCCGTTCCACAGAAACCACTCGTCGCGCCAGTGGTGAAGGACACGGCTGTCATCGTTATGCCGAAAGCAGTCGTCGACAAGCTGCTCGGCGGTCGGCATCGGCGTGTTCGGGCTGAGAACCACGCTCCCGATGGAAGGTTTTCCACGCATGGCAAGTTCCTCGACTTTTTCGAGGTCCTACGCGCGGGCAGCGCTCTTGCTTTGCCGATGTAGCTTGCTATTTTGAGCGCGGCATTTTCCTCGGTGCCACACTCATTCATCCTCAGCTTGTTAGCTACCTCGATTGGCCCTGCGCGCCCGCGTGGGGCCTCTCACTTTTCACGCTCATGATGATCTCCTTTTGCAGTCCAAATCCTCATTGCCGCCGCGTCGCGAGCACGCCGTGTCACACACACGTCATGCCGATTGTCTGTGCGCGTCTGGTGATGTTCGTAGCAAGGTCACATTCACCGACGTGCGCAAGCCATCGCGCTAAGCCCACCTCTGTCATCCAGATGTGGCATAGCTCGATATTACCGTCGCCCCGCGCCCGCGAGTGGTATGTATCGCGGAAGCCGATGACAAAGCCCTTACGTTGCAGGCTTGCGAGCGCGCGCTTGACCGCGACATGTTGCGTATTGTTGCAAAGGCGGTTGCCGTCATCGTCGGGCGACACATCGTAAACGTCACATGCAACCGTGAACGTTGTGGGTGGACGCTTGTCCGCTCCCTCACGCCACTGGATCACCTTCAGGCACGCCCGCTCCACCGATCCTAAGCCACGGCTCATGCTGCTGATCTCCTAAGTGTTGCCCAAGTTACGACTGCTGTGGGTTGGGCAACGCTTACTCTTGATCACGACCGCCTCCCTTCGATTTTGCCGGCGATGAACGCGCGAACATCGCCGACGCGGTACAGCGGCTTGCCGAGCACGCGCTGCCATTTCAACGGGTGACCCGCCGTCGCTCGCCATGCCGGCGGCGTCGCTCGCGAGCGGCGCAACACAGCGGCGACCTCGTCGCTGGAGAGCCATGCACTATCGGGTAAGCAATCAAAGTCGAACCTGACTGGTGCCGGCACGCCGAACGTGCCCCGGCGGTCGCGACGGGGCTTCCTTGGAATCGGCTTGCGGGGGCCGTTTGAAACGCGCGCAGCCGGCATCGCTAGGTCAGGCATGGCTATAACCCTCTCTCAGAAGAAAGATCGTTCGGCGGGACGTCTCAAGTGGCGATTGGCCTTTTGCGTGAAGACCGCCTCGCCTTGGGCTCAATGATTGGCGGCACCATCGCCAATGTTGATCACGATACGCGATTGCCTGCCAAGGTCAAGCCATTGAAATTCAATAGAAAATTCTATTGGCGACGATTCCGGATTTCTCAGTAAGGGCTGGCATTTAGCGAGGATCGCAGCGATGTCGCCGCCATTTCGACATTGCGGGCAGAAGCGTAGCGATCCGCCGATTGCCCAAGAGAAGCCGATAATCGTCAGTGGCTTGCACGCAAGGCGCGAGCCTGCCAGTAATTTAGGCGGGCTTGGGGGATTCCTCGTTGAAGATTACGCGCGTCCAAATTGAAAATTGGCGGTCGATCAAATACGTCGACTTCTGCCCCGAGGATATCTGCATCCTCGTCGGGCCAAACAACGCTGGCAAAACCAACATCCTGTCGGCGATCAACTTCATCCTCGGGGAGCGCTGGCCGATGCCCGCGAACCTCGACGACTCGGACTTCTACGGGCGCAACCGCGACAACAACGTCCACATTCGGCTCTGCTTAGATCACCCGTACTTTTCCCAAATCGACTTCGACACGTCGAAATCGCAGTACGCACTGAGCGCGCTTGACAACCAGGGCAGGCTGGTTCGGCGCTTCACAAACGCGGACCGGGAAGACCTTGCCTTCGCCTACGTGGATGCTGGCCGCAACTACGAGAGACAGTTCTCGACCTCGCGCTGGTCGATCTTCGGCCAGGCCCTGCGCCATCTCCATCAGACCCTGAAGGACAGTGGCGAGCAGTTGACCAAGCTCCGCGAGGCGCTGAACACCGCCCACGTCCTCCTGCAGACTGACCAGTACAAGGCCTTCGAGAAGGAGCTGAAGGACGCGTTCGCGTCCCAGCTCAAGACCGCCCGGTACGACGTGTCGTTCGAGTTTCGGACGCTCGAGGAGACCAACCTCTACCGCAGCCTCTATCCGACGCTCGTCGAACGCGGAGTGGCGAGGAATCCATTGGAGGTCGGTTCAGGCGTGCGCAACGTCTTGGTGCTCGCGCTGTTCCAAGCTTTCGCGAAGTCTTTCCGAGGTGATGCCGTGCTCGGGATCGAGGAGCCCGAACTGTACCTGCATCCGCATGCGCAGCGCAGCCTGATGAAGCAGTTCGAGATGCTGGCGGATGCAGGCAACCAGCTTTTCATCTCGACCCACAGCGCCCACTTTCTGGACGTGGCCCGAAGCGACCGCATCGTGCTGGTGGATCGCTGCGAGGACGAAGATGACGAAGTCTGCACCCAGGTGACAACGGCTTCCAGCGAGGACCTGCTGAAGGCCCGCAAAGAGCTGCACCCTCAGCGTGAGATGACGGTGGAGACGGTCCGCGCCTTTATCAGGAACGTACGAACGGCCGAGATGACCGAGGCGTTCTTCGCCCGTGTCGTCATCGTGGTCGAAGGTTCTACCGAGCGCGAAGCGATCCCGGTGTTCGCCAAGGCGCAGGGCCTCGACTTCGACGAGCATGGCATCTCGATCGTGTCGGCGGGCGGCAAGCCCACTATCGACACCCTGTCCCAGCTTTACGCCGTACACGGAATCCGGACGTACATCGTGTTCGACAACGACGGCGGCAAGTCATCGGAGAAGGCCGCCAACCGCAGCCTGTGCCGTCTGCTCGGGCTGCAAGAGGCGGACGAGCCGGCGGCGTGCGTGAAGGATGGCTATGCAATCTTGCAGGGTAATTGGGAGACGCAGTGCCGGGCGCATGTCGAGGCGAACGAGGCGGGCCTGTATGACCAGCTGGAGGCAGAGGCACGAGCCGAACTCAGCATCTCGGGCGACCGCAACAAACCCTTGGTGGCACGGTTCATCGCCGAGGCCCTCGTGCAGCGAGGACACGTCCCCCAGTTCATCAAAGACATCCTCGACGAGGTGAGAAAGAAGCTGCCCGTCACTCCTGATCCGGCGGGTATCTTCGGCTAACAACGTTCAGATGGTTCTGCCCGCGACGATGGCGACGACGGCATCCGCGCCGCCGACAAAGGGATGCAATGACAAGGCGCGTGAGACTAGGGCCCATTGGGGCCTACCGGTTTTCGGTAGACCTTTTTCTTTGCCCAAGAATATCAGGCAAACGACTGAAAAACCGGTATTTTTTACGATTGTGGACGGTGCGGAAATAGGGCTGGACGTCCAAGTCCACACGACTTCGCCGTCCATGAGTGCCACGCTCGTCAGTCGTGACACTCACGTCCACCGCATCTCACCGCAACGTTCGTGACGATCGCGAGCCGCCCCTCATCCGCCGTGAGACGCGCGGAGTTAAATCACTGATTTGCCCGACGACGGAAGCGGAATGTTTTTCGCAGCAGGGGTGGACGAGCCAAATCACCCTGGAATCGCAAGCGAATTTTCTCTCGTCATTCCGGGACTTCGCGCAGCGATGAGCCCGGAATGACGGCGGAGGTCGGGGGCTTCCGGAACATTCAAATCCGGCTCACGTTCATCCTGAACCAGGGCAACGCTGGCTGGAGGAAACCGATGTCCGACGCGCGTTCCGGACAGGGCGGGAATTGGCTCTTGATCGCGGCGACGACGATCCTGCTTTTTCTCGTTCATCGCTATCTTCAGGCCGATCCGAAGCCCGCGCCGGCTCGCCACACCCTGGACCCCTCGACGGCACCGGGCCGTTTCGTGCGCGAACTGGCCGAACCCGGCAGGGGACGCCGCGCGGCGAGCCCGCTCCAGATTCCGCTCGCGGGCTGGAAGGACATCCTGTGGCGCTGCTATCAGCGCATCAATGATGACCGGCTGCTCGCGACCGCCGCAGGCGTCGTGTTCTACGGCCTATTGGCGGTGTTCCCGACCATCACCGCGCTGGTCTCGTTTTACGGGCTCTACGCCGATCCTTCGACCATTGCCAGGAATCTCGAGACGCTGGCGCTGATGCTGCCGGAAGGCTCGTTCCAGATCGTGCAGGATCAGATCGGCCGGGTGCTCGCGAAGGGCAGCGGCGAGTTGGGCGTGACCTTCCTGTTCGGGCTCGCGCTCGCGGTCTGGAGCGCCAACGCCGGGATGAAGGCCGTGATCGACGCGCTCAATGTCGCCTATGACGAGCGCGAGACGCGCGGCTTCATCCGATTGAACCTGATCTCGCTCGCCCTCACCCTCAGCGCGATCGCGGCTCTGCTGGTGATGGTGAGCGCGGTGGTCGTGCTTCCCCTGCTGGTCGATCGTGTCGGCCTGAAGCCGGAAAGCCAGCTTCTTGTCAGCCTTGCGCGATGGCCTTTGTTGTTCCTGATCCTGGCGGCTGGGCTCGCGGTGCTCTACCGGCATGGACCGAACCGCCGTGCGCCGCGCTGGGAATGGCTCAGCGTCGGGACGCTGGCATCGGCGCTGCTCTGGATCGCCGGCTCAGCGGCGCTGTCCTGGTATCTGTCGAATTTCGGCAACTACACGGCTACCTATGGATCGCTTGGCGCAGCAATCGGGCTCATGATGTGGATGTGGATGTCGACCAGCATCGTGTTGCTGGGGGCGGAGCTGAATGCGGAGATCGAGCACCAGACCGCGGTGGATACGACCGTAGGCCGCCCGAAACCGCTCGGTCGCCGCGAGGCCGTGATGGCCGACACGCTGGGGCCGGCGGTTTGATCGTCCCCAAAAGAACGCTTGCCTGCCGAATCAAACTTGATGGTACAGTGGTCCCGCTTGGGGGAGCACAGACAGGACCGCGCCGAAAGGGCCCGTGTTTTCCCGGATGGGACAGCCGAGGTGGACGGCCAAACTTGAGGGCATAACGCGCGCGACATGATTCGCATTTCGACGATCTTCATCGCCATCTGCATGGTTCTGGTCGCTGCTTCGCTTGGCCTTGTGCTCTATTCGGTGGCGGGCATCAGCGGAACCGAATCGGCCATCGTGGCGCTGACTGCGCTGACGTTCCTGATCCTCTACAACGCCGTGTCGATGCGGCTGCGCGACCGCTCCGATGTCGGCGGCCAGATCGCGGACCTCTCCCGCGGCACGGCCGATCTCGCCCGCCAGGTCGCCGAATTCGGCCGCAGGCTCGCCGCTGTCGAGGGCCGCCTGGTGTCGGCGAATTCCGCCGGCGCCGATCGCCTGCAGGCCGTGGTCGGCGAAATCAACGAGCTCGGCAACCTGGTCAAGCATCTTGCGGCCTCGGTCGCCAGCCATGAAGACATGCTGGCGACTGCCGCGGACGCCGCTGCGAGTGCGCCTCCGAGCAAACCCGTGGCCGAGCCAGAACCGGAGCCACGCGCTGCCGTTGCAGCTCCGGTAGCCGGCGCCGTGTGGAGCGCCGCCACTCCGACGACGATCCAACAGGTTTTCGCCGCACCGGCGCCGCCGGCGCCCGCTCCGGCCGAAGCCATTGCGGCCTCGCACAGCCCGACCCAGTTCGTCACCACCATCAAGAATGCAATCGACGCTAACCGGCTCGACATCTACCTGCAGCCGATGGTGACGCTGCCGCAGCGCAAGGTGCGGTACTACGAGGCGGTGACGCGGCTGCGCGACGAACGCGACCAGATCATCGTGGCCGACGATTTCATCGGCGCCGCGGAAGCCGGTGGCCTGATCGGACGCATCGACCACATGGTGATGCTACGCTGTGTGCAGGTGCTGCGCCGGCTGATGGTCCGCAACAAGGATGTCGGCGTGTTCTGCAACGTCTCTGCAGCGACGCTCGGCAACACCGTCAATTTCACCCAGTGCCTGGATTTCCTCGAGGCCAATCGCGCGCTGGCGCCATCCTTCGTGCTCGAATTCAAGCAGTCGACCTTCCGCAATCTCGGCCCGGCCGAGAGCGAGCATCTAGCCGCGCTGTCGCAACGCGGCTATCGGTTCTCGATCGACCATGTCAGCGACCTCCGTTTCGAGCCGCGCGAGCTCGCCGATCGCGGCGTGCGCTTCATCAAGGTGCCGGCGGCGTTGCTGCTCGATCCCAGGCAGAGCTCGACCTCGGATATTCACCCCTCGGACCTGTCCGACCTGCTCGGCCGCTACGGCATCGATCTGATCGCAGAGAAGATCGAAGGCGAGCGCGCCGTCGTCGACCTGCTCGACTACGACGTACGGTTCGGCCAGGGGTTCCTGTTCGCGCCGCCGCGGCCGTTGCGGCCTGAAGGCGCATCTGCTACCGCCGGGGCTTCTTCGCCCAAGCCGCAGGAAGCCAATGGCGCCAGCACTCCCGTTCCCCAGAATAGCCCCGTCATCGACCCGCCGCCGCGGGTTACCGGCAACGCCGCGCTGGCGCGCCGCGTCGCGGGCCCGAGCTAAGGCATGATGCGGCTGGAGCGACGTGTTACCGCGTCGGCGGTGCCCCCCTCTCCCACAGGGAGAGGTCGCGCCAACGGCGCGGGTGAGGGGTTACGCTCTCTCGTGGGACCTGTTCCCCCTCACCCGGCGCTGCGCGCCGACCTCTCCCCGGTGAGGAGAGGTGGGAGACTGCGGCCACGACGCTCGACACAACGATCACCTCACCCCAGGCAACACGCGTTCTCATGACCTCACTTCACTTTGTCGAGCGGCTGCGCGACGTCATTGGCGACGTCGACGTGGTGCTCTCCGACGTCTGGGGCGTGGTGCATAACGGGCTCGAGTCGTTTCCCGAGGCCTGCGAAGCGCTGCATACGTTCCGCCAGCAGGGCGGCACCGTCATCCTCATCACCAATGCGCCGCGGCCGGCCGATTCGGTGCAGCGTCAATTGCGCAAGCTGGGCGTAGCCGACGAGACCTATGATGCGATCGTCTCTTCCGGCGACCTTACCCGGCATTTCGTCGCCGAGCATCCCGGCAAGAAGATCCACTGGGTCGGCCCGGAGCGCGACTCCTCGATCCACCGCGGCCTCGATGCGCCGCTGACAGCGCTGGAACAGGCGGACTACATCATCTGCACCGGCCTGTTCGATGACGAGACCGAGACCCCGGAAGACTATCGCGCGATGCTGTTGAAGGCGCGCGAACGCAGGCTTTCACTGATTTGCGCCAATCCCGATATCGTGGTCGAGCGCGGCGACCGGCTGATCTATTGCGCGGGCGCGATCGCCGAGCTGTATCGCGAGCTTGGCGGCGAAGCGATCTTCTACGGCAAGCCGCACCAGCCGATCTACGAGCGCGCGATGCAACTGGCGGCCGAACGCCGCGGCCGTCCGGTCGAACTCAATCGCGTGCTGGCGATCGGCGATTCCGTGCGCACGGACATTGCGGGGGCCAAGGGCTTTGGCATCGACTGCCTGTTCGTGACCCGCGGCATCCATTCCGAGCAATTCGAAGGCGTCGACCAGCTCGACCCGGACACGGTAGTGGAGCTGTTCGGCCATCCGCCGAAGGCGCTGATCCGGGAGTTACGGTGGTAGGGCTGGCGCCACTACGCTCCCTCGCCCCGCTCTTGCGGGGAGAGGGTTGGGGTGAGGGGCTGCCTCCGCAAATTGGATAGATGTGAGTTCGTGGTGAGTCCCCTCACCCGGCGCTACGCGCCGACCCCTCCCCGCAAGAGCGGGGCGAAGTGGAATTTACGCCGTGGCCATGTCCGGGAAGACCGCCTCGATCTTGGTCTTCAGCGTCGCGGCGTTGAACGGCTTGACGATGTAGTTGTTCACGCCGGCTTTCTTGGCCGCGATCACGTTCTCGGTCTTGGACTCCGCCGTGATCATGATGAAGGGCGTGGTGGCGAGGTTGGGATCGGCGCGGACTTCCTTCAGCAGGTCGTAGCCGGTCATCGGCTCCATGTTCCAGTCGGAGATCACCAGACCGTATTTCTTGCCGCGCATCTTGTTCAGCGCCGCGGAGCCATCGGAGGCGTCGTCGATGTTCTCGAAACCGAGCTGCTTCAGAAGATTCCGGATGATGCGGATCATGGTGCTGTAGTCATCGACCACCAGGACCGGCATGGACAAATCAACCGCCATCTTCTCTCCCCCAAACACGCTACTGACGCTTGCGCGAAAAAACCAACAGGCCTGCGCGGCCCGCATTCCTCGCCCGCAGCAGTAGCATCATGCGTTAAACAGCGCGTTAACCGGCCTGGGACGGATTGCATCCGTTTTGACGCGATTTCGCCCGCTTGACTTCGGTAGTCCCGGCAAGCCACGGTCCGGCCGCACGCGTTCATGATCCGATTGGAAGAGATCGGATCATGATCTCATCTCTTTGTTCGAGCATGATCTTTTCGGAAAACCGGCCTCCCCTTCGCGCTACCCCGGCCGGATCATGCTCTGGTCGGCGCTTAAGAATTCCTGAAGAATCGTAACCAAATGACCACTCGTTTTACCGTTATTCGCGACAATACCCCCCAAAGCGCGATCCCGAGGGGGACCGTGGTGGCGATGGGCAATTTTGACGGCGTCCATCTCGGCCACCGCGCCGTGATCGAGGCCGCCCTGCAAATGGGCAGGGCGCATGGGAAACCTGCGCTGGCGCTGACTTTCGAGCCGCATCCGCGCAGCTTCTTCAGCCCGAATACACCGCAATTCCGCCTGACCGACGAAACCAACAAGCTGCGCCTGCTCGCAGGCACCGGGCTTGACGGCGCCGTGGTGATGACCTTCGACAAGAACCGCGCCGGCACCAGCGCGCAGGATTTCATCCATCATGACCTGATCGAACGGCTCGGCGTCAGCGGGATCGCGGTCGGCTACGACTTCCATTTCGGAAAGGGTCGCGTCGGCTCACCAAGCCTCCTGGTCGCCGAGGCGCCGCGGCTCGGCATCGAGGTCGACGTCCAGGCCCATGTCGATATCGAGGAGCGGCCGGTTTCCTCCAGCGCGATCCGCATGGCACTCGCTGAAGGCGAGGTCGCGGACGCCACCGCGATGCTGGGCGGTCCCTGGTTCGTCACCGGCGAGGTGATCCATGGCGAGAAGCGCGGCCGCGATCTCGGCTATCCCACCGCCAACATCCGTCTCGACAAGAACTGCGGCCTGAAGCACGGCATCTATGCGGTGCGGGTCGGTCGCGGCAAAGGAAAAGATCAGGCACGCATCGACGGCGTCGCCAGCTTCGGCCGCCGCCCGACCTTCGACAATGGCGCGCCATTGCTTGAAGTGTTCCTGTTCGACTTCAAGGGCGATCTCTACGGCAATTTGCTCGACGTCGCCTTCATCGGCTTCATCCGCGATGAGCTGAAATTCGACAACATTGAAGGGTTGATCCGACAGATGGACGACGACAGCGCCCGCGCCAGGGCGCAGCTCGCCGCCGCCCCTGAGGCGTTCCCGAAGCTCGGAGCGATCGATTGAGCAAGACCGAAAAACAAAAGATGCTGGCGGGCGAATTGTATCGTCCGGGTGACCCGGAACTGCAGCTTGATGCGGCCGCCAACAAGGCCTGGCTCGCGCGCTACAACGCGGCGCTGGCCGCGCCGGTATCCGAGCGGCATGCGCTGCTGTCGGAACATTTCGGCCATGTCGGCAAGGGCGCCGTGATCCGTCCGCCGTTCTTCTGCGACTATGGCTACAACATTCGTTTGGGCGAGGAGGTCTTCCTCAATTTCAACTGCGTCATTCTCGACATCGTCGAGGTTGTCATCGGCGACCGCACCCAGATCGGCCCCGCCGTGCAGATCTATGCCGCCGACCATCCGCGCGATGCCGAGACCCGGCGCACCGGCCTCGAATTCGGCCGACCGGTGCGGATCGGCCGTGACGTCTGGATCGGAGGCGGTGCCATCATCCTGCCCGGCGTCTCGATCGGCGACGACGCGGTGATCGGCGCCGGCAGCGTGGTCACGCGGGACGTCGCCGCGGGCCAGATTGTCACCGGAAATCCGGCGCGGGCCCGTCCGTGATGAGTTGCTCGGAGCGCCCGGCTACCCGAGAAGGCGGGAATCGAACGGAGCTCGAATAATTTCGGCCACGCTGACCTTGGCCGCGTCTCGATGCGCAGGATTAAAGAGAAAGTTCTGGCTCTGGCTGATCGCCGACGGCACTTGCAACAACGAGCTCGAGGAGCGGTCAATCCAGCGATCGCCAATATCCCGTGTGATCATCGTCTGAGATCGCCAATCAACAGGTAAGTCGGCAACCACTTCAATTGCGATGTCCGACGGAAGCTCGACACGAAGGAGTTGGTAGCTCGCAGGAATGAGGTCGCGATCCATATGGACCAGCATCTCAAGTGGCGCGCTTGACGGATGATCCGCCAGATAGACGATCCGTCTGCCCTGCGAATGCCACCGCCCGCCAGTCCTCAGGCCACCAATCCCCGAAAGATCCGGGTAGTTCGATATCCGCCAAAGCTCCATGTCGTGAGCTCAGGCGAAGATTCCGTGATCTATCCGCTCTAGCATTTCGCGGACGACCGCCGTGCCAAGTTCGTCCTTGAGGAGGTCGATCGGTCTTTGACCTGACAACGTGGCATTCGGACGCTTCAACCAAGTAGTCGCTTTCTTTTGATCGCCGAAAACACGGTCTGCAAGCGTCTTGATTTCGATCGTCCTGACAAGGCCCTCGGGTGCAAGCGTCGGCTCGACGATGCTCTGCGCTGCCGCGTCGTCGCGCATGGATTGCAGCATGGAATCGATATCGACGTTGGAATCGCCTTGTCGGCGAAGCTCCTTCAGCTTCTCATATACCTCGGCCAGCGGTTTGGCGCTCATGAATTCTCTCCAATAATCAATAGATTAGTATCTTTGGTAAAATCCGCAATGGTGTCGGCTTGGTCCGCTCACCAGCCTTTGCGATTTCCCGTTCCGGCTGCTATGGAAGGCCCCATGTTGATACGGCGCATCATCGGCATTAGCGGCCCGGCTTCCGCCTGAGCTCTCAAGGCTCGGCGCGAGACCGGGATTTTCATGTTCCTCCCGCGATAGATCGCTAAACGCGCCCATCCCATCCCAGCTAAGCCAGACCCAAACCTGACCGATGTCCGAAAAGCCGCAAAAGTCCGACGCCAAAGACTATTCCAAGACCCTGTTCCTGCCGCAGACCGAATTTCCGATGCGCGCCGGCCTGCCCCAGCGCGAGCCGGAAATCCTCAAATATTGGAACGAGATCGACCTCTACGACAAACTGCGCCAATCCGCGAAGGGGCGCACCAAGTTCGTGCTGCATGACGGCCCGCCCTATGCCAATGGCAACATCCATATCGGGCACGCGCTGAACAAGATCCTGAAGGACGTGGTGACCAAGAGCCAGCAGATGCTGGGCTTCGATTCCAACTACGTGCCAGGCTGGGACTGCCACGGCCTGCCGATCGAGTGGAAGATCGAGGAGGAGAACTACCGCTCCAAGGGCAGGCAGAAGCCGGATTTCCGAGACTCCACGGCGATGGTGGCATTCCGGAAGGAGTGCCGCGCCTACGCGACGCACTGGATCAACGTGCAGCGCGAGGAGTTCAAGCGGCTAGGGGTGATCGGCGACTGGGATCATCCCTATGAGACGATGACCTATCCCGCGGAGGCGCAGATCGCGCGCGAACTGATGAAGTTCGCAGCCAACGGCACGCTCTATCGTGGCTCCAAGCCTGTCATGTGGAGCGTGGTCGAGAAGACCGCGCTGGCGGAAGCCGAGGTCGAGTACGAGGATTACACCTCCGACATGGTGTGGGTGAAATTTCCGGTCACCTCGCCCGCGCATGGCGTCTTGGCGAAAGCGAGCGTCGTGATCTGGACCACGACGCCATGGACGCTGCCCGGCAACCGCGCCATCAGCTTCTCGCCGAAGATCGCCTATGGCCTCTATGAGGTCACCGATGCGCCCGCCGACAACTGGGCGAAGACGGGCGATCTCCTGATTCTCGCTGATGCGCTGGCGGAAAGCGTGTTCAAGCAGGCGCGCGTCACCGCTTACGAGAAGGTGCGCGAGCTGCCGGGCGATACGCTCGATGCGGTGGAAACCGCTCATCCTCTCAAGGGCTTTGCGGGCGGCTACGAATTCACGGTCCCGCTGCTTGCGGGCGATCATGTCACCGACGACACCGGCACCGGCTTCGTGCACACTGCACCGAGTCACGGCCGTGAAGACTTCGACGTCTGGACCGCGAATACACGTGAGCTCGATGCGCGCGGCATCAACACCGCGATCCCCTATACCGTGGACGAGAATGGCGCCTTCACCCATCAAGCCCCGGGCTTCGAAGGCAAGCGCGTGATCAACGACAAGGGCGAGAAGGGCGACGCCAACGAGGCCGTGATCAAGGCGCTGATCGAGCGCGGCATGCTGCTCGCACGCGGACGACTGAAGCACCAATATCCGCATTCCTGGCGCTCGAAGAAGCCGGTGATCTTCCGTAATACGCCGCAATGGTTCATTGCGATGGACAAGCCGATCGCGACGGACGGCAAGGCAAAACCCGGCGACACGCTGCGCGCCCGTGCGCTGCAGGCGATCTCGGTGACGCAATGGGTGCCGCCGGCGGGCCAGAACCGCATCAACGGCATGATCGCGAACCGTCCCGACTGGGTGATCTCGCGCCAGCGCGCCTGGGGCGTGCCGATCGCTGTGTTCGTGCGCGAGAAAGGCGACGGCTCGGCGGAGATCCTGCGGGACGAGGCAGTCAACCAGCGCATCGCTGATGCCTTCGAGCAGGAAGGCGCGGATGCCTGGTACGCGAACGGCGCGCGCGAGCGCTTCCTTGGGTCGCTGGCCAATGAGGACTGGAAGAAGGTCGACGACATCCTCGACGTCTGGTTCGACTCCGGCTCGACGCACGCCTTCGTGCTGGAAGACCCCGTGCACTTCCCGGGCCTTGCCGGCATCAAGCGCAAGATCGACGGCGGCGACGACACCGTGATGTATCTTGAGGGGAGCGACCAGCATCGCGGCTGGTTTCATTCCTCGCTGCTCGAGAGCTGCGGCACGCGGGGACGCGCACCCTATGATGTCGTGCTGACCCATGGCTTCACGCTGGACGAGAACGGCCGCAAGATGTCGAAATCGCTCGGCAACACCGTCGAGCCGCAGAAGGTGATCAAGGATTCCGGCGCCGATATCCTGCGGCTGTGGGTCTGCGCGACCGACTATTCCGACGACCAGCGCATCGGCCCGGAAATCCTGAAGAACACCATCGAGACCTATCGCAAGCTGCGCAACACGGTGCGCTGGATGCTCGGCACGCTGCATCACTTCAAGCCGAGCGAGAAGGTCGCCTATGGCGAGATGCCCGAGCTCGAGCGGCTGATGCTGCATGAGCTTGCCGGCCAGGCCGCGATCATCCGCAAGGCCTATGCCGAATTCGACTACAAGACCGTGGTCGCGAGCCTCGCCGCATTCATGAACACTGAATTGTCGGCGTTCTATTTCGACATTCGCAAGGACACGCTCTATTGCGACCCGCCGTCCTCGGTCGCGCGCAAGGCGGCGCTGACCACGATCGACATGATCTGCGATGCGCTCCTGAAATGGCTGGCGCCGGTGCTCAGCTTCACCGCCGACGAGGCGTGGCGGATGTACCGGCCCGACGCGGAGCCTTCCGTGCACCTGACGCTGTTCCCCGAGGGGCTGGAGAAATTCCGCGACGAGCGGCTCGCCACCAAATGGGAGACCGTCCGCGACATCAGGCGCGTCGTCACCGGCGCGCTCGAGATCGAGCGTGCCGCCAAGAACATCGGCTCGTCGCTGGAAGCCTCGCCGCTGGTCTACGTCTCCGACCAGGAGATGCTCGACACGCTGTTCAACGTCGACCTTGCGGAAGTCTGCATCACCTCGAACGCGATGGTGACCAACCAGGACGCGCCGGAGCATGCATTCCGCCTCAACGACGTGCCGGGCGTTGCGGTGGTGGTCGAAAAGGCGGTCGGGCGCAAATGCGCGCGCTCGTGGAAGATCCTGCCCACCGTCGGCGAGGACGCCGAATATCCCGACGTCTCTCCGCGCGACGCGCAGGCGTTGCGGGAGTGGAAGGCGCTGGGCGTTGCCGTGTAACTTGCCCGCATGATCCCTCCCCTGCGCGCCGGCATCATCGCGGCGGTCATTACGCTGATCCTCGACCAGGCGTCGAAGCTCTGGCTCCTGTTCGTGTTCGACCTTCCCCGCCAAGGCGTGGTGAAGGTGACGCCGTTCTTCGACCTGGTGCTGGCGTGGAACGTCGGGATCAGCTTCGGCTGGTTCCAGAGCGACAGCCCGACGGCCCAGCTCCTGCTGATGGCGGTCAAGGCGATCGCGGTGGTGGCGCTGGCGGTCTGGATGGCGTACTCGCGTACCCTGCTTGCGACGGTGGCGCTCGGGCTGGTCATCGGCGGCGCGATCGGCAACGCCATCGACCGCTTCGCCTACGGCGCGGTGGTCGATTTCGCCCTGTTTCACATCCAGATCGGGGAAAAAACCTTCAATTGGTACGTGTTTAACCTCGCGGACGTGGCCATCGTTGCTGGGGTAGCCGCACTATTGTATGATTCCTTTCTGGGGGTACCTGCCGCAAAAGCGCCCTGATCGGGGCCGATACGGCCCTCAGCGAGCGGGTAGGATTTCAAGCGCGGAACCGTGTCTAAGCCGGTGATCGCCTTAACGAATTCTAAAGAGTGGGGAAAGCGCGATGCGCCACACTGAAGCCAACGCCTCACAAGCCAACACCTCGACCGCCTGGAAAGCGCTGATGCATGGATTGCGCTTCGCCGCGGTCGCCGTCGGCATCGGCCTTGTGATGGCCGCAGGTCCCGTGCGGGCAGGCGACGATGACGACGAGGATGACAAGACCTTCGAAGAGAAGGTCATCGAAGGCATCATGAAGGGCCTCGGCGGCACCAACATGGAGAACCGCGGCATCGACTACCGCGAGCGCTCGCCGCTGGTCGTGCCCCCCAATCTCAATTTGCCCGCGCCGGCGGCTTCCGCTGAGGCCAAGGTGCCGAACTGGCCGAAGGATCCCGACGAGACGCGCCGCAAGGAGGCGATCAAGGCACGGAAGAACACCAACAAGGATCCAATCGAGGCCTCGCGGGTGCTGAAGCCGAGCGAGCTCGCGCAGAAGAGCGACAAGAAGTCTACCGGCGGCGAGTCGGTCGACCAGCCCGGCGGCAACCCCGGCGCCAATGCGATCCTCTCGCCGTCACAGCTCGGCTATGAAGGCGGCTTCAGCGGCCTGTTCGGTGGCAGCAAGACCGAGACCGCCCCCTTCAAGGGCGAACCGAACCGCGAGTCCCTGACCCAGCCGCCGCCCGGCTACCAGACGCCATCGCCGAACTATGCCTATGGCACCGGGCCGAAGGAATCGCTCAACAAGGAATACAATCCGTCCCAGGGCAAGTATGGCGATTAATTAATCTCGTCTCTCGCCTTCGTGACGATAACAGATTTGAGCGCAGCCTATGATGCCGCTATTACCCGGAGCAATTTTGCTCCGGGTTTTTTAGATAGGTCCTGATGTCCCAGCACCGCCTTGTGGTTTCGCTTCTTGCCGGGTTGCTTTCGACGGCATCTCTCTCCGCCTCCAGCGCCATTGCCCAGACCACGATCACCTCGGAACGCCCCGCAAGCTTCACGCTTCACAACGGCCTGCAGGTGGTGGTGATCCCCGATCATCGCACGCCGGTTGTGACGCAGATGATGTGGTACAAGGTCGGCTCCGCCGACGAGACCCCCGGCAAATCGGGACTGGCGCATTTCCTCGAACACCTGATGTTCAAGGGAACGGCCAAGCACCCGGCCGGCGAATTCTCCCAGACCGTGCTCAGGGTCGGCGGCAACGAGAACGCCTTCACCTCGACCGACTACACCGGCTATTTCCAGCGCGTGCCGCGCGAGCAGCTCGGCAAGATGATGGAGTTCGAGGCCGACCGGATGACAGGCCTGATCCTGCATGACGAGAACGTGCTGCCGGAGCGCGACGTCGTGCTGGAAGAATACAACATGCGCGTCGCCAACAATCCGGATGCGCGGCTGACCGAGCAGATCATGGCGGCGCTCTATCTCAACCACCCCTATGGCCGTCCGGTGATCGGCTGGCATCAGGAGATCGAAAAGCTCGACCGCGAGGACGCGCTCGCCTTCTACAAGCGCTTCTATGCGCCGAACAACGCGATCCTGATCATCGCCGGCGACGTCGACGCGAGCGAAATCCGCCCGATGGTCGAGAAGAATTTCGCCGACATCCCCGCGCAATCCTCGATCCCTGCAAAACGACTGCGTCCGCAGGAGCCGCTGCCGGCCTCCCCGCGCACGGTGACGCTGGCAGATCCGCGCGTCGAGCAGCCGACCATGCGCCGCTACTACCTCGTCCCGTCGGCCGCCACCGCCTCCGCAGGCGAAAGCCCCGCGCTCGACGTGCTTGCGCAACTGATCGGCGGCAGCGCCAATTCCTATCTCTACCGCTCGCTGGTGATCGACCGTCAGCTCGCGATTTCGACCGGCGCCAATTACCAGGGCACTGCGCTCGACCCGTCGCAGTTCATCATCTCCGCATCGCCGAAACCCGGCGTCGACTTCGCGCAGATCGAGGACGCCATCGACAAGGTCATTGCCGATATCGCGCGGAACCCGCCGCGCGCCGAGGACCTCGAACGCGTCAAGACCCAATTGATCGCGGAATCGATCTACGCGCAGGACAACCAGGCGATGCTGGCACGCTGGTATGGCGGCGCGCTCACCACGGGTTTGAGCATCGACGACATCAGGAGCTGGCCCGACCGTATCCGCTCCGTCACCGCCGAACAGGTCCGCGAAGCCGCGCAGAACTGGCTCGACAAGAAACGTTCGGTGACCGGTTACTTGATCAAGGACACCGCGCCCAAACACGAGGAGAAGCGCTCGTGAACTATTCTCTCACACGGCGTTCGGTCCTGATCGGCGGCAGCGCGCTCGCGCTGACGACGATGCTCGCATCGCGCCCGTCGCAGGCTGCAACCCGGATCCAGCACCTGGTTTCGCCCGGCGGAATCGAGGCCTGGTTCGTGCAGGATTCGACCGTGCCGCTGATTGCGATGGAGTACGCCTTCGGCGGCGGCGCCAGCCAGGATCCCGCTGGCAAGCCCGGCGTCGGCAATCTGGTCGGAGACCTCCTCGACGAAGGTTCCGGCGATCTCGACTCCAAGACCTTTCATGAGCGGCTGGATCGCCGCGCCATCGAATTGAGCTTTTCCTCGACCCGCGACAATTTCCGCGGCTCGTTGCGCATGCTCAGGGACAACAAGGACGAGGCCTTCGACCTCTTGCGCATGGCGCTGACCTCGCCGCGCTTCGAGGCGCCCGACGTCGAGCGCATCCGCGCGCAAGTGCTATCCAACCTGCGCCGCGAATCCACCAACCCAAGCTCGCTTGCAGGCCGCAAATTCCTCGAAGTCGCGTTCGGCGACCATCCCTACGGCCGGGGACCCCAGGGCACGCTCGAGACCGTCCCGACGATCGAAATCGCCGAGCTCAAGGACTATGTCCGCCGCGTGCTCGCCAAGGACACGCTCAAGGTCGCGGTGGTCGGCGATGTCGATCCGGACACGCTCGGCAAATTGCTCGACAAGACCTTTGGCGGCCTGCCGGCCAAGGCCACGCTGACGCCGGTCGCCGACATCGTCGCGGCCAAGCCGCCGCAGCGCGCCCTCATCCCGCTCGACGTGCCGCAGACGGTCGTGACCTTCGGCGGCCCCGGCATCCGCCGCAACGAGCCGGACTTCATGCCGGCCTATGTCGTCAACCACATCCTCGGCGGCGGCGGATTGTCCTCGCGGCTTTACCGCGAAGTGCGCGAGAAGCGCGGGCTCGCTTACTCCGTCTACGAAGCAATGGTCTGGATGGAGCATTCCTCGCTGTTCATCGGCAATACCGGCACCCGCGCCGATCGCGCCAGCGAGACGGTGGACGCGATCGAGAAGGAAGTCCGCCGCATGGCCGAGGAAGGCCCGACCCAGAAGGAACTCGACGAGGCGAAGTCCTATCTGAAGGGTTCGCAGATGCTGGCGCTCGACACCTCGTCGAAGCTCGCAGGGGCGATGCTGCAGTATCAGATTGACAAACTGCCGATCGACTACATCGAGAAGCGCAACGCCATCGTCGACGCAGTGACGCTGGACGACGCCAGGAAGGTGTCGCAGCGGCTCTGGGGCCAGGGCCTGCTCACGGTCGTCGTCGGCCGTACCCCGCACGCCGCGGCCCAACCGGCCAGCTCGCCATCAGCCGCGACGCCACCGGCCGCGAGCCCATCGTCCGGCGCGCCTTCCGCAGCAAAACCATCCGCGCCGAACTGAGTGAGTGCCGTCCGGCCGCGAGTGCGGTAGCCCGGGTGAAGCGCCAGCGTAACCCGGGGACCGCTCGCAATGTGGACACAGGTGTCCCGGGTTACGCGTTCCGCTCCACCCGGGCTACAAGCTCCTCGGGATGACGTTCTGTGCTCGCGGAGCATGTGCACAGGAAAACCGCTATGGTGCGACGGACGATTCCTGCCCGACCACCGGTGATGCCATGCTGCGGGTTGCCCGCGACCTCTCCATTGACGAGAACGATATCGAGATCGGCTTCGTGCGCGCTTCGGGTCCGGGCGGGCAGAACGTCAACAAGCTCGCGACCGCGGCGCAGCTGCGGTTCGACACAAGCAGAATCACGCTCGCCGAGGATGTCCGGGCGCGGCTGGTCCGGCTGGCCGGCCAGCGCATGACCAAGGACGGCGTGATCGTGATCCACGCCCAGCGCTTCCGCACGCAGGAACGCAATCGCGCCGACGCGATCGAGCGCCTGCTCGAACTGTTACGCGAGGCCATGGTGCGGCCGACCCCACGCCGGCCGACCAAGCCGACGCTCGGCTCCAAGCAGCGCCGCCTCGAAGGCAAGAAGCGCCGCGGCGACATCAAGGCCCGGCGCGGTACGCGAGGGTTCGAGGACTAGGTGGTGTGGACTCTAAGGATTCCCTTTTAGGAGCAAATCAGATTCAAGGCTGCTTTTGGGGAGGCGGCCTTGGGTGTGATGGATCGTTTGGTTTTGAGCGACGCGGCGTGGGAGCGGATGGCGCCGCTGATCATAGGTCGTCCCGACCAGAAGGGCTCGACCGGGCGCGACAATCGGATGTTTGTTGAAGGCGTATTGTGGATCGTGCGTACGGGTTCTCCGTGGCGCGACCTTCCGGAAGTGTTCGGGGATTGGAACAGCGTATTTCGGCGCTTCAGTCGATGGAGCATCAAGGGCGTTTGGTGGCGGATCTTCGAGGCGATGTCCGATGATCCGGACTTCGAAT
>NZ_AUEZ01000091.1 GCF_000426245.1 Bradyrhizobium sp. Ai1a-2 | reverse complement strand
CGAGCTGCCGGAGATCGGCGTCATCTCCAACAAAGCCATTGCCAAGCTCGTCGGCCTCGCTCCGACCGCCAATGACAGTGGCAAGCGAAAGGGCAAGCGACCCACCCGCGGAGGCCGCGCCGGCGTCCGCTCGATCCTCTTCCTGGTCGCCGCTATTGCCGCCCGCTACGATCGGAAGCTGCAAGCCTTCCGCGATAGGCTGCTCAAGGCCGGCAAGGAAAAAATGGTGGTCCGCATCGCCCTCGCCCGCAAACTGCTCGTCATCCTCAACGCAAAAGCACGCGATGCGCGCATCCAATACGCCAATGCAACTTGACAATCCAGATAGTCGCTCATCCGTCGCGCATTGCATGCGCGCCACCTTCTCCCACAAGGGGAGAAGGGACGAATGCGGAGCACTTGCCTCAATACACCAGCCCGGTGCCGGGCGGCTTCTCCAGCGCGGCGGCGAGCGAGCGGTATTCTTCGCTGTTGGTACCGGCGAGCTGAGCGATGCGGTTGAGATGATACTCCGCCTGATCGCGGTTGCCCTGTTCGACCTGCCACAGACCGTAATACTGCCAGGTCTTGACGTGGTTCGGATCGGCCTTCAGTGCGCGCTCGTACCAGACTTGCGACAGCTTGTAGTCGCCGAGCTTGCGATAGGAATAGCCGATCAGGTTGGCAACCGCGGCGGTGTCGTCGTGATGAAGTGCCTTCAACTGCTCGATCGCGTTCGCATAATCGTGGCGATCGTAGATGGTGGCATAGGCGGCGTGGTAGCCATCCACGAAGGCGGCCTGTTCGACGTTCGAACGGATTTCCGACTTCTTCTTGCCCTTCGGCGGCGGCGGGGGCGGATCGTTATCCGGCGCGGCGTAGACCGCGGTAACGACGGGCGCTGCCGCAAGCGTCAGCGACAACATGGCGAGCGTCAACAGCCTGATCGCGAATTTCTGCATGCCTCTCTCCTGATGGTCAGCCCGGCGATCCTATAACCGCGGCCCGCTTCCTAGAACACCCGCTGCTCCGAAACATTCCCAATTGGCACGCCATTTTGAAACTCACGGCTCGCAGACATGACGCGGTCCCGACGCGCGGACATGAACAGGATGTCATGGAGATGAACGAATTCCGTCCACGCGTTTCAGGGTGGGTTCAGCGCCGCCTGCGTAGGGTCATGGACATGATCGGCGAGCCCGGCCACCCGACCGGAGATCTCAGCGATCCCTGGAAGAGGAGACAACCATGCTGAAGACCATTTCCGCGGCGCTGCTTGCGGTTTCCGTGATCGCCGCGCCCGCGTTTGCCGGTACTTCTGGCAAGACGACCCATGCGCCGGTGACCAAGTCGGAGCTGGTGAAGTCGAAGGCGCTGCATGCCAATGCCAAGATGGCGCGCCACCATCATAAGCACCAGCGCTACGTCCGCCATCATGGCCACCACAAGCACATTGGTGCGATCAAGACGCATGCCACGCCGAAGGTCGCGGTCAAACACATCGTGCGGCCCGCCAAACGCGGCTGAAAGTCTGGTCTTCACGACTGGTCCGTCCGCCGCGGCTCTTGATCCACATTGCCCCACCGCGCCGGCGGATATCAGGCCCACCCACGGCCATTGCATCCCCAATGGCCGTGGGCTGGTGCGTTGAGATCCGAATTCCCTTTCGCCGCTAGCCAGTCTAAGAAACCGCCGGGACCGATGCAGTCGATTTTTGGGGCGCAAGGAACTTGGGGACGAAAGCAAGACTCACGGCGATCCTGCTGTTGCCGGTCGCGCTCGCGGCCTGCGCGTCGAGCAGCGATGACAGCAGCTCGATCAGCTTTACCGATGACCGCGGCGTCTCCAACCAGCCGTATCCGAAGAACTACCGGGCCGAGACAGTGGCCTTCATGCACACCTATCTCAACGATCCGACCGGGGTGCGGGACGCGGCGTTGGCCGAGCCGGTGCAGCGGACGGTCGGCGGGCGGCTGCGCTACATCACCTGCCTGCGCTTCAGCGCCCGCGACTCGGACGGCGGCTATCGGCCGATGCGGGAGCGCGCGATCGTGTATGTCGATGGCCGGCTCGACCGCATCATTGAAAATGCCGGCGAACCTTGCGCCGGCGCGATCTACGCGCCATTTCCGGAGTTGCAGCAGATGTCGCGGTAGCGGCGATTCGGTGGCCGGGAGGTTACCGGGATCGAATCACTTTTCGGCGAGGCTTGAACCTCGGCTTAGCCAGATCCGACATCCGTATTGGTGGCCGGTTCCGGGTTAACCGGAGGGAAAATTCTCCCATGCAATGGAACCGGCGGGTGATGTTGCGGCGCAGCCACAGTGACGAACACGTGATGCTCTGGCGGTGCCCCAAAGCAACCTAACTGAGGTCACGTTGTTTGGATTGATGTCGCGACGTGAGTAAACGGGGAAGTACGATGAAGAAGATTTTGCTGGGCGCAGCCGCGTTGGCCGCTTTTGCCGGCCCGGCTTGTGCGGCTGACATCGCGGCCCGGCCCTATATCAAGGCACCGCCCCAGACGGCGCCCGCGCTGGTTTACAATTGGACCGGTTTTTACATTGGCGGCCATATTGGCGGCGCCTTCACCGACGGCACCAATCTGCTCGGCAGCGACGCGCGTTTCTTGGGCGGCGTGCAGGGCGGCTTCGACTACCAATTCGCGCCGAACTGGGTGGTGGGCGTCGAGGCGCAGTACAGCTGGCTGACCGGCAGCAGCAATAGCGGCATCGTGTTCCCGGCGGGAACGGTGGTGACAGGCAATACCGACCAGCTCGGCTCGGTGACCGGCCGGGTCGGCTACACCTGGGGCCCGGCGCTGCTCTACGCCAAGGGCGGTTACGCTTGGCGTGACAACAGCAATGTCGGCGTCGCCTTCGCCGGCGTGCCGCAGCCCTTCACGACAGACGGCAATCGCAAGGACGGCTATACGGTTGGCGCGGGTCTCGAATACATGTTCGCGCCGAACTGGTCGGCCAAGGCCGAGTACCAGTATTACAATTTCGGCCACACGACCTTCACCTCCGGTCCGCCCGAGATCGTCGGCTCCCGCTTCCGGGACGACGAACATACGGTCAAGGTTGGCGTGAACTACCGCTTCGGCTGGGGCGGGCCGGTCGCCACCAAATACTGATCGCGGATTTCCGCAGGGCGCGGGCCGGCTTTCCGCCGGCCTTCTTGCTGTCAGGCCGCCGGCACCGCGGAAAATAATTTTTGCGGTGCACGGAACTTTCACCCTCCATGGTTTATTATGCCGGCCGCCGGTCCAGGTGGACATACGAACATGCGTGCTTTTGCGTTAGGGCTGATTTTCTCTGCGGCGATATCGCCATGCCTTGCCCAGACCGTGCTGAAATCCGAGCCGCTGATTCTCGCGCCCTATGAAGTCGCTTTTGTTCAGGATTCGGCCTGCGGGATCGGCAAGGTGCTCAAGGTCACCGGCGCGATCAGGGGGCTGCATCGGCGCAAGGCGTGCGTGACGCTCGCCTCCGAGCAGGCCTCACTGGTGAGCGCGACGCCGTAAGGGTTCTTCCTGCTGCGGCGGCTCGGGCGGCGAAAGCTGCGGCTCGATCCGCGCTTCACGTTCGGCATCGGCCTTGTTCTTGACCGGATCCTCGTTCGGCTCCGCCTGGCACGGCCTGATCTCGTAGTCATTGTCCAGCACCGGCCGCGGGGCGGCCTTGTCGTCGTCCGTCGCCACGTCCACGACCAGGCCGCTTTTCCTGGCGACCTTCCAGACATCCGCCTCGGTCGGATAGGCCTTGCTGAGCTTGGCCTCCTTGGAAAACAGCGCGTAGGGCATACTCAACACTCTTGTGGCTCCGCAAAGGTAGTCAACGCCAACCGCGCCCCCTGGGTTTCAGCATGGCCGACCCCATCTTGCTTCAATCTCAGGTGAGGGCGGCGCGACCCCGTCTTGAGTCTCTAATAAGTGGTGAATCCCGCAAAAAAGAATCCGCAAGACTCCGGTGCTAGAATCGCCGGATGCTCCAGCCATGACAACGGTCCTGCACTCATCCAACGAACGCGTGCATGTCGCGCTCACGGTGGCGCTGTTGGTGGCCTGTGTGGCCAATATGCTGCTGGTATGGTCCTGGCTCTGAGCGCTGGGAGAGCCACCGGCGCAGGCGGGGGACCATTCTATTCGGTGGGGGGAGGCGGTTCGGTGCCGTCGCTGAGGGTGGCGCGGACCTTGGCCATCGTCGCCCGGCAATATTCCTCGCGCTCCCGCGTGAATCGCTCCTGATGCGCGCGGAAGCTTGCCACCCGGGCACGGATTTCGGATTGGAAATCGCCGGGGAGGTCGAGCCCCGCGATCTGAAGCGGATTCGGCTGAGGCGGCTTTGCCTCGGGGGGCGTTGTCTGAGCCGGCATTGCCTGAGCGGGTATTGTCTGAACGGCCTTGGGCGGGACGGCGACCGGGATCGCCGTCGGCTCGGCCAGCACGGCTTCGACGTTAACCACGGCCGTGGTTATGGTCGCGCGCGCGGTCTTCTCGGTGGCCGGCGACAACAATTCGGCGTCGGGCTTCTTGCCGGTCACCGATTGCACGAACGCCATTGTCTGCGCGATCAGCAGATCGCGTTCTTTCATCCATTTCATGGGCACACCTCGGCCTTGATCGACTCCAGCAAAGGTTGCCTTCCGGATCAAGCATCCCAAGTTATGGCAGTCTCAATTTCCACCGAGGTGACAAAAGAGTAACACCGGGTCAAGTGGAAGAGAGCATTTACCATAACGGGGCGATTCCGCCGTCCTCACGGGCGCGGCGGAAACGAAAGCAATTCCTTGCTGATCGCCTTGATGAGAAATTTCGAGCCGGCGTCGGAGAGGTGCACGATATCGGTTATCAGCACCTGCTTGGCGTCGGTCCCGATCCCGGTCAGACAGCCCGCAGCACTGCACAGCGTATGCCAGGCGGAGATGTACTCGATCCCTTCAGCTTTGCTGAAAGCCTCCATCCGCTGATCATTGTCCAAGCCCGATACGCCCACCGCGATCCTCTCCGGAATCTCGTGCCAAACCCGGTAGTGATTGACGAGCGTATGGGGAAGCGTCCGCTTCCAGACCGGAAGCGGACCCAGGATCACGATGCGCCGGACCTTGCTGGCGCGCAGCCGCGCGATCGTTTCGTGCAGCTTTCCGAGATCGTTGTTGGTGCCCCACATGGCGTGGAGCAGCACGACATCCGGATGCGCAGCCTGCAGGAAGCCGAAGGCGACGCGATGAACTTCGTCACAGTGTGCATTCGTGCCGGAATCCAGGATCGGCGCGCAACCCGGTGCGCTGAACCTCGCCAGGCGGAATGAGCCGTTCGCGGTCTCTGCTTCCTTCAGGCCCGGATAGAGCGCGGCTGCGGTGGAGTCGCCCCACAAGACGACGAGCGGCTGCGTTCCTTGCTCGATGCAGCCGGCATTGAATTCAGCGCCCGGTGTTTCCAGGAAGCACTTGTCGTCAAATCCCGCATTGTCCTTCGCCTGGGTCCGCGCGATCGCCTGCACCTCGACGGGAAAACGAAAATCGAATCCGGCCGCGGCGATGGTCACGAGACCGGCAAGGCCGACGAGGGCGAGACCGAGCGCCAGCCTCTTGACCGCCCGGTCGTAGTGGCGAAGCGGAATCTCGACAAAGCGGAATGTCAGCCAGGAAAGGATCACGGAGACAGCCACCGCCGCCCAGATCTCCATGACGTTCGGCACGCCGTTGCGCAGAATGCCGAGATAGGACAGAACCGGCCAATGCCAGAGATAGAGCGGGTAGCTGATCAGGCCGATCCATACCATCGGACGGTTCGACAGCAGCGTTTTGTTCACCGCCGAGTTTGGCGTGGCAATCAGCAATACCGCGCCGAACACCGGCAGCAGGGCATAGAGGCCCGGGAATGCGCTGGCGCGATCCAACAGCAGCGCCGGGCCAAGGATCGCGGCAAGGCCCAACAGAGCAACATACTCGTCGATCCGCTTGTCCCACCTGACGCTCTTCCGTACGAGCACCAGGTGGGCAAGAAGTGCGCCCGCGAGCAACTCCCAGGCGCGTGTGAACGGTGAGTAGAACGCGACGGTCTCGTAGCCGAAGAAGATGCTCAAGCTGAACGCAAACGAGACCAGCGCGATGACCGCCATCCATCGGCCGCGGATTGCGGTCAGGGAGAGAAGAAGTATCAGCGGCGGCCAGAAGATATAGAACTGCTCTTCGACGCCCAGTGACCAGAGGTGCAGCAGCGGATTATCCGCGGCGGCAGGTGCGAAATAGCCGGTTTGCGTGAGCTGGAACAGATTCGCCGCAAAGGCGACGCCGGCGGCGATGTTCTCGCCGAGCGAAACGAATTGATCCGGCAGCAGCGCGAACCATCCCACCAGGAAGGTCGCCGTGAGCACGACGACGAGAGCTGGAAAGATGCGGCGCACGCGCCGCGCATAGAAATCCGCGAACGAGAAGGTGCCGGCATCGACCTTCGTCAGGATGATCCGTGTGATCAGGAAGCCGGAGATAACGAAGAAGACATCAACGCCGATGAAGCCGCCCGGCACCAGCCAAGGCTGCGCATGATAAGCAACGACCAGAAGAATAGAGATTGCCCTCAGCCCGTCGATGTCGGGCCGATAGGGCGTTTCGTGATGCGCCTGCGCCATTGTGTGGATGGTGTACCCGGTCCACGGCGACGCCGCCAGAGCGGGCAGGGGCCCGTTTCATCACGCATCAAATGTTCGTGGCCTGCCTTCGTGCCCGGCGTCTAGCGCTCCCGGAGAGTGGTGTTGGGGCGCCGGCTCGCTACCGGACGGCCCATTCAGCCTGCGGTCGTCTCGGCCAGCCGTTCGGCCGCCTTTGCTTCGATCAGGTCAGCGTAGCGGTCATATTCGTTGGCCATCTCGAGCAGTTTTTCGCGAGTATCCGGATCAATGACCTGATAGGCCAGCCGCTTCGCTTGCTCGGATTGAAACCGGTAGTGCTGCGTGTCGGACATGTGGCACCTCGAACGTATGTCCGGCACGGTCTGCAAAGGTTCATCAGGCCGCGGCAGGCTTCTTATCCTGGCGGACCTCGACGTCGAACCAGCCCATCTCCTTGAGCTCCTGCGCCTTCTTCAGCGCGGCATCCTCGCTCTCGCGCTTGAGCACGATCTGCCCGGTGCCGTCACGGGCGTAGATAAAATAGGTCATTCTTAAAATCCTGTTCGGCTGAAATATGCGCGGTCCGCCTCCGAGAACGGAAATGATTTAAAAGAATCCTCGCCGCAAAACACGGCGCTTTGATGAGTGGATGGTGCCGGCTGAGGGGATTGAACCCCCGACCTTCGGTTTACAAAACCGCTGCTCTACCGCTGAGCTAAGCCGGCGATTTCGGCCGCTCGCATATCAGACTTGTGGGCGCAGGGCCAGAACCTGAGGGCAGCCAAGCGCGGCCATACAGGAAAAAGGCGGCCCTGCGGCCGCCTTTTCCCCAACTGGTCGATCGCGTTACTGGCAGGGGTGACGGCGGCCATCCTCGCCGCGGAACCAGGTGCCGGGCGTGCAGACGAGGCCGTTACGCTCGGCGTAGCTCTGGGTGTAGTAGCCGCCCCGGTAGCCGTTATCGAAGCCGGCAAAGGGCGCAGTGGCGACCGCCGCTGCCGTGCCGACGGCGCCTCCGACAACCCCGGCGGCGACGTTGCCCGGCCAGAAACCGTTGCGGCCGTCGTCCCAGCGGGCGTAGCTGTCGTTCCAGCCGCTGTTGTACCCATAGGCGGCGGCGCGACGCTGCTGGTAGCTGCCGGTATAGGGATTCCCCGGTCCCTTGTTCTGGCAATTGGCGTTTGGATAGAACTGCGCGCAATAGCCGGGATTGTAGATCACCTGTTGCGCCCCGGCGGGAGCGGCCAGGGCGGAAGCGAGCAGCGCGGCGGTGCCGACGATAGCGAGTGGTCTCATGGGAGCTCTCCTTGAAGTCGCGACCGAGACCAAGCGGCCGTACGGCCGACCCGTTCCAACGATCCTGTTCACACAACTTCAAACCCAGGTGATCGCAACAAGAGCATGGGAGGGGTGGCACTCGCGGACGTTGACGCGCCAGGCACCTGAAGGGGTGGCCTGACAAGGGCCGCGACTTCGTGTCAAATAGGGGCATCGAGCGGACGGGGCGGATGTTTGGAATTCTGGGACTTGGTTTTCTCTTGGGCATGCAGCACGCGCTCGAGCCCGATCACATCGCCGCCGTCTCCAGCATAGCCGCGCGCCGGACCAATGTCGGCGACATTGTCAGGCACGGGCTGACCTGGGGGCTCGGCCACACGCTGACGCTGTTCTGCTTCGCCGGCGCCGCCATCCTGCTCGGACACGCGATCCCCGAGACGGTGGCCCGGCCGATCGAGGGCGCCGTCGGCATCATGCTGATCGGCCTCGGCGCCCATCTGCTGTGGCGTCTGTGGCGCAACCGCGTCCATTTCCACCGCCATGGCCACAGCGACGGCACGGTGCACTTCCACGCCCACAGCCATGCCGGCGAGACGACGCAGCATCGCGCCGCGACGCATGTTCACGCGCACGGCTTTCGCTGGCGCACGCTGCTGGTCGGCCTGATGCACGGCATGGCCGGCTCCGCGGCGCTGCTGGTGCTGGCGGTGTCGCAGGCCGCGAACCCGATCGTCGGACTGGGCTACGTGGCCCTGTTCGCGATTGGCTCGATGGTGGGCATGGGCGCGCTGTCCACCGTGATTGCGGTGCCGATCGCGGCATCCGCGCGCTGGCTCACCTGGGCCAATCGCGGCTTGCAGGGCGCGGTCGCGCTTGCGACCATCGCGATCGGCGTCAACACCATCGTCGAGACGCTGCTGGCGTAAGCAGCCGCGCGGCGTTAACAATTCCTGATCACGATCGCTCGCAATTGAGCGAGCCGGCATGCTCACACGTTAGGCTTACCGGCAGTTTGGTCCGCCGCCTTAACCTTTGGCCACGCGCATTCGATTAGGTTGCCGAAAGACATAGGGAAGCAACCAATGCGCCTTGGCATTACGGCAGGGATCCTTCTGGCGATGACGTCGACGGCCTTTGCCGGTGGCGGCTCCGACGGCGGTTTCGACATCGTCGTTCCCTATCGCCGCGGCGTGCCGATCATCATCAACGGCATCGACGCCTCCTACACCGTGATCGAAGGTGAGTGGGGTCTCGGCAAGAACGTCCATGTGCAGCCGACCATCTATGGCGGCCGCTACATCGATTCCGAGCCCAATGTCGGCCACTACTATCCGAGCCTCGGCCACATGCCGGGCTATGGGCGCCTCGAGATCGAGCCGCCGTCGAACCGGCGTCTGCCCAAGCCGGCCGAGAGCTATCACCAATCCTGGTCTGCGCAGTCGATGCCGCTGCCGGCGCAATCCAGTCCGCCCGTCGACCCGCCGCCCATCATCTATGCGCCGCAGTATGACCAGTTCCCGCGCGATCATCACCGCAGGGCTCCGAGAATTCGGCGCTAACGCCAACAAGAACACACCCAACAGGAGAGAGTAATGCGTCGAACTATTTCGGGAATGGTCGCGGCAGTCGCGGTCATGGTTGCGGCACCCGCAATGGCGTGCGGTTACGGCGCGTGCTCGCCGTGCGGCTATGGCTATTATGCCAGCCCCTGCGCGGCGCCGGTCTACGCCGCGCCGGTCTGGAGCTACAACTACACCTCTGGCTGCGGCGGCTGTGGCGCCGGCTACGGCTGGGTCACCGAGCGGCTCCCCGATCCGGAGCAGCAGTACTATTACGTCAACCAGGGTCCGACCTATACTGGCCCAGGTAACTGGGCGCCGGTCCCGACGTATCGCGAGGGCGGGGTCTCGTACTATCGTCCGCGCCACTATCGCTATGGCCACTCGAAATATTATCACGGCCAGCGCGTGATCCGCAGCTACTACTGAGCTTACAGCTGCTTCCTGGGATTGGCGCCCGTTCGCATCGTGCGAGCGGGCGCTTTCACATCAGGCCGAGCCGGCTTGCGCCGATATAGAGCGCCAGCACCGCGGCGTTCGACACGTTGAGGCTCTTGATCTCGCCGGGCATGTCGAGCCGCGCCACCACGCTGCAGGTCTCCCGCGTCAGCTGTCTCAGTCCCTTGCCCTCGGCGCCCAGCACCAGTGCGAGCGGCTGCCGTAGCGCGACCTGACTGAGATCCTCGCTCCCCTGGCTGTCGAGGCCGACGGTGAGGAAACCGCGCTCGTTCAATGCGGTCAGCGCGCGCGCGAGGTTCTGCACGGTGACCAGCGGCACCAGCTCCAGCGCGCCGGAGGCGGATTTCGCGAGCACGCCGGTTGCCTCGGGGCTGTGGCGGGCGGTGGTGACGATCGCCTTCACCGCGAAGGCCGCGGCCGAGCGCAGGATCGCGCCGACATTATGCGGATCGGTGATCTGGTCGAGCACCAGCACGATGCCCTCGGGCTCGAGCGTATCGATCTCCGGTGAGGGCAGGGGATCGGCCTCCACCAGCAGTCCCTGATGCACCGCGTCGGGGCCCAGCCGCTGGTCGATCGTGCTCGGGCGCACGAGCTCCGGGGGCACCCGGGTGTCGATCCCTTCCTCAGCCAGGCGCCTCGCGGCGTTCTCGGTCACGAACAGCTTGCGGATCCGGCGCTCCGGATTGGCCAGTGCCAGCGAAACCGTATGCCAGCCGTAGAGAATCACCGGGCCGTCCGGATCCGAATCGCGGCTGCGCCAAACCGGCCGGCCGGCCGATTTTCGCCCTTTTTCGAATGGTTTAGCCCCGCCACGGCGGAACGGGGGCTTGCGGTCACGATCGCTCATCAGGGGCCTTGTGTCACGGGTTCCGGATAATGGCAATTTTGCCGGCAAAAGGATGCCGATTAACGGCTTCCCTTGGTTGACTTTGCCACCGCCCTTCGCCCATAAACGCGCCGGCCGCGCACCCCGACGGGTCCCGCGGTCACCAGCGTCACCGATTGACCTGTCCGCCGCCACCTCGGGCGGGTGGCGTCCGACGCTGTTGGGACGGGGGAGTGTCCCGAGTGGCAAAGGGAGCTGACTGTAAATCAGCCGCCTCATGGCTTCGCAGGTTCGAGTCCTGCCTCCCCCACCATATCATTTGCTCATTCTCGGCGTCGTCGCGCAAAAGCGCTGACGCTTGACCTAGCGGCCTGGGTCAACTGCATCGATGTGATCGAATTCTTGATCCAGCGAGCAGTTATCCAGTCGTATTCGAATCCTTGCGCGCAGCCCGTTCCCGTCGATCCTTTTGCGCTGCCTGGTGCGGGCCGAAGGACGAAGGGCGTCGCTCGGCCCTGTCGTAACGAGCTGCTCTCAAGTTGAAAGAGACGGTTGGACCAGACATGTACCTCAGCAGGCTGAGCATCCGAAATTTCGGCTGCGCTTGAGGCATCGGGGCGGCGATTCGGCACAAAAGGGCGCTCGCGTTATGGTGTAATGCCGCAAGCGGAAAGAGTGACGATGGAAAATAGTCTCGAGGATACGGTCGGCGTCGATTCGACAGGCGGCGATAGCAATAAGATCGCCATCGTGCTGCGCGACGATCTCGAACCCTGGCAACGTCTGAATGTCGCCGCTTTCACAATCAGCGGCGTCGCGGCGATGCCGGGGGTCGTGGGCGTCAAATATCGAGACGCTTCCGGCGCGATCTATCTCCCTATGTTCCGGGAGCCGGTACTGGTCTTCGGCGCTCGTGCGGACGAGATGCAGCGCACGGCCGATCGCGCTCGTTCCCGCGGTGTCCCGTTCTCCGTCTTTACCGAGCAGCTCTTCAGCACCTTCAATGATGAAGACAATCGCGCGGCAGTCGAGGCCGTGGCAACGCCTGATCTTGCGATCGTCGGTTTGGCCTTCCGCTGCGAACGCAAGGCCGCGGACAAGATTCTCAAGGGACTAAAGCTGTTGCGCTAACGTTCCTGTTGTCGCTGGCGAAACAGCAACGCGAGGCTCGCGAAACGGCTGTCGAACCGTCCTGATCAGGCGCGCTCCATTGCCGCCGGCATGCACGCTGGCAGCGAACGCCGTCCCCGGCGCGCGGACGCAAAGCCGCACCGAATGGTTATGCAGCCGGCAGTCCCAGGGACAACAGCCGAACTGGGGATCGCAAAAAATCTGGAAACGAGCCGATTGCCGTACACGGCGGCACGTTAGGCGCGAGTCTGATTTCTCCAATCCATCGGCGTTCCCACGCCTACATTTATCCAAGGATGGTCGCGCTACAGCGCGAACCGATCTCAGGTTCGGCGGACGAAACTTTGGAGAAAATGATGGCAAGCAAAGTACATTTCGGAGCCGTCGGTGCCTTCGCGTTAATGGTGATATCGAGCGCCGACGCCTCGACAATCCCATCTCATGCCGAGGCCTTGTCAGGCATCTGTTCTCAGACCTCTGATCAGCCGGTGGGACTCGGAGCGTCTGTTACTCCTCTTTTCCCCAAGCATTCAATTGAGCGGCATGATCTCAGCCTCTCCACCTTCCTGGTCGACTATCCGCCAGGCGCGTCGGCGATGCTCCATTGCAAGCCTTCATCGGGTTATGTGCTGGTGTACGTGCTTTCGGGCGAACTCCACGCGTTAGCTTGGCACGCGGGCATCGGTGTTTATCGCGCCGGCCGGACGTGGGTCGAGCCGGCGTTTGCGTACAACATTGCCGCCGCGAACGCGAGCGATCAAAAATCAGCACAGGCACTCGTTGTTCTTGTCACGGGTTTGCAAGAGCCAACCACGGCAAGCGATATGACCTTCCAAGGACGAAGGAGGTAGCCGTGCGTGAACTGCAAAGGAAACTCGCTATGAAGATGAAAACGAGAAACACAGAAGGTGTATCCAGTCTTGCGCGGGATTCGGGCGGTGAGTTGAGGCTGCCGTGCCGGCGGGTCGTATCCGTGGTGGATATTACCGAGGACGTCCTCTCGAGGTCTGGCATCGTCCGGGGAATGCATGTTCTCGATCTAGGCTGCGGCACTGGTGACGCGTCCCTCCGGATCGCCAAGCTCGTCGGTCCCAGTGGTCTAGTTGTTGGAGTGGACCGGTCAACGGAAGCCATTGATCTTGCGAACAAGCACGCCACCGTAGACGGTCAATGCTATTGGACCCGCTTTATTGCTGCGGACCCCGAGAATTTCGTTTCCCCTAAACCATTCGATGCCGTCGTTGCGCGGCTTACGCCGTTGCGACAGCGCGTATCCGGTGCCATTTCATTGCGGCTCGCCTCCCACGTTCGTCCGGGTGGTCTCGTCGTGTTCGCGTCCTGCACGTCAGCATCCAGGAGGCCCGAGCCAGGACAGTCATTCTGATCGAGAAGCCAGCGCTCGAGTTGTCCGCGGGACGGCGCGGCGACCACAATCCCCCGCCGGAGATGATCTCAGGACGCGCCTATGACCACGCGCAGGCGTTGCGCCAGTTCCGTGCGCCGGAAGGGCTTGCCGATAACGGGAAACTCGCGCTCCGCGCCATCCCACGCTAATGCTTCTGCCGCATTGCCTGAGGTGAGCAGGATCTTGATGCCGCTGGAGAGTTGCTTCGCTTCCCGGGCCAGTTCAACGCCGCTGATGCCTCCCGGCATCATGATATCGCTGAATAGCAGATCGAATCTCTTGTCATCCCTTAGTATCCGGATGGCGTCGGCGCCATCTTGGGCGCAGACGACTTCATAGCCGAGCTCTCGCAGTATTGCCGACGTGATGTCCATGACATCGGGATCGTCTTCGACCATGAGGATCCTGCCTGACCCTGCCGTCATGTCCTGGAGTTGGGTGATATCTATCCCGACCTCGGACGCTTCGCCGGATCTGGGCAGATAGAGAGTGACCGTGGTTCCCACTCCGACCGTGCTTTCGATGGTGACATGGCCGCCGGACTGTCGGACGAACCCATAGACCATGCTGAGGCCCAGGCCGGTTCCTTTGCCGAGCTCCTTCGTGGTGAAAAACGGCTCGAACACCCGATCCAGCGTTTCTTGCGGCATGCCGCAGCCGGTGTCAGTGACGGAAAGCTTGACATACGATCCGGACGCGACGCCGGCAACAGCGCCCTCGTCGAGGGTTACATTGCGTGCCTCGATCTCCAACCTGCCGCCGTCCGGCATGGCATCGCGCGCGTTCAAGGCCAGGTTGAGGAGCGCCGTCTCCAACTGCGCCGGATCAACATGACACAACCACAGTTGATCTTCCGCGACGAAGTTGACCTTGCACCCGTCTCCGAGCGCGCGATGGATCAGCCCCTGAAAGTCCTGAATGAGAGCGCTTACGCGAATCGTCTTCGGGTTCAGCCTCTGCCGCCGGGAAAAGGCGAGAAGCTGGGCTGTCAGGCTTGCTCCCCGGTGGGCGGCCTTGCGCGCCGCTATTGCGAGTCCCCGGATGCCTTCGTCATCTCCCGTACGGCTCTCGATAAGTTCGAGATTTCCGGAAATCACCATAAGCAAATTGTTGAAGTCGTGGGCGACGCCTCCCGTGAGCTGGCCGACAGCCTCCATCTTTTGGCTCTGATGAAGTTGTTCTTCCATCAGACGGCGCGCCTCTACGGCTTGCTTGTGTTCGGTGATGTCTCGAAACAAGATGACAATGCCTTCGCCGGACGGGAAGGCATTGACCGTGTACCAGACATTTCGGAAGAACGTTTCGACAGATGCGCTCTTCTGTTCCGACATCGCCGTATGTGCTCGGGCTGAGAGGCCGACGTCGGCCCAATCCGGAAAGATCTCACACAGATTCATCCCAACAAGATCATATCCGAGGGCCAGCTGTGCCTTCGCTCTCTCGTTCAGATAAGTGATGTTCCATTCGGTATCGACGATGAGAACGCAGTCTGTCGTGCTCTCAAATATCGTCGTGATCCGAGCTGCTGCCTGCTCGGCTCTCTCTTTGGCATCATGCAGCTCCTGTTCGCGATTCGCGAGCGCATCGGCCATGGTGTTGAATGCGTCGGCGACACGGGTAAGCTCTGACCCTTTGTCACGGATCTTCACTCGGCGCGCGTAGTCGCCAAGTCGCCATTGGTTGGCAGCGTCGACCAGTAGCGCCAACGGGTGCTGGATGAACCGACGGGCACCAAACCACGTCAAGGCCAACACCAACGATGTACCTAACACAATGAGGAGGATACCCAGCCGTGTCCGGCGGTGTATCTGACTGAAGGCCAGCGCCTTATCCAGACCGAAGGTGACAAAGAGTTCCCCGGAGTCCGCTTGCACAACCGTGTAGCCAACGATCCGCTCCACGCCATCAATGTCGCGCGCGGTCGTTGTGCCCGAACGATCGGAGTGCAAGTAGGGGTCATCGGGTATCGTCCGGCCAACGAAATGGTCGTTACCAGGATATCGTGCGAGGTAGGTGCCGTTGCGGTCTCTAATGGCGAGGACGGCGCCAGGCGGCGTACCCTTCTGAGCGAGATAGTGAGCCAGCCAATCGAGGCTGAGGGCGGCTATCACGACCCCGCCGATGTGGCCATCGTCGTCATAGAATGGCAGTGCAAAGTGAAGGACGTTGCGTCCGGTCGTTCGGCCATGCGCGAACTCTCCGACAGTAAACTTGCCGGTTTTCAGAACGCTGACGAAATAGCCGCGGCCGGCTGCGGTCGAGGGCTTATACTCGATGCTCGAGTCGCAGAACGAATCGCCATTGGTATCGACCACGATAAAATTGATGAACTCTGGGTATCGCTCTCTGATCCTGGCGAGGTAAGCCTCGCATCCGCGGACGTCTTTCGCCTTTATCGCGGGAAGCTCCGAGAGGGCGATCAATGCCTGACGAATTCCTTGGATGATCTGCTGCTGCTCCGCGGCGGCGAGCTTGGCGAGACCAAGCGCCAGCTCCTGTACTTCCATTTGGTGAGAGAAACGCAGGTCAAGCTCATTGTACAACTGGATTGCGATTCCAGGCAGAAGCGCAAACGCCACCAGGGCAAACAGCCGCAACAACAGAGCCACTGCTCAATGTCCAAGACAGGTAGGCCCTAGAGATATCGCACGCCAGGATGGTACGGGGCGCCATGCCCATGGCACACCTTGCTTTGGCTATCCCGGCCTTGGCTATCCCGGTAGTCGGTCCGATCGACCAGCGGACATCTTGTGTATCGCCTTCGTGTCATCTCTTGCCCGTCTGTTATTTGAATCCGGGGAGGGGGAGCGCAGTACACAGGCTTTGTTACGGCACGATTTCAATACCTTGAATTCGGTCACCGTGACGACATACCTGTCCCGCGAACGGCTGGATGCTGCCGCTCTTTGTTACAATTGCAATGGACGGCCGCGCTTGGCTCTCGGCCTCGAGACCCATCCCCGCTCGATCGGGGCACTGCCAGCAATCTTTGTTCGGGCACGTTGCGAACCCGTCTAGGTCGTTGGCTCAGTGTCTCGCGGACGAGGCTGTACCTTGCTGCCATCAACGAGCGTGACGGGCGGATTGAGGATCACGCGTTCGCCGGCTGTCAGCCCGGCGTCCACTTCCAATCGTGTGCCCAAATCGCGCGTGACTCTGATATTGCGGATATTTGCTTTGCCGTCCTTGACCACCGCGGCCTGCAGGCCGTTGCGATTGAAGATGAGAGCCTCCGCCGGAATGATGAAAGACGGTGACTTGCGGGGTATTTGGAGCTCGACAGAGCAATAGATGCCAGCCGGCAGCAAGCCGTCCGGATTGGGGATATCGATCTCGGTCAAGAGCGTACGGGTGCCACTCTGCAGTGCGTCTGCTATCCGGGTCACCTTGCCCGGAAACTGGCGGTCCGGCAGCTCGGGCACGCGTATTATCGCATCGACGCCCGGTGCTACGCCGAAGGCCGCGTCCTGCGGGACATAGACCCAAACCCGGATCACGTCCTGCTGCATGATTTCGAACATGAAGGTGCCGGTGTTCGCATTGCCTTGCACCAGGGAGCCGACATCGACATTGCGCTGGGTGATGACGCCGTCGAAAGGCGCAGCAACCGAGGCATAAGCTCTATTCTGACGCAATACCGTCAGGAGGCGCTCCTGCGCTGCGACATTCGCTTGCGCAACGCTGACTGCGGCGTCGTCCGCCTTGACTGTTTGTAGGTCGATGTCGCCTTGGTGGGCGGTCACCCATCCGTCTCCGACCAACGGTTTGTCACGGCCCCAGGTCGCTTGTGCGAGCGTTGCGTTGGCTTGCGCCTGGTGCACTGCGGCCGTCAGTTGCTCGAGGGTGGCCTCGTTTTGCGAAATCTGGTCGTCGAGCTCGGGGACTGCAAGCTCTGCAAGCAACTGGCCCTGCTTGACGCGGTCACCGATGTCAACGTTGCGCTTGTTTATATAGCCCGTGGCTCGAGCGTAGATGTTGGCGACCGCGAAAGCGGCTGTGGTGCCCGGCAAGGTGACGGGGATCACGCCCGAGCTCGCCTCGACGGGCGCGACGAACACAGCCGGCGAGAGGTGCCGCACACCTTCGGCGATCTCCAGGGTCTGCTGATGTTCCGAATGACGGCGCGAGGCTGCGAGGGTGATACCGCTTGTCAGCACGAGAAATGCGCCAAGCGCAAATAGACGTCCGCCCCACCGGTGTCGCGTTCGCGGGGAAGACTTGGGTGGCTTCTTCGATGCGCAATCGACGTTGCGCGTAAAACTTTCCTTGTGGTTGCAGGTATCAGCATCACTCATCAGGGAGCTCCTCAAACACGCCATAAGCGGGAACGCCGTCGTTGCGCTTGCGCAATACGGAGAACAGGTACGGAACGATTAGCAGGGTGGTCGGGGTCGCGAACAAGAGCCCGCCGATCACTGCGCGCGCCAGCGTCGCATTTTGTTCCTCTCCGGCGCCGCCAATCGCCATCGGAATCATTCCGACAATCATCGCCGCGGCTGTCATCAGCACCGGACGCAGCCGAGTAGCGCCAGCTTCGATTGCTGCGCGGAAGGAGCTCCTGCCCGCAAGCTGCCGCTCACGCGCGAAGGTCACCAGCAGAATGGAGTTGGCCGAAGCGATACCCACCGCCATGATCGCGCCCATTAACGAGGGGACGCTAAGCGTTGTATCCGTGATGAACAGCATCGTGAGGATGCCGCAGAAGGTGGCAGGGAGCGCAAGGATCACGACGAAGGGATCGCCGAGATTCTGATAGTTCACGACCATCAGCAGGTAGACAAGCACGGCCGCAAAAAGCAATCCAATGCCCAGATCTCGGAAGGAATCGTGCATGCTCTGGATTTGCCCGACGACCTGTATGGTGTTGCCAGGCTTGAGCTGCTTCTCGAGATCGGCGACGACCTTCGCGATATCGTCGGCCACGCCGCCGAGATCGCGACCCTGGACGGCGGCGTAGATGTCGTACACCGGCTGGATATTAGTCTGGTTCAGATTGGTTGGAACGGTGTCGCGCTTCAGCGTTGCCACATTGCTCAACAACCCAGGTATTGGTGGACCGGCGGAGGCGATCGCAGTGGACACCGGGGTATTGCCGATCTCGCCGAGCGAGCTCTCCAGATGCTGAGGCGTCTGCACGGTGATGTAATACGGAATTCCGCTTTTCGGATCGGTCCAAAAGTTGGGCGTGACCTGTTCCGACGAGCTAAGACTTATATTGAGATCATTGGCGATATCCTGTGCGTTGAGACCGAGTTCCAACGCGCGCGATCGATCGATGTCGGCCATGAAAGCAGGTGCATTGAGCTCCTGCTGGAGATGGGCATCGGCGATACCCGGAATAGCCGACACGCGGCGCTGCAACTCGTGCGCTATTCTCAGGTTATTGGCACGATCGCGGCCAACCAAGCGAACATCGATCTGCGCCGGCAATCCGAAATTCAGAATCTGGGTCGTCATGTCGGCGGCCTGGAAATAGAAGGTCGCTGATGGAAACGAAGCCGCAAGTTCCTTGCGGAGCTTGCGGACGTAGTCCGCTGTCGGGGCATGTCCCTTTTTCAGCGATACCAGGATCACGCCATCATTGACGTTGATGGTCGATCCGTCAGTGAAGGCGAGATTGTAGACGCGCTGCGGTACCCCGATATCGTCAACGATCAGGTCGCGATCGCGCTCGGGTATCACTTCGCGGATTTTTTCCTCCACCTCCTCGAAAATTCGCTCGGTGGCTTCGATGCGCGTGGCGGCCGGCGCGCGGACGTGCAGCTTGATCTGTCCGCCATCGATCTCGGGGAAGAAGTCGCGGCCAACAAGCGTCAGCATGACGCCGCCCAACGCAAGCATCAACGCGGCGACGATGGGGATGATCGAGCGCCGCATCAGAAGCATCGTTAGCGCGCGGACATAGCCGGTCCGAAAGCGCTCGAAACCTCGTTCGAACGCCTGATGAAAACGCTTGAACCAACCGCCGGAGCCGACCGTTGTGCCGTGGCGTTCACTCTTGAGCAGTTGGCCAATAATGACGGGCGTCAAGGTCCTCGACAGCGCATACGAGGCGAGCATCGCGAATACCACAGCCAGCCCGAGCGGCGTAAATAGGAATTTCGCCGGCCCCTCAAGGAATATGACCGAGGTGAAAACGCAGCTGATTGCGAGCGTTGAGACCATGGTCGGGACGGCGATGCCAGCGGAGCCATGCAGCGTAGCTTCCGCAAGACTCATGCCCGCGCTGTGGAGCCGATGCGTATTTTCGATCGTTACCGTCGAGTCATCGACCAGGATGCCGACCGCGAGCGCCATCCCACCAAGCGTCATCGTGTTGAGCGTGTAGCCGAGGAAGTACAGGATGGCGACCGAGCTCAGGATCGATAGCGGAATCGAAATCATGACAATCAGCGTCGATCGCCATGACCCCAGAAACAGCAGGATCATCACTCCGGTGAGGCTGGCGGCGATCGTACCCTCGCGAAGCACGCCCCAAATCGACGCCCTGACGAGCTCCGATTGGTCAAACAGTTCGTTGATGCGCAGGCCGGGTGGCGCAGCCGCGCGTGCGACCTGCAGCAGCTTGCGGACGCCATTGACGACGGCAAGCGTCGAGGCATCGCCGTTCTTGATCACGCTCAGCAAGACGGAGCGCGTTCCGTTCGTGCGGACGATGTTCTGCTGCACCGCCCAGCCATCATGCACCTGGCCAACGTCCTTCAGAAATACGGTCGGCCCTTTGGCGTATCTGATCGGGATGTTGTTGAGGTCGTCGATCGTGGTGGGCATCGCATTGGTGCGCACGGTGTATTGCGTGTCTCCGATCTTGGCGAAGCCCGACGGCAATGTGAGATTTTGAGCATTGACCGCGTTCACCACGTCCATCGGCGTCAGCCCCTTGGCCTGAAGCTTGAGCGGATCGATGTCGACCATGATCTGCCGATACTTGCCGCCGTCGGGAGTTGGGAAGGTTACGCCCGGCACCGAGGCGAGCTGCTGACGTAGGTCGTAGTATCCGTAATCATACAGCTTCTGTTCATTGAGGCGGTCGGAGCTCAGACTGAGCTGCAGCACTGGAACGCTCGAAGCATTGTACTGCACGACGATTGGAGGCTGGACGCCGGCTGGCAAGAGGGCGCGGATCGCATTGGTGCCCGCCACGATCTGCGAGATCGCAAGTTCGATATTGACGTTCGGCTGGAAGTAGATCTTCTGGACTGAAATGCCGTTAAGGCTCTGCGCTTCCATATTCTTGATGCCGGTCACGCTGGTACTTATGGCGTATTGACTGTACGTGCTAACTCGCTGCTCCATTTCAGGCGCGCTAAGCCCGGAGTACTGCCAAATCACGGACACAACCGGAATGTTGATCTGCGGGAAGATGTCTATCGGCATAACCGCAATGGCCGAGACGCCGACAAACAAAATCAGTGCGGCAACGACATAGAATGTATACGGAAATCTCAGCGCAAACCTAACTATTCCCATGACACGTCCTCGAGTCGGTTGCTTGCTGGATCTCTGCATCGAATAGGCGACTAGCGACTACTTACGCAGCTGCGGCTCGACGTCGCGTTTGATATGATGGGCAGCATACAATGGCCGCAAAACCCTTAGTGACCTGGCGCGAGGTTAAACTTGTCGTGAGCGTAGAGCGCTGGCGAACATTTATGACGTGACCGCCAGGGGCCCGAGCGGCTCTCGTTCTTGCGGGATGTCGCAACCAAGAATCGCGGCAGGAGATGTCTGACAGGTTAAGTAATTGGAGCCGGCGGACAACATCTTGCCGCTCGGCCTGCTTGCCATAAACCATGGAGCCGTGGATCGGCCGCGCGTGCTCAATTCCGCGCAAATGCACCATTGAGGTACGTCTCGGGGGGCCACTATTACCGCTGTAGCTGTTTGCCCTGGGCTAAACGCGCTTTGGTAATACAGTTGATCGACACGGCGCTACGTACTCCTGATAGACCGGCCCCATGTGGGATAGACATCATCGGATGATGGCGACCATACGGAGGGAAAACTGTGATCGACGACCGAGCCGCCCGTGTTCAGGCCAATCAGCAGAAGCTGACAGGTGAGCTGAAGTCACACTACGACTTCATCATCTGCGGATCAGGGTCGTCGGGTTCAGTCGTGGCCCGGCGGTTGGCGAAGAATCCCGACGTCAGCGTTCTTCTGCTTGAAGCCGGCGGCAGCGATGACGTGCCGGAGATTATGGATCCGTTGCGTTGGCCTGCGCTTCGCCGTGGCGAGTACGACTGGTCTTTCAACGCGATGGCAAATCCTCGGTTGAACGGTCGTGCCATTCCCATGTCCATGGGCAAGGTGCTGGGTGGCGGATCCAGCATCAACGTGATGGTGTGGTCACGCGGCCACAAGGCGGATTGGGACCATCTCGCGGCGGAAGCCGGCGATGACGGCTGGAACTATCAATCCGTGCTGCAGATCTATCAGCGCATCGAGGACTGGCACGGCGCGCCGGATGCGGCGCGCCGCGGCACCGGCGGGATGGTCTTCGTACAGCCGGCGCCTGATCCGCATCCTCTCGCTGCCGCCATGCTCGAAGCCTTTGCGGCGGTCGGCGTTCCGACTTTTGAGGACCAGAATGGAGTGATGATGGAGGGCAATGGTGGGGCCGCGCTTACCAACGTGTGCGTCCGCGATGGCCGACGGCAATCCATCTTCCGCTGCTATGTCTACCCGTTTATGGACCGCCCAAACCTCACGGTCCTGACCGGCACGCTCGTCACTCGTCTAACCTTGGCTGGCAAGCGAGTGACCGGCGTGGAGGTCGCGCATGAAGGTAAGGTGCGTCGCATCGGTGCCAATGAAGTCGTGCTGTCGCTGGGCGCTATTCACACGCCCAAGTTGCTCATGCAGTCCGGTATCGGCGACGAGGCCGAACTGAAGCGCCTCGGCATTCCTCTTGTCCAGCATCTGCCGGGCGTTGGCCAGAACTTCCAGGATCACTTCATGGCGCCATGCGTCTGGGAAGCGTCGATGCCCATTGAGCGCCGCAACAATTTGACGGAAGCAACCGCACTTTGGCGCAGTGATGCTGCACTTGAGGTACCGGACCTGCAGACGCTGATGGTCGAGGCACCCTATGCCAGTCCGCAGGTCGCCAAGGATCCGCTGCCGCCCAATAGCTGGTCGCTGACAAACGCGGTGCTGCGCACCGCCAGCCGGGGCCGCATCCGTCTCACCGGACCGAATCCCTGCGACCCGGTCGAGATCGATGCAAACGGCCTCGATGATCCCGCCGATCTAAGGGCGCTGAAGACCTGCGTCGAGTTCTGCAGGGCGATCGGCAGTTCAACGGCCTTGCGACATTTCACGAAAAGAGAACTCCTGCCGGGACCGGTCGACGACGCGGGGCTGGAAACATTCATCCGTAACGCGACGGTCAGCCACTCGCACCAAACCTGCACCGCCAAGATGGGGCGCGACGCCATGTCGGTGGTCGACCACCAACTGCGCGTTTACGGTCTCGATCATTTGCGGATCGCCGACGGATCGGTCCTGCCGCGCGTGACGACCGGCAATACCATGGCCCCTTGCGTCGTCATTGGCGAGCGTGCTGGCGAACTGCTGAAGACCGCTCATCGCCTCTAGACAAGTTGCGCTTTCACTCAGGTTGCAGCACGAGCGTCAACACCGATAGGGCCAGTACCAACGACGCGCAGGCTCGGGTCCGCCTTACGATGAGCCGCATCAGGCCACGCTTTGTTGAGCCTCAATCATGTGCTCCACGCCGGGTTCTGGGATCGGGGGGCTGTTGGGCCAGATCGCTGGCTCACCGCCGGCCTGGGCCGACAACGGCAGCCAAACGGCTACGTTGAAGCTGGTTCGATCGAAGATCTTCTGCGCACCGAGTTCGGTCAGGCGTGCCTCCGAGGCCGAACCGCGCAAGGCAAGTTTGTCGACAGAGAGCCGTAATGGCTCGAAACTAGGTGTCTGACGGCTTTCCCTGGTGGCGGCGGTGAGCACGCCGACCAGGTTGTACTCGGGTTGAAACATCAGCGTGATGTGGGCCAGATCGAGCCGCCGCGCCGCTTCAAGAAACGCGGGAAACAACTCTGGCAGACGAGCTTCGAATTTCGCATTGTCTACACTGTAACGCTCGAAGCGAGTGAGATCATGTGTGGTGATCGGCGCGATATCGTGCGCGCCAGCCACGCGCCAGACGAATCGGACCGCATTCGAGAAGAATGGACGCTTCCAGAAGGTCGTCTGTTCCCCAGGAAAGGTTAGCCCGTCAAGATAGTCACGGAACCTGATCGCGTCTTCATAGCCGCGGAACAGATAGCGGCCGCCCGACGATATGGCTCCCGTCACGGGGTCGTGACGCAGTGGCACATATTTGTGGCGCATACCCGATTGGTCGACGATAGGCGGACGGTCTTGTTCGACAAGGGTATTGAGCGAGCCAGGCCTAACTACGGGCGGCAGATCGATATCGGAAGTGAACGCACCTTTCGCCTCGATCGGGCCGATCGGGTATCCTCGGACGTCCATGGCGATCTCCTTCTCCTTGAGTGTGAGGCCAAACCGCGCGGCAACCGAACGACACTGGGCGTCAGCGTCAATTCACCGTACGCACGCGCTCGCCGAAGAAATGGGTAGGTCCAATGCGTCTGCGACTGCTGGATTTGCGCACGTCTTAGGCATACCGAATGTTGCGCCATCGGCATTTGTCCAAGCGAACAAGAAGCCCATTGATGCCAAAAAAGTCGCTGCGGCAGTAACGACAACAATTTTGTAGCGCATTTCAATCTCCCTGATATCGGCTCTATTTTCGAACGGCCGACCACAAAGGGATGCCGTGGACCGGCGACGCGGACACATCGGACACAACTACTCCAACAAAAATCGGCGCCGGCCGAAGGGAGGCGATGGAGAGCTGCATTTGCGGCCATAACTCGGCCCTTGTCATCGAAAAGATGAGGCTGTCCCGTTACGAACAGATTTCAAAATAAGGAAATTGAGTTACAACCGCGTCAGTTGATGGCGGGCGTGTCGAGCGTCGCCGCTTGTCGCAGAGGAACGCAGCCTTAACGTGCTGAAAGCTTATGCGTCAAATGGAGCCCAAGCGCCCACGCGCGAAGCTCTACGCTCCATGCGCAAGCCTGTTACCGGTCCGCCTGGGCGGCCGGCCGAATTGCGAGATCAGCCGTCGCCGGAGGCGGAGCGTTGGGTGGTATGGCGGCTCCGGCCGCCGCGTGCTCCCGCAATGCGCGCCGGTCGATTTTCATCAGCGTAGTCCGCGGCAAAGCCTCGACATAGACGATCGATCGCGGGACCTTGTATCCGGCGATTCGCGCCTTGATGCCGGTTTGAAGTGCGGCCGTCAGATCGTTCGAGGCGTCGAAGCCACGCCTGAGAACGACGAACGCCCGGGACTCGGTCAGCCCTTCCGCATTGACATGCGGTACGACCGCGGCTTCATAGACAGCCGGATGAGCGGTGAGTTCCGCCTCGATCTCGATTGGGGAGACCCATAGTCCCTTTACCTTGAAGAGTTCGTTGGCGCGTCCCGAGAACCAGTAGAAGCCATCCTCGTCGAACCAGAGTTCGTCGCCCGTTCGAGTCCATCCTCCGGCAAATGTTGCGAGGCTCTGGTCCTGCTTGCGCCAGTAGAAGGGCGCGCTGGTCGTACTATGGACGTAGGCCTCGCCGGCTGTGTTCGGCGTAGTGATCGCGCAGCCGTCTCGATCCAGGAGCTTGATGCTGACACCAAACGTGGGCGTCCCCAAACTACCGCGTTTGGAACGCTTGCGCGTGTTGCTAATCCACGAATACGTCACCTCCGAATTTCCGATCCCATCGAACAGTTCCGTAGCGAATACCCGGTGGAAGCGTTCGAATATTTCCATCGGAAGTTTCTCGGAGGCCGTCACGGCGAGATTCACGGACGAGAGATCGAACGAACGGTCGCTTCGCTCGACGAATTCCAACACGTTCTTGATCACGGTCGGGACCGTAATTAACGCGGTTGGCCTCTCGGTTTCGATCAGCTGAATGAGATTGTCAGGTGTGGGAGGCTTTCCTGTGATGACCGCCCGCGCACCGATAAACAGCGGAATCAGAAGGCCAGGCCAAATTCCGTGAGAGAAGAACTTCTTGGAGGTGGCATGGAAGACATCGGTCGGTGTCAATCCCCAGAATGCCGCCTGTCTCTCCGGAACGATATGCAAGTCTTGCGCGAGATGCGGAATGCCCTTGGCCGTTCCCGTGGTTCCTCCGGAATAAAACATGTATGCGATATCGTGCTTATGTACCGGCACCGGCGTGAAATGGTCAGACGATTGAGCCAAGAGCCTGAGCACGTTCCTGCGAGTCGGTCCGACGGCGCCATCATAAACAATTGGCTCCAGCGCGTGATCCGATGGCCGAATAAGGACAGAGTCAAGACTACGCGAAATCCCTGCGGCGATCTCTTCGTACTTCCCGAGTTGCTCGGAATCGATGAAGAGAATGCGTGCGCCGGTATCTTCGATGAAATAGCGAAGAGAGTCCGCGCGATAGGCATCCGCGACGGCTGCCGGGATCGCGCCAAGTCGTAGCGCGCCCATCCAAATCGAAACATACTCAAGACTGTCGGTGCCAAACAGGAGCACGCGCTCGCCTGGACGAAGCCCGACTGATGCCAGCGCGCTGGCTGCGCGATTCACCTGCCGAAGCAGCTGGGCATAACTGTAATGCTCACCATCAACTGACAGCGCTATGCGCTCGCTGGAATCTGCCAGATGGCGATCGAGCAGGAGCGTTGTCGGGTTGAAGCGGTCCTGGACAGCATGGTCTTTCCATTCCTGCCAGTCCGGATAAGCAAGCGGATGATTTGTGTGATTCATCTGAATAGCTCCGTCTACTGCTCAGATTGCTGTCGCGCTTCCGACACCTATCTCGCGCATTGTCAGCAGCAATCTTGCGACCGCGCCGCGCGACTGGCAAACCACGACGCGGATCAGGCCTTTCACAATGAAGAGCGAGGTTTTTGAATATCAGTGACGCTAGCGATGGCATGCTGGATGCGGCGACAGCGCCGCGCCCCACAGCACAGCGAAGCTCGTTCACCACACCCACGCCAATCAAGTCTATCTATCAGATCAGCGTGCGGGTCTTCCGCCGCCCTCGAGGGAATGTGTCGCTGGCGGGGCTTACTCGCATCACCGCCGGCTAGGTAGACACCGACCGAGTACATCTTCGGGTAGCGCGGCATCTCAAGAGAGATGAGCCCGACCATTTGTCTCGACGGCGCAAACTGCTGATGTACGCACACATTCGGCTAGTCGGTTCACGATTCCTAACGTTCGATCATTTACGGGAGAGGCGGACTACAGAAGCAACAGTGTGGCCCCACTTTGAAGCGTAAGCGTAGCGCAGAGGCCCGTCGGATTGTTTGTGCGGGGTCTTAAGAGCACCGTTAGAAGAGTCATCTTCAGCAAGGGTGCTTACAATGGACGACCATTCGGATGACATAAGACGACCGTTGTCGCCGCGTATCGAAGTGTATGCTGGCGCAGGTCGCAAGCGGTGGCCGGATGATTTGAAGGCACAGATTGCCGCGGAAAGCCTCGAGCCGGGGGCGGTTGTCACAGACGTCGCCCGTCGCCATGGCTGCCGGCCCCAGCAGGTGCACGACTGGCGGCGCCGGGCGCGTTTGGGCCAGTTGGTGCT